>NZ_JBEPQF010000002.1:0-550389 GCF_040547695.1 Bradyrhizobium sp. JR4.3 | reverse complement strand
GTGGCCGCCTTCGTTCGGATTGGGTGGCCGCTTTCGATCGGAATCGCTGGCCGCCTTCCGTCGGAATCGGTGGCCGCTTTGCCTCGGATTCCGCACCTCTACCGCAATAGCCGCCTGCTCGACGGGAGTTAGGCTTCCGATAGCCAATGGCAACTGACGGCGAAATTCGTCTCGCAAAGTGGTCATTCCTTAGGTCCAGCGTACATTGTAGGCACGAGCCGAAATGTCCGTAAACAACAGGACAAGTCAGAGGTGAGGCATGTAACGATCGATGATGATGTGGGTGAGCTGTTCACCTCGTTTGGTCAACAGACCAAGGTCTTTCGCCGCGATGGGCGCAAAGTCTGTCGGGTACTGACGCACTTCGTCGCGACTTACCAGATCGGCCGGACGGTGGGGCAACCGGTGATCTTGTTGGCCGAGGTAGACCATTCCGAACCCGTCTAATTCACCCGTTTCTACGTGGCGATGAAGCCGGGAATAGACGTGGTCTTGTGATTTGCGATGCACAGCTTCAAAGGACTTTGCGACGCGGCTAGCCCACCAGAATGGATGGTCTCCTCCATCTAGCTGGCCTGGGCCCGCGTTGAGGCTGATGATGTGTGTCACGGGATAAGTGTCAGTGATGTCGCCATCGCGACCAGGCTCCAGTACGGCCACACCCAGATTATCAAACACTCCGCCATCAGTTAGGACAACGGTTTGGCTTTGTGTGCGTCCAGCTTTGGTGAACTCGAACGTTTCAATCAACGGCGGGAGAATGATCGGGAAGGCGGCAGACGCCGCCACGGCCTTCGCGACGGTCGGGGTTGCTCCGGCAATCTGGCCATATCGCCAACCTCCTGACCTTTGTGAGCCGAATCGGAACGCCGTGCCTGTCTTCAAGTCACAGGCATTTATGACAACATGCAGTCCTGGGCGCGCAACGTCGCGGACGGTCTTCGATCCAAAAAGCCTAGTCAAAGCCAATTCGAACGCCGTGGTGAGACTGCCCCAAACGGGCAGGGATTGCCGAAACGTTGTCAGGCTATGCTCGAGCCGTCTCGTCGTAATCCCCGTGAAGATTCGCAGCAACGCAAGGAGTGACGATAGGCACCACAGCGCGAGGGTTGGCAGTCCACTTATGACCAACGTTAGGAGGATTTTCGTAAGTTGAGAGCTTAGCAGCATCTCCTTCACGATCATCCGCTGAATGCCTCTTTGGAGTAGCTCGACCAGCTTCTTGTCGAATGTTGTGAAATCATCCGAACTGTAAGCGTAACACGCACCGATTACGCTGCCCCCGGAGACGGTGGAGACCACTCTCACTTTGTCGAGGAGGCCCCGGTCATGAAGTGCGCGCAAACATCCCAAATGGAACGCCATCGCTCGCGCTCCACCGCCGGACATGGCGAGTCCGATGAACGGCCGCTTCTGTAGCGGACTAAGGTCGGTAGTCGGCGCGCTCAAAAACGGTCCCCGATATGAGGGGCCGCGATGAGTCGGCCCCGATGATTATCATCAGAAAGCGCTTGGCTTGGAATTCGTCCCCTGTAAGGAGGTTTACCATCGCGCTATAATCCGTATGGCTGGGAAGTGGTATTCCCCCCGGATGCGTGTGCCACATTCCGACAAAGGCGACGGATTTCCTGGTTCTTTTAATCTTTTCCGCGTTCATTTCAGAAACCCCCGCCGTTCCACAAATAAACGCGGCGGCAGACTGTGTGCTGTCAGGGGGCGGGCCACTGATCTCATCAACCCAGATAATTTTCAGGAATTCATCGGTATGGCCAAACAGAATGCCACCGGTCTCGACGCGCCGACCATTAACCCGCTCTGATCTGCGCATCCACGAACGCATTCCGGAAAGAGCTGCTTGACTTACGCGGACTTGGTAATCGTTACGACCGTCGGGAAGAATGACGTCGCTTGGCCAGTCGAACTCGAACTCACGGAGACCGCCTGCGCGTTGCCCTGTCAGATCAAAGGACCGAGCGCGCGAAACGGCAGGCGATGGATCTGCCAACCATCGACTCGCGACGTTTGTCATCTGAGCGGTGAGCGCCATGACGTCGGTAGCCGAGCCGCGGAAGGTGGGACTCGAGCATCCAGGTTCTGGCTGAAACAAACGCGTTCGGTCGGGGCTTATAGGCCAGAACTCGTCAAGGACCTGCTTTCCTTTGGCAAGATTGGACAAGGCGATCTTTGCTCGGCGATCAATATCGAGCGTGATGCCGGGAGCGCCATGAACTCCCATCGTCATCAATGCCTGGTCGGCTTTGTGCCCAAGAGCCATGGAGATAATCGGTGGGTGGGATTTGGGCCAATCCCGGAATTGCCTCTCTAGAGAGGTCGCGACCATTGTCGAAGCTGTCGCGTTTATGATGACGTCCGCAGCCAGGATGTCTGCCAGACTCTCGGGGATTTCAAGCAATCTGATGACATCGGCGCTCGATTGTAGGGCCTCAACTGACGGATTCGCAAAGCGAACGTTTTCGGCCGTTGCTTTCGCTTTGTTGACGCCGATCTGATATCGGTCAAACAACTGCCTGACCAATAAGCCTGGCTTGACTGAATCTTTGTCATATAGCTGCAGTTTGGCGACGCCAGCGCGAGCAAGGAGCATGGCGACCGCGCTTCCGATAGCTCCGCAACCAAACAGAACGGCGTGACGGCCAGCCCACCATGCTGATGCGCTTTCGGCGTCCCTTCTGGTGACAATCTCGGGTCGGTCCTCAAAGACGCTGCACCAATCGATCTTGGCCGTTTCGGCCCAAATGTAGAACTCGGCTACATCAATCGGGTTATCGTCCGTAGAAGCCCTGATAGCTTCGCGCATCTGATCCACGCGCTTCGCGTCGATTTGCCAGCAGGCTAGATGCTGTAGGCGTTCCCCGCCCGCGATGCCTCGCATGGCAGCGCCCAGAACGAAGATGAGCGGCTTGCCGCTGTCACCCCTAAGCACGCCGAGTTGTATCATCAACCGAATGATCTCGATGGGAACATCACGAGCTTTGAGCTCCTTCAGAAGCCCCGAGAGTGTGTCGGGATATTCGTGCGGCATCCCTGTCGGCAATAGCACGACAGCAGCCAACCGGCCTTCGGGTAGAGTGCCAGAGTGTTCGATCCATTGGCCGAGTTCGATACGGTTCTCATTCTCACGCGTGATCTTGGCATACCCAGCCCAAAACGTCGGATCAGGCACGGGAGCATTTTGCGTGGGGACTACCTTCAGCGCGCTGACTGTATAGGTGACGGGCGGGTGCAGCGGCATCCCGGCCGGGTCTAACTCATTCGCTGCGGCGGCTCGAAGCCAGTCATCGACGCGCTGCATGAAACCGAAGAGACCATCTTCCGGTTGCCATTCACTATCGGTCGCTTGATAGAGGCAAATATAGCTGCCCCATTGTACATGCGAAAAGTCGCGATAACGCGTATGCGCAAAGTGCAAGCGCGGTAACTCTAAGGGGAAATTGGCTGGTAGCTTAAGAAGCAACCGCTCCCGCGCCTTAAGTGGAATGCCGCCTTGTTTTCGCGGATACCCTAAGCAGTCCACCGATAGGGAGATAGAAACCGCTTCGCCTTGGGCGGTCGGCTCGACGATCTCGATGACCTCAAGTAATCCAGAGGAGGCTTGAACAATGTCGGCTAATTGCTCGAGCGCCCAAGCCTGCCCGTCAGATTTCATTCGTGACCGAAACCAACTTTGGCGGTTGGAGGTGCTGCGTGCCCGCGGGCTCCGGCCACGGCGGCTGCCAACGTTTCGCGCGCGCTATCAGATACCTCGCAATCGTCATCGTCGAGAAAGACACCGTTTTCATTCACGGTGAAGATGATCGGCCGCAAGTTTTCGGGCGTGCTATATTCGCCGGTACATAAGAAGGCTGTGTTGACGATCTCCTCATAGCGGTTTCTTGCCTTAACATGGGGCGGATTGTCGCCAGGGGAGTTTGACGCCGGGAATTCCGGCGAGCTAGCGACGATGTAACCAATCTTGAGCTGGGGCGCCTGGAGTTCGTCCATTGCGTCCTGCTGAAGTGCTTCGTCTTCGTACATAACCTTCTTCGAGCAGTGATGCGGAGCAAGCAGCACGTTCCAGTTCAGCATGGCATCATTGTCATGGTCGTGAGTCTGCTGGAAGATCTGCATCAGGGTCGGGTAGGAGACGTCTCCCAAGAAGAGGCCGTACATCGGGTGATCTTGAGAGCCAATAATCACGCGCATTGCCACGCTGGTCTCGTTGCGGGCGTCAGCTTCACCTTCCTTAAACGGCGCATGGATGAAGGCATGGAAACGGTCGCTGACAGCTGCGCCATCGAGTGTCGTGATCTCAGACCCTGGGCGAGTGTGAAACTGCTCAGGAAGATTGTGGTACTTCTCGCCAGGCTCGAACAGTGAGCTATAACCGATAACTCTTACGCGATTTCCGGCCCCGGGATCGCCGCCCACCTTAATGGTTTTTGCCGCACGGCGATGAGCTTCCTTGCGAAAAGCCTCTGCATCGTCACACAGGACTTTTTCGTCCTCGTACTCCCGGAAGATGTGGGGGCTATGCCATAGGTCCCCGATCACAACTCTCTTGAGTAGATCGGCGAAGCCGCGGCAGTGATCCTGGTCCGGATGCGTAAGCACGAAGCAAGACAAGTAAGGCTTCCCGTCGCGCTGGGGGAGCTGTGCCACGAGTTCATCAACTAACGGGATGTGCTCGTTGTCGTCGTCGTCAGCCATGATCTTATCATTCAGGTCGATCTGGAGCACCTCGGTCTTGCTGATGACAATCGTCGTGCTGTCGCCGCACCCGACAGGCCAAAAAATGAAAGAAGGTCCTTTCACGTCTGCAAACATCGCGTCTCCTCGGCCGAGCTGGCACTACAATTAGATTTTCAGGCAATCCAGCAGCGCGAAAAGGGCTACGTCTCTCACGGGACGGTCGGCTGCGGCTACCCAAAAAATATAAATCGATTCGTGGATGCAAGCCACGCGAGTGGCGCGGAAAGTGGCAGATATCCAATGATGAATCTAGTGCGGGCGGCCGGACTCGAACCGGCACAGGCCTTGCGGCCCCACGGATTCTCGTACCACTTCGGCTTTCGCCGCCGCCGATCCGGCGTTCGTGGTCTGGACTATCCCTTCACCCTGGCGTTGAACCCTTTTTTGCTCGCTACCGATAGCGCGCGGACCGAGACGCTGACCTGGACAGGCCGCGGCGATCAGCCGGCAAGATGGCATAAAGAATTCGCCTCGTCGCCGGCATCAAGATGCCTTCCCACGTTATCACTAACAGAGCGCAACGCCCTAAGTCCAAGCTTCGATTGGAAGAACTGCACAGTTTCGCACCAGAAACGAACTCGACAAACCACACCAATGAGACCAAAATCAACCGGAAAGGCAGTAAAATCAACGAAGCTATTCGTTATTTTGCCGCTCGTAACGGCCTGGTTGCTGGTTCGAGTCCTGCCGCACATATGGGGAAATCGCCCGCACTAGATTTTTGATTGGTCCTCTTCGCCCTGCGGTTCTGAAGGCGCCGTTACTTCGTACGGTTGAACGCCGCGTGATAGCTCGCCACTAGGCGTACTTCTTTTCTGCTCAGCCTGCCAAGGTGTTCTTGTCAACCGCAACTGCGGCTGCCCAGCTGCAGTCATAATGAGCGCCCAACAACTTCATTGTGACAACAGCGACAAGAACGCAGATGATCTGCAACAACGTTCTGGTCGAGAACACTCTATTGAAGCGCGTCATGATGCCGCCTTCTAGCGCTGGTGACCGAGCCGGATTCCAAGCTTGAGCGCCTTTTGGCGAAGTGAGCCTTCGGAGCGCTTTGTGAGCTTCGCAATTTTCGCAACCGGAGTCTTCGCTTTCGAATGAGCGCGCAGCTCCTTCACGTCAGCCTTCGAGTATTCTCGACGCACAGGTTTCTTCTTCGTAGCTGTCTTCTTTGCCTTCTTCGCCACTCTTAGCTCCTCGATTCGAGAGTGGGCGTACTAGCACAGCTACATTGAGGCGCAACTCTCCATCAGTTGACCCCTATCCGCTGGTCCCATGCGTGAACTCGCTCAGATGTCAGTTTTGCCAGCGATTTGATGCCGGAGAGATTCGGTATGTGCCCGAAGTTCAAGCACGCATTAATGCGCTGCTGGCGGCGGGTATGACCACCGGTGCTGCCAAATTCATCCGCGACGAGCGCGGCATCCAGACGTTTGGAAAGGTCCCGGGCCGGGCGCTGGCGCGGCTTCACGCCGACCTTCGTCTTTTCTTTGCACACGGGGCCAAGTGAGCACGGGCACGGCGTGCTGCGAGCTTGCCAACAGCGCATCCGGTCTGTCCGATTTGCACGCTACAGAGCACAGGAGTTATGCGCCTCCGATCCGCGGCGCGACGCACCTCTTCGTTTGTCGCCGGACGGCCGAGGCTTGAATTAGGAGCAGATTTCATTTATGCCCTTGCATAGCAAGCCGCAGCGCCTTCGGGATACGCTGCGCTCTTCCGCCTGAGATAAACGCCACACGTACACGCGCCGTGACCAAGAGATCCTCTGCGCGCCTGCATTCCTGCAGTAAGGTAATTGACGCGCCTCTCACCTCTTGCGGGAGAGTAACGACGTCAAGCACGTCGTCCAAGACTGCCGGCCTTAGAAAGTCGATTGTCATCGACCGGACTACAAAGGCAAAGCCGGGCGCATCGTTCCGCGCCTCTTGGAGCAGCGCGTGCTGACTCGTTCCGAGCAGGCGCAAGTAATTCGTCCTGCCGCGTTCCATGAAGCGTATAAAATTCGCGTGATACACAATTTTGCCGGAATCCGTATCTTCGAAATAGACGCGGACCTGCATCTGATGGCGTCCATCGCGAATTTCGCCGTCAAGAGAGGCTGTCACAGTGCGATTTCCCTTGTTGGGTTTTCGAGAACTCGTTCTCTTGCACGGACGCGCCTTTCCAAGCAATCATCAAAATCTTAGGCATTGCAGCGCCCTCTCGTTCGCGCTGTGCGCATCGGGCGGGCAAGCGCCGAAGCGGTTCTCGCCCGCAGTGTTGGTACGTTGTTCGATATGATATCTGGAAGGTTAGGGCAGGTCCGATAGCAGTCAGCTGCTTTGGCCTCGTCTCCCGCAGCGGGGCAGATGACGGCTCCGATGGTTGCCAGGAGTTGGCAGAGGATTTGCGTCGCAGGCGCGCGCAAGCAGTTAGATCCATCCGGTCCCAGAGTCGCACGCCAGTGGGTCGGTGCGACTCCGACGTGCCTTGCGTCCGATTCAATGACGTTCGTCGTGTAATGACTGCGAAAACGGCATCGCCAAGCTATGAACCGGATGAATCGGATGTCTCGCCCCCTCAGACACAAGTATTTCTACTCCGCTTTGCTTAGCAAATTCCCTCCGGCCTACGATTACCTTCGCAGCGACGCGCTCGCGCCCGACATTCGAAGAATCTCATTTTCATTCACGACTGCAACAGTCAACATGAATAGACTCGCCATTGCCAATTGAGACTTCCATGAGCGCTGCAGGAGCAAAAGTCATCCGTCGCCCTGTCATGACTCTTGTCAGGTCATGGCGCTTGCCGACTGAGGCTGCTGCCGGATGGCGATCCGCATCGGGCGAAAGCCGAATGCAGGGGCTTCGATCGAGCCTCCGAACGGAGCACGCGAACGCCGCACGTGATCCCTGTCGCCTATCCATAGCGCGCGCTAGAAATTTACGGTAGCTTGTGAAGGCTTCGCTGTAATGCGTACCCGAATCCGATCGCCTCGGGGCCAAAAGGCGATCATGCGACCGCTTGATCCTTCTCACCTGCAAAGTTGGGACAATCCCAACAATGAGGAAATTTGGCTTGAGCTGGCGCGTGCCATTGGACGGCAGCTTGCGCGGGATGAACAAGGCGTTTCGGGGCAGTCGATAGAGGAACGGGATGGCGACACCATCACAAAAAAAGAGGGCCGCGATATACGCCCGCTACTCGAGCGACATGCAAAAAGTGACCTCGATTGATGGTCAGCTATTACTCTGCCGGAAGGTCGCCGCACGCAATAGCCTTGATGTCGTTGGTGAATTTGTCGACGCTGCAAAGTCTGGCCTTACCGAAGACAAGCGCGATGGCTATCAGCGTTTGCTCGAAGGTGTGCGAAAGCAAGACTTCGACGTGATCATCGTCGAGCATTTCGACCGCTTGTCGCGCGACCCCGCCACAATCCAGCGGCTCAAGCAGGTGTTTGAGTTCAACCGCGTCGAGCTGATGGATCAGAAAGGCGTTTATGCGACGGCGACTGACATCAGCATCGCAAGTCTCTACAATACGATCTACAAGCCACAGCTCGCCGACAAGGTTCGGCGCGGGCACGATAACGCTGTCAGCAACGGAAGAATTCCCGGCTCATACGCCTATGGTTATCGGCCAAGGTCGGGCGCGCCTGGCGAGCGGATGATCGATGAGAGCGAAGCGAAGATCGTGCGCCGTATCTTCATTGAGTATACGTCGGGCCGTTCAACGCGAGATATCGCCGCCGATCTCACTCGCGAAGGCGTTCCCTCGCCTGGGGCCACTCGTCATAAGAACAAGGCAGGTCGTACCACCTGGAATCATCAGTGCATCACTGGCGGCCGCCATGGTCGCGGCATTATCGGCAACGAACTGTATATCGGCGAAATACATTGGAATGTTCGCTCAACAATTCTCAATCCGGAAACGCAGAAGAAGCAGAAGCGCCGCAATCCGGAAGAACGCCACATCATCGTCAAAAACGCCGATCTGCGGATCGTTCCCCAAACCCTCTGGGATAGAGCGCAGAAGGTTCGCAGTGAGCGCGCTATCCACATGTTCGGACCGACCGGCAAGCCGCGGCGCCGACCCGTGGTCCCGCGCAACAACGAGCATCCGCTTGCAGGAGTGCTTCGGTGCGGCGTTTGCTATGGCCATATGCGAATCGCTCAGTCCTCCCGGAATGGCGGACCACGCGCCGCATGCGCCAACGCGCATCAGCGAAGCACCTGCGAGCATACCCGCAGCTTTGATATGGACGCTCTACTGAACGATGTTGCGGAAAAAATGGAAGTAAGATTGCTTTCTCCGAAAGCCATGGAAGAGGCGATGCGTGCCTGGAAGGAGGAGCGCAAGAGCGATCAGCAAAAGAACAGCGAACGCTCTAACCTAGAGCGTCGGTGCCATGTGCTGAACACTGAGATCGAACGCTTGTCATATGCGATCGCGAACAGCCGTCGCAAGCCGGATGAGTTAGTCAAGCGGATAGATGAATGTGACGCGGAGCGGGAAACTGTCGAGGAGCGCCTGCGGTTGCTCCGCAACGGTGGCGAAAACGTGATCCCGTTCGATCATCCGAGGTTTGGTGACCGATATTGTTCGGAGGCAAAGAGACTGGTCACCGCGCTCAAGACAAATCCGAAGGCGATCGAGACCCGTGTCGCTTTCCGTAACCTGCTCGACTGCATTATAGTGCATCCGGTGCGCAAGCGGATGCCCTACGAGTACACCCCGTACTTGAACGCCGCAGCCCTTTTCAGCCCGCAGCTTTTCCCAGAAAACTGTCCCAAAACAGGGAACATCAGCACGTTTATCTGTTACGACAACGTCCAGTCTGAGAAATCCGTGTCCTCGTAATAGACGCGGACCTGCATGCGGTGGCGGCCGTCGCGGATCTCGCCGTCGAGATGAGACATCGGCGTACTCATTGGATATCGGCAGCCAATTTCAACGACCGAGCTGCCGCAAGCAATCGCTTGTCACGTGTCCAGATTGTTGCCTCGACTGTCAACATCGTCGATGCGAGCAAGTGGGCATCGACACACCCAATGCCCAATCCGGACAACTTTCGCTTAACGATAAACTCTAAGACTTCGCTATTGCTGGCGATCGTCGCCTTAGGGAGGAGGTTCAGTTCATCAAGCATGTCAGAAGCCTTCGACACGCGCCCCAGGAGCAATTCGCCGATCACGAACGGATGAATAACGATGTCACCGTGATCGAGGAGGCCAGCAAGCCGTCCATCCGTGCGGCGGAAGTGGTCGATCCAGATCGACGTGTCCGCCAGGACTTTCACTTGGGCCGGCGGCGCGGCGGAGCCTTGGCGTTGGGTTCGGTACCTCCCATCCGCGCGAGACGGCGTGCGGCCTCCCGTTCAACGAAGGCTATCAAGGCTTCCCTAACGACGGCTGCCTTTTCGCTGACGCCAGCAAATTCCTGCGCCTTGGCAAAAAGCTCGTCGTCTATCGCGATCGTCGTTCTCATGGGGCACCTCTACATCGAATATAGCATCATTTGATGCAGAATTCCATGCCTTAGATCACCACCGGCCCCCGCCCCAGCGTCACCTCGACGATCTCCGGCGGCACGCCGACGCGGACCGGCATAAGGCTGCAACCGAGGCCGCCGGAAACGATGAGGTCGCATTTGAGCCGGAAGTGACCATAGGCGAGCCGCAGGCCATGCTGCCGCGAAACTGCCGGCGACCAGCCGAGCAGGCGGATCTGGCCGCCATGGGTGTGGCCGGACAGTTGCAGCGCGACGCGGGCGGGCACGCGCGGCGCGATATTGGGCTCATGCGCGAGCAGGATGATCGGCGCATCGTCGGTGGCCTTGGCAAGCGTCGCGTCGAGATCGTCAGCGCCGAAGCGCCCCGTGCTCCGGAGGCGGCGCGCCGGCAGAAAGGCGAGCTGATCGCCGAGGCCAGCGAGCCAGAACGCGCGGCCGTCCTTGGCGAGCCGCACGACGTCGTTCTCGTAGACAGGAATGCCGGCCGCCTCCAGCGCGCGATGCGCGACCGTCGGCCCGTGCCCCACCTGCTGCACGGTCCTGTCCGCCCAATAATCATGATTGCCCATGACGGCATGGACGCCGAGCGGCGCTTTCAGACCGGCCAGCACCTTGGCCCATTCGTTCGCCGGAATGATGCGCGTGACCTGATGCAAGCCGGCGACATAGTCGCCGAGCAGCACGATGATATCCGCGTTCAGTGCGTTGGTGCGCTCGACGATGGAATCGATCCGCTCCAGCGACATCCAGGGATCGCAGGCATGGATGTCGGCGATCACGGCGATCTTCAGCGGAAAGTCCGCGGGCCATTGCCGCGGCGTCGGATGATAGCGGGTGACACGAAGCCGCAGGACCGGCTCGACGCCGACGCCATAGGCCGCGGTCGATACGCCGAGGGCGGACAGGCCGCCGATGGAACGGAAGAAATGACGGCGCGTGATCATGGCAGCCCGATCGTGATGCGGCTTCTTGATGCGATCCTATTGGAGCGGAAATGGGGTGGGTTTGTGCAGACCCTCTGCACGAGATCACCGGAAATTCATGACGGCGCGAGCAGTCTGCAGTTGCGTAGATCAGTCGTCGCTCTCGTCGGTGCCGAACAGGCCGATCTGTGCCGCCGCATCGCGCGAGGGCTCGCTGATGCCGAGATGGCGGAAGGCGTGCGAGGTGAGCAGGCGGCCGCGCGGGGTCCGCTGCAGATAGCCACACTGGATCAGATAAGGCTCGATGATGTCTTCGATCGCATCGCGCGGCTCCGACAGAGCGGCGGCCATCGTCTCGACGCCGACCGGGCCGCCGCCATAGTTCTGCGCGATGGTCGTGAGGTAACGGCGGTCCATGGCATCGAGGCCGGCGGCGTCAACCTCGAGCGCGCTCAGCGCGTGGTCGGCAATCTTGCGATCGATCCTGTCGGCATCGGCCGCCGAAGCAAAATCGCGCACGCGGCGTAACAGCCGGCCGGCGATACGCGGCGTGCCACGCGCGCGTCGCGCGATCTCGTTGGCGCCATCCGCGCTCATGCCGACGTTGAGCACGCGGGCACCACGGGTGACGATGCTCTCAAGCTCCTCGATGGTGTAGAAATTCAACCGGACCGGAATGCCGAAGCGGTCCCGCAAGGGATTGGTGAGCAGGCCGGCGCGCGTGGTGGCGCCGACGAGGGTGAATTTCGACAGCTCGATCTTGACCGAACGCGCCGCCGGGCCCTCGCCGATGATGAGGTCGAGCTGGAAATCCTCCATCGCGGGATAGAGCACTTCTTCCACCGCCGGGCTCAGGCGATGGATCTCGTCGATGAACAGCACATCGCGCTCTTCGAGATTTGTGAGGAGTGCTGCGAGATCGCCGGCCTTGGCGATCACCGGGCCTGATGTGGCGCGAAAGCCGACGCCGAGCTCCTTGGCCACGATCTGCGCCAGCGTGGTCTTGCCGAGGCCCGGCGGGCCGACGAACAGCACGTGATCGAGCGCCTCGCCGCGCTTGCGCGCCGCCTCGATGAAGATGGACAGATTCTTGCGCGCCTGCTGCTGGCCGACGAAGTCGGACAGCGATTGCGGGCGCAGCGCAGTGTCGCCGACATCATCGCTGCGGCGCTCGGGCGTGACCATGCGAGGGGGAGTGCTCATGCGGGCAGGATAACACGATGCAGTGGTTTCGCGAGCCACCAGCACAGGCTCGCCGGGATGACAGCGACGATGGCGAGCATGGCGGAAAGCTTGAGCGCCTCAGGCGCGGAACGGACACTCGGCAAGATCACCGCCGAGGTTTCGGAGGGCACAACGAACATGCCAAACCCGACGAATCCGGCGGCGGCCACGGCCGCGGCGAGCCACGCCATCCAGATCATGTTGAGGTCGGCGTAGACCGCAGCCAGCGCGAAGATCAAGCCGGCGGCGACTGCAGGAAGGAACGAGGCGAGAACCGTGGCGATGGCCAGCAGCACGATCGCGATCGAAACCAGGGTGCGCAGTGCTTCCAGCTCGACGAGCGCAAGAAACATCTGCAGCACCGCGGCCCCGAGCGTCGCCACCATCACCGAAACCAGCGTGGCGACCGTCAGCGGCCCCACAACGGAGAAGATCACGACGATGCCGGCCACGCGCGAAAGGCGGCGAAAAAGACCGGCGACGGGATTGGCGCTGGCCGCATTCACTTCGACAGCTCCTTCAGGCCCAGCCGGATGAGCTGCGCGGTCTCGGCGCTCTCGCCCGCGCTGCGCGAGGCCGATGCGATGGCGGCTGCAGCCTGCGGCTGGCCATAGCCGAGATTGACCAGCGCGGAGATCGCATCCGCCACCGGCCGCGGGGCGCGCTGGTCATCGACAGCGCCGGCGAGGTGCACGACCGCCGGATCGACATTGGAGAAGGCCGGCGCCTTGTCCTTCAATTCGGTGACGATGCGCTCGGCGACCTTGGGACCGACGCCGGGCGTGCGCGCCACCGCGGCCTTGTCGCGCAACGCGATGGCGTTGGCGAGGTCGGACGGCTGCAGCGTGCCGAGCACGGCGAGCGCGACCTTGGCGCCGACGCCCTGCACGGTCTGGAGCAGGCGAAACCATTCGCGCTCCTGGTCGCTGCGGAAGCCGAACAGTTTGATCTGATCCTCGCGAACATAGGTCTCGATCGACAGCACGGCGGCCTCGCCCGGCGAGGGCAGATGCTGCAGCGTGCGCGTCGAGCAATGCACCTGATAACCGACACCGCCAACATCAAGGATGACGAAATCCTCGCCGTAGGAATCGATCAGGCCCTTGAGCTTGCCGATCATAAGCCTGCCACCTTCAGCCGCAGTGCGGTGCTCTGGCGATGATGGGCGTGGGTGATGGCGATGGCGAGCGCGTCGGCGGCGTCCGCGGACGGCGGATCGGCCTTGGGCAGCAAAATCTTGAGCATCATCGCGATCTGCTGCTTGTCGGCGTGGCCGGCGCCGACCACCGTCTTTTTCACCTGGTTCGGCGCGTATTCGGCAACACTGATGCCGAACATCGCGGGCGCGAGCATGGCGACGCCGCGGGCCTGGCCGAGCTTCAGCGTCGCGACGCCGTCCTTGTTGACGAAAGTCTGCTCGACCGCGGCCTCCATCGGCTTGTGACCGGACAGGACGGCGGCGAGCCCCTCATGGATCGCGAGCAGCCGGCTCGCCAACGGCAAATCGTCCGGCGGTTCTACCGAGCCGCAGGCGACGTAGATCAGGCGGTTGCCCTCGGCCTCGATCACGCCCCAACCGGTACGGCGCAAGCCAGGGTCGATGCCGATGATGCGAACGGGGCCACGAATCGGGAGCGTCGTCATGGGCCAGTGATAGCGGCTGGCTGCCGTGGGGGAAACAGAAACAGAACGGAAGTAACAGGGGAAGTGGCCCCTACCCGCCCATCTTCGCCAGCAGCGCGTCCGACACCTCGAAATTGGCGTAGACGTGCTGGACGTCGTCGTGCTCGTTCAGCAGGTCTATCAGCTTGAGCAGCTTCTCGCCGGTCTCGTCGTCGACCGCGACCGTGTTCTGCGGCTTCCAGATCAGCGCGGCCTTGCGCGGCTCGCCGAACTTGGCCTCCAGCGCCTTGGCGACGTCGCGATAGCCTTCGGTCGAGGCGTAGATCTCGTGGCCGCCTTCGCTCGAGATCACGTCGTCGGCGCCGGCCTCGATCGCGGCATCCAGCACGGCATCGTCGGAGGCGACGCTGCGGTCGTATTCGACGATGCCGGTGCGATCGAACATGAAGGACACCGAGCCGGTTTCACCGAGATTGCCGCCGGACTTGGTGAAGAAGGAGCGGATGTCGGAAGCCGCGCGGTTACGGTTGTCGGTCAGCGCCTCGACGATAACGGCAACGCCGCCGGGGCCGTAACCCTCGTAGCGGATTTCGTCGTAATTCTCGCCGTCATTGCCGAGCGCCTTCTTTACGGCGCGCTCGATATTGTCCTTCGGCATGTTCTCCTGGCGCGCCGCGGTGATGGCCGCACGCAGGCGCGGGTTCATGTTGGGGTCGGGCGTCCCCAGCTTGGCCGCGACGGTGATTTCCCGCGCCAGCTTGCCGAACAGTTTCGACTTCTGGGCATCCTGCCGCCCCTTGCGGTGCATGATGTTCTTGAATTGGGAATGTCCGGCCATGCGTGATCTTCTCTAGGGGAATCGTGCGCCAAGGTGAGCGTGGGAAGCGCGGCCTTATAGGCCGCCACCCCACTGGAAAGAAAGAGGCTCTACGACTTTAAGGTAACACCGTACGGGCCCGTGCCTAGATGTCAGGCATCGTTAACCCTGATTTCATTCCAGCTTGCGAAAATAGCGCCCGACCGTCCCCCGACAAGAGAGAGCTGATGGCGTTCGGACTATTTCGGAAGCGTCTGCCGGACATGGCTGCAACTGCGGCCGCCCCGCAGGCTGCGCAGCCGGCGGCCCATTCCGAGTCTGCCGTGGCCGTCGAAAGCGATTCGGCCAAAGAAATCCTGGAACTGCTGGAACTCGAGCTGGGCGCGATGATTCGCCAGCTCGAGCGCGCCGCCAATTCGGTGGCCGGCGGTGCCGAGGCGACCGCCACGACGCTTGCCGCCATTCGCGACCGTACCGACGCCCTGACCGGCCGGACCAACGCCGCGCAATCGAACGCCTCCACCTTCGCCCATGCCGCCGACAAATTCACCCAGTCGGCGCTGGGCATCGGGGCCCAGGTTCGCGAGGCCGGCAAGCTCGCCGACGAGGCCAGCGCCGCGGCACAGGAAGCCCGCGCCAATGTCGATCGCTTGCGCGAATCCTCGGCCGCCATCGGCAACGTCGTCAATCTGATCGCACAGATCGCACGGCAGACGACGCTGCTCGCGCTCAACTCGACCATCGAGGCCGCGCGCGCGGGCGCTGCGGGAAGAGGCTTTGCGGTCGTCGCCACCGAGGTCAAGGCACTCGCGGTGCAGACCCAGGGCGCGACGGAGGAGATCACCAAAAAGATCGACGCGCTGCAGCGCGACGCCGCCGGCTCCGCGGATGCGGTGCACCGCATCTCGCAGGCGATCGAGGCCATCCGCCCGGTCTTCGAGACCGTCAACGGCGCGGTCGCCGAACAGAACGCCACCACCAGCGAAGTCTCCGGCAACGCGACAAGCGCGTCGGAGTTCATCATCTCGGTCGGCGAAAGCGCGGCCGAGATCGATGCCGCGACCAAGGCGGCCGAGAGCCACGGCGAGAACGTCGCCAGCGCAGGCAAGGCCGTGACCGCCTTCGCACAGAAATTGAAATCGCGCTGCGCCGTGCTGCTGCGCCAGAGCGAGCACGACGACCGCCGCAAGACCGAACGGCTGCCCTGCCATCTCAAGCTCGAAACCGCCCGCGGGGTGCTGCCGGTCTACGAGATAGCGATGGACGGCGTGCTGATCGGCGGCGCGGACGCGGGCCGCCTTGCATCGCAAGCCCTGATCGAAGGCACCCTCGAAGGCGTCGGCGCCTGCCGCCTGCGCGTAGTCGAGCAATCCAAGGCTGGCGCCCGCGCGCAATTCGTTAGTCCCAATGCCGAGCTCCGCGAGAAGATCGAGGACAGGCTCTGGTCGATCCACGAGGAAAATACGGAGTTCGTCACCCGCGCCATGGAGGCCGGTAACGCGCTGACCGGAATCTTCGAGCAGGCGGTTGCCCGCGGCGAGGTGAAGATCGACGAGCTCTTCGACACCGATTATGTCGAGATCGCCGGAACCAATCCACAGCAGTACCGCACCAAATATCTCGACTGGGCCGACCGCGCGCTGCCGGCGTTCCAGGAAGCCTTTTTGGCAAAGGACCCGCGCCTGGCGTTCTGCGCCATGGTCGATCGCAACGGGTTCCTGCCGGTGCACAACAGAATCTACTCGCATCCGCAGCGGCCGGGCGATGCCGCCTGGAACACGGCCAATAGCCGCAACCGGCGGATGTTCAACGATCCGGCGGGGTTGGCCGCCGCGCGCAACCTGCGCTCGTATCTGGTGCAGAGCTATGCGCGCGACATGGGCAACGGCAATACGGTGATGATGCGCGAGATCGACGTTCCGATCCGCGTGCAGGGCCGGCACTGGGGCGGATTCAGGACGGCCTACAAGCTCTAGTGCGCGCTCAGGCAAGACGCCAACGCGCGAATCACCTCTTAAGACCGGAATTGGAATGGGAATGCCGCGGAGAGCCGGCGAACGGCTCTGACTGGAGGACTCTCAAGACATGTCCGTCGTACAACTTGCAGTACTGGACACCGGCTCCAACCGAACACTTTCCGAACGGCTGATCGATCAGCTCGCCGACCGCATCGGCGGCCTCGGCGTGGAACTCGCTGACATCGCCGGCAACGTCCAGGAAGTCGCAAGCCGCGTCGCGAACCAGTCGGAGCGGTTCCATCACCTCCAGGAAACCGCCGAGACGATGGTCTCGGCCAATCACGACATCGCCAATGCGTCGCAGGCGGTGCAGACGACCACGTCAGCGGCGGTCGGCGAGATCGCGCAGTCGCGCGGCGCGGTCGATGCCGCGGTCAGCCATATCTCCGAGCTCGTCGCGGCGGTGGAGCGGATCGAGGCGCGGCTCAGCGCCGTCGGCTCCGCGCTGGCGCAGGTGGCAAAAGTGTCCGGCTCGATCGAGGCGATCGCGAAGCAGACCAACCTGCTCGCGCTCAACGCCACCATCGAGGCGGCACGCGCCGGTAATGCCGGCCGCGGCTTCGCGGTGGTCGCAAGCGAGGTCAAGAACCTCGCGGAAGCCACCCGCCAGGCCACACACCAGATCTCCGACACCGTGCGCGATCTCGACGGCCAGATCGAAGGCCTGATCGGCGAGAGCAGCGACGCCTCGCAGCGCGCGAAGACGGCCGGCGAAGGCGCCCAGCGGATCTCCGGCATCATCTCGCGGGTCCAGCAGGGCTTCGCCTCCGTGGAGGCGGAGATCGGCAGCGTCACGCGCGCGGCGACCTCCAATCTCGGACATTGCGACACCGTCATCAGCGAGCTCAACGAGCTCGCCAAGGGCGTCGACCTCTCCTCGCGCGATCTCAAGAACGCCGATCAGCGCGTGACCAAACTGCTCGACACGTCCGAAGGCCTGATCGCGCTGATCGCCGACAGCGGCGTCGAGACGTCGGATGCGCCGCTGATCCGAATCGTGGTCGAGACCGCCAAGCGGATCTCCGACGAGTTCGAAGCCGCCATCGGCCGCGGCGAGATCACGCTCGACCAGTTCATGGACGAGAATTACCGGGAAATCCCCGGCACCGATCCCAAGCAGTACAATACCAACTACGTCGACTTCACCGACCGCGTGCTGCCCGCGATCCAGGATCCGATCCAGAAATCCGATTCCCGCATCGTGTTCTGCGTCGCCTGGGCCAAGGGCGGCTATCTGCCAACGCACAACCCGAACTACCGTCTGCCGCAGGGCAAGGATCCGGTCTGGAATAATGCCAATTGCCGCAACCGCCGCCTGTTCACCGATCGCGCGGTGCAGAAGGTCGCCGCCAACACCAAGCCGTTCTTGCTGCAGACCTATCGCCGCGACATGGGCGGCGGTCAGTTCGTGCTGATGAAGGACCTGTCCTCACCGATCATGATCCGCGGCAAGCACTGGGGCGCCTTCCGGATGGGCTTTCGGCAGAGCTGAGGACCGCTCCAGCGGCCCTTGGGTCAAAAAAACCTGAAAAACAACCCCATGCACAGTAGCCGGGGCGAGCGGAATCAATGGCTTAAGTGCCCGATAAATCCGTGGGCTTAGGCGCTCGCAAAGCGGTTGCGCCGTCGGGCAAAACAGGTGCATACTGCTATTATTCCGAAATCTTCAGCCCCTCTTCTCCCCTTCCGAGAGAAGCCGATTTCGATAGGCCGCGCGCTGTACGGCCTTCCGGGCCTACGCTGAGGTGGCCCGGTAGCTGTGCTTGGCAATGAACGGACTACTTCTTTTGCTCGGTGGTCGTCGTGGCGGCCGGGGTGCCGTCGCGAGCGTCCCGTCGCTCGTCGCGTCCCGTACGCCGTGCTTGCCGCCGCTCCGTGCGGCCGGCGCGGCGCTCCTGCCGCCGCTCTGTTCGCCCGCTGCGCCGCTCCTGGCGGCGTTCCGTACCCGACTTAGGCGCGTCCGCTGGCGGCGTAGTAGGCGCGGCGGCTGGCGCGGTGGTTTGAGCAACAGCCTCTGAGGCCGCAAAAATTGAGGACGAAGCCACAAGCCCAAACACCCCTGCGTATCCAAGGAAGGTGAGTGCGTTGCGACGACAGACCTGTTTCGGCTCCGAACGTTCATTCATGTTCAGGCTCCCGGTTGCTGCCCCGTCAGAGCATGTCACCAGCGTCCGTGGCCTAGCTATTGATCTGGATCAACTTGTTTCGGTGCTTCAAGCCACGTTGGGATTTCGGTCGATGGGATCGACACTCTCGGAAAGTGAGGGATGATAGTCCCTGCAGTGACGATCAGTCCGTCGTTGAATTTGGTTCGCGCAAAATCCTTGGCTGCTGCTTCGCTTTCAAACGTGTTGGTTAGGCGCGGATGTCGCCGTCGTGACAATGTGCCGTCCGGCGGCACTTCAAAAGTGACGTACCAAGTGTGTTTCATGCCGTAATGCCGCCCTGGCGGTACCGGTGGCCTATCCCCGCCAGACCAAGAAAAGCCGCCACCGGGACGAAACGATGACGGCTATCTTGCTGGCTTGCGAAACCGGCCTTTACCGCCCGGCTCCAACGCGATTGACGCCACCATTCGCATTGCCACCGGCGTTGTGGCGGACGGCGGCGCGCGCCACCGGGCGCGGCCTGAGCACGACGCCTGCCCGGGCAACGCAACCCGCCGGATATTCTACGTACTGGCAGTAAATCACCGCCTTGGCTGGGGTTGGACTAAGCGACAGGGTTGCAAGCCCAAGCAGGCCGCTGGCGGCAATGCCCGCGACCGTCGCTGACTTGATCGAAAGAAGCTTCCTCGGATGCATGGCGGACCTCCCTCTTCGCACTTGCGTCACCGAAAGGTGACGGAAGCCGCCTCAGGTGCGGCTGAACATAGCGTAGGCGTGGCAGTGCGCGGGTTCGATTGATCTACATCAACCTCACGCGCACAGTGAGCCGCAATCTCGCGAGCGGGGCTCAATGAATTCATGGAAGGGTTCCATCATGCTCCGCTATATTCTCGCTCCTCTTGCCGCTTTCGTTTTGCTCATCGTCTGCTTGATCCCCGATGACGCCGAGGCTCGGCGCGGCGGAGGTGCCTATCGGGGCGGCGGCGGTTACCGCGGCGGTGCGGTCGCGGTTCGAGGACCGCGGGGCGGCGGCGCTGTTGCAGTGCGCGGCGCAGGCTACCGTGGCTACGGCTATCGTGGCGGCTATCGCGGCTACGGCTATCGAGGCTACGGTGTAGGAGCGGCAGCGGTCGGCGCGGCTGCCCTTGGCACTGCTGCGTACCGCCGCAGTTGCTACGATGCTTACGGGAACTATATTTGCGCCTATTAATCCGTGGCGACGCGGCGATAGCGCAACTTGGCCCTCTGTGCGCGCAAGCAAGCGCTGGCGGTGACCGTCCGACGATGGCGACCCTGCGCCATCCGTCTGCAGGTACTCTGGGCGACGTGGCGTATCGCGGGGACCGCGCGACGCCCCGCTATGAAATCTTGCGGACTGTTCGTGTCAGAATTGCCCCGTAGTTTCCCTTGTCTCCGCTTGTTGATAATCTGATCGAGCGGATACGGTACTCCACTTGGATCGGGGCTCGGAGTGCGATGCTTTTCTGGCTGTCTCGCTCATGGCGAACCTGTCGCGTGCGGAGCTTCACCGCTGCGTTGACCATCGCATTGTTGATCGCGACGACAGGCCAAAGTGCGGCAGCTGATCCACAGGCAAAGCGAGTACTGATGCTCCATTCATTCGGTCTGAGGTTCAGACCTTGGACTGATTATTCGGAAGCCCTTCGCGCCGAGCTAAGCCGACGGGCATCCATTGAATTTCAAGACCAATCCCTGCTGAATGCCCGGCGAAGCAGCGACAAGTCAGACGCCCCCTTTGTCGAGTATCTTCGTTCCCTCAATATAGACCAGCCGCCCGACCTGATCGTCGCGATCGGTGCGCCTGCCGCCAATTTCGTGCAGGCGCACCGCAAGGACCTCTTTCCAACTACGCCGATGCTGTACACTCTGGTAGAGCGACGCCGCGTGGACTTCGATAAATTGACCAAGTACGACACCGTCGTGGCAATCACGAACGACGATGCTGTTTTCTTTGAAAATATCCTGCAGGTCCTACCTCAAACGACTACGATTGCCATCGTAGTCGGTGCTTCGCCGAGCGAAACTTGGTGGCGTAACGAGGTCGGCAAGTCCACCGCGCGCTTCGCGGATCGTGTCCAGTTTCGATGGTATAATGAACTTTCCTTCGAAGACATGCTCAAGGATGCGGCCAACCTTCCGCCGCACAGTGCGATTTTCTGGATCGGATTGAATGTCGATGCGGCGGGAGTGGCGCATGAGGGTAACACTGCGTTTACCCGATTTTACAGCGTAGCCAATGCACCCATCTTTTTTCACGACGAAAGTTTTTTTGGAGAGGGCATCGTCGGTGGACCAATGCAGGTCGTCGCCAGACAAAGCAAGCAGGCGGCGGAAGTCGCGCTTCGCATCCTTAACGGCGAAAATGTTGCCGATATCAAGCCGACCTTTGTCCAGCTGGCCCCGCCTATGTTTGACTGGCGACAACTGCAGCGCTGGGGAATTTCCCAAAGCAGACTGCCGCCTGACAGCACGGTTTACTTCCGGGAGCCCACGTTGTGGGAGCGATATTGGTTGCAAATCGCGTTCACCATCGCGCTTGTCCTCGTGCAAGCGGGAATGATCGCACTTTTGCTGTTTGAGCACCGTCGTCGTCAATTCGCCGAAGTGCAGTCGCGACAGCGCATGACTGAACTGGCCCACGTCAACCGCTTCGCGACCGCTGGCGAACTGACCGCCTCAATTGCTCACGAGATCAACCAGCCGCTTGGGTCTATTCTGACGAACGCCGAAACCGCAGCCGCGATCCTGCAATCGCAGCGTCCCGATATCGCTGCACTTTCCGATGTTGTTGAACTCAGGGAAATTGTGAACGATATTTTACAGGATGACCGGCGTGCCACCGAGGTCATTCGCAGGATGCGCAGCTTGCTAAAAAAGGCGCCGTTCGAATTGAAGCAACTGGACCTCAACGAGGTAGCGCAAGAGACGGTCAGATTTCTTTCGGCGCTAACCGTCAGCCGAAAATTCGAAATGGTCAACGTGATCACGTCCGATGCGCTACCGATCCTCGGCGACCGCATTCAGCTTCAACAAGTCATTTTGAACCTTGTACTGAACGGGGTCGAGGCTATGAAGGACACGTCTCACGAAAGCCGCACTATCAGCATCCGGACTGCGCGCGCCGATCAGTTTGCCGAGCTATCCGTATCAGATCGCGGACCCGGCATTCCAGAAGACAAATTGAAACAGGTTTTCGAGCCGTTTTACACCAGCAAAGCGGAAGGCATGGGCATGGGCTTGTCCATTGCGCGCACCATTATCGAAGCGCACAACGGATTCATATCAGCGAGTAATCGGGAGCACGGCGGTGCCTCGTTCACGATCAGGCTCCCCTTTGTCGGTTGATCCACAACGGCGCCCATACGCGGACAGAGACCCCTCACCCGAGTGAGCCTGCGTCTACCGGCGTCGCTGTCCTCTCTCACAAGGGGAGAGGGCACAACAATGAGTTGCTGCAATTGATCGCGTCAGAAGTCCGCGTCGCCGTCTGACTTCCACAATCGCACGACTTTCGTCATCGCATGATTTTGCGCATTCGCACGATCATCTGCGGCGATCAACGGCGCATGTGAAGCAAAAGCGTCAAAACATGACGATTATCATATCAATTAGCCCAAAATCACTGCAGCGACCGCCGCACAAATTCGTGAACGTCATGGCCTGACCCGCTCGCTGCGCAAATATGCATTGCCGGAAATGTCGACGCTTCATCGTTTCGCATCGATATGATTATTGTGCGCGCAAATTCGCTGACTAGATCGCCGTAAGCGATCGCGCGAGCAAGGGGATGCATATGGCAACTGTTCTCACCATCAATGGCGAAACGAAATCGTTCGACGCGCCACCTGACATGCCGCTGCTGTGGGTCCTGCGTGACGTCCTTGGGATGACGGGCACCAAGTTCGGCTGCGGCATCGCTCAGTGCGGCGCCTGCACGGTGCACGTCGATGGCAAGGCAGTACGCTCCTGCGTCTTGCCGGTCAGCGCGGTCGCGAACCGCGCCATCACCACGATCGAGCATGTCGGCAGCACACCGGCCGGCGCAAAGGTGCAGAAGGCCTGGCTCGATGCCGAAGTGATCCAGTGCGGCTATTGCCAGTCCGGTCAGATCATGGCGGCCGCGGCACTGCTGGCGGCAACGCCCAGCCCGGACGATTCCGACATCGACGCCGCGATGGCCGGCAACATCTGCCGCTGCGGCACTTATGTGCGGATCCGCGAGGCCATCAAGCTGGCCGCCTCCGGCCGTCAGTCGTGAGGTCCGCCATGATCACCGACAAGACTTTTCCTGCCGTTTCCCGCCGCTCAGCTCTAACTGGCGGTCTCGCCACCGGCTTCCTGCTCGCCTTCCACCTGCCGCTGCGCGCCGCCGTCAACGAGCCGGAGCAGCCGCGCGACACCACTGACGGCAAGTTCGCGCCGAACGCCTTTATCCGAATCGAGGAGACCGGCCGCACCGTGCTCCTGATGCCGCAGGTCGAGATGGGCCAGGGCGTCTATACCTCGATTTCGATGATCCTGGCCGAAGAGCTCGATGCCGATTGGGCAAAGGTCGCGGTGCTGCACGCGCCGCCCAACGACCAGCTCTACGCCAATCCCGCCTTTGGCCTGCAGGCGACCGGCGGTTCGACCTCGATCCGTGCCTGGTGGAAACCCTTGCGCTCGGCCGGCGCCAGCGCGCGAGCGATGCTGGTGCAGGCCGCAGCGACGCAATGGCAGGTCGAGCCCGCAAGCTGCACGACGTCGAAAGGCGAGGTCGTGCATGCCGCAAGTGGCCGCAAGCTCGGCTATGGCGAACTGGCACTGGCCGCACAGGGCCAGTCGCCGCCGAAAGACGTGCCGCTTAGGGATCCCAAGGATTTCGTGATCATCGGCCAGCCCTTGAAGCGGCTCGACACGCCGGACAAGGTCAACGGCAAGGCCGTCTACGGCATCGACGCGATCCTGCCCGGCATGAAGATCGCCGCGATCGCCAATTGCCCGGTCTTTGGCGGCAAGGTCGGCAAGGTCGACGACAGCGCGGCGGTGAAAATCCCGGGGGTGCGCAAAATCGTGGTGCTCGAGGACACGGTCGCCGTGATCGGCGATCACATGTGGGCCGCGAAGAAGGGCCTCGATGCGCTCAAGATCGAGTGGAACGAGGGACCGAACGCGAAGCTCAGCACAAAGGATATCTGGCAGCATCTGCGCGCCGCCAGCGAGAAGGACGGCGTGGTCGCGAAATCGGTCGGCGACATCGCCAAGGGCCTCGCAAGCGGCGACAGGTTCGAGGCGAGCTTCGAACTGCCGTTCCTTGCGCATGCCTCGATGGAGCCGATCAACGCCACCGTTCACGTCAGGCCTGAAGCCTGCGAGATCTGGACCGGCACGCAGATCATGACGCGCGTGCAGTCGGAGGCGGCGAAGGCCGCGGGCCTCCCGGTCGACAAGGTGATCGTCAACCAGCATCTGCTCGGTGGCGGCTTCGGCCGCAAGCTCGAGCCGGACATGGTGGTGGCCGCCGTGAAGATCGCAAAACAGGTCGACTATCCGGTCAAGGTGATATGGACCCGTGAGGAGGACATCCAGCACGACGTCTACCGCCCGGTCTATCGCGACCAGGTCACGGCATCGCTGGTCGACGGCAAGGTCGCGGCCTGGAAGTACAAGGTCGCCGGCTCAGCCGTGCTGGCGCGCTGGCTGCCGCCGGCGTTCCAGAAGGGTATCGACATCGACGCCGTCGATGCCGCCGTGGATGCGCCCTACGACTTCGCCAACTTCCATGTCGAATATGTCCGCGCCGAACCGCCGGCGGTGCCCACCGGCTTCTGGCGCGGGGTCGGTCCGAACAACAACGTGTTCGCGGTCGAATGCGCGATGGACGAGCTCGCGCGCAAGGCCGGCAAGGATCCGGTCGAATTCCGCCGCGCGATGCTGACCAAGAATCCGCGCATGCTCGCGGTGCTCAATCTCGCCGCCGAGAAATCCGGCTGGGGCCAACCGCTGCCCCCGCGCGTCGGTCGCGGCGTCTGCGTGCAGCCGTCATTTGCGAGCTTCCTCGCCACCGTGGTCGAAGCGGAGATCGACGATATCGGCGAGATCACGCTCCGCCGCATCGTCTCGGTGGTGGACACCGGCATCGCGGTCAACCCCGACACGGTGAAAGCGCAGATCGAGGGCGGCCTGGTGTTCGGCCTCACCGCCGCGCTCTACGGCGAGATCACCATCGAGAAGGGCCGCGTGCAGCAGTCGAATTTCCACGACTATCGCATGATGCGCATCAACGAGATGCCGAAGATCGAGGTCGTCGTGGTCAAGAGCGGCGAGGCGCCCGGCGGCATCGGCGAGGCCGGCGTCAATGCCGGACCGCCGGCGCTGCGCAACGCCATTTACGCGGCAACCGGCGTCGCGCTGCGGCGCCTGCCGATCGATCGGAAACTGCTGGCTGCGGGGAAAAAGGCATGAGCGGCAAGATGCGTATCCTCACTGGCATCGTCGTGATCGCAACTGTCGTGGCGGCGCTCGCCGTCTGGATCATCCGCGGCCCCGGTCCGCTCGACTTCGCCGGCGGCACCAAGGTGGCGCTGGCGGATTACCGCGCCGGCAAGCCGGCCGGCGTGCCGGCGAAGTTCGAAAAGGCGAGCCTGGTCGAACGCGGCGAATATCTCGCAAAGGCGGCCGACTGCATGGTGTGCCACACCAAGCCCGGCGAGAAGGACTATTCCGGCGGGCTCGGTTTCAAGCTGCCGTTCGGCACGCTCTATTCCACCAACATCACGCCGGACAAGGACACCGGCATCGGCAATTACAGCGACCAGGATTTTCTCAACGCCGTCCAGCGCGGCAAGCGCCATGATGGCGCCCGGCTCTATCCGGCGATGCCCTACACGTCCTACACCTATATGACGGACGAGGACGTGCTGGCGGTGAAGGCCTATCTGTTCAGCCTGCCGGCGGTGCGCGCGAAGCCGCCGGAGAACACGCTGTCGTTCCCGTTCAACCAGCGCTGGGCGATGACTGTCTGGTCGGCCGTGTTCAATCCCGACACGCGCTTTGCGCCCGATACGTCGAAGAGCCCGGAGTGGAATCGCGGCGCGTATCTCGTGGAGGCGCTGGCACATTGCGGCGAATGCCATACGCCGCGCAATCTCGGCTTTGCGCTGGACAACCGCAAGAAATTTGCAGGCGCGATCACGGCCGGCTGGCGCGCCTTCAACATCTCCTCCGACAAGGCCACTGGTCTCGGCAGCTGGCGCGACGAGGACCTGATCTCCTATCTGTCGCTCGGCCATGCGCCGGGCCACGGCTCGGCGTCGGGTCCGATGGGTGAAGCGGTCGACCACAGTTTCAGCCAGTTCGCGCCTGAGGACATAAGCAGCATCGTCGCTTATTTGCGCAGCGTGCCGCCGCAGCCCTCGCCCGACCTGCCCGCAACCATCGCACCCATTGCGCCCGCCTCGCACAAGGACGGCGTTACGGCGGACGCGCGCGGCAAGAAAATGTTCGCCAGCGCCTGCGCCAGCTGTCACGGCTGGAGCGGCGAGAGCCCGGTCTCGCCGATGGCGACGCTGACCGGCACCTGGGCCGTCAACGACCCCGCCGCCACCAACGTGGCGCAGATTGTGCTGTCCGGCACCAAGCGCCACACGCCCGACGGCGCGCTGTCGATGCCGGCGTTCGGTGACGCGTATAGCGACGACGAGATCGCGGCGGTGGCGAACTATGTCACGGCGCGGTTCGGGACGAAGGGGTCCAAGCTGACCGCGAAGGATGTGGCGGGGTTGAGGGAGCAGACGGCGGAGTAGGCCCCATTGTCGTCCTGGCGAAAGCCAGGACCCATTACCCCAACTGTCTGTTTGGCGCGATGCCCTCGACCGCGAGCCTGCCCATTACCACGGCCGGTGGTAATGGGTCCTGGCTTTCGCCAGGACGACACTGAGTGTGTGGCGAGCTACGCGAGAACTCAGCTCAACCAGAATTTCGGCGTCGCCGGCTCCAGCCGGCCGCCCGCGCGCACCGGTGCAATCCGCAGTGCGAGCCCTGTCGCGTCATCGGTCTCCACGGCGACGCCGCTGAGCGTCGCCGCGCCCGCCGCCGGCTCGAAGCGGCCTGACGGGATTCCGGAGGTGAACCTCCGCAGCGGCTCTTCCTTCTGCATGCCGATGATGGAATCGTAGTCGCCGGTCATGCCGGCATCGGTCATGTAGGCGGTGCCGCCTGACAGGATCTGGTGGTCGGCGGTCGGCACATGGGTGTGGGTGCCGACGACGAGGCTGGCGCGGCCGTCGCAGAAGAAGCCGATGCCCTGCTTCTCGCTGCTCGCCTCGCAATGGAAGTCGACGACGATGGCGTCCGCGGCGATGCCGAGCGGGCAGGCGCCGAGCTCGCGCTCCAGCGCTGCGAAGGGATCGTCGAACGGGGTCATGAAGACGCGGCCCAAAGCGTTGACGACGAGCGCATGCTTGCCGTTCTTGGTCTCGACCAATGCGGCGCCGCGGCCGGGCGTACCGCGCGGATAGTTCGCCGGCCGCACCAAACGCTCGGCGCGCTCGATGAATACGAGTGCTTCGCGCTGGTCCCATGAGTGATTGCCGAGCGTCACCGCGTCGGCGCCGGCATCGAGAAACTCCTGATAGATCGCTTCCGTGATGCCGAAGCCGCCGGCGGAATTCTCGCCGTTGACGACGACGAAATCGAGCGACCAGTCCTTGACCATGCCGGGCAGATATTCGGCGATGGCATTGCGCCCGGCACGGCCGACGACATCACCCACGAAGAGAATGCGCAACTTCAGAACTCCGGAAATCGAATACGTCGGATTCCGTTAGCACATAATCCAGCGCGACGTCGTGGGATAGTGCCGGAACCGCCTTGATCTCCTGCGCTGCAAAAGCGAGCCCGATGCCGACGATGGTCTTGGCTTTTCGCAGATGCGCGAAGGTGTGGTCGTAGTGCCCCGCGCCATAACCGATGCGATGGCCGAGACGATCGAAGGCAGCGAGCGGCGTCAGCATGATGTCGGGAATGACTTCAGCGGCCCCAGGCGACGGCTCGGGAATGCCGAGCGGGCCGAGCATCAGGCGATCGTTCGGATTGAAGATGCGGAAGATCAGCGACTGGCCGCGCGCGGTGACGCAAGGCAGCGCGAGCCTGGCACCCTGCTCTGCGAGCGTCTTCAGTAGCGGCATCGGATCGATCTCGCTGCGGATCGGCGAATAGCCTGATACGATGCTGCCAGGCAGGAGCTGGAACGGCAGCCCGCGCTTGGCGAGATTGGCGGCGGCGGCGGTGCGTTTCTTTTCGCTCAGCGCATCGCGCGCCGCGAGGGCTTTGGCACGGAGTTCGGCTTTGGTGTTGGTCATGCGCGTTTGCTCCGAAGGCGAAGTCTTGCTCCGCTGTCATCGCCCGCCTTGTGCGCCCTTGCGCACTGGGGCGGGCGATCCAGTATTCCAGAGACGCCAGTAATCAAATTTCGACGCCGCGGCGTACTGGATGCCCCGGTCAAGCCGGGGCATGACAACCTGTTGAATTGGCCGCAGTCGTTTCAACAGGCACAAACCAAGCAAACAAAAGTGCGAAGCCGCGAACGCCGTTGAAGCACTCGATCCCGGAGTTCCCTACGAAAGTAGGTGGGCACCATATGTCCGAGCCCACGGGCCCGGCCAGGGACAGTTCCCTAAAGGATCGATAAGGCCCCGGGGATAATGGCTCCTGACGCGCGTCGCAGCCCCGCTCGGGCAATGTAACAACGATGCTGACGAATCGCCAGCCCGGTGAAGGGTCAACCGATGGCGATCCCGTTGCCGACGGTCCGGTTCAGGACCTGGGTCGATTTCTCGATGCGCTCGGCCGCGGAGTTCAGTGCGTTCACGACCGCGGTCTGGGTCAAACGGGCGCGCTCGACGGCGGCGTTGCGGAAATCCCGCAACTCGGTCAGCTCCTGCTCCATGGTGCGGATGCGATTGCCGGCATCGACCAATTCGTCGCAGACGGTCAGCGCCGCCATCACGGTGAGCCTGGCATCACCGATCTCGCCGAACTTTCCGCGCAGCGACTGAATCCGCGTCTCCAGGCTTTCGGCGAGCTTGAGCAGCCGCACCTCCTGGCCCTCCTCGCAGGCCATGCGGTATTGCCGGCCGTTGATGGTGACGTTGATGTGGCTCATCCGTCCTCTCCGGTATCGAGCACCGAACGTATCGTGACGATCGCGGAATCCAGCCGATCAGAGATCTCGCGGCTGGAGCGCTCGAGCTTGCGCGCCTTCACCAGCGCGCCGTCGAGCTCGTCGGCAAGCCGCGAGCGGTCCGCGCCCAATGCCTGAATCCGCGCCGCGAGCTCGTTCTCGTCGCGATCGGCATCGCGCCGCCGCTCCACCGCGCTTTCGAGCGAGTCGAGCGCCGCCATGAGCCTGCGGGTCGCGATCTCGATCTCGACGGCCGAGGACTCGGTCATGGCAGAGCTGTTGGATACGCGATCGTTCATGCAGTCAGCGGCGGAACCTGTGGCCTATCCCCGGGGGCTTGCCGTCCGGCAAAAGACTCGGTTCGGCAAGCGGTTAGAAGCAGAAATTTACGTGGCAAGCTAGCCAAGCGCAACGCCGCCACGAAACTATGCACTGCTAAGCAACTTTTGCGGCCAAACCGGCGTTTGATTGCCTTGGCCTGTCGGAACCGAGATGCTATCCCAGCCGCGACCCCAGCGGCCGAAAGGCTCCTTCCGGCGCGGCCAAATCCAGCCACAAGCGCCTCATTTCAGACGGATTTTCAGACATGACGCAGGTCGATCACAACCGTATGGCCAATGCGATCCGCGGCCTTGCCATGGACGGCGTCGAGAAGGCGAAATCGGGTCATCCGGGCCTGCCGATGGGCGCCGCCGACATGGCGACCGTGCTGTTCACGCAATTCCTGAAATTCGACGTCGCCGCGCTGGACTGGCCGGACCGGGACCGCTTCGTGCTCTCGGCCGGGCACGGCTCGATGCTGATCTATTCGCTGCTGTATCTGATCGGCAGCCCCGAGATGACGATGGACCAGCTCAAGAATTTCCGCCAGCTGGGCTCGCTGACACCCGGACATCCCGAGCACGGCCACACCAAGGGCATCGAGACCACCACCGGTCCGCTCGGCCAGGGCATTTCCACCGCTGTCGGCATGGCGCTCGCCGAGAAGATGCTCGCCGCCGAGTTCGGCAAGAAGATCGTCGATCACCATACCTATGTGATCGCTTCCGACGGCGATTTGATGGAAGGCGTGTCGCAGGAAGCGATCGCGTTGGCCGGGCACTGGAAGCTCAACAAGCTGATCGTGCTCTACGACGACAACGGCATCTCGATCGACGGCCCGACCTCGCTTTCCGATTCCGTGGACCAGGTGAAGCGGTTCAAGGCGTGCGGCTGGGCGGCCGAGAAGATCGACGGTCATGACCAGGCTGCGATATCAGCCGCGATCACGCGCGCTCAGAAATCAAACAAGCCGACGCTGATCGCCTGCCGCACCACCATCGGCTTCGGCGCGCCGCACAAGGCCGGCACCAACAAGGTGCACGGCGAAGCGCTCGGTGCCGACGAACTCAAGGCCGCCAAGGAAAATCTCGGCATTTCGCTGGAGCCGTTCTCGGTGCCCGACGACGTGCTGAAGGCCTGGCGCGGGGCCGGCAGCCGTGGCGCGGCGGCACGACAGGAATGGGAGGCAAGGCTCGGCGAACTCGGCAGCCGCAAGCGCGCCGAGTTCGAGCGACGGCTCCGTCACGAGCGCCCGGCCGCGCTCGCGAAGGCGTTCAAAGGCTACAAGAAGGAGCTCTTGGAAAAGCCGATGAATGCGGCGACCCGCAAATCCTCCGAAGCCGTGATCGAAGTGATTGCCGGCGCGATGCCGATGGAATTTCTGGCGGGCTCGGCCGACCTCACCGGCTCGAACAACAACAAGGCGAAGTCGGCAACCGCGTTCTCGGCCAAGACGCCGAAGGGCCGCTTCATCCACTACGGCATCCGCGAGCACGGCATGTGCGCGGCGATGAACGGCATCTTCCTGCACGGCGGTTTTGCGCCGAACGGCGCGACCTTCCTGGTGTTCACCGATTATGCGCGGCCGGCAATGCGGCTCGCCGCGTTGATGGGGACCGGGGTCGTTTATGTGATGACCCATGATTCTATCGGCCTCGGGGAGGACGGCCCGACCCACCAGCCGGTCGAGCATCTCTCGGCACTTCGCGCCATTCCCAACATGCGCGTGTTCCGCCCGTGCGATTCCATCGAGGTTGCCGAGTGCTGGGAGCTCGCGCTCAACCGCATCGACGGCCCGACGGTGCTGGCGCTGACCCGTCAGAACCTGCCGCAGCTGCGCACCACCGCACCGAACGAGAGCCCCTGCCGGTTTGGTGCCTACGAGCTGGTGGCCGCCCAGGGCGAAGCCAAGGCGACGCTGTTCGCCTCCGGCTCCGAAGTGGAGATGGCCGTGGCCGCCCAGAAGCAGCTCGCCGAGCGCGGCATTCCGACCCGGGTGGTTTCGGTTCCCTCGCTCGAGCTCCTGTTAGCGCAACCAAAGGAGCGCCGCGACGAGATCATCGGCAACGCCCCCATCAAGGTCGCGATCGAGGCCGCCGTGCGCTGGGGCTGGGACGCCGTGATCGGCCAGGATGGCGAATTTATCGGCATGCACTCGTTCGGCGCCAGCGCCCCTCTCAACAAGGTATTCCAGCACTTTGGCATTACCGCCGAGGCCGCGGTTAACGCCGTTCTGAAACGCGTTTCCTGAGAGTTGAGATTGCCGAAAAAAAGGACTACCTAACTCCCATATGATCAAGCCCCGCCCGGCCGAACCGGGCGTCCGCCCTAAAAAAACGCTCGCAGGCGCGCTAGCGCGTTGTGCGGGATGACAACGGTCATTGAAGGAGACGAAACATGGCAGTCCGCGTCGGAATCAACGGTTTTGGCCGCATCGGCCGCAACATCCTGCGGGCCATCGCCGAGTCCGGCCGCAAGGACATCGAGGTCGTCGGCATCAACGACCTCGGCCCGGTCGAGACCAACGCGCATCTGCTTCGCTTCGACAGCGTCCACGGCCGCTTCCCCGGCACCGTGACCGTCGATGGCGACACGATCAGCCTCGGCGGCAACAAGATCAAGGTGACCGCCGAGCGCGATCCCTCGAAGCTGCCCTGGAAGGATCTCGGCATCGACATCGCGATGGAATGCACCGGCATCTTCACCTCGAAGGACAAGGCCTCCGCGCATCTGACCGCCGGCGCCAAGCGCGTTCTCGTTTCTGCGCCGGCCGACGGCGCCGACGCCACCATCGTCTTCGGCGTCAACCACGACACGCTGACCCGGGAACATCTGGTCGTCTCCAACGGCTCCTGCACCACCAACTGTCTTGCGCCGATCGCCAAGGTGCTGAACGACCTCGTCGGCATCGAGACCGGCTTCATGACCACGATCCACGCCTATACCGGCGACCAGCCGACGCTCGACACCATGCACAAGGATCTCTACCGCGGCCGTGCGGCTGCGATGTCGATGATCCCGACCTCGACCGGCGCCGCCAAGGCGATTGGCCTCGTGCTGCCGGAACTTAAGGGCAAGCTCGACGGCGTCGCGATCCGCGTGCCGACCCCGAACGTCTCGGTCGTCGACCTCAAGATCGTGGCCAAGCGCGCCACCGATCCGAAGGAAATCAACGAGGCGATGAAACGTGCCTCCGAGCAGCAGCTCAAGGGCATCCTCGGCTACACCACGGCGCCGAACGTCTCGATCGACTTCAACCACGACCCGCACTCCTCGACGTTCCACATGGACCAGACCAAGGTGCAGAACGGCACGCTGGTGCGCGTGATGTCCTGGTACGACAACGAGTGGGGCTTCTCGAATCGCATGGCGGACACCGCCGTCGCGATGGCGAAGGTGATCTAACTCCGCTCTCGTGTCCCGGACGCGATGCAGCGTGAAGCGCTGCGTCGCAGAGCCGGGGCCCATTCAACCGCGGGACTCGCCGCAATTTGGGTCCCGGTTCTGCACGGCGGCACTCCGCGCCGCGGTGCGCCCGGGATAAGGGCCTCCGATGACCAACAAATTCCGCACCCTCGACGACGTCGACGTGAAGGGCAAACGCGTCCTGCTGCGCGTCGATCTCAACGTGCCCATGGAGAACGGTCGCGTCAGCGACGCGACCCGGCTCGAGCGCGTCGCGCCGACCATCACCGAAATCTCCGACAAGGGCGGCAAGGTCATCCTGCTCGCGCATTTCGGCCGGCCGAAAGGGCGCGATGCCAAGGACTCGCTCAAGCCCGTTGCCGAGGCGCTGTCGAAAGTCGTGAAGAAGCCCGTCGGCTTCGCCGACGATTGCATCGGCGAACCCGCGGCCAAGGCCGTTGCCGGCCTGAAGGACGGCGACATCCTCTGTCTCGAAAACACCCGCTTCCACAAAGAGGAAGAGAAGAACGATCCGGCCTTTGTCGCGGAGCTCGCAAAACTCGGCGACATCTGGGTCAATGACGCGTTCTCGGCCGCGCACCGCGCCCACGCCTCGACCGAAGGCCTCGGCCACAAGCTGCCCGCCTATGCCGGCCGCACCATGCAGGCCGAATTGGTCGCGCTGGAGAAGGCGCTGGGCTCACCGACCAAGCCCGTCATCGCCATCATCGGCGGCGCCAAGGTCTCGACCAAGATCGACCTGCTCGAAAACCTCGTGACCAAGGTCGACGCGCTGGTGATCGGCGGCGGCATGGCCAACACCTTCCTGCACGCCCAGGGTGTCGGTATCGGCAAGTCGCTGGCCGAGAAGGATCTCGCCGCGACCGCGCTGCGCATCATGGAAAAGGCGGAAGCCGCCAATTGCGCCATCATCCTGCCGGTCGACGCCACCGTCGCCTATCATTTCGCGGCCAACGCGCCGTCGCACGCCTATGGCCTCGACGCTATCCCGGCCGACGGCATGATCCTCGACGTCGGTCCGCAATCGATCGCACGGGTCCATGCCGCGATCGACGATGCGGCGACGCTGGTCTGGAACGGACCGCTCGGTGCCTTCGAGATGCAGCCGTTCGACCGCGGCACGATGTCCGCCGCCAAGCACGCCGCCGAGCGCACCAAGGCCAAGAAGCTGATTTCGATCGCGGGCGGCGGCGACACCGTGGCGGCCCTCAACCAGGCCCATGTGGCCGGTCAGTTCACCTATGTCTCGACCGCCGGTGGCGCATTTCTTGAATGGATGGAAGGCAAGCCCCTGCCCGGCGTCGAAGTTCTGCGCACCAAGTAATCGGTCGGCAAGTCGTCAGCCGCCTTCAAGCAGTGGCCTTGCAGGCCCAAACGGGAGAAAAACACAGATGGCTCGGATCACGTTGCGTCAATTGCTCGACCATGCGGCGGAGAACGATTACGGCGTCCCGGCCTTCAACATCAACAACATGGAGCAGGCGCTGGCGATCATGGACGCGGCCAACCAGGTCGACGCGCCCGTCATCATCCAGGCTTCGCGCGGTGCGCGCTCCTACGCCAACGACGTCATGCTCAAGCACATGATGGACGCGGTGACCGAGATCTATCCGCATATCCCGGTCTGCGTGCATCTCGACCACGGCAACGAGCCGGCGACCTGCATGACCGCGATTCAGGCCGGCTTCACCTCGGTCATGATGGACGGCTCGCTCAAGGCTGACGGCAAGACCCCCGGCGACTGGGGCTACAATGTCGGGGTGACCAAGACCGTGACCGACATGGCCCATCTCGGCGGCATCTCGGTCGAGGGCGAACTCGGCGTGCTCGGCTCGCTCGAAACCGGCATGGGCGACAAGGAAGACGGCCACGGCGCCGAGGGCAAGCTCAGCCACGACCAGCTCCTGACCAATCCGGATGAAGCCGTGAAGTTCGTCCAGGAGACCCAGGTCGACGCGCTCGCGATCGCGATGGGGACGTCTCACGGCGCCTACAAATTCACCCGCAAGCCCGACGGCGACATCCTCGCCATGAACGTGATCGAGGAGATCCACCGCAAGCTGCCGAACATGCATCTCGTCATGCACGGCTCCTCGTCGGTGCCGCAGGACCTCCAGGACATCATCAACGCCTATGGCGGCAAGATGAAGCCGACCTGGGGCGTGCCTGTCGCCGAGATCCAGCGCGGCATCAAGAACGGCGTGCGCAAGATCAACATCGACACCGACAACCGCATGGCGATGACCGGCCAAATCCGGAAAGTGCTCAAGGACAATCCGGAAGAGTTCGATCCGCGCAAATACCTGAAGCCCGCGATGGAAGCGATGACCAAGCTGTGCAAGCAGCGGCTCCAGGAATTCAATACCGCAGGCCAAGCCTCCAAGATCAAGAAGGTGCTGACCACGGCCGAGATGGCCAAGCGCTACGCCAAGGGCGAGCTCGCCCCGAAGGTGGCGTGAAGCTGCTCTATCCTCCTCCTCTCCCGCCCTTCGCGGAGAGAGGGTTGGGGTGAGGGGCTCTCTCCGCAGATGAGATGACTGCGGGACCTGTACCCCCTCACCCGGATCGCAAGGGCGATCCGACCTCTCCCCGCAGGCGGGGAGAGGTGAACAAGCCCTCCCCCTTACCCTGCGACGAACGTTAACTCGGCATTTGCCCGAGAACGGTCTATTTTCACCGGCAAGGGCAGAATCGTTTTGGGAGGACATCTCGATGAATCTGACTGAGCTCAACAGGATCGCGACCGCTCTGGTCGCGCCCGGCAAGGGCATCCTTGCCGCCGACGAATCCTCCGGCACCATCAAGAAGCGTTTCGACGCAATCGGCGTGGAATCGACCGAGGAGAACCGCCGCGACTATCGCGAGATGCTGTTCCGCTCGAACGAAGCCATGAGCCGCTATATCTCCGGCGTCATCCTCTATGACGAGACGATCTGGCAGGACGCGAAGGACGGCACGCCCCTGGTCAAGCTGATCGAACAGACCGGCGCCATTCCCGGCATCAAGGTCGACGAGGGCACGCAGCCCCTGCCGATGTGCCCGGGAGAGCTCGTCACCGTCGGGCTCGACAAGCTCGCAGAGCGCTTGAAGAAATATTACGAGCGCGGCGCCCGCTTCGCCAAATGGCGCGCGGTGATCGACATCGGCAGCGGCATCCCCTCAATGACCGCGATCAGCGTCAACGCCCACGCGCTGGCGCGCTACGCAGCGCTATGCCAGGCCGCGCAGATCGTGCCGATCGTCGAGCCCGAAGTGTTGATGGACGGCGATCACGACATCGATCGCTGCTATGAGGTGACGAGCCGTGTGCTCAACAAGACGTTTCAGGAATTGCGCGTGCAGCGCGTCGCGCTCGAGGGCATGGTGCTGAAGCCGAACATGGCCATCTCCGGCAAAAAATGCCCGAAGCAGGCTTCCATCGAGGAGGTCGCGGAGAAGACGATACGGCTGCTTAGGGCGTGCGTGCCCGCGGCGGTACCCGGCATCGCCTTCCTCTCCGGCGGCCAGTCGGATGAAGAGGCAACGGCGCATCTCAACTCCATGCACAAGCGCGGGCCCCTGCCCTGGGGCCTGACCTTCTCCTACGGTCGCGCACTGCAGGCCGCGCCGCAGAAGGCCTGGTCGGGCAAAGCCGAGAACGTCGCGGCCGGACAAAGCGCATTCAGTCACCGCGCGCGAATGAATGGCCTCGCCTCCAAAGGCGAATGGCAAAGCAGCCTGGAACAGAAAGCGGCCTAGATCTTGTCGAACAAATCTCCTCCGCCGCGCCCGGCGCCGCGCCTTTATCTCGCGACGCCCGTCGTCGACGATCCCGCTTTGCTTCTGGCCGAGCTGCCCGGCCTGCTTGCCGCCGCCGACGTCGCGGCCGTGCTGCTGCGGCTGAAGGAAACCGATCAGCGCACCATGATCTCGCGGGTCAAGGCACTCGCGCCGCCGGTTCAGAAAGCGGGCGCGGCGCTGCTCGTCGACGGCCATCCTGAGCTCGTCGCACGCGGCGGTGCCGACGGCGCGCACCTGCCCGGCATCGCCGCGCTGAAGGAGGCGCTGCCATCGCTGAAGCCCGATCGCATCGCCGGCGTCGGCGGGCTGACGACGCGGCACCATTCCATGGATGCGGGCGAGATCGGCGCCGATTACGTTCTGTTCGGCGAGCCCGACGCAAAGGGCCAGCGGCCGTCGTCGCAAGCGATCGCCGAACGGCTGGACTGGTGGGCCGAGCTGTTCGAGCCGCCCTGCGTCGGCTTTGCCCTGTCGTTGGAGGAGGCCCGCGAATTCGCCGCCAGCGGCGCCGATTTCGTGCTGGTGGACGACTTGATCTGGGCCGATCCGCGCGGACCCAAGGCCGCGCTGGTCGAGATCGACGCTGCGATCAAGAATGCTCATGCGACGGCGCTTGCGGGCCAAAATCCTGCGGGTCAGGAGCACGGCTAGCGCCCGTCATGAAGCTCCCGCGCATCACCATCCTGGCCACGCTGCTGCTCACAGTGCCCGCGGCCGCGCAGCTCCAGATCACGCCGCCCGTGGCAACGCCAAGCCCTTCGGCCGAGAAAACCAAGGACAAGCCGAAGGCCACGCCGCACACCATCACCAAGAAGAAGGAAGCGGCCAAACCCTCGGCGTCGCCCAAACCTTCAGCCTCCCCAAAGCAGGCTCCGGCCGCGACCGTGATCCCTGCGCCTCCGACCGACAATCCCAACGTCGATCTGGTGTACGGCGCCTATCAGCGCGGCCAGTACAAGACCGCCTTCGAACTCGCCACCGCCCGTGCCGAAACCGGCGATGCCAAGGCGATGACCATGCTGGGTGAGCTCTATTCCAATGCCATGGGAATCCGGCGCGACTACGCCAAGGCGCTGCAATGGTACAAGCGCGCCTCCGACGCCGGCGACCGCGAGGCGATGTTCGCGCTCGCCATGCTCAGAATGTCCGGCCGCGGCGGCCCGGTCGACAAAAACGAGGCGGTCAAGCTGATGGCGTCCGCCGCCAAGTTCGGCGAGCCCAAGGCGGCCTATAACCTCGCGCTGCTCTATCTCGACGGCCAGACCCTGCCGCAGGACGTCAAGCGCTCCGCCGAGCTGCTGCGCCAAGCGGCTGATGCCGGTCTACCCGAGGCGCAATACGCGCTCGCGACCTTCTACAAGGAAGGCACTGGCGTGCCGAAGGATCTGGAACGGGCGGTGCGTCTGCTCCAGGTCGCCACGCTGACCGACAATGTCGATGCCGAGGTCGAATACGCCATCGCACTGTTCAACGGCACCGGCACTCCGAAGAACCAGCCGGCGGCCGTCGCCCTGCTCCGCAAGGCGTCCCGCCAGGGCAGCGCGATCGCGCAGAACCGGCTGGCCTGGGTGCTGATCAACGGCATGGGCACGGCCGTGGACAAGGTCGAGGGCTTCAAATGGCATCTGGTGGCCAAGACCGCCGGCAAGGGCGATCCGGAGCTGGACAAGCAATTGTCCGATTTGCCGGCCGAGGACCGGGCCAAGGCCGAAGCCGCCGCCAGGAAATGGCTCGGGGCCAAATGACTTGACGTTGAGGCCCCCGCAGGGCACCCCATCCCTCAAACAGGCGCGATTTCGCGCCATTTCCCCCGATCAAGACCGGAAGCTCATGCTGTATTCCGCAACTATCAACGTCATGGTCAAGGCCGCGCGCCGCGCCGGCCGCAGCCTCAAGCGCGATCTCGGCGAGATCGAGCATCTCCAGGTCTCGCTGAAGGGACCGGCGAATTTCGTCTCGCTGGCCGACAAGCGCGCCGAGGAGATCCTCTACCAGGACCTCGCAAAGGCGCGGCCCGGTTACGGCTTCATCGGCGAGGAAGGCGGCACGCGCGAGGGCTCCGACAAGAGCCACACCTGGATCGTCGATCCGCTCGACGGCACCACCAACTTCCTGCACGGCATCCCGCAATTCGCGATCTCGATCGGGCTGTCGCGCGAAGGCACGATCATCGCCGGTGTGATCTACAACCCCGCCAATGACGAGCTCTACATCGCCGAGCGCGGCAAGGGCGCCTTCCTCAACGACCAGCGCCTGCGCGTGGCCGGCCGCCGCCAGCTCAACGAATGCGTGGTGGCCTGCGGCCTGCCTCATATCGGCCGCGGCGACCACGAGGAATTCCGCCGCGAGATGACCGCGATGCAGGAGCGCGTCGCCGGCCTGCGCCGCTTTGGCGCCGCCTCGCTCGACCTCGCCTTCGTCGCCGCGGGCCGCCTCGACGGCTATTGGGAGCGCAATTTGCAATCCTGGGACATCGCGGCAGGCATGATCATGCTGCGCGAGGCCGGCGGCACGATCACCGACATCGACACGCCGGGCGATGCCCTGGTGACGGGCAATGTCGTGTGCGGGAATGAGTTCGTGCACGGGGAATTGGCGAAGATTTTGCGGAAGTAGGCCGCAGTAGCACGACGGCGCGATCTACGACGGTTAAGAATCGTCGTCCTCGTCGGATTCCTCGTCGTCCTCGTCGTCGCGATATTCACCGCCGATGGTCAGGCCCTCGATCGCCGTGGCGCCCTTCGACTTGATCACCCGGCGGAGCGGGACCGAACTCTCGCTTCGCAGCGCGTCCATCAACTGTTCCGAATGGGTGACGATCCAGATGTCGGCGCGGCGTGATGCCTTGGCGATGAGCCGGGCCAGCGGCGCCAGCAGCGACGGATGCAGGCTGGTCTCGGGTTCGTTCAGCGCAATGAACGGCGGCAGCCGATAGCCCATGAACACCGCGAGCAGGCAGATGTATTTCAGCGTCCCATCGGATAGTTCATGCGCCCTGAACGGCCGCGGCATATCCGGCAATTGCAGATCGAATTCACACCTGCCATTTTCTTCCCATGCGCGGAGTTCGGCACCCGGGAATGCATCCTGGATCGCGTCCTGCAGGTCGTTGGCGTCTTCCCGAATGACATAGAGGGTCGCCAGGGTGGCCGCCAAATCGATTCCATCGGCGCTGAGCGAGGGCGTCGCGATCGCGAGACAAGGCTTTCGTATCGGTGACGCCGGATCGGTGCGGAAGTCATGATAGAATCGCCAGCCCAGCATCGCATTTCTGATCAGGTCGATTTCCGGACTTGCCATCGGAAAAAGCCGCAAGCGCGGTCTCTGACGGCAGCACCGCATCCTTGTGAGCGTTCCAGGCGCCGCTCTCGCCACGGACGCTGATGAGCGAATTGATCCGCTCCATCAGCTTGACCCTGCGTTTGCCGCGTGTCGTTTCGATCGTTTCAGCCTTGATCATCGGCTCGCCGGAAAACGCGGCCTGAAGCGGGCTCGGAAACCCGAGCTCGATGGAATACCTCATGCTGTCGAATGTCGCCGACAGCCGCAGCCGCCCGTCTTCGCCTTTTTTGCGAATGCCGGACCAGCAGACCGAATTCAATCCGCCTTCATCGGCGATCGTGCGGGTAATTTGACCGGTCGCCGCGTCGCGCAGCAGCGACAAGGACTTGTAGAGATTGGATTTGCCGACGCCATTTTCACCGACAAACACCGACAAGGGATGGATGGGTATGGAGAGCCGCCGAATGGAGCGATAGTTCGAGATCGCAATTTCGGTCGGACGCATGACGTGCTCTCAATCGGCGGGATGCCAGGGTATTCGCGGCGTGGTGCGAATACGTTGTTCAATCCAGGGATGCAGTCTGGATTGAGGCCTCCGAGAAATCAAGCCGAGCGATCCGGCGTTGAGTGGCCGACTCTCACCAGCGGGCGAAGGCGGCCGCTCCAAACCCGACTGTCATCATCCGCGAAGGCGGATGATCCAGTATTCCAGAGACATCTGTTGGGTACGGAAAGGCCGCGGCGTACTGGATGCCCCGCCCCCCGTGCGCAATTGCGCACTAGGCGGGGCATGACACCTCACCTTACAGCTTGGCCGGCGCGGGCGGCCCGTACATCTCGGCCTCCTTCGCCACCTTCTCCCGATCCCCGCCCAGCACGCGTTGCACCGAGACGAAGAACACCGGGACCATCAGCAGCGCCAGGATCACCACCGCGATCATGCCGCCCATCACGATGCTGCCGAGTGCCTGCTGGCTGGCGCCGCCGGCGCCATGGGCGATGGCCATCGGCAGCACGCCGCAGATGAAGGCGAGGCCGGTCATCAGGATCGGGCGGAAGCGCAGGCGGCAGGCCTCGATGGTGGCGTCCACCAGCGGCTTGCCTTCTTTCCGCAGATCCTTGGCGAATTCGATGATGAGAATCGCGTCCTTGGCCGCAAGGCCAATGATGGTGATCAGGCCGACGGTGAAATAGACGTCGTTGGGCAGGCCGCGCAGCATCGCCGCGACCACCGCGCCGACGATGCCGAGCGGCACGGTGAGCAGCACCGCGAGCGGAATGGTCCAGCTCTCGTAAAGGGCGGCCAGGCACAGGAACACCACGAACACCGAGAGCCCGAGCAGGAACGGCGCCTGCGAACCCGACAGTTTCTCCTGGAGCGACTGCCCGGTCCATTCATAGCCGAAGCCGCGCGGCAGCTTGCCTGCGAGCCGTTCCATCTCGGCGATGGCATCGCCCGAGGTGAAGCCGGGTTTCGCCTCGCCCGAGATGCGCACCGCCGGATAATAATTGAAGCCGGCGATCTGCGTCGGTCCGCGCGCCCATTCCACGGTGGCAAACGACGAGAACGGCACGAGCTGGCCGCGGCTGTTCTTGACGTTGTAATTGAGGATGTCCTCGGTCCGCATGCGGTCGCGGGCATCGGCCTGCACCACGACGCGCTGCATGCGGCCGCGGTTCGGGAAGTCGTTGATGTAGTTCGAGCCGAGATTGGTCGAGATCGTGTTGTTGATGTCCTCGAAGGTGACGCCGAAGGCGCCGGCCTTCTCGCGGTCAATCACGAGGTTGACCACGCCGGCCTCGGGCAGGCCTTCGACATAGACCTTCTGAAGCACAGCGCTTGCATTGGCCTCCGCGATCAACTGATCGGCGGCGCGCATCAAGGCCGGATAGCCCTTCTGGCCGCGGTCCTGGAGCCGGAACGAGAAGCCCGAGGAATTGCCGAGATTGTCGATCGGCGGCGGCTGCAGCGCGGAGATTTTTGCGTCGCGGATCGACGACGACAGATCGCGGTTGATGTCGGCAACGATCGCCGCTGCCGAATCCTTCGGCCCGCGCTCCGACCAGTCCTTCAAGGTGATGAAGGCCTGCGCGGTGTTCATGCCCTGGCCGGAGAAGCTGAAGCCGGTAAGAAAGGTGACGTTGTCGACGCCCGGCCGTTGCGCCAAATATTTTTCCACCTTCTCGATCACCGCCTCGGTCCGGCCGTAGGACGAATCCGACGGCGTCTGCACGTCGGTGGTGACGAAGCCCTGGTCGTCGACGGGCAGGAAGCCGCCGGGGAGGTTAACGAAGGCCCAGGACAGGCCGGCGAGCAGCGCGACATAGACCAGCATCAAGCGGCCGGTGCGCTTCAGCGAGAAACCGACGGTGCGGGAATAGCCCTCCTTGCCGCCCTCGAGCATCCGGTTGAACCAGCCGAACACGCCCTTCCTGGCGTGACCGTGGCCGGCAGCGACGGGCTTGAGCAGCGTCGCACACAGCGCCGGCGTCAGCGACAGTGCCAGGAAGGCGGAGAAGCCGATCGCGGCGACCATGGTCACGGAGAACTGGCGGTAGATGATGCCGACTGAGCCCGGGAAGAACGCCATCGGCACGAACACGGCCATCAAGACCAGCGTGATGCCGATGATGGCGCCGGTGATCTGCGACATCGCTTTGCGCGTCGCTTCCTTCGGCGGTAGCCCCTCCTCGGCCATGATGCGCTCGACGTTCTCGACCACGACGATGGCATCGTCGACCAGGATGCCGACCGCGAGCACCATGCCGAACATCGAGAGCATGTTGATGGAGTAGCCGGCGAGCAGCAGCGTGGTACAGGCGCCCAGCAGCGCTACCGGCACCACGATGGTCGGAATGATGGTGTAGCGGATGTTCTGCAGAAACAGGAACATCACCACAAACACCAGCACGATGGCTTCGACCAGCGTCGACAGCACCTTCTTGATCGAGGCCTCGACCACGGGCGTGATGTTGTAGGGAATCTCGTAGCCGATATTGGCCGGGAAGAAGCGCGACAGTTCCTTCATCTTCTCTTCGACGGCGCTCGCGGTCGCCAGCGCATTGCCGGTCGGCGACATCAGCACGGAGAGGCCGGCGGTCGGCTTGCCGTCGAGACGGGTGTTGAACTGGTAGCTGAGGCCACCGACCTCGATGCGCGCGACATCGCGCAGCCGCACGGTCGAGCCGTCGGCATTGGCGCGCAGGATGATGGTGCCGAATTCATCCGGGGACGAGAGCTGGCCCTTGACCAGCACCAGCGCGGAGGTGCGCTGGGTCGAGGTCGACGGTTCGGCGCCGATGCTGCCGGAAGCGACCTGCGCGTTCTGCGCGGCAATGGCCTTGTTGACGTCGTCGGCGGTCAGGCCATAGCCGACCAGCTTGGCCGGATCGACCCAGACGCGCAGGCTGCGTTCGGTCGAATACAGCGTGGCGCGGCCGACGCCGGGGATGCGGCGGATCTCGCCGAGCACGTTACGGATCATGAAGTCGCCGAGGCCAACCTCGTCCAGGCTGCCGTCGGTCGAGTTCAGCGTGATGATCTGGAGCACCGCGCTGGAGGCTTCCTCGATCAGAATGCCCTGCTGGATCACCGCGCGCGGCAGCCGCGCCTCGACGCGCTTGATGCGGTTCTGCACCTCGACCGAGGCGGCGCTGGTATCGGTGCCCGGCACGAAATTGGCGATGATCTCAACTTGGCCGAGCGAGTCGCTGGTCGATTCGAAATTGAGGATGCCGGAGGCGCCGTTGAGCTCCTCCTCGATCAGCCGCGTGACGCTGTTGTAGAGGTTTTCGGGCGAGGCGCCGGGATAGCTGGTCGAGATCGAGATCGAGGGCGGCGCGATGATCGGATATTGCGCGATCGGCAACAGCGGAATCGAAATTGCGCCGACCAGACAGATGAACAGCGCGACGACCCAGGCGAAGATCGGCCTGTCGATGAAGAAGCTCGCCATTACCGCTTTTAACCTCGTTGTTTCACTAGTCCCTCATGGTGAGGAGCGCGAAGCGCGTCTCGAACCATGAAGGCCCGGCTCTCGCCCGTGGCCATCCTTCGAGACGCCCGCTTTGCGGGCTCCTCAGGATGAGGGATCAAGACAGTCGCGACGCCCGAACGTTACCGCATCAGCTTCTGGGCGTGCCGGTTGTCGGCGGTCGCATCCGCTTCCGACCAGGATTGCGGCTTGACCCTGTCGCCGGCGGCGAACTTCTGGAAGCCTTCGACCACGACCTTGTCGCCGGCCTTCAGCCCGTCGGTGACGAACCAGATTCCGTCCTGCACCGAGCCGGTGCGCACCGGCTGTACCGCGATGTGGTTGTCGTCCTTGACGACGAACACCTCACTGCCGCCGCCGCCATTGCGCTGGATCGCCTGCTGCGGCACCGCGATCGCATCGCTATCGAGGCCCTGGTCGATGCGGACGCGGACATACATGCCCGGCAGCAATTCGCGCTTGGGGTTGCGGAACTCGCCGCGCAACGTCACCTGACCGGTATTGGCGTCGACCTTGGCATCCGAAAACAGCAACTTGCCGTCGAGGGAGTAGAGGGTGTTGTCGTCGAGCACGAGATGCACCTTGGCGGCGTCAGGCGCGATGCGCTCGAGGTCACCGCTCTCGAAGGCGCGGCGGAGCTGGTTGAGCTCGTTCACCGACTGGGTGAAATCCGCATAGATCGGATCGAGCTGCTGGATCGTGGCCAGATTGGTCTCGTTCTGGACCGCGAGCGCGCCCTCGCTGACCAGGGCCGCACCGACGACGCCGTCGATCGGCGCGCGTACGGTGGCATAGTCGAGATTGAGCTTGGCGCGCGCGAGATCGGCCTTGCGGCCCTCGACCTCGGCATGAGCCTGGCGCTCGGCCGCGATCGCCTTCTCGTTCTCGGCTTCGGGCGCGGCGCGCTGGCTGGTGAGCGTGGCGATGCGGCGCGCCTGCTGCTGCGACTGCATCAACGCGGCCTCGGCCTTGGCGACCGCGGCGTCGTTGGCCATCACCTCGACCTCGAACGGACGCGGATCGATACGGTACAGCGGATCACCGGCCTTCACCTCGCTGCCCTGTCGGAACAGACGCTCGACCACGATGCCGGACACGCGCGGCCGCACGTCGGAGACGCGCGTCGGCGCAATGCGGCCCGGCAGCTCGCGCACAACGGCGCGCGGCTGCGGCTTGACGATGACGATGCTGACGTCGGGGTCGTTGGGCTGGGCGGCTGAAATGGCGGAACTGGATTCGTCGCAGCCTGCCAACAGCGGCGTAAAGGCCGCGAGCATCATTGCAACGCATGCCGATCGCGCGCGAAGTCCTGACATGAAGTTAAGTGCCCCGATATTGTTGAAACTGATCACGGTCCGCGCGAGGCCCGTTCTGGGCCGTGACACGCGGCTGATGCCGCCAAAATAGAGGGGACGTGCTGCGACGCAACGCACCTTGCGGGCGGCCCAATGTCACACGGTCTATGGTGCTGACTTCAGTACGCTTTTCGCGCCTCACCCGATTGTGAGTCCGGTTCCACCGCCGCATGCTGCGACGGAACATCGCAATTACGCCGCCGCCCTCATCCGGTAGTGGCTGACGCCCCACTCGGTTCCGTCGGCGTAGCCGAACAGGCCCGAGGTCGCGAGAAAGAACCAGCGCCAGCGCCGCATTCGCGGGGCCGTCTCCTCGCCATGGACGTTGCGCAAGGCCGCCTCGATGGCATCGCGATGCGCGTCGAAATTGACGAGCCAGTCGTTGGCGGTGCGCTGATAATGCGTGCCGCTCCAGCACCATTCCTTCTCGACCGTGAAGATATCGTCGAATTGCCTGACGAGGTGGTGGCTCGGCATCAGCCCGCCCGTGGAGACGCGCTGCGCGATCCAGTCGTCGCGATCGGCCCGGTCGAACAGGTGAGAGCCGGAGCGATGGGCGACGATGTGCATGAAGAACCGCCCCTCCGGCGCGAGCCACGCGCGCAGGCGCGTCATCAGCTTGCGCCAGTTCATCACGTGCTCGAACATCTCGACCGACACGATGCGGTCGAATTGCCCGTCGGGCGCGAACACGTTGATGTCCGCGCAGACCACGCGCAGGTTGAGGAGACCGCGCAGCCGCGCCTCTTCCTCGATATGGGCGCGCTGCGCCTGTGAGCTCGACACCGCGGTGACCTTGGCGTGCGGAAACTGCCGCGCCATCCACAGCGACAGCGAGCCCCAGCCGCAGCCGAGCTCGAGGATGGTCTGGCCGTCGGCGAGAGCGGCATGCTCGGCGGTCTGGCGCAGCGCCTCCTCCTCGGCCTCCCGCAAGGTGGTCGCGCCGGTCTTGTAGAAGCAGCAGGAGTATTTGCGGTTGGGACCGAGCACCTTCGCAAAGAACGAAGCTGGCACCCCCTCGTGCCCGGCATCCGCGTCCTCGGCGATCGGCCGCAGCATCATCCGCCCGGCGAAGGCGGCATCGTCCGGCCCGCCCAGCGCGGACAGCCGCGTCACCGTGCGCGAGCACAGGCGCTGGATCGCCGCGCGGATCACGACATCAGGCAAAGGCACCCGTTCGGCAGTCCCGATGATCGCGGACACGACGCTCATGCGACGACTCCGTCTTTGGGCGGCAGATCTTGGACGGCAAGTCTTGGGCGCCAAGGGGGAAAGTGCGACTTGAACCTGTGGAATGCCGACGATTTGGTAAGTACGTCCTTACCAAAGCCCGGTTTCAGCGTTGGGTTCCCCAGCTCTCCCCGAAATCGGCGCATCCGGCGCTTTTTTTGGGCGGGCGCTGTGCCATAGTGCGCCCCGCAAGCAAGTTAACGGATGATACCGGCCATGCCGCCAGGCGCCTCGCCCCGCTCCTCCCTCGACATCGAATATACCAAGCTATCCTCGCCCAGCGTCTTCCTGGTGCGGATGCTGGTCTTCCTGGTGCTCTGCACCCTGGTGGGGGTGGTGCTCTACAAGCAGATCATCCAGGCCTTCTTCGCCAATCCCGGGCTCAATGCGCTGATCGGCGGCGTGCTGTTCATCGGCATCATCCTGGCCTTCCGCCAGGTGATCCGGCTGTATCCCGAAGTGTCCTGGGTCAACAATTTCCGCATCGCCGACCCCGGCCTTGCGCCCGCCCGCCACCCCAAGCTGCTGGCGCCGATGGCGATGATCCTCGGCGGCGAGCGCACCGGGCGGATGTCGATCACCCAGACCACCATGCGGCACCTGCTCGATTCGATCGCGACCCGCCTCGACGAAGCCCGCGACATCTCCCGCTACATGACCGGGCTTCTGGTCTTCCTGGGACTGCTCGGCACCTTCTGGGGCCTGATCGAGACGGTCGGCTCGGTCGGCAAGGTGATCGACGGGCTCAAGGTCGGGGGCGATTCCGGCGCCCTGTTCGACACGCTGAAGGAGGGGCTGGCCGCCCCGCTCGGCGGCATGGGCATCTCGTTCTCGAGCTCGCTGTTCGGTCTCGCCGGCTCGCTGATCCTGGGCTTCCTCGACCTGCAATCGAGCCAGGCGCAGAACCGTTTCTACACCGATCTCGAAGACTGGCTTGCCACCACCGTGCGCGAATATGGCAGCGGCGAGATGGCTGTCGCCGCCGGTGGCGGCGGCATTGCCAGCGGCGAGCTTCAGGCCGTCGTCGAGCGCTTGCGCACGGTGCTCGAGGAAGGCAGCGGCAGCCGCGGCACCACCGCGGCGATGGCAAGCCTCGCCGAAGCCATCCAGGCGCTGGTCTCGCATATGCGGACCGAGCAGCAGATGATCCGCGAATGGGCCGACGGCCAGGGCGAGCAGAACCGCGAGATCCGGCGCCTGCTGGAGCGCATCGCGCGTCAGCCCGAGAAGGGGTAGCGACATGGCACTGGCGCGCGGCCGCCGCGGCGATACCTCCTTCAACTACTGGCCCGGATTCGTCGACGCGCTGTCGACGCTGGTGCTGTCGATCGTGTTCCTGCTGTCGGTGTTCCTGGTGGTGCAGTTCTTCCTCTCGCAGGAGGTCACCGGCAAGGACAAGGCGCTGGAGCTGCTCAACGCCAAGATCGCGCAGCTCAACGAGCTGCTGTCGCTGGAGAAGCTCGGCAAGCTCACGCTGGACGACCAGGTCTCGTCGCTGAAAGCCGGCCTCGCCTCGGCCGAGAGCGAGCGCGACCGCATCAAGGGCCTCTATGAGGGGCTGGCCGCCGCGGGCAATGACGCGCAAGGCAAATCCTCCGAGCTCGGCAAGGCGCTGGACTCCGAGAAAGCGGTTTCGGCCCGCGCGCTGGCGCAGATCGAGGTGCTGAACCAGCAGATCAGCGCGCTGCGGCGGCAATTGGCGGCGCTGGAAGAAGCGCTCGACGTCTCCGAGAAGCGCGACAAGGAATCGCAAAACCGAATTGCCGATCTGGGCTCTCGCCTGAATGTCGCCCTGGCGCAGCGCGTGCAGGAATTGTCGCGCTACCGCTCGGAATTCTTCGGCCGCCTGCGCGCCATCCTCGGCAACCGCCCCGACATCCGCATCGTCGGCGACCGCTTCGTATTCCAGTCCGAAGTGTTCTTCGACACCGGACAGGCGGTGCTGCTGCCCGAAGGCCGCGCCGAGCTCGACACGCTCGCGACCGCGCTGATCGATCTCGACAAGAAGATCCCGAACGAGATCCCCTGGGTGCTGCGCGTCGACGGCCACACCGACGTACGTCCGGTCAACGGTCCGAACTTCAAGTCGAACTGGGACCTCTCGGCCGCCCGCTCGATCTCGGTGGTGCAATACCTGATCTCGCTCGGCGTGCCCGCCCAGCGCCTGGTCGCCGCCGGCTTCGGCGAATTCCAGCCGCTCGACACCGCCAACACCGAGGAAGCCTACAAGCGCAACCGCCGCATCGAGCTGAAGCTGACGGAGCGGTAGTGAGCGCCCTCCATCTTCGCCCTTACCTTCCCGAGGACGAGGCCGCCTCGATCGAGCTCTGGCATCGCACCTGGCAGCAGGCCTATCCGCAGATCGACTTCGCGGCACGCCTGGACTGGTGGCGCGAGCGCTGGCGCAAGGATCTGGTGCCGAAAGCCTCGATCGTGGTCGCGGAGCAGGACGGCGCACTGACCGGCTTCGTCACCATCGACGGCGCCGGCTATCTCGACCAGCTCGTGGTCGATCCCGCGCATTGGGGCTCGGACGCGGCGCGGCTGCTGGTGGACGAGGCCAAGCGCCTGTCGCCGACAGGAGTGACGCTGCTCGTCAACAAGGACAACAGCCGCGCCATCCGCTTCTACGAGCGCAACGGCTTTGCGCATGCCGGCGACGAGGTGAACCCGACCTCGGGCCGGCCGGTGCTGAAGATGATGTGGCAACCTTAGATTCTGACGAGTTTGATTCTGGCGGGCGTGACGCCCGTCACGTCGGGATCCCGGGAGGTCAGCTAGTCGTTGTGCCCGGGAGTTGCGCCGGCAAGCGGATGGAGATGACCGATGAAACTGAGCGATCTGGCCAAGGGATCTTCGGTCCTGCTCGGCGTCATCGTCGCCGGATATGTCTCGACGAGCTATGTCGACCAGCGTCTCGCCACGCCGGTCAAGACGACGAGTGCTCCGACGAACGGCCTTGGGCCATCGGCCTGCGTTGATGAGGACGGGAGCTGGAAGAACTGGCCGTGGCCGAACGTGCCGGCGCTGTCGCCGAAGTGTCGATAAGCGGCGCTGTTCGCCCATTCGCCGCAAGGCGCTCTCGGCTCAAGCGGAGTTCAAGTTCGAAATGCCAGCTTTCGGCTTGGCGGATCGCGCGATGGCTGTCTTCGCGAAGCCGCATCGACTCATCGATCGCTCGCCGCGCCCGCTCCAAAAGTTCGAGGGTTTCCTTGCTGAATGGCTGGGCCATGAGGCGCACTCCCGTTGAGGCGGGAGCACAAATCATCTCTCAGGCACCGACGCCTACGGACGAGCCTTTGGCCGGCGATACGTGATTAGGCGCCTCATCTGGGGGAACTGCAAGGTTCATCCACTCGGCTCAGGGGCGCGGGCTGTCCTATCCGAAGTTGCGGAAGCCTACGATCAGCAATCCGAAACTCAACAAAACGATGACCCCGCTACCTGCGACAACAAGCAGAGCCGCCTTCCACCCCGCAAGGCCGCGCTTTTGCTGCCGAATGGCGAACAGGATGAGGAGGATGAACAGGATTGGGCAGATGAGAACAATCATGCACGTTTCCAAATCACGACGGCACTTCAGTTAAGGAGCCGTGTGAGGCTGGTGTCCGCTAAGGGTGGTGAGCGCGGTTTGTCGGTCGAGCGGCCAAGTCCCGTCTACCCTGAGCGCGAACGTCGTGACCAACCGTTCGGGGCCACCGAAGGCCGAGCGATTTCACATCGATCCCAGCTCCTTGATCAGCTTGGGAAGCATTCTGCCAGGTATCGAGCCGGACGGAGCAAAGCCGGAGTCCTTCGCCCCCATGCGTCGATAGAATGGCGCGGCATCTGGGTCGGCCTCGATCGCCATGCGGTGAGCACCCATCGCTGTTGCTTCGCTGGCAGCCCAATGAAACAACTTCATTCCCAAGCCACCGCGAAGCATCGTCGGCTCGACGAACAACTTCAACAAATCAGCCCAGCTTCCAGTGACCCTGACTTGGGCGACGCCGACGATCTTGCCGTTCTCTTCCGCCACTGCAATTGAACTGGATTGGAGTTCGCATGCTTCGATGGTGAGTTCGCTCCGACAGGCCTCCATGAAGTCGTTGCCGTAGCCCCATACAGCTTTCGACCTAAGGCACAAGGCCGAGAGCGTAGGTAGCTCCTCAACTGTTGGCGGTCTGAGAACACAAGTCACGAGGCTTGGCTCCATGCATTGATTTCGGATACCACATCGCCGCCTCCGATGTCTCATACTGGCCTAGCAGCGGGCCTCGATGAGGCGGGCACTCCGTCCCCTTCGCGTCCGACAAGGGCAAGCCAGCGGAAACGAAGCCGCCTGGTTCGCTGGTCCGAGCGCAGTCGCAGCACCGGCACCGGCAAAGCACACAGCCCGACCAATCTTGCGATGCGGAAGATCCGCTCGTGCTGTTCGAGGAAGCCGATGTGGCGCGAAGCGGCTTCCAAAACCTCCGCTGTCATTCCCCGCGAAGGCGGGGAATCCAGTACGCCGCGGCTTATCGGTTGATCACTTCCGTCTCGGAGTACTGGATCACCCGCTTTCGCGGGTGATGACACCTTGAGTGGGGCGGCAGTCCGGACTGCCTCGCCTCACGCCCCCTCGAACTGCAACCTCGCCAGCCTGGCATAGAGCCCGTTCGCGGCGACCAGCTCCGCATGCGTGCCCTGTTCGACGATTCTGCCCTGGTCCATCACCAGGATGCGGTCGCAGGAGAGCACGGTGGCGAGGCGGTGCGCGATCACGAGGGTGGTGCGGTGGCGCATCAGCTCTTCCAGCGCGGTCTGCACCAGCGTCTCGCTTTCGGCATCGAGCGCGGAGGTGGCTTCGTCGAGCAGCAGCAGCGGTGCATCGCGCAGGATCGCGCGCGCGATCGCGATGCGCTGGCGCTGGCCGCCTGATAGCGTCACGCCGCGCTCGCCGAGCGGGGTGTCGAAACCTTCGGGCAGGCGGCGGATGAACTCGGCGGCATGCGCGAGCTCGGCGGCGCGCTCGACCTCGGCATCGGTGGCATCGGGCCGGCCGAAGCGGATGTTGTCGCGGGCGCTTGCCGCGAACACGTTGGATTCTTGCGGCACCAGCGCGATGCGCGAACGGAATTCACGCGGATCGGCGGATTTGACCGGCACGCCGTCGAGCGAGATCGCGCCGCTGCGCGGATCGTAGAAGCGCAACAGCAGATGAAATATCGTGCTCTTGCCGGCGCCGGACGGACCGACGATGGCGACCTTCTCGCCGGGGCGCACGGTGAACGAGACGGCATCGAGCACATTGACGTCGCGCCGCGCCGGATAGGCGAAGCTGACGTGGTCGAAGCCGACTTCGCCGCGCGCCGGCACCGGCAGCGCGCGCGGCGACGCGGGCGCGGTGATGTCGGGCTGCACATGCAGGATCTCGAACAGGCGCTCGGCTGCGCCTGATGCCGCCGAGATCTCGCCCCAGACCTCGCTGAGCTGGCCGAGGCCGGCCGCGGCGAAAGCCGCATAGAGCACGAACTGGCCGAGCCGGCCCGGCGTGATGGTGCCTGTGAGCACGTCGTGCGAGCCGATCCAGAGGATCGCGACCACGCTTGCGAACACGATGAAGATGATGATGGCGGTGAGCACGGCGCGCGCCTGCGTGGACGTGCGCGCGGCTTCATAGGCCTGCTCGACCTCGCCGCCGAAGCGCTTCTCGGCGAGACTCTCGCTGGTATAGGCCTGCACGGTGCGGATCGCACCGACGAGCTCGCTCGCATAGGCGGAGGCCTCGGCCAGCGTGTCCTGCGCATTGCGCGACAGCCGCCGCACCCAACGCCCGAAGGCGACCAACGGCAGCACGATCAGGGGAATCGCGAGCAGCACGAAGCCTGACAGCCGCGGGCTGGTGATCACCATCATCGCCGCGGCCCCGAAGAACATCATCAGGTTGCGCAGCGCGATCGAGACCGAGGCGCCGACGGAGGATTTGATCTGGGTGGTGTCGGCGGTGAGGCGCGACACCAGCTCGCCGCTGCGCGCGGAATCGAAGAAGGCCGGCGACAGCGACAGCAGATGGGCGAAGACGTCGCGCCTGAGATCGGCGACGATGCGCTCGCCGATCGTCATCACGAGGTAGTAGCGCGCGGCGCTTGCGAGCGCGAGGACGGCGACGACCGCGATCATCACCGAGAAGTAGCTGTTGATCAGCTCGATGCCCTCGGGCGTCAGGCCGAAATCGATCATCCTGCGCACCGCGACCGGCACCAGCAGGGTGGTCAGCGCCGCGATCGTCAGCGCGACAAAGGCCAGCGCCGCCCGGCCGCGATAGCGCGCCACATAAGGCGCAAGCGCCAGCAGCGGCCGCAGCTTGGCGCGGCTCTTCGCCGGCGCCTCGATCAGGTCGGCCTCGATCGACGGGGCTTCCGCGGGCCCGGTTTCAAGCCGTTCAACTGCGCTCATGAGATCCGACCAAAAGACAAAGAGAGGTAGTCTGCTCCAGATAGGCCGCGCGAGCGGGAGTGGCAAATCCGGGATGTCCCTTAGGGGGCCGCCCGGTCCCCTACTAAGGCCCTGCAACGGCTTGTTTTACAGGGCCTCGTGGGGTATAGACCGCGCCAAATCCGTCATTCGATAGCCACTCAAGTGAGGCGCCGGGGCGCCGAGGAATTGCCATGAAAGCCGAAATTCACCCGAACTATCATACGATTAAGGTCGTGATGACCGACGGAACCGAGTACCTGACCCGCTCCACCTGGGGCAAGGAAGGCGATACGCTGAACCTCGACATCGACCCCAAGTCGCACCCGGCCTGGACCGGCGGCAACGCGCAGCTGATGGATCGCGGCGGCCGCGTCTCGCGCTTCCAGAAGAAGTTTTCGGGCTTTCTCAAGAAGGATTGATCCGGCCCCTCGAGGCTGGAGACGAAAACGCCCCCGGAGAGCCGGGGGCGTTTTTTGTTTTTGGGGCGATGTGCTCTCGATCAGGCCGAGAACTCGTAGGGTGGGCAAAGCGTAGCGCGCCCACCAATCTTGATTGCGATTCTGCGAGAAAATGGTGGGCACGGCGCTGCGCGCCTTTGCCCACCCTACCGCACCTGCGCTTACCGCTCGAACGCTGCCTTCAGCGCGTTGAGATGCGGTACCAGCGGGTTGCCGATCGAGGAATGATCGACCGGCGGCGTGTGGATCGTGGTGTCCAAGCGGCGCACGCGGGTCTGGAGGCTCATCGAGCGATGGATCAAATCCTGGAGCTGCGACGGCAGCTTCTCGATGCTGTCGGTTGAGCCGGGATCGGCGGCGGAGAGCTTGACCTTGGTTTTTTCGCGGTTGGCCTGGCCCAGCGTCATCTCGCCTTCCTTCACTGCGCGGTGCAGCAGCAGCCACGAGGCGAGTTGCATCAGGCGGGTGGTCAGACGCATGCTCTCGGTCGCATAGGTGAGGCTGACGGCGCGATCGAGCGCCTTGGCCTCGGTGCGGCCGGCGCCATCGAGATAGGCGGCGGTCTCTTCGACCAGGTCCATGCCCTCGCGGAACAGGACGCCGAACGCCGCAGAATTGGTGAACCGCTCGCTGAGTTGAACGAGAGCACCTTCGGCTTGCAAACGTTCCATGGTTAACGCCCCTTACGCAACTGTCTGACTGCCCGGCTTTGGCGCCGGCTTATGATGAACAAATCATTGCGCGGGCGCGACGCCGAGTCCAGTGACAAGCGCGGATATGGTTTCCGCGGGTCTTTGCCCGGAATTCAACCGCGGCGAGATGCAAAAAGGCGGAGCTGGGCGCAAAAAAGAGCCGCCGGAAAACCGGCGGCTTTGAAAGTTGATAACAGGGAGGCGTCAAACAGAGTGGACAGGAGCCACTCGGTGTCCAAACAAGGACAGTTCCCAGTCATAAACTCGAAAGCTTAATGTGGAGTAAACGAGTGGTTATTTTGAGGGTTCGTTAGCTATGTCGGTCAGTGGCCGAGTGGGCGGTGGAACGAATTCTTCACGCGCATCCGCAGCGAAGGCCGAAACCAGACCCTCATGGTGAGGAGCGCGCTCTTCGCGCGCGTCTCCGGACGATGCTTCGCATCGCCGGGACCATGCAGGCCCTGCTCTCGCCCGCGGCCATCCTTCGAGACGCGCGTGCCGCGCTCCTCAGGATGAGGACCGTGTGTGAGGCCAGCCCCGCTCCAGCGTCGGACCCTACGACTTGAAAACGCTGTTGGCCGCATCGCGCGAGGCGCGCTTCTTTGTTGTGGCTTCTTCCAATCTTGTGATCTCGGCCTTGAGCAGCGCGATGCGTTCGGTCAGTTCCTCCACTGACAAGAGTGAGAGATCCTGTCCGATGTCATGGCTGATCTTCTTGCGCGGGCGGTCGTCGTCTTCCATCGCCATCCTGGTTCCTCCTGCGTTCGCCTCACAAGCGGTTGAGGCGGTTGCCAGCCTGCACCGCGCTGGCTAAGCAATGGCCTCGTTCCATCCCGCACCTTTGCTCAAGGACACATCATGGACAAGCTGCCCGCGCAAATGACCGTGGTCGCCATCTCGAAACCCGGCGGACCGGAAGTGCTGGTGCCGGAACAACGGGCGCTGCCGCAGCCCGGTCCGGACGAGATCCTGGTCAAGGTGCAGGCCGCCGGCGTCAACCGGCCCGACGTCGCGCAGCGCTCCGGCGCCTATCCGCCGCCGCCCGGCGCCAGCGACCTGCCCGGCCTCGAGATCGCCGGCGAAGTGGTGGCCGTCGGCAGCAACGCCAAGCGGCACAAGATCGGCGACAAGGTGATGTCGCTGGTCGCCGGTGGCGGTTATGCGCAGTACTGCATCGCCCAGGACGGTCAGGCGATGAGCGTGCCGCCGTCGCTGTCGATCAAGGAAGCCGGCGCACTGCCGGAAACCCTGATGACGGTCTGGCACAATGTGTTCGAGCGCGGCGGCCTGAAGGCCGGCGAGACGCTGCTGATCCATGGCGGCTCCTCGGGCATCGGCACCATGGCGATCCAGCTCGCAAAAGCGTTCGGCGCGAAGGTGATCGTCACCGTCGGATCGCAGGACAAGATCGATGCCTGCCTCAAGCTCGGCGCCGATCGCGCCATCAACTACAAGGACGAAGACTTCGTCGCCGTGGTCAAGGCGGAGACGAACAATGCCGGCGCCAATCTGATCCTCGACATGGTCGCCGGCGACTATGTCGATCGCAACTATGACGCCGCCGCGCTCGACGGCCGCATCGTGCAGATCGCAACCCTCAACGGGCCCAAGGTCACCGTCAACATCGCCAAGGTGATGGTGAAGCGCCTGACCCACACCGGCTCGACGCTGCGCCCCCGTAGTAATGCGGACAAGGCGGCGATGGTGGCCGCGATCGAGGCGAAAGTGATGCCGCTTTTGCGCGAAGGCCGGGTCAAGCCGCTGATGGACAGCACTTTCCCGCTGGAAAAGGCATCCGACGCGCATCGGCGGATGGAAACCTCGGCACATATTGGCAAAATTGTGTTGGAGGTCTAGGCCAGCGGCCCACAGGGCTAGCCGGAAACCCTTTGATTTTCCTCGCTTTCGTGGCATCTATCGCGACGCACCGAACCACTTTGTTCCGTTCGGAAAACGCCGTGCACCGAAGAGCCTGCACCGAAGAGTTTGCGTCGAACGCGGAGAACTGACCTTGCGTCTGATCAGGTGCCTCGCGCCCATAGCGCTGGGCCTCATGATTCTCGTCTGCGCGTTCCCGGCGCGCGCACTCGACGCTGTCAGCGTCCGCGGTGACGCGCCCGCAATCGACCTCACCGGCGTGCTCGAGCATCAGCGCAGCGACGCCGACCGCATCCAGGTTTCCACCGCGCCCGGCACCGACGGCATCGTCCGCCGCATCGAGGTGCGCGCCCGCGAAGGCGGCCAGAACTGGGTGGTGTTCGCGCTCGCCAACAACACCGACGACCAGCTCGACCGCCTGATCGTCGCCCCGCATTACCGCATCGTCTCCTCGGGGCTACTCTGGCCCGACCTCGGGCTGTCCCGCATCGCGACCATCACGCCCTCGACCGGCGACCGGCCGGAGCGGCAGGAGAGCCCGACCGCCGACGTTTTCCGCGTCACCCTCGATCCCGGCGCCGTCGTCACCTTCGTCGCGGAGCTGCGCACCGACAAGCTGCCGCAGCTCTATCTGTGGGAGCCGGAATCCTACAAGGACAAGGTCAACTCGTTCACGCTGTACCAGGGCATCGTGATCGGCATCTCCGGCTTGCTGGCGCTGGTGCTGACCATCCTGTTCGTGGTCAAGGGCAGCATCATGTTCCCGGCCGCCGCGGCGCTGGCCTGGGCGGTGCTGGTCTATATCGGCGTCGATTTCGGCTTCTGGGGCAAGGTGCTCGACATGTCGAACAACGCCGAGCGCATCTGGCGCGCGGCGGGTGAGGCGATCCTGGCCGCGACGCTGCTGGTGTTCCTGTTCGCCTATCTCAATCTCAGTCGCTGGCACGTGCGGTATTCCCACATCACGGTGGGCTGGCTCGCGTTCCTGGGCTCGCTGGTTGCGCTGGCCCTGTTCGACCCCGCGGTGGCCTCCGGCATCGCGCGCATCTCGCTGGTGCTGATCGCCTTCGCCGGCTTCGCGCTGATCGTCTATCTCTCCACCCACGGCTTCGACCGCGCGGTGCTGCTGATCCCGACCTGGTTCCTGCTGGTGGTCTGGGTGGTCGCGGCCGGCATGACGGTCGCAGGCTCCGTCACCAACGACATCGTCGGCCCTGCCCTGCTCGGCGGCCTCGTGCTGATCGTGATGCTGATCGGCTTCACGGTGATGCAGCATGCGTTCGCGGGCGGCGGCGCCACCACCGGTGTCGTCTCCGACATCGAGCGCCGCGCGCTGGCGCTGGCTGGTTCCGGCGATTTGATCTGGGACTGGGACGTGTCCGCCGACAAGGTCTTCACCAGCCCCGAGACCGAGGCCCTGCTCGGCCTCAAGCGCGGCACGCTGGAAGGCCCGGCCGCCTCCTGGCTGGAAGTGCTGCACCCGCTCGACCAGGACCGTTTCCGCGCCGCGCTCGACAGCGTGCTCGACCAGCGCCGCGGCCGCCTGGTGCAGGATTTCCGCCTGCGTACGCCGGACGGTCACTTCATGTGGTTCGCGCTGAAGGCGCGCCCGGTGGTCGGCTCCGACGGCGAGGTCTCGCGCGTGGTCGGTACCCTCACCGACGTCACCGAGCTGCGCAATGCCGAGGAGCGCCTGCTGCACGATTCCGTGCATGACAATCTCACCGGCCTGCCCAACCGCAAGCTGTTCATGGACCGGCTCGGCGCCGTCGCGCATTTCGCCAAGACCATGCCGATGCTGCGGCCGACGCTGATGGTGATCGACCTCGATCGTTTCAAGCAGGTCAACGATTCCGTCGGCATCGCGGTCGGCGATTCCATCCTGCTGACGCTGGCCCGCCGCCTCACCCGCATCCTGAAGCCGCAGGATACGCTGGCGCGGCTCGCCGGCGACCAGTTCGGCCTGATCCTGCTCTCGGAGCAGGACCCCGCCCGCATCACCGCCTTTGCCGAGACCATCCGCAAGACCATCCGCGCGCCGATCGCCTTCAACGAACGCGAGATCTTTCTCACGGCCTCGATCGGCCTTGCCTTGTCCGATCCGCAAGTTCAGCTCACGGACGAGATCATCAAGGACGCCGAGCTTGCGATGTATCACTCCAAGCGTATCGGCGGCGACCGCATCGACGTCTACAAGTCCGCGATGCGCGCGCGAAAAACCGATCGGCTGACGCTGGAGAGCGAACTGCGCCGCGCCATCGAGCGGCAGGAGCTCACGATTCTATATCAGCCGATCGTACGGCTCGAAGACCGTTCCGTCGCCGGCTTCGAGGCGCTGGTGCGCTGGGATCATCCCAAGCTCGGACGCATGGCACCGTCGGAATTCATCACCATCGCGGAAGAGACCGGCCTGATCATCGACCTCGGCATGTTCGTGCTCGACCAGACCGCCAAGCAGCTCTCGATCTGGCAGCGTGCGATGCGCTCGCGCGAGCCGATCTTCGCATCCGTCAACGTCTCCTCGCGGCAATTGCTGCGCCACGATCTGATCCACGACATCCGCACCGTGCTGTCGCGCTCCTCGGTCGCGCGCGGCACGCTGAAGCTGGAATTGACGGAATCGCTGGTGATGGAGAATCCGGAGCACGCGGCGCAGATGCTGACGCGGATCCGCGAGCTCGGCACCGGGCTGTCGCTCGACGATTTCGGCACCGGCCATTCGTCGCTGGCCTATCTGCAGCGCTTCCCGTTCGACACCATCAAGATCGACCAGTCCTTCGTGCGCACCACCAACCGCGGCACCCGCCCGGTGATCCTGAAGTCCATCATCGCGCTCGCGCACGACCTCGGCATGGACGTGGTCGCCGAAGGTGCCGAGACCGATTCCGACGCGGTCGAGCTCTACCAGATGGGCTGCGAATACGCGCAGGGGTTTGCCTTCGGCGAACCCATGGACGCCGACGCCGCGATGCGCCTGCTCACGGAAGTGCGCCTGGAAGCGGCGAGCTGATCTCAACGCGAGTCCGGTCCCGTAGGGTGGGCAAAGGCGAACTTGCGCCGTGCCCACCATCAATCCAACATTGCAACAGAGGTGGTGGGCACGCTTCGCTTTGCCCACCCTACGATACTGGCCGCCGCCGGTCGCTCTTCAGCTTCGTGAACCGCACGCTCGCACCGTCCGGCATTCGCATCGCCTTGAAACCCGCGGCGAGGCAGGCTTCGCGCTGGGGCATCTGGATGTCCGGGCTGCGCAGGCTGTCCCACCATGAGGCACGATTCGCCGCGCGCGGCAGGGCCGCGCCGATGATCTCTTCGATCTGTTCATAGGTCAGCACGAATTCCGCCTGCTTCTGCCGCATCAGATAATCGCGCAACGCGTCGTAGTCGTTCACCGCTGTCCTCTTCGCTGGTCGAAGCCCCGCTTTGCCCAAAAACGTCAGCCGCGGAAACCAATTTTTAACTCATTCCGGCAGCGCCGTCCCGGCTTAAACACTGCTCAAGCTTTCGGGCGCATTCACTAATGTCGGGAGCAAATGATGTTGTCTCGATGGCGCGACGTCACGGCCCGGCGGCCATGGCGGCTTTCGGCGAAACTGCTGATCATCTCGTCCGTGGTGACGGTGATCGGCTTTTCCGCCATTTGCGTCAACGTCATGCTGGACATGCGCCGCGGCGAGGAGGCGCTCGCCCGCCAGACGTTGGAAAACCTGGCGACGACCATCGAGTCCGACGTCAGCCGCAACATCGAGATCTACGACCTGGCCCTCAAGGCGGTCGCCAGCAACATGCTGCTGCCGGAAATCGGCACGGTCTCGAAGCCGATCCGTCACCTCATCCTGTTCGACCATGCGACCACGGCGAGGCATTTCGGCGCGATCCAGGTGTTCGACGCCGACGGCCGGCTAACCATCGACGCCTCCACGCTCGATCCCGTTGCCGAGAACCGCAGCGACGAGGATTACTTCAAGGCTCATCGCGACAATCCGGACGCAGGCCTCTTCATCAGCCGTCCGATGCTGTTCCGCGGCGCCTATTCGATCGTGCTGAGCCGGCGTATCAGCGACACCGACGGGGGCTTCCTCGGCGTCGTCGCCGGATCGATCCGCTTCAGCTATTTCCACGAATTGTTCGAGCGGCTGAGCCTCGATGCCGACGACACCATCACCGTGCTCAGGCGCGACCGTACCGTCATGATGCGGCGGCCGTTTGATCTCGACGTGATCGGCACGAATCTGGCCAACCGGCCGGTCTGGAAGGCCGAAAATCTGAAGGTCGGCGGCGCATTCGCCGGACAGGGGCCGATCGACGGCACGCCGCGGCTCTATGTCCGTAGTAGTGGGAGCAGCCCGCTATTCGTGGTGGCAGGCAAGCCACTGAACGCCGTGTTCGAGCTCTGGCAGAAGGAAGCCTACCGCATCGGCGCCGTGGTGCTGGCGCTCAGCGTGTTCATGCTGGCATCGACGCTGGTGCTCGCGCGCGAGATCGGCCGGCGCGCCGAGGCCGAGCGCAAGCTCGAGGAGATGGCGACGACCGACGCGCTCACCGGCCTGAAGAACCGCCGCAAGTTCGACCAGGTGATCGACGTCGAATGGCGCCGCGCGATGCGGCAGCAGACGCCGATCGCGCTCTTGATGATCGATGCCGATCATTTCAAGGCTTACAACGACACCTTCGGCCATCAGGCCGGCGACCAGGTGCTGGTCGGCATCGCCATCTGCATTTCCGATTCGGTGAGCCGCGCCAGCGACTGCGCCGCACGCTATGGCGGCGAGGAATTCGCCGTGCTGCTGCCGGGCACCTCGGTCACGGACGCCCTCCATGTCGCCGAGAAGATCCGCGCGAAGGTGCAGGGCTGGTCCGACGACCACACGAGTTCGACGGTGTCCTGCGGCATCGCGAGCCTCGTTCCCACCACCGGCATGGACTGGCCGCTGCTGGTCGCCGCCGCCGACAAGGCCCTCTACGCCGCAAAAGCCGGCGGCCGCAACCAGTCGGTGGTCGCGAGCCTGCCGAAGCTGTCGCTGGTGGCGTGAGTCTCGGCGTTGGAGCGTGTCGTCCCGGCGAAGGCCGGGACCCATACCGCGAGGTCTATCGATCGCAAACCGATAGAAGTACCGAACGACGAGTCTTCGCCAAACTGCTCCCTGGGGGTATGGGTCCCGGCCCCCCGTGCGCAATTGCGCACTAGGCCGGGACGACAGAGACTACTGCCCCAAATACTTCTTCATTTCCGCAATGAGCCCGTCACGCAGCTCCGGCCGCTTCAGGCCGTAGGCAATGTTGGCGCGGAGGAAGCCGGGCTTGGAGCCGCAATCGTGGCGCTCGCCCTCGAACTCGACGCCGTAGAATTTTTGCGATCTGGCAAGGCCGATCATGGCGTCGGTGAGCTGGATCTCGCCGCCGGCGCCGCGCTCCTGGGTCTCCAGGATCTTGAAGATCTCCGGCTGCAGGATGTAGCGGCCGGTGATCGAAAGGTTGGAGGGCGCGGTGCCCTTGGCCGGCTTCTCGACCATGCCATCGACCTCGAACATCTTGCCGGTGCGTTTGCCGACGCCGCAGATGCCGTATTGATGGGTCAGATGATCGGGCACCGGCTCGACCGCGATGACGTTGGATTTTTCGCCGAGCTTACTGGCGGTGTCGATCATCTGCTTCAGGCAGCCGGGCGAATTGAGCACGAGTTCGTCCGGCAGTACGACCGCGAACGGTTCGTTGCCGACGATGTCGCGCGCGCACCAGACCGCGTGACCGAGGCCGAGCGGCGCCTGCTGGCGGGTGAAGCTGACGGCGCCGGCTTCGGGCTGGTTCTGCGCCAGAACGTCCTGCTCGGTCTTCTTGCCGCGCGCGGCCAGCGTCGCATCGAGCTCGAACATCCGATCGAAATGATCTTCGATGACACTTTTGTTGCGGCCGGTGACGAAGATGAAGTGCTCGATGCCGGCTTCCCTTGCCTCGTCATAGACGTACTGGATCAGCGGCTTGTCGACGATCGTCAGCATTTCCTTCGGCATCGCCTTGGTGGCGGGCAGGACGCGGGTGCCGAGGCCGGCAACGGGAAATACGGCTTTGCGGATTTTCATGGGATTGATCGAATACCTGAGGAACACGTGAAGGGAGCAATGGCATCTTGCTAGCTTGTTTGCAGCCGCCAACAAAGGCGGATGTGGGGCCTCATCCTCACAGAGTTAAGAAAAAGGCCACCATCAAAATTTCACCTTTGTTAAGCTGTTGGCAACCGTAACCAGGCCTCCTGAGGGCAGATTTTGGCCGGACAGGTGTGGACATGATGCAATCAATGGCAGGGCTGGCGAAACGGGGCGGGTCCGTGACCGGTGCGACGATGATTGCGGCCGCCCTGCTGTTCCCGCTTCCCGCCGGCGCGCAGGCTCAGAACGGTCTGTCCAATCTGTTCGGCGGTATTTTCTCAGGCCCGAACCCGGCGACTTCGCAAGCAGCGCCCGGGTCCAGCGGCGCTCAAACGGGAGTTCAACCCTGGACCGGCGAGGACGGCGCCTCCGGCCATCCGCTGATGACAGCCGCCGCGATCCGCGAGGCCGCCGGTAACTTCAACAATTGCGTCGCAGGCATGTGGCCCGATGCCGCACGGCGCAACATCACGCAGGAAAATTTCCAGCGCTTCACGGCAGGCCTCGCGCCCGATCTGCGCATCATGGACCTGATGGACTCGCAGCCCGAGTTCACCAAGTCGATCTGGGATTATCTCGACATCCTCGTGAACGACAACCGCCTCGCCAAGGGCCGCGAGGTTCTCGCCAAGTACAAAGCGCAGTTCGACGCCACTGAAAAAGCCACCGGCGTCGACCGCTATATCATCGCCTCGATCTGGGGCATCGAGTCCAACTACTCGACGCAGATGGGCGATCGCAGCGTGCTGCAATCGACCGCGACGCTCGCCTGCATCGGGCGCCGCCAAGCTTACTTCAAGGACGAATTCCTCTCGGCGCTGGAGATCCTCAACCGCGGCGATCTCAGGCCCGAACAGTTGCGCGGCTCCTGGGCCGGCGCCTTCGGCCCGACGCAGTTCATGCCGACCGCGTTCAAGCGCTTTGCCGTGGACGGCGACGGCGACGGCCGGCGTGACGTCGTCGACAATCCTTCCGACCTGATCGCGTCGACCGCCAACAATCTGAAGAAGGACGGCTGGCAGGCCGGCCAGACCTGGGGCTACGAGGTCGTGGTGCCCCAAGGCTTCAACTACATGCTGGCCGATCGCGCCAAGGCGATGACGATGGCGCAATGGGAAAAGCTCGGCCTCAAGCGCCCGACCAACCAGCCCTTCCCGCATCCAGCCGAGAAGGCCTATCTGCTTGCGCCGGCCGGTGCCCAAGGGCCGGGCTTCCTGATGCTGCAGAACTTCCGGGTCATCATGAAGTACAATCCGGCCGAGGCCTATGCGCTGGCGATCGGCCATTTCGCCGATCGCCTCCGCGGCGGCCAGCCCTTCGTGCAGCCTTGGCCGCGGCAGGAACGGGAGCTGTCCCGCACCGAGCGGCTGGAACTCCAGCAGCTGCTGGCCCAGCGCGGCTTCTACAAAGGCACCCCGGACGGCCAGTTCGGCGGCCAGACCCGGGAGGCCCTGCGCAACTTCCAGGCCTCGATCGGGGTCCCCGCCGACGGTTTTGCCTCCTCCGACGTGCTGGACCGGCTGCGCGGGCGGTAAAATCGCGTCGAAAGTAACCCTGAACGGGGATTTTGGCAGGCAGCCTTGACGGCGGCGCCTGTTCCTCGGCGTATGGGTCAAAAATCTGCAACAGAATCTGCCCGTTTGGCGCCCGATTCCGTTATTATATCGAGCGTGTCCCGATCCCCCATTGCGCGTGCCCGAGATCGCATGTCGAAGAAGTCCCTGCTCAAGGCGCTGACCGAGACCGGCCCGTTGATCGCGCTGGGGACGGCGCTTGCGATTCTGGTATCGGTTGCCGGCCCGGCCTCGGCGCAGTTCTTCAACTTCCCCGGCTTCGGCGGTCCACCGCAGCGCGCGGCCCCGCCGCCGCGCAATGGCGGAGGCGGCGGCTGGTTCGGCGGAGATTTCTTCGCGCCGTTCCAGCAGCAACAGCAGCAGGCGCCGCGCCAGGATTTTTCGCGCGCGCCGGCGCCAGCCAAGCGTGACACCACGCCCGACAAGAACGTGCTGGTGATCGGTGACGCCATGGCCGACTGGCTCGCCTACGGCCTGGAAGACGCCTACACCGAGCAGCCCGACATGGGCGTGATCCGCAAGCACAAGACCACATCCGGTCTGATCAAGTACCAGCCGAAGGGCGAGCCCTCTGATTGGGTGGCTGCGGCCAAGGGCATTCTCGAGACCGAGAAGCCTGAAATCATCGTCGTCATGCTCGGCCTCAACGACCGCATCTCGATCCGCGAGCCGGTGGCCGAGAAATCCGACAAGGCCTCGGACAAGGACAAGAAGAACGACAAGGGCGCCCGCGCCAAGCCGCAAGGAAAGCCGGGTGACAAGCCGGGCGATGCCAAACCCGACACGGCCGCCAAGCCGGACGACAAGCCCGCCGACACCGACCTGCCGCAGGATGATGCCGATAACGCCGACACGCCTGCGGCCGCGCCCGAAAAGACGGCGCGCAATCCGAACGGTGTCTACGAATTCCGCGACGAGCGCTGGGTCGAGCTCTACGGCAAGAAGATCGAGGAGCTCGCCAACGCCCTCAAGGCCAAAGGCGTGCCGGTGCTCTGGGTCGGCCTGCCCGCCATCCGCGGTCCCAAGGGCACCGCGGACATGCTGTTCCTGGATTCGCTCTATCGCGAAGGCGCGGCCAAGGCCGGCATCACCTATGTCGACGTCTGGGACGGCTTTGTAGACGAAGCCGGCCGCTTCCTTCAGAAGGGCCCGGACTTCGAAGGCCAGATCCGTCAGCTCCGCAGCGGCGACGGCGTCTATTTCACAAAACCCGGCGCGCGCAAGCTCGCGCATTATGTCGAGCGCGAGATCACGCGCCTGCTCGCAGGCCGCTCCGGCCCGATCGCGCTGCCGAGCGAGCCGGCGACACCCGATACCAGCGCCGAGCCCGGCAAGCCCGCACCGCGGCCGCTGGCCGGCCCGATCGTGCCGCTGGTTGCGGCCTCGATCTCGACCGATCAATTGCTGGGTGGGCCGGGCTCGCGTCCTGCCGCCGTCGATGCGCTCGCTGCGAAGACGATGGTGAAGGGCGAGCCACTGGCTGCGCCTGCCGGCCGCGCCGACGATTATGCCTGGCCGCGCCGCGAAGTCGGCCGCGAGCAGGCCAAGGGCGATACGCCGGTCGCCACGACGACACCCGATGGCGGTACGCCGGGTGCGGCCGCAGCGATCGCCCCGCCAAAGCTTGCGCCGAAGAAGCCACCGGCGCCGCAGCAACCGGCACAGGCAGCGCCATCGATGCGCGATTTCTTCGGCTTTGGCTCGCCGCCGCCCCCGCCGCGTCAATTGGCGCCAGCGCCGCGCAATCCGACTCCCAACCCCGCGATCCCGCGGCCGCCTGGCAATGTCGGGCGATCGGCGGAAGTGTTCCGATAATTTTTCTAAGCTGAGGTCTTCGTGTCCCGGACGCTCTGCAGCGTGAAACGCTGCTGCGCAGAGCCGGGACCAGCACGTCCAAAAAGAATGGGCCCCGGCTCAGCAACGCGGCGTTACACGCCGTGTTGCGTCCGGGGCCTGATGCTTATCGTGCGTTGGCTTTAGCCGTAATAGCGCCAGCGCGGCGGCGGGCGGCGCGAAGGCCGTGCCATCAGCAACGCGAGGGCGAAGCCGATACCGCCGGCGACCAGCAGCGCGCCGAGCGGGTTGTCCTGCACCTTCTGGGCAATCGCCTGCGAACCGTCGCGCAAGGTTTCGGCCGGCTTGTCATAGGCGTCCTTGGCATAGCTGGCCGCGGTGTCCGTCGCGTCACGGACGGCATCCTTGGCTTGGCCGTAGAGATTCTGCACGGAGCCTGCGGCTTCCCGCGCCTTGCCCGACGCCTGTGTCTGCGCATCGCCTGCGAGATCACCGACAGCGCCTTCCGCGCGTCCGGCGAATTCCTTGGCCGATCCGACAATCCGATCTTTATCCATGATGCTCCTCCTCGGGGGTCAGCCCAAGTAACCGATCAGGAGCGGCGCAGTTCCATGTGACTTGAAATTGGACTCAAAGAATGAGCCCGCCGTCGACGACCAATGTCTGGCCGATGATGTAGGACGACAGCGGCGATGCCAGGAACAGCGCCGCGCCCGCCATGTCAGCCGGCGTGCCCAATCGCCGCAGCGGAATGCGCGAAAGTGCACCTTCGAGCCGCTTGGGATTGTCGGTCGTCACCTTCGTCATCTTGGTGTCGACCAGACCGGGCGCGATGCCGTTGACGCGGATGCCGTCTTCGGCCCAGGCCTCGCCCAGCGTCCGCGTCAATCCGACCGCGCCCGTCTTCGACGCGTTGTAAGCAGGATTGCCCATGGTGGAATGATAGGCCGCGGTCGAGGACACCATGATCAGCGATCCCCGCGAGTCCCGCAGCATGGAATGAAAGCGCGTGGCGCAGGCCATCAGGCTCATCAGATTGACCTCGACGACGTTGCGGAAGCCCGCCATCTCGAACTCGCCACGGCGATAGAGCACCGCGCCCTGCGCGAGCACCAGGATATCGAGCCGTTCGAACGACGGCTTGAACGCTTCGACCGCTCCGGCATTGCCGACGTCGAGCTGCGCGTAGGAAAGACCGGTGAGATCCGAGCCCTCCGCTTGCGAATATTCCTTCGCGTGAGCCCGCGTGCCGCAGACCGCTACTTGCGCGCCCCTGACGCGAAAGGCTTGCGCGATGCCGTTGCCGATGCCGCTGGATCCGCCGACGACCAGCACCTGCTTGCCTGGGAAATCGAGTTCGTTCGTCATCGGGGCCTCCCTTTTGTTCTGCTTGTTTGACCTGTCTGCGGATCGATGCCAGCCTTGTCCATCTCATAACAAGAAACAAGACGCCGCGAGGAAACAGCATGTCCGAGTTCAAACAGCTCAGCCGGTCCGTGAAGGGCCTGACCGTTCTCGTCACCGGCGCGGCCAGCGGCATGGGACGCGCGACGGCACGCGTGTTCGCTGCCGAGGGCGCGAACGTCGCCGCCACAGATTATGACGAGCAGGGGGCGCTGGCCGTGGCGAAGGAGATCGCCGCAAACGGCGGCGTCGCGAAAGCCTGGAAGCTCGACGTTGCCGACGGCGATGAGATCAAGCGCGTGGTCGGCGACGTGGCGACGCGTTTCGGTGGGCTCGACATCATCGTCAACAATGCCGGCATCTCCGTGCGCGTCGCGATCGACGACGAAGCCTATGAGGACGCCTGGACCAGGGGTATCGCGGTGATGCTGACGGCGCATCCGCGCATCATCCGCGCCGCGCTGCCTCACTTGCGCAAGTCGAACAGCCCGCGCATCGTCAACATCGCCTCGACCGAGGCGCTCGGCGCCACCGCATTGCACAGCCCCTATTCGGCGGCGAAGGGCGGCGTCGCCAGCCTCACCCGCTCGCTCGCGGTGGAGCTCGGCCGCGAAGGCATTACCGTCAATTGCATCTGCCCGGGGCCGGTCCGCACCGCCATCACCGACCGGATCTCGGAAGAGCACAAGACCATCTACGCCAAGCGCCGCACGGCACTCGGCCGCTACGGCGATCCGGAGGAGGTCGCGCACATGACGCTGAGCCTGTGCCTGCCGGCGGCGTCCTTCCTCACCGGCGCGGTCATCCCCGTCGACGGCGGCCTGATGGCGCGCAACGCGTGAGAGCTGTAGCCCGGATGGAGCGCAGCGCAATCCGGGAAGGTCCTTCCGCGGCACGATGCCCCGGATTGCGCTTCGCACCATCCGGGCTACAGGCAGCTATGCGCACCGAGCGTTGACATCGCCCGTTACGGGAGTAACTTTTTCCTCGACAGAGCGGGACCAACCGCTTGCACGCCCGGGAGAAAACGCCATGACGATCGCCATCCGGCAACTTCAGACACATTTTGTCGGCGAGGTTTCCGGCCTCGATCTGCGACAGCCTCTCACACCAGATGAGGCGCGCGAGGTCGAAGCCGCCATGGACAAATATGCGGTGCTGGTGTTCCACGATCAGGACATCACCGACGAACAGCAGATGGCCTTTGCGCTGAATTTCGGCCAGCGCGAGGACGCGCGCGGCGGCACCGTGACGAAGGAAAAGGACTACCGGCTCCAGACGGGCCTGAACGACGTCTCCAATCTCGGCAAGGACGGCAAGCCGCTGGCGAAGGACAGCCGCGCGCATCTGTTCAATCTCGGCAACTGCCTGTGGCATTCCGACAGCTCGTTCCGCCCCATCCCGGCAAAATTCTCGCTGCTGTCGGCGCGCGTGGTGAACCCGAAGGGCGGCAACACCGAATTCGCGGACATGCGCGCGGCCTATGATGCGCTCGACGACGAGACCAAGGCCGAAATCGAGGACCTCGTCTGCGAGCACTCGCTGATGTATTCGCGGGGATCGCTCGGCTTCACCGAATACACCGATGACGAGAAGCAGATGTTCAAGCCGGTGCTGCAACGTCTCGTGCGCACCCATCCCGTGCATCGCCGCAAGTCGCTCTATCTCTCATCGCATGCGGGCAAGATCGTCGGCATGAGCGTCCCCGAGGGCAGGCTGCTGCTGCGCGATCTCAACGAGCACGCGACGCAAAGCGAGTTCGTCTACGTCCACAAATGGAAGCTGCATGACCTCGTGATGTGGGACAACCGCCAGACCATGCACCGCGTCCGCCGCTACGACCAGTCGCAGCCCCGCGACATGCGCCGCGCGACGGTCGCGGGCACCGAGCCGACGGTGCAGCAGCAGGCGGCGGAGTAGGCGCTACTCAGCAGTCGGTGTCATCGCCCGGCTTGACCGGGCGATCCAGTACTCCGAGACAGCTGCGATAGAGCCGATACGCCCCGGCGTACTGGATGCCCCGGTCAAGCCGGGGCATGACAGCGGAGGGCGATACACGGCAGCGAGAATGGCGCTACGCGTGGCCCGCCTCGTTCGAGAGCATGCCGGGATCGATGCCGATCTTGCGCAGCGCGCGTCCGTATTTTTCGTCGACGTCGTCGCCAAAGATCAAATCCGAATCCGCGTCGCAATGCAGCCAGCCATTGCTCTGGATTTCGGTCTCGAGCTGGCCCGGCGCCCAGCCGGCATAGCCGAGCGCGAGGATGGCGTGCTTGGGACCGGAGCCGTTGGCGATCGCACGCAGGATGTCGACGGTCGCGGTGAGGCAGACGCCGTCGTCGATCCGGAGCGTCGCGTTCTCGATGTAGAAATCGCTGGAGTGCAGCACGAAGCCGCGGCCGGTATCGACCGGACCGCCGCGTAGCACCTTCATGCTTTCGGCATTCTCCGGCAGCTTGATGTGCTCGCCCTTCTTGATGATGCCGAGTTGCTCCAACAACTCGGGGAAGTCGATGCTGCCGGCCGGGTGGTTGACGATGATGCCCATCGCGCCTTCGGCGGAGTGGGCGCAGAGGTAGATCACCGAGCGCTCAAACCGCTCGTCACCCATCACGGGCATGGCGATCAACAACTGGCCGTCGAGATAACCCGCCGAGTTGGGGAGCGCGGGGCCGGGCTTGCGGGTGCCTTCGCCTGTCCTTTTGCCTGTGGGAGCCATCGGTGAAGCACTCCGGTTTCAATTCCTATCCTGATGTCGGGCCGACCGGCTGTCAAATCAAGGCTTGCAGGGACTTGATTCAAGTGCATCCATCACAAGCAATTCAATGGTTTGCCGCGGGGTCACCCTGTAAAGACGTACCATGCTGACAAGAGTTCCCCTGCGTGCGGCGGTTGGCGTCGCGACAACCCTGCTCGCGTCGCTGGCGCTTGATGCCCATGCCGACGATTCATCGCCATGGCAACGCGACGGACATTCCGCGGTGCGGTTGCTGGCGGGATCGCGCAGCGGCGCCGTCCTGCTCGGCGGTATCGCCTTCCAGATCCAGCCCGGCTGGAAGACCTATTGGCGCATGCCGGGCGATTCCGGCGTTCCGCCGCGCTTCGATTTCTCGAAATCCGACAATGTCGAAGCGGTGACGGTGATGTGGCCGGCCCCGCAGAAATTCGACGACGGCGCGGGCGGCCATTCGATCGGCTATCACAACCAGATCGTGCTGCCCCTGCGCATCATCGCCAAGGCGGCCGACAAGCCGGTGACGCTGCGCGCCGAAATCAATTATGCGGTGTGCGAAAAGCTGTGCATTCCCGTCGAGGCCCGCGCCGAGCTCGGCTTCAACAGCGTCGCCTCGACCGAGGATGCCAATCTGCGTGCAGCGCTCGACACCGTGCCCAAGCCTGCCACCATCGGCGATCCCAACCCGCTCACCATCCGCGACGTCAAGCGTGACGGGCCCAAGAATGTCGTGGTCGACGTGGTCGCGCCCGATGCGCGCACCGTCAATCTCTACGTGGAAGGCCCGACGCCTGATTGGGCGCTGCCCATCCCGGCACCGGTCGAGCCCAGCCCACCGGGCGTGAAGCGATTTTCTTTCGAGCTCGACGGACTGCCGCCGGGCGCCAAGCCCGACGGCGCAGCGCTGAAGTTCACGCTGGTCGGACCGGAGAAGTCGTACGAGTTCAATACCAATTTGGAGTGATTGTCGTCCTGGACAAGCGGAGCGTAGATCCAGGACCCATTACCCCAAGGCGTAGTGGTGGCGCGAAACTGCTAACCTCGAATCTTCGCCAAACCTCTCCCTGGGGTTATGGGTCCTGGCTTACGCCCAGGACGACGTTGGGGTTGCAACACATTCCACCCAACCGAATCTTAACGAATGGTTGCTAATCCCCAAGGCTAGCGCAGAAGCCTTCCGCGGCATGCGCGTGTGCGCCTCGGGGACCCTTCGAATTGGCCGTGATGGATGCAGAACCCGCAACGACCGGACCTGCCGGCCTCATCGCGCGGCTGCGCGACAAATTGACGGGCGGGTCGAGCGAGGCATCGCTGACGCGGCGGCTGGCCGGCACCATCTTCGTCATCCGCGTGATCAGCGCCGGTCTTGCCTATTTCTCGCAGGTCCTGCTCGCGCGCTGGATGGGGACGTCGGACTACGGCGTCTATGTCTATGTCTGGACCTGGGTGCTGCTGCTCGGCAGCATGATGGACTTTGGCATTTCGGCCTCCGCGCAAAAAATCATTCCGGAATACCGCGCCCGTGGCGAGCATGCGCTGCTGCGCGGCTTTCTCTCGGGCAGCCGCTGGCTGACCTTTGCCGTTTCTGCACTGGTGTCGCTCGGCCTCGCCGCTCTCGTCAAATTGCTGTCACCCTGGATCGATCCGGCCGAAGAGCTGCCGCTCTATATCGGCTGCATGACGCTGCCCGCCTTCGTCGTCGCCAACACCCAGGACGGCATCGCGCGCTCGCATGACTGGATGCAGCTCGGCCTGATGCCGCAATTCATCATCCGCCAGGCGCTGATCATCGGCATCACGGCCTGCGCCTTCCTGCTCGGCTATCATCTCGGCGCGGTCGCCGCGATGATCGCGAGCGCGGGCGCGGTGTGGATCGCGATGACCGGGCAGATGGTGGTGCTGAACCGCAAGCTCGGCGGTCATATCGAGCCGGGCCCCAAGGCCTACGACATCGGCGGCTGGCTCGCCGTGTCGCTGCCGATCCTGCTGGTCGAAAGCTTCTACCTGCTGCTGTCCTACACCGACGTGCTGGTGCTGCAGCAGTTCCGCCCCTCCGAGGAGGTCGGCGTCTATTTCGCCGTGGTGAAGACGCTGGCGCTGGTCTCCTTCATCCACTACGCGATGTCGGCGACAACCGCGCATCGCTTCGCCGAATACAACGCTGCGGGCGACAAGGCGCGGCTGTCGGCCTACGTGGCGCATGCCATCAAGTGGACGTTCTGGCCGTCGCTGGCGGCGACCATCGTGCTGCTCGCGCTCGGCAAGCCGCTGCTCTGGCTGTTCGGGCCACAATTTGTGGTCGGCTACGACATCATGTTCGTCGCCGCGATCGGCCTCGTGGTCCGTTCCGCGATCGGCCCGGTCGAACGGCTGCTCAACATGCTCGGCCAGCAGAAGATCTGCGCGCTGGCCTATGCGCTGGCGTTTACGATGAACCTGGTGCTCTGCATCGCGCTGGTGCCGCGCTTCGGCGGCCACGGTGCTGCGGCCGCGACCTCGATCTCGCTCAGTTTCGAGACGGTGCTGCTGTTCTGGATCGTGCGACAGCGGCTCGGCCTGCACGTGCTGGCGTTCGGACGCTAGCCATCGGCTCAAGGCGATTGGAAAGCCATCCGCCGCCTGATATAATCGGATCCATGGCTGCAAGCGATCTGCGAAACCTTCTGGAACGTGCCCAGACTTGGCCTGAAGAGGCCCAGAAGGAGTTGGTTGCCATTGCCAGCGAAATCGAGAGTGAGCTGCTCGGCGGCGAGTATCTTGCGACGCAAGAGGAATTGCGGAGCATCGACGCGGCCTTGGCGTCGATAGATCGCGGTGAGGTCGCTACGGATGCCGAGGTTGCGGAGGCCTTCGCGAAATTTGCGCGGGGATGAAGATCGTCTGGACGCGAGGGGCGCTTGCTGATCTCGCGGACATCGCGACCTATTATGCCGGCAACGCCAGCCCTGTGATCGCGGAAGCTGTCGGCCAGAGATTCGTTGACGTCGTGGAACGTGTCTGTGTCGCGCCTTTCTCGGCGCTACGCGTTGCGCACCGTTCCGAGGTTCGTGTCGCAGCGGTCGTCCGCTACCCATTCCGGATATTTTACCGTGTCCGTGGCGACGTCATCCATATCGTCCACATCCGCCACACGTCACGGGGACCGGTCGCGGGGCTGAATGAGCCCGGAAGGCAGTATGCCTAGTCTAGAGCGTTATCGGTTCTGATTGAATGAGAACCGAGGCTCTGGATTCCGGTTTTGACGTCTAACCGAAATGTCCGTTTCGCGAGAGGGCGATGAATTGGAGAAAACGCCTCCGCTCCGCCCGCCTGCAGGAGGATTTTTCTTATTCGGTGCAAGCGGTTGCGCCGCAGGGAAAGTTTATTCTACGTCATATTGCCCAACTGACGAGATAGACCTAAGATTCCCTGGACATGATCGATCCACTCTACGTCGCCTCCGGTTTCGGCGTCGGCCTGCTGGTCGGGATGACCGGCGTCGGCGGCGGTTCGCTGATGACGCCGCTGCTGATCCTGCTGTTCGGGATTCATCCATCGACCGCGGTCGGCACCGACCTGCTCTATGCCGCCGCCACCAAGACCGGCGGCAGCGTGGTGCATGGCTGGTCGCGCAGCGTGCACTGGCCGGCGGTGCTGCGGCTCGCCTGCGGCAGCCTTCCGGCGAGCGCGCTGACGCTGCTCGTGCTGTGGAAGCTCGACCTCAAGAGCGATTCCGAGCGCAATCTCGTCAACCTCGTGCTCTGCTTCGCACTGCTGCTGACCGCGACCTCGCTGATCTTCCGCAGATCGATCATGGAGCGCTATCGCCGGCGCCTGGAGCAGGTCGATGACCGCACCACGGCGATCGCGACCGTCGTCACCGGAATCGTGCTCGGCGTGCTGGTTTCGATTTCATCGGTCGGCGCCGGCGCGGTCGGCGTCACCGTTCTGCTGCTGCTCTATCCGCGACTGCCGGTGGCGACCATCGTCGGCTCCGACATCGCCCATGCGGTCCCGCTGACGCTGATCGCCGGAATGGGGCACTGGGCGCTTGGCGACGTGGATTGGGCGCTGATGGGCGTGCTGCTGTTGGGCTCGCTGCCCGGCATCGTCGTCGGCAGCTTTAGCGCGACGCGCGTGCCCGAGACGGTGCTGCGCCTGACACTTGCCTGCGTGCTGTTCGTGGTCGCCGGCAAGATCATGTTCGCGGAGCTGCACCTGTCCTCGGCATTCGAGACGGCGCTGGCCTGGACGCACTGAACGGAGAACGGCGTCGTCCGATATCATCTTGTAGGGTGGGCAAAGCGAAGCGTGCCCACCACTTTTTTCCTCATTCGAACAAACAATGGTGGGCACGGCGCTGACGCGCCTTTGCCCACCCTACGGCACCGCCGAACTACTCCGCGGTCCAGCCGCCGTCGATCGACAGGTTGGTGCCGGTGATCTGCGCCGCATCGTCGCCGCACAGGAACAGCGCGAGGGCTGCGACCTGCTCGGAGGTGACGAACTCCTTGGTCGGCTGCGCGTCGAGCAGCACGTCGTTGATGACCTGTTCGCGCGTGAGGTTGCGGGCCTTCATGGTGTCGGGGATCTGCTTCTCCACCAGCGGCGTCCAGACATAGCCGGGGCTGATGCAGTTGCAGGTGATCTTGCTGGTCGCGACCTCCAGCGCCACGGTCTTGGTCAGGCCGGCGATGCCGTGCTTGGCCGACACATAGGCCGACTTGAAGGGCGAGGCGACCAGCGAGTGCGCGGAAGCGGTATTGATGATGCGGCCCCAGCCCTTCTTCTTCATGCCCGGGACGGCGGCGCGAATGGCATGGAAGGCCGAGGACAGGTTGATCGCGATGATCTGGTCCCATTTCTCCGGCGGAAATTCCTCGATCGGCGAGACGAACTGGATGCCGGCATTGTTGACGAGGATGTCGACCGAACCAAAACTCTTCTCGCCGAGCGCGATCATCCCGGCGATTTCGGCCGGCTTGGTCATGTCGGCGGGCGAATAGACCGCCTTCACGCCGAAATCGGACTCGATCTTGGCGCGCTCCTTCTCGATGTCCTCCGGCGAGCCGAAGCCGTTGATGACGACGTTGGCGCCGGCGGCGGCGAAGGCGCGCGCATAGGCGAGCCCGATGCCGCTGGTCGACCCGGTCACGACGGCGTTCTTGCCTGACAGACTTCCCATATTACTCGCTCCTTTTTGGCGGGGGCGCAGTGACGTCCCCCGTGAGATCGTAGGTCACCATGGTCTCGCCGGATTGCGGCCGCTCGAGCCAGTCCTTGTGGCGCATCGACAGATGCACGTCACGCACGCCGGCTTCCCAATGCTCGACCATAGCGACATGCGAGAAATCGTAATCCTTGGACGAGGATTCGTAGTTCTTGCTGCGGTAGATCAGGTGCACCACAGTCACAGTGCTTTCGCGCGATACCTTGGCAAGGAATTCCACGGAAGGGTCGTTCTTGAGATAATCGGGCAATTTGGAAATCAGGTCGCGCACGGCCCTGCGGGCGTTGTGCACCTGCTTGTTCTTGTCGGTGTTCATCCGCGTGCGGCTCGAGAAGCGGATGTCCTTCTCGCGCTCGGTCGCCTCGAGCAGCGAGGTCGGCAGATCGCCGCGGGCGCTGAAAAGGTCGATCTGGAAGATCAGAAGATCGCGGTCGGTCTCGGCGTCCAGCACGTAGTCGAGCGGCGTGTTGGAGGCGATGCCGCCATCCCAATAATGCTCGCCCTCGATCACAACGGACGGAAAGCCGGGCGGCAGCGCGCCGGAGGCCATGATGTGCTCGGGGCCGATTTTCTTGCCGCGCTTCCTGAACTCGAAATTGTCGAAATATTTGAAGTTGCCGGAAGTGACGCCGACGGCACCGACCGACAGCCGCGTCTTCAGATCATTGATGCGGTCGAAATCGACCAGACGCTCCAGCGTCTTCTTCAGCGGTGCAGTGTCGTAATAGCTCTCGGCCTGCGGGCTGCCGGGCGGCCAGAGCGGCGCGGGCGGGATGCGCGGCGTGAAGAAGCCGGGCACGCCGAAGGTCGCGATCAATGCGGCGCTGGTCGAGTTGAACAGCTCGCGGCTGTGGTCGCTCTTGCCCATCGGCTTCCACGGCACGGGCGCGGAGACCATCTCCCAGAATTCCTTGAGCCGCTTGACGCGCGTCTGCCCTTCGTTGCCGGCGATGATCGCGGCATTGACCGCGCCGATCGAGATGCCGGCGACCCAGTCCGGCTCGAAGCCGGCATGGCAGAGCGACTGAAAGGCGCCGGCCTGATAGGAGCCGAGCGCGCCGCCGCCCTGGAGGACCAGGACACGTTGCGCGTTCGCGGGGATTGTTGCGACTTCTGGACTATGATCAATCATGCGGGAACACTAGCAGATGGCGAGCGACCGTGGCGACAGTCTGCCGCGGCGTCAATGCATCCCGGGATCAAGTCTGGCTTATCGGGCGTCCGTCGAGGCCAGGATCATGGTCCAGAACACCTTGTATTTGGTGCCGGGAGCATAGCCCGCCGCGATGCCCAATTTTGTGACACCGCTCTTGAGCATGTTGGCGCGGTGCGGGGGCGAGTCGCGCCAGCCGGAAAACGCTTCCGCCAGCGTATGATAGCCGGCCGAGACGTTCTCGACCGCAACGGTCGCCGGATAGCCGCCGGCGCTGAGGCGCTTGGCCAGCGGCGCGCGGACGTCGTGGTCCATCTTGTTGGCGGCAGCCATGGCCTGGGACTGAGATTCGGCGAGACTCATCAGGGCAGGATCGATCACGACGGTGCCGAGCCCGTTGTTCTGGCGGTATTGCGAGATCATGATCGCTGCCGCCTGCGCATCGAGCTTTGCGCCCGGGACAGCCATATCGGCATACATCGAGGGCTGCTGGACCGGTGCCTCGTTGCCGGCACAGCCGGCGAGCAGCAAAAGGATGAGTATCGCGGCCGCGACGCGCATGAACAGGAGCCCCCAAATCAGGCGCCGTTGTTGCATACCAACCGTGGCTGAAAGGTGAATATTGAGGAAAAATTGACCCGTTGAGCGCGCTCAGGTGCCCGCAAAGATCCGGTAGCGGCGGGGCTCCAGGCCGATCGTGTCGCCGGCGCGCAGTTCCCTGTCGCGGGGAGCGTCAATCTCGATGGTTTCTCCGCCTGATAGTGCCACCTCGGCTCGCTGCACGGGACCGAAATTCCGGACATGCCGCACGGCGCCCTCAAAGGCACCGCTGCCGGGCGGGCCAACCAACATGTCGTGTCGCCGCACGAACAGTCTTGACGCGCCAGGCGCATGCCCGTCTGCCGCGAGCCGAAGCGGCCGGTCGCCAAGCCTGACGACGCCCTCGGCGATCAGGACCGGAAGCTCGATGGATTCGCCGATGAAGCTGTGGACGAAGGCGGTCGCCGGGCTCTCATAGACGTCATCGGGCGAGCCGATCTGCTCGATCTTGCCCTTGTCCATCACCACCACGCGGTTGGCGACTTCGAGCGCCTCCTCCTGATCATGGGTGACGAAGATCGAGGTGACGTTGATCTCGTGGTGCAGCGAACGCAACCATTTGCGCAGCTCCTTGCGCACCTTGGCATCAAGCGCGCCGAAGGGTTCGTCGAGCAGCAGGATGCGCGGCTCGATCGCGAGCGCGCGGGCCAGCGCGATGCGCTGGCGCTGGCCGCCGGAGAGCTGGCTCGGATAACGGTCGGCGAGCCAGTCGAGCTGCACGAGATCGAGCAGCTCCTTGACGCGCGCGCGGATGGTCGCTTCGTCCTTGCGGATCGCGCGCGGCTGCACGCGCAGCCCGAAGGCCACGTTCTCGAACACCGTCATGTGGCGGAACAGCGCGTAGTGCTGAAATACGAATCCGACGTGCCGCTCGCGCGCGCCCTGCGCCAACGCATCCTCGCCGTTGAAGGACACCTCGCCGGAATCGGGCCAGTCGAGCCCGGCGATGATCCGCAGCAGCGTTGTTTTGCCCGAGCCAGACGGCCCGAGCAGCGCGAGCAGCTCGCCGTCATTGACCTTGAGGTCGACGCCGTCGAGGGCTTTGAAACTGCCGAACTTCTTGACGAGATTCCTGACTTCAATGCTCACTTGCGTCATGTCCTTCGTCGAGGTGATTTTCCAGAACGGTCTTGGCGATCAGCGTGATCAGCGCCAGCATCGCCAGCAGCGAGGCGATCGCGAACGCCGCGACGAACTGGTATTCGTTGTAGAGAATCTCGACCAGCAGCGGCATGGTGTTGGTCTCGCCGCGGATATGGCCGGAGACGACGGAGACCGCGCCGAACTCGCCCATCGCGCGCGCGTTGCAGAGCAGGACGCCGTAGAGCACGCCCCATTTGATGTTGGGCAGCGTGACGCGGAAGAAGGTCTGCAGGCCCGAGGCGCCGAGCGAGATGGCGGCCTCCTCCTCCTGCGTGCCCTGCTCCTGCATCAGCGGGATCAACGCACGTGCCACGAAGGGGAAGGTCACGAAGGTGGTCGCAAGCGCGATACCGGGCACCGCGAACAGTATCTGGATGTCGTGATCGCGCAGCCAGCCGCCGAAATAGCCCTGCGCGCCGAACAGCAGCACGAAGACGAGACCCGAGATCACCGGGCTGACCGAGAACGGCAAATCGATCAGCGTGATCAGGAAGGTCTTGCCCCTGAACTCGAACTTCGCGATTGCCCACGCCGCGACGAGACCGAACACGAGGTTGAGGCTGACGGAAATTGCAGCAACCAACAGCGTCAACTTGATCGCGGACAGCGCCTCCGGGTCGGTCAGAGCGGCGAGATAAGCAAGGATACCCCTCGAGAAGGCCTGCGCGAACACCACAACCAGCGGCAGCACGACGAAGACTGAGAGAAAGGTCATCGCCAGCGCGATGATGACGATGCGGACCGCCTTTGGCTCGGTGCGGAGATTGTTGCGTGCGGCCGCGGCATGCGCGCGTGCCCTGGCGTCCGGAGCCGAAAGTGAGACGGAATCTGCGATCTGCATCGTCATCGCATCCTCCTCAGCGCACAGGTATCCGGCTCTGCGCCCAGCGCTGGAGCCGGTTGACGGCGAAGATGATGACGAAGGAGACGACGAGCATGACGACGGCGATCGCGGTCGCATCGGCATAGCGAAACTCCGATAGCCGGATCACGATCAGGAGCGGCGCGATCTCGGAGACGTTGGGCAGATTGCCGGCGATGAAGATCACCGAGCCGTATTCGCCGACGGCGCGGGCGAAGGCGAGCGCGAGGCCCGTGAGCAGCGCCGGCCCCAGCGAGGGCAGGATCACGCGAATGATGGTCTGCCAGCGGCTGGCGCCGAGACTGCCCGCGGCTTCCTCAATCTCGGGGTCGATATCCTGGAGCACCGGCTGCACCGTACGCACCACGAAGGGGATGCCGATGAAGATCATGGCGACGAAGATGCCGACCGGCGTAAACGCCACCTTGATGCCGAGCGCGGCAAGCGGCGCACCCAGCCAGCCCTTCTCAGCGAACAGGGCGGTCAGCGCGACGCCGGCAACCGCCGTCGGCAATGCGAACGGCACGTCGACGATGGCATCGAAGATCCGCCGGCCGGGAAAGCGGTAACGCACCAGCGCCCAGACGATGATGCTGCCCATCACCAGATTGACACAGGCCGCCGCGAAGGCGAGCCCGAAGGACACGCGTAGCGCATTCAGGGTGCGCCGGCTGGAGAGGATGTTCCAGAACTGCTCGGGGCTGAGCTCGAGCGATTTCAGGAACAGCCCAGCGAGCGGAATCAGGATGATCAGGGTCAGCCAGGAAAGCGTCAGTCCCATGGTGAGACCGAAGCCCGGCAATGTCCGGCGTCGTGCTGCGATTACGCTCACCAGGCCCCCTGCTAAAGCCCCTCCGAGGGCGCCCGATCAGTTCTTGTAAATCTGATCGAAGACGCCACCGTCGGCAAAATGTTCCTTCTGCGCCTTGGTCCAACCACCGAAAACGTTGTCGATCGTGAATAGTTCGACCTTGGCGAAGGCGTTTTCGTATTTTTTCGCGATCTCGGCATCGCGAGGACGATAGAAATTGCGCGCGGCGATCTCCTGACCTTCCTTTGTGTACCAGTACTGAAGGTAGGCGTCGGCAGCGTTGCGGGTGCCTTTTTTATCGGCGACCTTGTCGACGATCGTAACCGGCGGCTCGGCGAGGATCGACAGCGGCGGCGCGACGATCTCGAACTTTTCGGGGCCGAATTCCTTGAGCGCGAGATAGGCCTCGTTCTCCCAGGCGAGCAGCACGTCGCCGACGCCGCGCTCGACGAAGGTCACGGTCGCGCCGCGCGCACCCGTATCGAGCACCGGCACCTGCTGATAGAGCTTTCCGATGAAATCCTTGGCTTTGTCCACCGAGCCGTATTTCTTCTGCGCAAAGCCCCAGGCCGCCAGATAATTCCAGCGCGCGCCGCCTGACGTCTTCGGGTTCGGTGTGATCACGGCGACGCCCGGCTTGAGCAGATCGTCCCAGTCCTTGATGGCCTTGGGATTGCCCTTGCGCACCAGGAACACGATGGTCGAGGTATAAGGCGACGAGTTTTGCGGCAACCGTTTCTGCCAGTCAGCCGTCGTGAGGCCTTTGCCCGCGATGGCGTCGATGTCGTAGGCGAGCGCAAGCGTCACCACGTCGGCCTGCAATCCGTCGATCACGGCGCGCGCCTGCGAACCGCTGCCGCCATGCGATTGCTTGATCTCGACGCTCTTGCCGGTTTCCTTCTGATAGGCTGCCGCGAACGCCTTGTTGAACTCGACGTAGAGCTCACGCGTCGGATCGTACGAGACGTTCAGCAAATTGATGTCAGCGGCGAGAGCCGAGCTTGCCAACAATCCTGTTACGAGCAGTCCTGCCGCGAGCGGAACGATACGACGCATCATGTCCATCTCCATTCACATCAATGACGTCGGCGTCATCGATGGCAGGCATAACTCGGGGCGAAACGCGCTCAAGTCAACGGAACCGGATTTTCTTGTTCGTAGCCGGGCAGCGTAACTTTGCTACGAAGTCTTCATCGTGTGGATGCCGCATTCCGTCTTGGCCCGGCCGCGCCAGCGACCGGCGCGCTCATCCTCGCCCTCAGTCGTTCTGCTCGTGCAAGGCATACACCCAACCGACAGGAATCCCGACGCGACCAGGGGATGACGCGGCAATTTGGCGCGGGCGAAGATCGCCTCGAGTTCCTCGCGCGAAACATTGGCGAACGGATTGAACTTCAACCGCGCGCCGTCGTCTTCGACCACCGGGATATCAGCGCGCGAGCTGCCCTGGAAGCGCTTACGGCCGTTGAGCCATGCGTCGAACGGCTTCAGCGCCCGCGCCAGCGGCTCGACCTTGCGGATACGGCAGCAGGCGTCGGGATCGGAGAACCAGAGGTCGCGGTCGGGATCTTCGCGCGACAGCGTCTCTTCGGCAGGTTTGATCGAGCGGACGTCCTTCAGGCCCAGCGTCGCGATCAGCGTGTCGCGATAGGCCAGCGTCTCCTCGAACAGCCAGCCGGTGTCGAGGAAGATCACCGGGATCGCCGGATCGACCTCGGCCATGACCTTCAGCAGCGTCGCCGATTCCGTGCCGAAGGACGACACCAGCGCAAGCTTGTCGCGCCCGACCGTCTTCAGCGCAGCGGCGATGATTTCGGCGGGCGAGGCATCGCGCAAGGCGCGATCGAGCTCCTCCGCGGAAGGCAGCGCAGAGGCGGAGATTGACGAAACTGGAGACGCGATTGCGTTCACGTGCCGACACCCTCGGAATGACGCAGTTGCATGCGCCGGTGCAGCGCCGTGATGCGGCCGTCACCGGTGGGCTGGTAGAACACCGAGTAGCGCTTCGCGGTCTGCATGAAGGCTTCCGCGTCGGCCTGCTTCTTGACGTCGAAGGAATCGAAGCCCGCACGCAGCATGAACACGAACTGGTCCCGCAGAATCTGGCCGGTCGCACGCAATTCGCCGCGGTAATTGTAACGCTCGCGCAGCAGCCGCGCCTGGCTGTAGGCGCGTCCGTCGCGGAAGGTCGGGAACACCAGCGCGACGACGGCGATCCTGCCGAGATAGGGCACCAGTTCGGCGATGTCGCGATTGTTCGGCCAGATCACACCGACCTTGCCGGTCCGCTTGAGCAGCGCATCCGCCTCGCCGACGAAGCGCTCGGCCGGCACCAGGATGTCGCCGCCCTCGGGCAGCGGCGTGTCGACGGCGAGCTTGACGAAGCTGTCGTCGGCGATCTTTCCGCCGTTAACGAGTGGCATAGACGCGCTCCTTGAAGGGTTCGACGCCGAGACGCTTCACCGTGTCCATGAACAGCTCTTCGGGCCGCTCGCGCAGCGCCAGATAGGCTTCCACGATGTCCTCGACCACGTCGGCCACCTCGTCGAACTTGACGCCGGGGCCGATCAGATTGCCGAGCGCGGCACTCTCGTCGGCGCGGCCACCGATGGTGATCTGGTAGACCTCCTCGCCGTTCTTCTCGACGCCGAGAATGCCGATATGGCCGACATGGTGATGGCCGCAGGCATTGATGCAGCCGGAGATGTTGATGTGCAGCCGGCCGATCAGATTGGCGAGCTCGTGGTTGGCGAAGCGCCGCGTCAGCTCTTGCGCGATCGGGATCGAACGCGCATTCGCCAGCGAGCAATAGTCGAGGCCCGGACAGGCGATGATGTCGGTGATCAGATTGACGTTCGGGGTCGCCAGCCCGAGCTTGTCGAGCGCCTTCCACAGCGCCGGCAGGTCGCGCTTGGCGACATGCGGCAAAGCGAGGTTCTGCTCGTGGCCGACGCGGATCTCACCGAAGGAATATCTGTCGGCGAGATCGGCGAGCGCATCCATCTGCTCGGCGGTGGCATCGCCCGGAGGCGCGCCGATCGGCTTCAGCGAGATCGTAACGATGGAATAGCCCTGGACCTTGTGCGGAGCGACTGAGTTCTTGCGCCATGCCTCGAAATCGGGATCGGCCGCGGCCTGGCGCAGCTCGTCCGGCATGTGCGGCAGCTTCTCGTAGGCAGGATAGGTGAAGCGCGAGCGGATGTCCTCGACCACCTCGTCGTCGATCTGGAGCGAGGAGTTGCGGATGTGCTGCCACTCCTCCTCGACCTCGCGCGAGAACTTCTCGATGCCCAGTTCGTGCACCAGGATCTTGATGCGCGCCTTGTAGATGTTGTCGCGGCGACCGTACTGGTTGTAGACGCGCAGGATCGCCTCGATATAGCTGAGAATATCGCGGCCATGGACGAAGTGCTTGATGGTCTTGCCGATGAACGGCGTGCGCCCGAGCCCGCCGCCGACCAGCACCTCGAAGCCGGTCTCGCCCTTCTCGTTCTTGATCAGGCGAAGGCCGATGTCGTGGATCTTGATCGCGGCGCGGTCGTGGTCCGACGCGGTGATCGCGATCTTGAACTTGCGCGGCAGGAACGAGAATTCCGGATGCAGCGTGGTGTGCTGGCGGATCAGCTCCGACCAGATGCGGGGATCCTCGATCTCGCCGGGCGCGACGCCGGCCCACTGGTCCGAGGTGACGTTGCGCATATTGTTGCCGGAGGTCTGCATCGCGTGGATGCCGACTTCGGCGAGATCGGCCAGCGCATCCGGCAGCTCGGCAAGCTTGATCCAGTTGAACTGGATGTTCTGCCGCGTGGTGAAATGGCCGTAGCCGCGGTCGTATTTGCGTGCGACGTGGGCGAGCGCCCGCAACTGGTTCGACGCCAGCGTCCCGTAGGGGATCGCGACCCGGAACATGTAGGCGTGCAGTTGCAGATAGACGCCGTTCTGCAGCCGCAGGATCTTGAACTCGTCCTCGGTGAGCTCGCCGGAGAGGCGGCGCTTGACCTGGTCGCGGAATTCCGAGACGCGCTCGTTGACGAGCGTGCGGTCGATTTCATCGTAAGCATACATAAGAAAGCGCCTTAAACCTGAACCGGCTGTCCGATGGTGACGCCGGTGCGGCGGATTTGTTCGCGCAGATTGCCGGGTTCGATCTTGCCGTCGGCACCGACCTGTACCGGTGCGATATAGGGACCGATCGCGCCGACGTCATCGGCGACGGACTCGGCAAGCAACGCTTTCGCCTCGTCGGAGTTGCGCACGATCGCAGCTTCCGACAGGTCCGCGGACCAGCTCTTGGCGCCGGTGCGGTAAACCACGATGCCGTCCCAGGTGCGATTGGCGGTCACGACCGAGGGGCCGGCGATTTTGATCTTCTTCTGTTCAAGCGGGGAGGTCATTCGGCTGCATCCAATAGGTCAGAGATGATTTGCTTTGGGGTTTTCTCGGGGGTTTCGCGGCGAAGCGAGCCGGCATGCCGGACCACGTCGCCGATGATGAGAATGGCGGGACCGCCGTTGGTCCGGCGGACCAGCTCAGGCAGGTCGCGCAGCGTGCCGATCGCGCCTTGCGCATCGGGACGCGTGACGCGGGCGAACACGCCGACGGGCGTCTCCGGCGAACGGCCGGCGGCCAGGAGACCGGCGCGTATGGCCGGCGCAGCCGTCATGCCCATGTAGACCACGACGGTCATCCTGGTGTCGGTCAGCGTCGACCAGTCCACGACTTCCGCGTCGCGCGCCTTGTGCGCGGTGAGGAAGGTGATGCGGGTGGCTTCATGACGGTAGGTGAGCGGCACCTCGAAATCGGCGGCGCCGCCGAGCCCTGCGGTGATGCCGGGAATGATCGAATAGGCAACGCCGGCGGCACGCAGGGCTTCGACTTCTTCGCCGCCGCGACCGAACACGAAGGGATCCCCGCCCTTCAGCCGCACCACGCGCTGGCCGGATTGCGCGGCCTCAATCATGCGCTTGTTGATGGCGTCCTGCCCGATGCCGGGCTTGCCGACGCGGCGTCCGACCGGCACGCGCGTGGTGTCGCGGCGGATGCGATCGAGAATCTCGGGCGAGACCAGCTCGTCATGGAAGACGATATCGGCGTCCTGGAGCGCGCGCAGCGCCTTGATGGTGAGCAGATCCGGATCACCCGGACCGGCGCCGACCAGCGCGACCGAGCCTTCCGGCTTGTCGGCCCGCGCGAACGCGGATGGATCGGAGATCGCCTTGAGCGCAGCGTCCGCCTCGCTTTTGCGGCCGGCCAGAACGGCGGCGCCGATCGGGCCGTCGATGATGCGCTCCCAGAAGCGGCGGCGCAGCGGAAACTCGGCAATACGTTCGTTGATGGATTTGCGGAAGCCGCCGATGAATTCGGCCACCTCGCCGATGCGCGCCGGCAGCAGCGCCTCGATCTTTTCGCGCACGCGCCGCGCCACCACCGGCGACGTGCCGCCGGTGCCGACGGCGACGACGACATCGCCGCGATCGACGATCGCCGGGAAGATGAAGCTCGAATGCTCGAGATCGTCCATGACATTGACCGGCAGGCCGAGTGCCTTGGCGCGGGCCGACATCGCCACGCCGACATCGCCGGCGCCGGCGCAAACGACGGCGATGATGCCCGAGAGATCGGCGGTCAGCGGGTCGGCGGCCGCGATGTTGATACGCGCCGCGTCCTCGGAGCTCAGACCCAGGTCCTGATTGCCGTCGATCGCATGCACGCGGATGCGCGCACCGGCAGCGGCCAGAACGCGCAGCTTGGCGCGCAGAAGCTCACCCGCACCGATGAGGACCACCGGACCGGCCTTGAGATCGAGGAACACCGGCAAGAACCGCATACGATACTCGCTCCCCCCAGATCCGGGGTTGACTGGAATTATTTTCTATATATGTGTCGTTTCTAGCGCGCAAAGAGAAAATTTTTTCTTCTCTCTTGCACCGCAACTATAGAATTTTCGCCTCCAAACGCAAAGTGGCAGAGATGCATCTTCTCAAGGACAATTCCACTGCTGGCGGGCTGAGCAGCCTCGCTCTCGCCGAGCGCGTGCCCGCGCAAGAATTTTCTGCCGACCTGGCACCGAGCATGGACCATCTCGACCAGCTCGAGGCCCAGAGCATCTATATCTTCCGCGAAGCCTTCGGCCGCCTCAAGAAGATTGCCCTGCTGTGGTCGCTCGGCAAGGACTCCAACGTCATGATCTGGCTGGCGCGCAAGGCGTTCTTCGGCCGTCTGCCGTTCCCGGCCCTGCATGTCGACACCGGCAAGAAGTTTCCGGAGATGTATCGCTTCCGCGATCACTACGGCAAGGAATGGGATCTCGATCTGCGCGTCGAGCCCTGCCCGCCGATTGATGCCGTCGACCCAACGCTGCCGCCGGCTGCCCGTTCCGCCGCGCGCAAGACCGAGGGCCTCAAGATGGCGCTCGCCAAATACGGTTTTGACGGCCTGATCGCCGGCATTCGCCGCGACGAGGAGGCAACGCGCGCCAAGGAGCGCGTATTCTCGCCGCGCGGGCTCGAAGGCAATTGGGACGTGCGCGACCAGCCGCCGGAGTTCTGGGACCACTTTAACGCCTCGCCGCCGCAGGGCGCGCATTTGCGCATCCATCCGATCCTGCATTGGACCGAGTCCGATATCTGGGCCTACACCAAGCGCGAGAACATCCCGATCATCCCGTTGTATCTGTCGCAAAACGGCAAGCGCTATCGCTCGCTGGGTGATCAGGACATCACCAATCCGGTCGCCTCAAACGCGTCGACTATCGACGAGATCCTGATCGAACTCGAGCAGACCAAGGTGCCGGAACGTTCCGGCCGCGCGCTCGACCACGAGACCGAGGACGCTTTCGAGCGCCTGCGCGTCGCCGGCTATCTCTGATCAAGGACGCGAGCGTCGTATGAACATGATCGTCACCCCCGCATCGCCCGCCACTCCGAACGGCACCACGCGTCCGCAGGTCCGCATCGTCATCGTCGGCCATGTCGACCACGGCAAGTCGACGCTGGTCGGCCGCCTCCTGCACGAGACCGGCAGCCTGCCCGACGGCAAGCTCGAGATGCTCAAGGCCGTCAGCGCGCGGCGCGGCATGCCGTTCGAATGGTCGTTCCTGCTCGACGCGCTCCAGACCGAGCGCGACCAGGGCATCACCATCGACACCACGCAGATCCGCTTCCGCACCAATTCGCGCGACATCGTGCTGATCGACGCACCTGGCCACGCTGAATTCCTGCGCAACATGATCACCGGCGCCTCGCAGGCCGACGGCGCAGTGCTGATCATCGATGCGCTCGAAGGCGTGCGTGACCAGACAAGGCGGCACGGCTATCTCCTGCATCTGCTCGGCGTGAAGCAGGTCGCTGTCGTCGTCAACAAGATGGACCGCGTCGACTTTTCAGCAGAGCGCTTCAAGGAGATCAGCGACGAGATCTCGGCGCATCTGCAAGGCCTCGGCGTGAAGCCCACGGCCGTGATCCCGATTTCCGCCCGTGACGGCGACGGCGTCGCCGAGCGCACCGACCGCATCGACTGGTACAAGGGTCCGACCGTGGTCGAGGCGCTCGACCGGCTCGAGCCGGCGCGGCCGCTGGAAGCGCTGGCGCTGCGCCTGCCGGTGCAGGCGATCTACAAATTCGACGATCGCCGCATTGTTGCGGGCCGGATCGAATCCGGCAGCCTGGTTGCCGGCGACGAAATCGTGATCATGCCGGCCGGCAAGATCGCCAGGATCAAGACGGTCGAGAGCTGGCCGGTGACGCCGGTCGCAGACCGCCAGGGTGCGGGCCGCTCGGTCGGCATCACGCTCGACCGCGAATTGTTCCTCGAGCGCGGCGACATCATCGCGCATACGAACAGCGCGCCGCGCGAGACGCGACGGCTGCGCGCGCGAATCTTCTGGCTGCACGACAAGCCGCTGGCCAAGGGCGACCAGCTCCTGGTTCGCTGCGGGCCGAAGGAAAGCCGTGCCACTGTCGTCGCGATCGAGAAGGCGGTCGATCCCGGCGAGCTGTCGAGCGTCGAGAACAAGGCAATCGGCCGCAACCATGTCGGCGAGATCGACATTTCCCTTTCGAATCCGATTGCCACCGATCCCTACACGGAAAATCCCCGCACCGGCCGTCTCGTGATCGAGGTGTCCGGGCGCATCGCCGGCGGCGGTCTCGTGCTGTCGGTCGACGCCGGTCAGCGCGCTCTGCCCGTCGACATCGTGCCGGTGGAATCCGCGCTGCGGCCCGACGAGCGCTCCGCGCGCTATCGTCACAATGGCGCCGTGGTCTGGCTCACCGGCCTGCCCGCCTCCGGCAAGTCGACTCTCGCAAAAGCGCTGGAGCGGCGGCTGTTCAGCAATGGCGGCTCGCCGATCCTGCTCGACGGCGATACGCTACGCGCCGGGCTCAACAGCGATCTCGGCTTCTCGGCCGCCGATCGCAGCGAGAACATCCGCCGTCTCGCCGAAGTCGCGACGCATCTCGCCCGCAACGGCCACATCGCCATTGTCGCCGCGGTCTCGCCCGCCCGCGAGGACCGCGCCACCGCGCGCCGCATCGCCGACACTTCGTTCCGCGAGATCCACGTCGCGACGCCTGCGGAAATTTGCGAGGAGCGCGATCCCAAGGGCCACTACAAAAAGGCCCGCGCCGGCACGCTCGCGTCGTTCACCGGCATCGGCAACGACTACGAGGCGCCGCAAGCCGCTGAGCTCGTGATCGACACCTCGACGCGGACGGTTGCCGAGGCGGCGGACGAGATCGAACGGATGCTCAAGACGACCGGCGTGCTGTTCGACGAACTCGTGGACCTCGCCGCGAATATTTGAGCCGGGCTGCTGCCCCGACCCGTGCTGTCGTCCTGGCGAAGGCCAGGACCCATACCGCGTGATTTATCGGTTGGGACGGCAGCAGTACCGGGACGAGTCTTCGCCTAACTCCTCCCTGGGGTAATGGGTCCTGGCTTTCGCCAGGACGACGCCGGGGAGAGATCGCGCCGAATGCTTCAGCAGCGGGCATCAAGGGCACGGCGCGTCCGCGCTCCCCACCTCGCCTTGACATTTTGACAACTTTTGGGGGCCTTCTCACGGCCCCGATTTTGGGGCTAATAAGACCCCGAAAGCCGCTCCTTGGAGCGCATTTTGCTGCTGTCGGGTCAAAAGCAGCCAAAAACAGCCATTTCCAACAAGAAAGCCCATCATGAAACGCGTCGACGCCCACGGATTGAAGATCGCTCCCGTCCTGTTCGATTTCATCGCCAAGGAAGCGGCCCCGAAAACCGGAATCGCGCCGGATGCGTTCTGGGCCGGGCTCGCCGCCATCATCAAGGAGCTGGGGCCGAAGAACCGCGCGTTGCTGGCGGTGCGCGACACGCTACAGGCCAAGATCGACGACTGGCACCGCGCCAACAAGGGCAAGGCGTTCGACCTCAACGCCTATACCACCTTCCTGAAGGAGATCGGCTATCTCGTCCCGGAGCCCGCGACGCAGAAGGTCGAGACCGCCAATGTGGACGAGGAGATCGGCACGATCTGCGGCCCGCAGCTCGTCGTGCCCCTGACCAACGCACGCTACGCGCTGAACGCGGCGAATGCGCGCTGGGGTTCGCTCTATGACGCCTTCTACGGCACCGACGCGATCCCGCACGATCCGTCCGAGAGCGGCAAGGGCTACAACAAGGCGCGCGGCGACAAGGTCATCGCAAAAGCAAAAGCGTTCCTCGATGCCGCCGTGCCGCTGGCGACCGGCAGCCATACCGATGTTACCGCCTATAGCGTGGTCGCGGGCCAACTCGCGGTGAAGCTGAAGAGCGGCAATGCCACGGCGCTGAAGAACGCCGCGCAATTCGCGGGCTTCCAGGGCGATGCGGCCGCACCGAGCGCGGTGCTGCTCGCCAACAACGGCCTGCATGTCGAGGTGAAGATCGACCGCAGCAGCGCGATCGGCAAGGAGGATCCGGCCGGCGTCGCGGACATGGTCATGGAGTCCGCGGTCTCCACGATTCTCGACATGGAAGACTCGGTCGCGGCCGTCGATGCCGAGGACAAGGTGCTGGTCTATCGCAACACGCTCGGCCTGATGAACGGCACGCTCTCGGCCGATTTCGAGAAGGGCGGCAAGACGCTGACGCGCTCGCTCAACGACGACCGCAGCTACAAGACGCCTGACGGCAAGGGCGAAGTGAAATTGCACGGTCGCAGCCTGCTCCTGATGCGCAATTGCGGTCACCACATGTTCACCGACGCGGTGCTGGACAAAAAGGGCGAGGAGATTCCGGAAGGCCTGCTCGACGCAGCCGTCTCCGGGCTTCTTGCTGTCCATGATCTGAAAGGCAACTCCAAGGTCAAGAACAGCCGCACGGGATCTGCCTATATCGTCAAGCCGAAGATGCACGGCCCCGACGAGGTGTCGCTGACCTGCGAGATCTTCGACCGCGTCGAGAAGATGCTGTCGCTGCCCGAGAACACGCTCAAGGTCGGCATCATGGATGAGGAGCGGCGCACCACCGTCAACCTCAAGGCCTGCATTCAGCGCGCCTCCAAGCGCATCATGTTCATCAACACCGGCTTCCTCGACCGCACCGGCGACGAGATCCACACCTCGATGGAGGCGGGTCCGATGATCCGCAAGAACGAGATGAAGGCGCAGCCCTGGATCAAGTCCTATGAGGACTGGAACGTCGATATGGGCCTGACCTGTGGCCTGCCCGGCCATGCCCAGATCGGCAAAGGCATGTGGGCCGCGCCGGACAAGATGGCGGACATGCTGGCGCAGAAGCTCGCCCATCCGCAGGCCGGTGCCACCACCGCCTGGGTGCCCTCGCCGACCGCCGCGACGCTGCACGCGCTGCACTACCACCAGGTCAACGTCACCGCGCGCCAGCAGGAGCTCGCCAAGGGCGGCCCACGCGCAAAGCTTTCCGACATCCTCACCATCCCGGTGTCGAAGTCGAACTGGGCGCCCGACGACGTTAAGCAGGAGATCGACAACAACTGCCAGGGCATCCTCGGTTACGTCGTGCGCTGGATCGACCAGGGCGTCGGCTGCTCCAAGGTGCCTGACATCCACGACGTCGGCTTGATGGAGGATCGTGCCACCTTGCGCATTTCCAGCCAGCACCTCGCCAACTGGCTGCACCAGGGCGTCATCACCGAAGCCCAGGTAATGGAATCGCTCAAGCGCATGGCGGTCGTGGTCGACAAGCAGAACGCGGGCGATCCCATCTACAAGCCGATGGCGCCCGGCTTCGACGGCACAGCCTTCAAGGCGGCTAGCGACCTCATCTTCAAGGGGCGCGAGCAGCCGAATGGCTACACCGAATACATCCTCACCGCCCGCCGCCGCGAGGCCAAAGGGGCGGGATAGGCCCGAATAGGCGAGCACCAAAAGCCCCGGCTCACGCCGGGGCTTTTTTGTTGGCGCAGCAGCCCGGATGGAGTGGAGCGTAATCCGAAGCCGCTATCGATTGGGGCAAGACCCGGATTGCGCTGCGCTCCATCCGGGCTACGAAAGCGCGGCTAGAACACGGCCAGATATTTCAGTAGCGACACGATGCCGATGATGATGACGACGACGCGCGCGATCTGCTTGGCGCGGCCGTCCATCGGCAGCATGTTGATGAGATAAAGTACGAGAATGACGACGAGAAAGGTGACGAGTACGCCGACCAGCATCGCTAGGACCCCCCTTTAGGCAAAATTGCTGACCCTCTCCTAACGCGCAACTCCCGGCTTGGTTCCATCGACGCAACCCTCTGCAACTTCTAGTAAATACGTACTTCTACGATCAGCCGGCCGGCCTAAAACTTTACCCTTTTCCTTTGAGATGCGGAAACCGTTTGGGCCGTGAGCCGCAAACGGCATGCGATTGCCTCGTCTTACGGGCCCCTTTTTCTGTTGTTGCCGGGGCGACTTCACGAACTTTGTATTGGGAATTGGGGGGACTTCGATGCTGAATCGTCTGACCGTATCCGCGCTGCTGAAGGCGGTGATCGCGATCACGTCGGTCTGCGTGGTGATCGTGCTCTCCCTTACCGCCTACGAGTCCTGGGATCGCCTGAAGACCGCCAATCGCATCTCGCAGATCGCCGACACGTCCGCCGATCTGTTCAAGGCGATGCACAATCTGCGCACCGACCGCTCGACCACGGTCCGCCTGCTGAACGCGACCGAGCCGATGGACGGCGAAATCGAGAAATATCTGCGCGCCCTGCGCGATGCCCAAATGCCCGCCATGGCGCGCGCGCTTGCGCTGCTGCCGGCCATGGACTTTCCGCAATCGGGCACTCTGGTACCGGAGCTCGCGCGCCTCTATAAGCTGCTGATCGAGGAGCAGAAGCAGTTCTGGGAGGATGTCGCCAAGCCGAAGGACCAGCGCCGCGCCAGCCTGCCCAAGGAATACATGGAAACGACGCAGGGCCTGCTCGACACGCTCGACAAGCTCTCGAACACGTTGGCCGCCACCGTCAATCACCTGGACGCCGCGATCGACCAGTTGCTGTCGATCAAACAGAACGCCTGGCTGCTCCGCAACACAGCAGGCGAAGCTTCGCTGATCGTCTCGACCGGGCTGGCCGCCGGCAAGATCACGCCGGAGGGCCGCTACGCCTATACCCAACATGTCGGCGGCACGAGCGCGATGTGGAAGGCGCTGGAGTTGTCGACGGCCGGCATGCAGTTGCCGGCGGGGCTCGCCTCCGCGATGGCCTCCGCCAAGACCTCCTATTTCGAGCCGCAGTATCTGGCCTTGCGCGACCGTCTCGCGGACGCGCTGGTCAAGGGTGAGAAGCCCGAGATGACGGCGAACCAATGGAGTCCGCTCACGGTCGGCCGGATGGCGAGCGCGGTCGCAGTGGCAGAAGGTGCGCTCGATGCTGCCAAGATCCACACGCAGGAGCAGCGCGGCGCCGCAGAGCGCGCACTGATCGTACAGCTTACGCTGCTGGCGCTCGCCGTGGGGCTTGCCGTCGGCGCGATCATGCTGGTCAGCCGCCGCGTCATCACTCCGCTCAACACCATCCGCGACGCCATGCTGAAGGTCGCCGGCGGCGACCTTGCCGTCGACAGCGGCTATCTCGATCGCAACGACGAGATCGGCGCGCTTGCCGGCGCGCTGGAGACCTTCAAGCAGCAGGCCAACGAGAAGCTCACGATCGAGGCGCAGGAGCGCGAACGCAATGCGGGCGCCTCCGCGCGCCAGCGCGCCGTCGAGACCTATGTCGGCGAGTTCGAGGGCGCGGTGCGCAAGACGCTCGGCGAGTTGAGCGAAGCCTCCGGCGAGATGCGCAAGACCTCGGGCGATCTCTCCGCGGTGTCGCGGCAGACCAACGACCGCGTGCAGGTCGCCGGCAAGGCCTCCAATGACGCCTCCATGAGCGTCGACAGCGTCGCCGCCGCAGCCGAGGAGCTGAGCGCCTCGATCAACGACATCAGCCAGCAGGCCGCGCATGCCGCGGGTATCGCCAGCCGCGCCGTGACCCAGGCACGCGAGACCGACGGCACGGTGCAGGGACTTCAGAAGTCGGCCGGTCGCATCGGCGAGGTCGTGGGCCTGATCAACACCATTGCGCAGCAGACCAATTTGCTCGCGCTCAACGCCACGATCGAGGCCGCCCGCGCCGGAGAAGCCGGGCGTGGCTTTGCCGTGGTCGCCTCCGAGGTGAAGTCGCTGGCGAGCCAGACGGCCAAGGCGACCGAGGAGATCTCCGAGCAGATCGCCGACATCCAGAAGGTCGCGGGCGACGCCATCAGCGCGATCCAGACCATCGGTGGCATCATCGGCGAAGTGAACGAGGTCGCGACCGCAATCGCTGCCGCCGTGCAGGAGCAGGGTGCGGCCACGCAAGAGATCACCCGCAGCACTCAGTTTGCGGCGCAGGGCACCAAGAACGTCTCGGACAACATCACCGGCGTCAAATCCGATGCTGACGCCGCTGCCGCCGCCGCTGACAACGTGAAGCATGCCTCCGAGATGCTGGAGAGCCAGAGCCGCCAGCTCGGCCATGAGGTCAGCGACTTCCTCGGCAAGATTCGCGCAGCGTAGGGTGGGTATCTAGATCCACACAGGCCTCGATGTCGTCCTGGCGAAAGCCAGGACCCATAACCACCGGCGTTCGCAATAGGCAGGCCGGTGGTTAGCGGTGTGGGGCAACATCGGCATTCGGGGTAATGGGTCCTGGCTTTCGCCAGGACGACATTGGAGGATGTTTACTCCTTCGCCACCACCGGCACTTGGCGGAATCTTGCGCGCACCGAATCCGGCAGCGGGGAGAAATTCATCGCGACACCGCGGCGGTCGTTGGCATTGCGGCTGGCGACCACCAGGCCGTCGGCGCCCGCGACGATGTCACCCTTGCGCAGGGTGGGATCGTCGTCGACCTTGACCTGAGCGAGCCCGACCGGATCCTTGCCGTTGCAGGTGCAGCCTGCGACAATCTCATTGCGATAGCGGAACGCGTTAGGCAGGTCGGAATAGGATTTCCCCTTCTCCGTCGTCGCGTCGTCGATGTTGCCGCCATGGACCAGCGAAGTCTCCGAGGCCGGGCAGAAGCTCTTGCAGGATTGCGCCTTGCTCTCGGAATCGTTTCCCTGCGCCGGGAAATAACGTCCGTCGCAGCCGCGCACGCAATAGGCCGTGCCGCCGCCATAGGACGCCCGCGGACGCGGCGTGTCGTAGCGTGGCGTGTCATCGGTCTGGAACGGCATGCGAATCTCGGGCGCCGGTCGCCCGCGGAAGCCGCCGAACAGCGCCGAGAAAAAGTCCTCCGCATGGGCCGATGGCGTCAGCGCGAGGCCGACGGAGGCAACGGCGACGAACGCCACCGCGCCACCGGCGAGTTTGCCGATCGAACGTCTCTTCATGTGACCTCACACGATCCTTAGTTCACGGCCGAATTCGAAACGTTCAGCGCCTGCCGGCCCGAGGGCAGCGCCGTCACGGCCGGGCGCTTGCGCACGGAATCGCTACCTTTCGCCATCAGCGGCGCGTTCTTCGGCAGCACGACGACCTTGGCGCCGACATTGACGCGGCCGAACAGGTCGGTGACGTCCTCATTGGTCATGCGGATGCAGCCGGACGAGACGAACTTGCCGATCGTGGTGGGATCGTTGGTGCCATGGATGCGGTATTCGCTCGACCCGAGATACATCGCACGCGCGCCGAGCGGATTGCCGGGGCCGCCAGCGACGAAGCGAGGCAGATAAGGTTGTCGCGCAATCATCTCAGCCGGCGGATGCCAGTCCGGCCATTCCGCCTTGCGGCTGACGCTCTGCACGCCCGACCAGGTAAAACCCTCGCGCCCGACGCCGACGCCATAACGGATGGCGCGGCCCTGGCCGAGCACGTAATAGAGATAAGTATTGTTGGTATCGATGACGATGGTACCGGCCGGCTCGCTGCGGTCGAAGCTGACAATCTGCCTGCGCAGGCGATCGGGCAGCGCGGCATCCTCGTCGGCGGCCTGCGCGTTCGGGCTTGCATAGCCCTGATTCGCATAGCCTTGGTTCGCATAGCCTTGGTTTGCATACCCTTGGCTCGCATAACCCTGCGAATAGCCCTGGTCCTGCGGGTAGGGCTGATGCGGATAGGTGTAGCCCAGCGTCTGTGCGCTTGCGGCGCCGAACGGCACTGCCAGCAAAGCGGTTGCGAACGCGAATGCGGTGATGCGGCGCGGCGATATGCGGCGTCGGACTGCAGAGAACTTCGTCATGTGCTGCCCCGTTGGATGCCTGCATCAGGGTGATGCGCTGGTTCGATCAACGCGGCCGAGCCGATACAAGTTCCGCTGCGGGATGCAGCAGCGACGTCACAGTCAAGCGAGCACCTCTTCACGAAGCCGCGATGGAACCCGCAGGGCGCTTGGACGTTCTCCCCTGATCACAGGCGCGAGGACCGAAGACTCCGTGCCGGAGAGGTATTGTGCGCGTCCTTCCCAGTGAACGTATAATTCCCGGCAACGGCGAAGGCACTCCGCTTCCCGAGAGCCGCGGCGAACTCCCCCCGGTGATCCGCCGCACAGAGCTCGTCGCCTTCTCGCTCGCCGGGCTGCTCCTCATCGCAATCGTCGCGGTACTCTATGTCGGTAAGGCGTTCTTCCTGCCTGTCGTGATGGCGTTCGTCACCGGCACGATGCTCTCGCCGGCAGCGACCTTTCTGGAGAACCGGAAAGTGCCGCGCGGGCTTGCCGCCGTCTTGATCGTGTTCGCGGTGACCGCCGTGGTTGGCTTCATCGTCGCGCTGATCGCCTCGCCGGCGATGGAATGGAGCTCGCGCCTGCCCGAACTCGGCGCCCAGCTGAAAGACAAGGTCCACGTGTTCGACCGGCCGCTGGCGCTGTGGCGAGAGCTGCAGACGATGCTCGGCGGCTCGGAGGGATTGCCGAGCTTCCAGATGCCGAAATTCGATTGGGTGCAGCCGACGATCGAATTCCTGTCACCGACCTTTACCGAATTCCTGCTGTTCTTCGTCACGCTGATCCTGTTCATCGCCAGCTGGCGGGACCTGCGACGGGCGATGATCATGACCTTCAGCGATCATGAGGCACGGCTGCGCACGCTTCGCATCCTCAACGAGATCGAGGTCCATCTCGGCAACTATCTTTTGACCGTGACTCTCATCAATGTCGGCGTCGGCGTCGCCGCCGGCGTCGTCTGCGCCCTCACCGGAATGCCCAATCCGGCTGGCCTCGGCGCGCTCGCGGCCACCCTCAATTTCATTCCGATCATCGGACCGGTGGCCATGTTCGCCATTCTGGTCGTGGTGGGACTGGTCACCTTCCCGACCGTCAGCGGCGGCCTGATGGCGGCGCTCGCCTTTGGCGGCATCACCTTCCTGGAGGGACATTTCGTCACGCCGACCATCATTGGCCGGCGGCTGGCGCTCAATGCGCTCGCGGTGCTGCTGGCGCTGGCGTTCTGGACTTGGCTGTGGGGCCCGATGGGCGCGTTCCTGTCGTCGCCGCTGCTGATCGTCGCCCTGATCCTGAAGGAGCATCTGCTGCCGCAGGATTCGCCGCAGCTCCCGCAGGACTGACCGGTTTCCGTGAACGGAACTTACCCGACGACGAAACGTTTCCCGGCTGTCTCAACCGTCAACAGCTCGGAGCCCCCGATGTCCACCACCAATGCCGAAGCCGGGATGAGAGACTGGACCGACAAAGCCACCCGAGAACGCCTCGAGAAGGATGTAGCAGCCGTGAAAAGCGATATCGCCGCCCTCACCGATCAGATCACCGACGCGCTCAATACTTTTGCCAACTCCTCCGGCAAGCAGGCCCGCCGCGGCTATCGCCAAGCGCGCGAAAACGTGGATTCCGCGATCGACGACATGTCGGAGCGCGGCAGCGCGATGATGGGCGCGGCACAGGAAGCCTACGGCTCGATCGAGGAGACGCTGGAGGACGCGATCAGCCAGCGGCCGCTCGCGACCGTCGGGCTCGCGCTCGGCATCGGCTTTCTGATCGGCGCGGCCTGGCGCCGCTGAGGTCGCGAATGGGTATCGAGACGGTGGCGCAGCGGCGCCGCCGGCGCCGGCTTGTGGGGATCTGAGGAGCAAGACCATGTTTCAGCGCATCATCGACGGGATCAGCGCATCCACCGGCAGCGCTGTGCGGCTGACCTCGCTGGCGGCAGGCGCGGCGTTCGCACTCTTCATCACCACGTGCTTCCTGTGCGCGGCGGCGTTCATCTCGGTGCTCGATAAATATGGTCCGGTGCAGGCCTGCCTTGCCGGTGCCGGCGTTTTCTTTCTCCTGACCCTGACCGCGGCGGTGAGCTATTGGGTCTACAAACGGCAGTTGCGCAAGCAAGCTTATGTCGCGGCAGAGCGCGCCACGAAGTCGGCGGCCTCGAGCATGCTCGCGGACCCCATGCTGCTCGCCACCGGTCTCCAGATCGTTCGCGCCATCGGGATCAAGCGGCTGTTGCCGATCCTGGCGATCGGCGGTGTCGCCCTCGGAATCATGGCGAGCCGCGCCGGCGTACCCGACGAGGCCTCGGCCGAACCTGCCGAGTAGCAGCTACGGCGGGTTAGAAAATTTCGTCAGAAGTCCCGCGAACGCATCTATCGAATCGGCACCAGTGGCCCCGCGCCGATTTTGCGCCGTTGCCTGCGCCATCACGCAAACGCTACTCGGATAGGCATGCGGTTGCCGCTAAAAGCAGCGCCCCTGATTCCAAAAAGCCATTTTTTCGATGAAACCGTCCGTCCAGGCGAACCTCGCCGCATTCCATCACGACCCTCGTCTCTATTTGACGCTCGGCATCGCCAACTGGTCGGTTTTCGTCGACCACATCCCGAACAACGTCGTCAATTTGCTGACGCTGCGCAATTTCGGCTTCAGCGGCGCCGCAGACTTGTTCGTGTTCGTGGTGGGCTATGGCGTCGCGATCATTCACGGCAGGATCGCACTGGAGCGCGGCTACGTCGTCGCGGCTACGCGCATCTTTCGCCGCGTCTGGCGGCTGTACGCCGCCTATGTCGTGCTGTTCGTGATCTATATCGACACCATCGCCTATGTCGCCTCGCAATCGAAGGCGCCCGAGATCATCCACGAATACAACATATCAGGAATTCTCGAGCACCCGCTGCGCATCCTGGTGCGTGGCCTCGTGCTCCAGGAGGAGCCGCTGAATCTCGACCTGTTACAGCTGATGATCCCGCTGATGGCCTTCTTTCCGTTCGCGCTGTGGGGCCTGTTGCGGCGTCCGAACCTGATGCTTGCGGCATCGGTCGCGCTGTACGTTGCGGCGCGCTGGTTCGACTGGAATTTCCGGGTCTATCCGGACCAGGAGTGGACCTTCAACCCGTTCTGCTGGCAGATGCTGATGGTGCTGGGCGGCTGGTTCGCCGTGACCGGTGCGTCGGGCCGCGCGCTGCATGGCCTGTCCTGGCTGCGCGTGCTTGCGGGCGCCTATCTCGTATTCGCAATGGCGATCACGCTGATGCGCCACTCGCCGGAGCTTGCCGCCTACTTGCCGAACATCGTGCTCGACAATATCACGCCGACCGACAAGGAAAACCTCGCACCCTATCGCGTGGTCCACTTCCTCGCGCTCGCTTTCCTCGCGACATATCTCGTCCCGGCCGATCATCCCGCCCTGCAATGGAGATCGCTACGGGCGGTCATCAGATGCGGCGAGGAATGGCTCGCGGTGTTCTGCGTCGGCGTGTTCCTGTCCCTCGCCGGCCATCTCGTCCTGATCACCGGCGCCAATCTGGTGGTGATGCAGATCGCCGTGAGTCTGGCCGGCTTCGCGGCGATGGCCGCGGTCGCATATTACATCGGCTGGTCGAAGCGGCAGGACCTGCCCGCGGCCTTGCGGCAGCAGGCCTAGCTCGACACCTTCCGATTCCGCTAGGCCGGCCGTCACGGCTGGGCTATGCGGAGCGGCAGCGGATTGCGCGAGGAGGCCGGCGTGGTGATGGCGAATGGCGGGAGTGAGGGAGCCGACAGCGCGCCCCGGCGCGGCCGGCCGAGGTCGATCGAGACCAGCAACGCCATTCTCCAAAGCGCCTATGCGCTGATGGCCACCACCGGCCTTGCCGCCACCACCATCGACGCAATCGCGCGCCACTCCAGCGTCTCCAAGATGACGATCTACAAATGGTGGCCGTCCCGCGAAGCCTTGCTGATCGACGCCTTCCTTCACCATGCCGCGCAGATGCTGCCGCTGCCGCCTGCAAGCTCGGGCAGCCCCGCCGCGCGCGCACGCCGCCATGCCGCGGCCTACGCCGAAGCGCTCCAGGGCGAGTTCGGCAAGGTCCAGCTCGCCGTCATCTCCGAATGCATCTCCAAGACCGGCTCGGCGGAGCTGTTCTACGCCCGCTACCTGCAATTCCGCCGCGACGCACTGATCGAGATGATCGCCGCAGGCCAGAACGACGGCAGCATTCTTGCGGAAGCGCCGCCCCAGGATCTCTACGACGCGATTTATGGCAGCCTGTTCTACCGCTACGTCTTCGGCATCGCGCCGATCACGCCGGCCTACGCGCGGACTCTGGTTGACCTCGTGCTGCGCCCGAAGAGTTAGGGCGTTTTCCGCGCCGGCCGGATCGGTGCTGATAGCTTGTCGGTGCGGTCGCGCTCGGTCATGTCCTCGACCGTCTCCATCGGCGCGGTCAGCTCGTAGACATAGGAGACGTCGGTGAAATAGCGCTTGGCGGTGCCGCCGAGCGCCTCGGGCGCGACGCGGTCGAGCAGGATCAGGCCGAAATCGGAATCCGGGCGGCGCGTCGCTTCGCTGGTGTTGAACTCCTCCCAGCGGAAATAGAAGACCTCGCCGGCCCCCTCGTTCGTCACCGTCCAATTGGCAGTGATGTGCGGATGCTTGCCGACCAGCGACAGGCCCTCGTCGGAGTGCGAGGCGAGCTCGAAGAACAGCAGCGACAGGCTCTGCGCCGCGCGCGCGCTGACTGCGATATCAGGACCGGTGACGGCGATGCGGTCGGCATGCGGGATGGCGCGCGCCTCGAACAGGCCCTTCAGCTTGACCCCCTGCCACTGGCTCTCGCTGAGCAGTGAGACGACGTTGGACATGGCGTGGATGCGGCCGATCAGGAGCTCGCGCGCGACATCGATGTCCGAGCCATGGCGCAGCGTGCGGGTCACGATCGACTGGATCACCGCCAGGATGTTTTTGACCCGGTGGTTGAGCTCGTCGATGACAGCAGTCAACCGGCGCTCGAAGCCGATTCTGACCTGGATTTCCCGGCTGAGCCGCAAATTGTTGTAGGCGACATAGCCGAACAGGCCGCACACCATCGCGGTGATCGCAAAGCCGATCGCCGCCACGATGATCGCAGTCTGCTCGGCGCGGCGCGCCGAATTGGTCTTGGCGTAATAGCCGAGCTGCCAGTCGCGACCACCGAAGCTCACCGTGCGCGTCGCCGACGGCGCCGGCCCCTCAGCCGCTGTCGTTCGGGCCGAGACCACGCCTTGATCGTTGGCGACGAGTTCGCCCCCCTCCCGGCGCGGATCCTTCAGTGCGACTGCGAACAACGACATGTCGTCGTTGGTCAGCATCAGGGAAGAGAGCTCGTAGGAAAATGTGATGAAGCCCGCCGGCTCCGTCGCGCCCTCGGGGATGACGGGAGCGGCCACAATGATGCCGATCGGCCCGCCGCTACGCAGGAGGGCAACCGGTTCTGAGGCAACCGATCTCTTCTCCACTCTGGCGCGCGCCAGCATGGCGCTGCGCACCTGATCCTGGTCGTAGCTGCGGCCGGGCAGCCCCTTGGTCTCGTTGCTGCGCGGCTCGAGATCCATCAGCACGTCGATCGGCTGGGTGACACCTGCGGGATCGATCGGCTTGTCGTCATAGGTGCGGATTCGCGGATTGGGGAAGCCGGCGCTCGCGATGGCGGCCTGTGCTGCGGCAAGTTCGTTCGGCTTCAGGCGGGCGACCCAGCCCGCCACCACGAAATCGGTCTTGAAGGCGTAGATGGCCGAGCGCAGCGGCTCGAGCATGTTTGGCTTGAGCACCGACGGCGCCCGGAACAGGCCGGAGGCAACCCGCGCGAGCAGTTCGCGCTCGGTGAGCCGGTCCTGGACGAGGCTCGCATGGACGTCGATCGCGCGCGCCAGCGCGATCCGGTCCAGCGCCAGCTCCTGGTCGTGGACGCGATAGGCCGCAAGCCCGGAGAGCAGGGCTCCGAGAAGAGCAATGAAGCCGATGATGAAACCCAGCCGGACCACGCGACTACTCAGGCGAAAGCAGGAGGTCGGCAATAAACACGGAGCATATGGACGCCGCTCGAACGGGCACGTGCCGAAACAGGGTGGACCCCAATGGCCGGGATAATGAAGGAGGAGACATCGGTACGCAACTTGGTCGCCTGAGAAGCTTAAATCGGCCCGCCGCTGGTCCGGCCGGGACGGATTTGCTCCGGGCACCGGAGGTAATCAATTGCCGTGACCGAAATTTGTTCCGTGGACACGGCTCTGCCTATGGCGTTAACGGGGGCAAACGCCTGCGTTAGGTGGTCGCGGCGGTCAGCCGGCCCGTTTCAAGCCGCCTTTGGCCTCGATGAAGCCGATGATGCGGTCCAGCCCCTGGCTCTTCTTCAGGTTGGTCATGACGAACGGCCGCTCGCCGCGCATGCGCCTGGCGTCCGTCTCCATCTTTTCCAGGGAGGCGCCGACATAGGGCGCCAGGTCGATCTTGTTGATGACAAGGAGGTCGGACCGGGTGATGCCGGGGCCGCCCTTGGACGGGATCTTGTCGCCCGCCGCCACGTCGATGACGTAAATGGTGAGATCGGCAAGCTCCGGGGAAAAAGTGGCAGCGAGGTTATCACCGCCGGATTCGATCAGCACGAGATCGAGCCCGGGAAACTTGGCGCGCATATCCGCTACCGCGGCGAGATTCATCGAGGCGTCCTCGCGGATCGCGGTGTGCGGGCAGCCGCCGGTCTCGACCCCGGCAATGCGATCCGGCGTCAGCGAGCCGGAGCGGACCAGGAATTCCGCATCCCATTTGGTGTAGATGTCGTTGGTGATCGCGGCGATGTCGTAGCGCTCGCGCATGGTCTTGCAGAGCAGGTCCATCAGCGCGGTCTTGCCCGATCCGACCGGACCGCCGATGCCGACACGCAAGGGGCCGTGAGATTTCGACATGCTCTCTCCTAACGTCGTCCCGGCGAAGGCCGGGACCCATAGCCACCGAACTCAGTTGATGTGGCGGGCTGTGGCCACATCCCTCCATCCCCACAAAGATTCGTGGTTATGGGTCCCGGCCTTCGCCGGGACGACAATCGAATAAGTCCCGAACAACTCAAGATCTGAACAGCCGCGTATATTGCGTCTCGTGCCGCAGGCTGGCGAGGTCGGCGCGAAACGTCGCGCCGCCGAGATCGTCCAACGTCGCATTCAGCGCACGACTTGCCGTCGCGGCAACCGCGGCTTCCAGCCTCACCAGCACGCGCTGGCTGTCGGTCTGGCCGAGCGGAATGAGCCGGCTGGCCGCGGAGATCCAGTTCGAGACCAGCGCATGCAGGAAGGCGTGCAACGTCGGCGCCAGCGGCACGCCGTGCATCGCGGCGACCACGCCAACAGCAACGGGATAGACCAGTGGCGTGCGGCATGCTGCAACCATGGTATCCAGCCCGTCGGCATCCCACGCGGCGCGGGCGATGTCGATGAAGGCACGGCCCTGCGATGTCGTCTCCAGCTGCCGCTCGCGCGACGGCACGAAGGCCGCGGCGAGCTCGGCGATATCGCTCAAGGTGTCGCCCTCGCCCGCTTCAGTGGCGCGATAGGCGTGGACCAGAAAAATCGCATCGCAGAAGCCCGAGCCATCCCGAAGCATCGCGTCGAGCCAGTCCGCCAGCGACGCGGTGTCGGTGATGTCGCCGGCCTCGACCGCCCATTCGATGCCGCTGGAGTAGGAAAAGCCGCCGACGGGAAATGCGGGCGACAGCCAGGTCATCAACCGGTACAGCGCCGCCGCCTCGCGCTCCGCGAGGTCGCGGGCCGCGACCGGCTCATTTGTGGTCATGAGCATGCTTGTGGCCATGGTGATGATCGGGGTGATCGCAATGCTCGTCGTGGTGATGGTGATCGTGACCGTCGCCGTGTGCAGCATGATCATGATGGTGGTCATGACCGTGATGATCAGGATGATCGTCGTGGCCATGATCGTGATGCGCGTGGTCGTCGTGTCCATGCGCATGACCGGCATCGGCATAGGCGCCGCCCTCGGGATCGAACGGCGCCTCGATCTCGATCACGCGCGCACCGAGGCCCTTCACCATGGCTTCGATGACGTGGTCGCGGCGGATGCGCAGGCCCTTGGCCATGATCTGCGTCGGCAGATGGCGATTGCCGAGATGCCAGCCGACGCGAATAAGGTGGTGCGGATCGTGGCCGCGAATCTCGAGCAACGGCTCGGGCGCGGCGACCACCTCGACCAGTCGGCCGTCCTCCAACACCAGTGCATCGCCGCCGCGCAGGGCGACGGCATTCTCCAGGTCGAGCAGGAACTCGAGCCCCCGCGTTCCCGTCATCGCCATCCGGCGGCGGTGTCGATCGTCGAAATCGAGCACGACCGTATCCGCCGGCGCTTCCGCGAAGCGGTGTTGTCCCCTGACCTGCGTCGCCCGGATCATGCGCTTTTACCCCGTTACCGTGTCTCGACCTTCTCGGGCGTGATCACTTCGATCTTCGGCGGCGCCGTAAAACACTTCACCGCAACGCGGCCGAACGTCTTCATGTGCTCCATGGCGCGATGCGGCACCAGTGCTTCGGCATTCTCCCACTGCTCGACGAACACCATCTTGGCGGGATCGGTGACGCTCTCATGCAGATCATAGGCGATATTGCCGGGCTCTTTCCGCGTCTCCTTGATGCAGGCGGTGGCAGCTGCAATGAATTCGGCGCGCGTTTCAGGCTTGATGGTCAAGGTGGCGACGACATAGATCACGAGAAATCCTCCCGGCTTTTCTTCTGGGCTTCAGATACCCGGCGGGACCTTAGACCAAGCGGGATCGAACGCAAAACCCGGAAAAGCTGCCCCCGGATATGCGACCAGGACATGTTCCTGAGACATGCGTTGAGGCGCTACTTCAGTACATGAAATATCGCTGCGCCATCGGCAGCACCTCGGCGGGGGCGCAGGTCAAAAGCTCGCCGTCGGCGCGGACCTCATAGGTCTCCGGATCGACCTCGATATTGGGCGTGGCGTCGTTGTGAATCATGCTCTTCTTCGAGATCCTGCCGCGGGTGTTCTGGACCGCATAGAGCTTCTTGTCGATGCCGAGCTTACGCGCGAGGCCGCCGGTGATCGCGGCCTTCGAGGTGAACACCACTGAGGATGCGGTTATCGCCTTGCCGAAGGCGCCGAACATCGGCTGATAATGCACCGGCTGCGGGGTCGGGATCGAGGCGTTGGGATCGCCCATGGGAGCGGCGACGATCATGCCGCCCTTGACGACGCAATCGGGCTTGACGCCGAAGAAGGCCGGCGACCACAGCACGAGATCGGCGAGCTTCCCCTTCTCCACCGAGCCGATCAGCTTCGAAACGCCATGGGCGATCGCGGGATTGATCGTGTATTTGGCGATGTAGCGCTTGACGCGGAAATTGTCGTTGTCCTTGCCCTTATCCTGCGGCAGCGAGCCGCGCTGCTTCTTCATCTTGTCGGCGGTCTGCCAGGTCCGGATGATGACCTCGCCGAGGCGGCCCATGGCCTGGGAGTCCGACGAGATCATCGAGAGCGCGCCGAGATCGTGCAGGATGTCCTCGGCCGCGATGGTCTCCTTGCGGATGCGGCTTTCCGCGAACGCCAGATCTTCCGCGATCGAGGGATCGAGGTGGTGGCACACCATCAGCATGTCCAGATGCTCGTCGATGGTGTTGCGCGTGAAGGGCCGCGTCGGGTTGGTCGAGGACGGCAGCACGTTCTTGAGCCCCGCGACCTTGATGATATCGGGGGCATGACCGCCGCCGGCGCCCTCGGTGTGGAAGGCGTGGATGGTGCGGCCCTTGAAGGCCTTGATGGTATCCTCGACGAAGCCGGATTCGTTCAACGTGTCGGTGTGGATCATCACCTGGATATCGTAGTCGTCGGCGACCGAGAGGCAGGTGTCGATCGCGGCCGGCGTCGTGCCCCAGTCCTCGTGCAGCTTCAGCGCACAGGCCCCGGCCTTGATCATCTCGACCAGCGCGGCGGGCCGCGAGGCGTTGCCCTTGCCAGAGATGCCGAGATTGACCGGGAAGGCGTCGAACGACTGGATCATCCGCCCCATGTGCCACGGCCCCGGCGTGCAGGTCGTGGCGAACGTGCCGTGCGAGGGCCCGGTGCCGCCCCCTAACATCGAGGTGACCCCAGACATCAGCGCGTGCTCGATCTGCTGCGGACAGATGAAGTGGATGTGGCTGTCGAAGCCGCCGGCGGTGAGGATCTTGCCTTCACCCGCGATTACGTCGGTGCCCGGGCCGATGATGATGGTGACACCCGGCTGGATGTCGGGATTGCCGGCCTTGCCGATGCCGGCGATCATGCCGTCCTTGATCGCGACGTCGGCCTTCACGATGCCCCAGTGATCGACGATCAGCGCATTGGTGATGACGGTGTCCGCCGCGCCCTGCTTGTTGGTGACCTGCGACTGACCCATGCCGTCGCGGATCACCTTGCCGCCGCCGAACTTCACCTCCTCGCCGTAGGTGGTGAAATCCTTCTCGACCTCGATGATGAGGTCGGTGTCGGCCAGCCGCACCTTGTCACCGGTGGTCGGGCCGAACATGTCGGCATAGACCGAACGCTTTATTTTGACGGACATCACAAGCCCCGTTTGCGTTTGAATTTTGGACCGGTGCTCACAGCGAGGTCCTCGCTGTGAGCACCGTATCGTCGAATGTCGTATCGAGCCAAGAGTTGCCGCCGCGGCAACCGGCGACAACCTGCTCGGCCCAGTCGGTGTAGTCGACGAGATCGTCACGTTCCTCGGCCGTCGGATCGGAATGCACGCGCGCGCCGATATTGCTGATCTTGTCGGCGATCTTGATCAGCCTGGCGCCAGCCGATTTCTTCGGTGCGTCGAGCACCTGACGCCGCCGCCGCTCCGGCTTAGGCAGGCTCATATCGTCGGTGCATTCCTCGACAAGCGACGCGACACGGTCGGAGAATTTTAGCGCGAGCTCCTCGCGCGTGGTGTCGGTGTCCTCGATCGCATCGTGCAGCCAGCCTGCGGCAACGAGTTCGGCGTCGGCGCCGTCGGTCGCGGTGGCAAGCAGGTTCGCGACCTCGGCGAGGTGGTTGATGTAGGGCTCATGACCACGGCCCTTGCGCGCCATGCCGTTGTGACGGCGCGCGGCGAGCTCGGCGGCTTCGGAGACGAGGCGGACAGGTGACAGCATGGCAAAGTCCTCCGTTTTCGCCTCAACCATGCCGCGCCACGCTCGTTCCTGTGGATTTCACAGCTTCCCCATCACGTCGCCGCGGAAGCCGTAAATGGTCTTCTTGCCGGCCACCGCGACGAGCTGAACGTCGCGGGTCTGGCCGGGCTCGAAGCGAACGGCGGTGCCGGCGGCGATGTCGAGGCGCATGCCGCGGGCTTTCTTGCGGTCGAACTTCAGCGCCGGGTTGGTCTCGAAGAAATGGTAGTGCGAGCCGACCTGGATCGGGCGGTCACCGGTGTTGGCGACCGTCAGCGTCACGGTCTTGCGGCCGGCATTGAGCTCGATCTCGCCGTCCTGGATGAAGAGTTCGCCGGGAATCATTCTATCCTCCTCGTCATTCCGGGGCCCGCGCAGCGAGAACCCGGAATCTCGATCAACAATCTCTGGATTCCGGGTTCGCCCTTCAGGCGCCCCGGAATGACGAATTCAATACTACCTGATCGGCTCGTGCACGGTGACGAGCTTAGTGCCGTCCGGAAAGGTCGCCTCGACCTGGATGTCGTGGATCATCTCGGGAATGCCCGGCATCACCTGGTCGCGCGTGAGGACCTGCGCACCCGCTTGCATCAGCTCGGCGACGGTGCGGCCATCCCGCGCGCCTTCGAGGATGAAATCGGAGATGAGCGCGATCGCCTCCGGATGGTTGAGCTTGACGCCGCGATCCAGCCGGCGGCGGGCTACGATCGCCGCCATCGAGATCAGAAGCTTGTCCTTTTCGCGCGGAGACAGGTTCATACGAAATCTCTTCCGTTCACTTCGTCAATTCAGCCAGAGCCGCGGCAGCGCCGCACCGGTGCGCACCAATACGGCCATCATGTCGCCACGCAGGCGCGCCGCATCTTGGGCACAGAACCGCGCCATTGCAAAGCCATTCCAGGCGGACATCCCGACCTCACCGGCGAAGGATTCCGAGGCCTCGCGGAGACGCTCGATCAGGGCCTCGTCGCCGGGCACGATCAGCGCCGTCCCGATCGCAGCGCCGCCCTTCGCCACCGCCGATCGCGCAAGCTTTGCGCCGATATTGCCGTCGAGCCTGACGGTCTCGGCGAACACTAGCTTGCCGCCGCGACGCAGTCGCCAGCGGTCGACGAACTCGCCCTGCTCCATCCGCTCACCCATCGCGGTACGGCCGAACACCACGATCTCGCACAGCAGGAGCGAGGCAGTCGCATCGAGGTCTATGTCGAAGCGACGGCGCACGCGCGCCCGGTCGAACAGGATCGTCTCCTGCGGCAGCCAGCCGAGATGTGCGCCTGCGGCAACCTTCAGCGCTATATTGAGCTCCGCCGCCTGCCCTGGCGCGCGATAGACCTTTTCCGCGGCCGCCGTCGTCAGCGTCAGCTTCGCACCATCTGCGGCCGCGATTTCGATGTCGAAGCGATCGCCGCCGGCGACGCCGCCGGCCGTGTTGACGAACACGCCGGAGAGCCCCTCGTCCTCCGGCGAAGGGAAGCGCACGCGCAGGGAGCCGGACTCATGCAAGATCCCGCGACGTGTCACACCGTCGCGCGCGTGGACGTCGAAGCGCACCGCTCCGCGGGCACGGTTGGCGTCGAACACCGAAGATGTCGCTAAAACGTCGCTGCGCATCCGCCTCCCCAGCCGGTCGCGGCAGAATGGCCTACAGCGCCATCTGGCGGCTGATTTCGCTCGCGTCGAGATTGGAGCGGTCGCAGGTGAACTTCACCGCGCCGCGATCCATCACCGCAAAACTGTCGCCGAGTTCGCAGGCAAAGTCGAGATATTGTTCGACCAGCACGATGGCGATGTTGCCGAGATTGCGCAGGTACGAGATGGCGCGGCCGATATCCTTGATGATCGAGGGCTGGATGCCCTCCGTCGGCTCGTCGAGCAGCAGCAGCTTTGGCCGCATCACCAGCGCACGCCCGATCGCGAGCTGTTGTTGCTGGCCGCCGGAGAGATCGCCGCCGCGCCGGCCGAGCATGGATTGCAGCACCGGGAACAGCGAATACACGTCGTCCGGAATGTGCTTGTCCTCGCGCCTGAGCGGGCCGAAGCCGGTCTTGAGATTCTCCTCGACCGTCAGAAGCGGGAATATCTCGCGCCCCTGCGGCACGAAGCCGATGCCCTTGCGCGCGCGCTCATAGGGCTTCAGGCCCGTAATATCGTTGCCGTCGAGCACGATCGCGCCCGATGAGATCGGGTACTGCCCGACCATGGCGCGCAAGAGCGAGGTCTTGCCGACGCCGTTGCGCCCGAGCACGCAGGTCACCTTGCCGGGCTCGGCCGCGATCGACACGCCGCGCAGTGCCTGCGCCGCGCCGTAGAACAGGTTGATGTCCTTGACCTCAAGCATCGCTCACCGCCCCAGATAGACTTCGATGACCCGCTCGTTGGACGAGACCTGGTCGATGGTGCCTTCGGCGAGCACGGTACCTTCGTGCAGGCAAGTGACCTTGACGCCGAGTTCGCGCACGAACGTCATGTCGTGCTCGACCACCATCACGGTGTGGGTCTTGTTGATTTCCTTGAGCAGCTCGGCGGTGAGATGCGTCTCGACGTCGGTCATGCCGGCGACCGGCTCGTCGACGAGGAGTAGTTTCGGATCTTGCGCCAGCAGCATGCCGATCTCGAGCCACTGCTTCTGGCCGTGGCTGAGGCTGCCGGCGAGACGGTTGCGGGCATCGGTAAGGCGGATCGTTTCCAGCACCTTGTCGATCTGCTCGGATTCCGCCCGGCTGCCGCGCCAGAACAGCGTAGCCTTGACGCTGTGGTCGACACTGAGCGCGAGCAGCAAATTGTCCTGCACGGTCTGGCTCTCGAACACGGTCGGCTTCTGGAATTTGCGGCCGATGCCGAGCTCGGCGATGCGGGTCTCGTCAAGCCGCGTCAGGTCCGTGACGCCGTCGAACAGCACGGTGCCTTCGTCGGGCTTGGTCTTGCCGGTGATGATGTCCATCATCGTGGTCTTACCGGCGCCGTTCGGGCCGATGATGGCGCGCATCTCGCCGGGCTCGAGCGTCAGCGAGAGGTTGTTAATGGCGTGGAAGCCGTCGAACGAGACGTGCACGCCGTCGAGATACAGCATTGCGGAGGTCGCGCGGGTGTCCATGACGTTCATTGCGCCTCCTCCGCCATTTTGGGTTCGGCGACGCCATCTTCGGCCGCGGCGCTCGCAATGGTCGCGGCGTCGCGCCTTTCCTTCGACGAGTCCCACCAGGCGTTGAAAGTGCCGACGATGCCCTTGGGCAGCAGCAGCGTCACCAGAATGAACATCGCACCCAGCATGAACAGCCAGTAGGGCGCGAGCATGCCGGAGGTGAAGAACGTCTTTGCGTAATTGACGACGACGGCACCGAGCGCAGCGCCGACCAGCGTACCGCGGCCGCCGACCGCAACCCAGATCACCGCCTCGATCGAATTGCCCGGCGCGAATTCGCTCGGGTTGATGATGCCGACCTGCGGCACATAGAGCGCGCCGGCGACGCCTGCCATGCAGGCCGACACCGTGAACACGAACAGCTTGTAGGATTCGACGCGGTAGCCGAGGAAGCGCGTGCGCGATTCGGCATCGCGCACCGCGATCAGCACCTTGCCGAGCTTGGACGAGACGATGGCGCGGCAGATCAGGAAGCCGGCGATCAGCGCCAGGCAGCTCAGCGCGAACAGCGCAGCACGGGTGCCTTCGGCCTGCACGTTGAAGCCCAAAATGTCCTTGAAGTCGGTCATGCCGTTGTTGCCGCCGAAGCCGAAATCGTTGCGGAAGAAGGCCAGCAGCAGTGCATAGGTCATCGCCTGCGTGATGATCGACAGATACACGCCCGTGACGCGGGAGCGGAAGGCGAGCCAGCCGAAGCAGAAGGCGAGCAGGCCCGGCACGATCAGCACCATCAGCGCGGCAAACCAGAACATGTCGAAGCCGTACCAGTACCAGGGCAGCTTCGAATAGTTCAGGAACACCATGAAGTCAGGCAGGATCGGGTTGCCGTAGACGCCGCGGCTGCCGATCTGCCGCATCAGGTACATGCCCATCGCGTAGCCACCGAGCGCGAAGAAAGCACCGTGGCCGAGCGAGAGGATGCCGCAATAGCCCCAGATCAGGTCGATCGAGAGCGCCAGGATGGCGTAGCAGACATATTTGCCCCAGAGCGCGACCAGATAGGTCGGCACTTGCAGGAACGAGCCGGCGGGCAGCAGAAGGTTGGAGAGCGGGATCAGGATGCCGCAGGCCACGACGACCGCAAGGAAGATCGTCGCGCCGCGGTCCAGCGATCGCGTCAGCATGTGAGGGGTCATGCTTCCACCGCACGGCCCTTGAGCGCGAACAGGCCGCGCGGCCGCTTTTGAATGAACAGGATGATGAGAACGAGGATGGCGATCTTGCCGAGCACGGCGCCGGCGACCGGCTCCAGGAATTTGTTGGCGATGCCGAGCGTGAAGGCGCCGACCAGCGTGCCCCAGAGATTGCCGACGCCTCCGAACACGACGACCATGAAGCTGTCGATGATGTAACTCTGGCCGAGATTGGGGCTGACATTGTCGATCTGCGACAGCGCCACGCCGGCGATGCCGGCAATGCCCGAGCCGAGGCCGAAGGTCAGCGCATCGACGCGCGAAGTGGCGATGCCCATCGAGGCCGCCATGCGGCGGTTCTGCGTCACCGCGCGCATCTCGAGGCCGAGTGCCGTGTAGCGCAGCATCGCGAGCAGAATGACGAACACCGCGAGCGTGAAGACAAGGATCCAGAGCCGGTTATAGGTAATCGTGATCTGGCCGAGCTCGAACGCGCCGCTCATCCAGGAGGGGTTGCCGACCTCGCGGTTGGTCGGGCCGAACATGGTGCGCACCGCCTGCTGCAGGACCAGCGACAAGCCCCACGTCGCCAGCAGCGTCTCCAGGGGACGGCCATAGAGAAAGCGGATGATGCTGCGCTCGATCACGACGCCGAGCGCGCCCGCCACCAGGAAGGCCAGCGGCACCGCGATCAGCAGCGAATAGTCGAACAGGCCGGGATAGCGGGTGCGGATCACCTCCTGCACCACGAAGGTGGTGTAGGCCCCGATCATCACCATCTCGCCATGGGCCATGTTGATGACGCCCATCACGCCGAACGTGATGGCAAGCCCGATCGCAGCAAGCAGCAGCACCGAACCGAGCGAGAGGCCGTACCAGGCATTCTGCACCATCGACCAGACCGCGAGCGAACTCTGGATCGAGCCGATTGCGCTCGCGGCAGCCTTGGTCACCGAGGCCGGCTGGTCGCCCATGCCGGTAAGCAGCGCCATCGCCTCCTGGTCGCCGCGCGCCTTGATGGTGGCAACGGCTTCGAGCTTCTCGACCTCGGTGGCATCAGGCTTGAACAACAGGATCGCCGCGCGGGCGTCGCCCAGCGCAGCTTTGACGGATCGGTTGGTTTCCTTGGCGAGCGCGCCATCGACGGCTTCGAGCGACGTCTCCTCATGCGACTTGAAGACGGATTGCGCGGCCTGCAGCCGCGCTCCGATGTCCGGTGACTGCAGCGTCAGGCTGCCGATCGCGGCATCGACGCTGCGGCGCAAGCGGTTGTTGAGGCGGACCGCGCTTGCACTGTCGGGCACGCTCGCCACAGCCAGGCCGGTCGCGGCATCGATCGACTTGCCGTCGGTGCCGGTGACGTAAACCTTCTTGCTATCCGGGTCGGCCATGAGTCGGCCGTCCTGGAGCGCGCTGATGATGGGGAAAGCCAGCTTGTTGCCGCTGCCCGCGACCACGCCGATCGCCTCTTCCGTGTCGGAATAATCGTCGTTGGCGAATTTGGCGACCGCATCCTCGAATGGGCCGGCCAAGGCCGGCAGTGCGAACGCGATCAGGAACAACGAGAGCAGGAGCGAACAGAGGCGGGCGGACAAATTGGCTGGCACTGTGAAAGACCCCGGCAGAAAAGGGTGGAGAAGGCGGCGGGATCGCCGCCTTCTCCGATCGTGCAATGGAGCGTCAGATCCGGATCAGGAGCCCGAACCGAGGCACTTGTTGGTCTTGGTGTTGAAGTTGCCGCACTTCTTGCCGACCCAGTCGCCGACCAGGTCCTTGGAGCCATCGAGCTCCTTCGACCAGGCGTCGCCTGCGACAAGACCCGGGGTCTTCCACACCACGTCGAACTGGCCGTTGGCTTTGATTTCGCCAATGAACACCGGCTTGGTGATGTGATGGTTCGGGAGCATCTTGGAGGTGCCGCCGGTCAGGTTCTTGGCTTCGATGCCCGGGAGCGCATCGATCACCTTGTCCGGATCGGTCGACTTCACCTTCTCGACCGCCTTGACCCACATGTCGAAGCCGATCACGTGCGCTTCCATCGGATCGTTGGTCACGCGCTTCGGATTCTTGGTGTAGGTCTGCCACGCCTTGATGAACTTCTCGTTCTCCGGCGATTTGATCGACTGGAAGTAGTTCCAGGCGGCGAGATGGCCGAGCAGCGGCTTGGTGTCGATGCCGGCGAGTTCTTCCTCACCCACCGAGAACGCGACGACCGGGATGTCCTTCGCCTTGATGCCCTGGTTGCCGAGCTCCTTGTAGAAGGGAACGTTGGCGTCGCCGTTGATGGTCGAGACCACCGCGGTCTTCTTGCCGGCCGAGCCGAACTTCTTGATGTCGGCCACGATCGTCTGCCAGTCGGAATGACCGAACGGCGTGTAGTTGATCATGATGTCTTCCTGGGCGACACCCTTGGACTTCAGATAGGCTTCCAGGATCTTGTTGGTGGTGCGGGGATAGACGTAGTCGGTGCCCGCGAGCACCCAGCGCTTCACCTTCTCGTCCTTCATCAGATAGTCGACGGCGGGGATCGCCTGCTGGTTCGGCGCGGCACCGGTGTAGAACACGTTGCGCTCGCTCTCCTCGCCCTCGTACTGCACGGGGTAGAACAGGATGCTGTTCAGCTCCTTGAACACCGGGAGCACCGACTTGCGCGACACCGAGGTCCAGCAGCCGAACACCACCGAGACCTTGTCCTTGGTGATCAGCTCGCGCGCCTTCTCGGCGAACAGCGGCCAGTTCGAAGCGGGATCGACGACGACGGCTTCGAGCTTCTTGCCGTTGACGCCGCCCTTCTTGTTCTGCTCGTCGATCAGGAAGAGGATGGTGTCCTTCAGCGTGGTTTCGCTGATGGCCATGGTGCCGGAGAGGGAGTGAAGCACGCCGACCTTGATGGTGTCGTCCGCGGCTTTCGCACCAGAAATGGAAGCCAGACCAAGCATCAGTCCGGCGGTCGCGGCGAGAACGCCACGGCGGCTAAATGGCGCCGCTATATCGTGAGTGGATTTGCTATGCATGAGTGTCTCATCTCCCTGACGCAGACGTGAAAAACGCTGCGAAACGGCCCCAACGGCCGCCTGCGATTAACGGATTCGCAAGAACCGTGCCATGGATTAGACACCAATTAAGCCATTGGCCTTGTTGCTAAAATGGACGGAAAACAAAGCCTCGCCATGACCGCGCCGCCTAAACACTGAGCAAATCGAATGTATGCGAATGTGGCAGGCGGGCTATTTTTTGAGCAAATTTGCCACTCTGGCTAAATTTCCGGCATAACTATTTCTGCACCGCGATCGCCATTTGGGGTGAGCCTGCCTTGAAAGCGCCGCCTCAATGTTCCATATGGAGGGCGAGGTCTCTTGCGAATCAGAGACCGTTGCGAGCCGCGTGTTCTTAAGCCCTTACGGGCGTCTGGCTTGCCCCATCCCATCAAGCCATCCGACACCCCAAACACGCAGGTGTCCCTCTCGACACCCTTTTGCGCGCGCCGCGCCGAATGCGCCGGGCGCCCGCTTTTGACATGGAAAGAACCCATCTTTTGACTTCGTTTCAGGATTTCGGCCTCGCCGAACCCATCGCTCGTGCTCTCACCGAAGAGAACTACGTCACCCCCACCCCGATCCAGGCCCAGACGATTCCGACCGCGCTGACCGGCCGCGACGTCGTCGGCATCGCCCAGACCGGAACCGGCAAGACCGCGTCCTTCGCGCTGCCGATCCTGCACCGCCTGCTCGAGAATCGCATCAAGCCGCAGCCGAAGACGACCCGCGTCCTGGTGCTGTCGCCGACCCGCGAGCTGTCCGGCCAGATCCTTGACAGCTTCAACGCCTATGGCCGCCACATCCGTTTGTCCTCGACACTCGCCATCGGCGGCGTGCCGATGGGCCGTCAGGTCCGCTCGCTGATGCAGGGCGTCGAGGTGCTGGTCGCCACCCCTGGCCGTTTGCTCGATCTCGTGCAGAGCAACGGACTGAAGCTTGGAAGCGTCGAATTCCTCGTGCTCGACGAGGCCGACCGCATGCTCGACATGGGCTTCATCAACGACATTCGCAAAATCGTTGCCAAGCTGCCGATCAAGCGGCAGACGCTGTTCTTCTCGGCCACCATGCCGAAGGACATCGCCGAGCTGGCCGACGCCATGCTGCGCGACCCCGCCCGCGTCGCGGTGACCCCGGTCTCCTCGACCGTGGAGCGCATCCAGCAGCGCATCATCCAGGTCGACTTCTCCGCGAAGCCGGCCTTACTAGCCAAGCTGCTGAAGGACGAGCCGGTCAACCGAGCCCTGGTCTTCACGCGCACCAAGCACGGCGCCGACAAGGTCGTAAAGACACTCGAGAAGGCGGGAATCCCCGCCAGCGCCATCCACGGTAACAAGTCGCAGAACCATCGCGAACGGACGCTAGCCCAGTTCCGCACCGGTGAAATCCGCACGCTGGTCGCCACCGATATCGCCGCTCGCGGCATCGACGTCGACGGCATCACCCACGTCATCAATTTCGACCTCCCCAACGTGCCCGAGACTTACGTGCACCGCATCGGCCGCACCGCGCGCGCCGGCGCCGAGGGCACCGCGATCTCGCTGGTCGCGGGCGGCGAGGAACTTGCCTATCTCCGCGACATCGAGCGGTTGATCAAAGTGACGCTGCCGCGCGAAGACCACCGCACCGACGCCGGCCGCCGCGATGCGGGTCCTCCCCCGTCCCAGCAACGTCAGGGCCGGCCCAGCCGCCCAGGCCAGCGTCCGCACGGCGCACGGCATGGCGACGGGCGGCGTGCCGACGAAAGGCATGCTGACGGTCGTCACCACAGTGCCGCCAAGCAGGGCGACGGAAGGCCCGGCGAGGGACGGCATGGCGACGCCAGGCGTGCTGACGCACGGCCCGGCAGTGGCTCGAAGGCTTCGAAGACTCCTCGTCGCGACCACACCGGAGGCAAGGCGCATTCTTCGCCAAACGGCCGTCCGGAACAGCGTTCCGCGCATAGCGCCGGGGCGTCTGATGGGATACAAGGCGTTGCCTTTTTGCGCCGCGAGAGTCGGCCGAACGGCCAACCGAACCGCAAACCCCATTCGCACTAGCCGTCCACGACCTGGAGAAATTCATGGCTAAGGAAGAGCTGATCCAGTTCGAAGGACTGGTCACCGAAATCCTCCCCGACGCGCGCTACCGCGTGCAGCTCGACGCCGGACACGAGATCGTCGCCTACACCGCCGGCAAGATGAAGAAGAACCGCATCAAGACTCTGGCGGGCGACCGCGTGACGGTGGAGATGTCGCCCTATGACCTCGAAAAGGGACGGCTGATTTTCCGCCACAAGGACGAACGTCCGAGCGGGATGGGCGGACCTCCGCGTCCCGGACAGCGCGGCGGCCAGTTCCGCCGCCGCTAGGGGCTCGGCGCGCGAGCGCGAACCTAAGATTCCGACCTGCATGCTGATCCGCCGTGACCATCACGGCGGATCAAAAAATCGTGCACGTCAGCATTGTTTTGGAGCTGTGTTTCCAATAAAATGAACTAATCGATTTTCGGCCGGACGACATTAGCATCCACCGGTACAGCCGGTTCAGACACGCTGACGACCCTTCCAAAAATTCGATCTAACCTGTCCGCGCAAGCGGGCTCTGACATTGTGTTATCTGAGAAGGGACTACCCCCATGAGCATGGGAACCGTGAAGTGGTTTAACGCGACCAAAGGCTTCGGCTTCATCCAGCCCGACGATGGCGGCCAGGACGTGTTCGTCCACATCAGCGCTGTGGAACGTGCGGGCCTCGGCACGCTGCGCGAAGGTCAGAAGATCTCCTACGAGATCGTGGCCGACCGCCGTTCCGGCAAGTCGGCAGCGGACAACCTTCGTTCCGCCGGTTGAGCCTACCGCTTACGGCCCCGATCGGCTCGAGCGAACAAATCAAAAGAAAAGGCCGGGCGCGATGCCCGGCCTTTTTTCTAGTTTAGGGGGCACGGCGACGGTACACCGTCGTAAGGAACGCAGGTGACCTGGCGCGGCCGCGTGTAGGAGACATCGCTCAGCGTGATGCCCGACTTCAGGACGAATTTGACGGAAGGCGTGTAGAGGTAACTCGCCTCGCTGTAAATGAGGTAGGTCTTCGCGATCAAGAGCGTTGGCGGAATCATCGAGGTGACCGTGGTATCAGGCGCCAGAGATGGAGGCGCGTCCGTCACCGTGGCCTGCGTCGCGCCGTTCGCAATGGTGGCGGACTTGCTCCATTTAATCGTGGCGACTTTGCTTGAGTCGATATAGATCTGGGCAACCGTACCGTTCACGAGCGTAGCGTCATACGGCATGATCATCGATATGCTTGCCGTGAACGTGTCCTGCATGGCCGGACCGTTGATCGCGATCGACTGCGACGTCAAGTCGGACAGCGTCCGTGCAATCATCGTAACTTTGCGATCGATCGCCACGGCCGATGAAAATTCGACGGTACCGAAGAACATCACCAGCATCAGCGGCACGATGACCGCGAATTCGGTCGCCGCGATCGCGCGCCTGTCGGCGACGAAGTCGCGGACGGAACTACTGGCATTTTTCCAGATATTTGCAATCGCCTGCATCGGTGGGCTCGGATCCATCTGTCTCAGAAGGGTTCATTCTTGAAGGCCGCAGTCGCAATCAGCAGCCGCTTGTTGCTGCAGCCCATGTTGAAGCCAAGGCCCGTGACGAAGAGCGGCCACTGATAGAACAGCCGCACCACGACGACCTGGTTGGCGGCCCCGGCACTGTACTGCACGCCGGTTGGATTGAAGCTGCAGGAATCGCCATAGTTGGTGAGGCTTAGCGCTCCGAACGAGCTTGTACTCACGACGTCGACGTAGAGCTTGGTGCAATCAAACAGCGCCGGGATCTGATTGCAGACGTAAGCCTTGAACGTCGTTTGCGAGCAGGGTGTGCTCACGCCGGACACCGCGCAGGCTGTTAGCGTGCCGGTTTGCGCCTGCCCGGTCAGCAACACGCGTGCAGAATTCTGCGCGGCACTCTCGAGCACCTGGCTCGCCAAGAACATCAACGCCGACTCGATGATGGCGAACAGCAATGCGAAAAACATCGGCGCGACGAGCGCGAACTCGACGGCTGCGGAGCCGCGGCGGCTGCCGCGAAACCGGCGCAACGTGGCGAGGAGCGTGAATCTCGTAGGTGCAGGCGAAGGCATCAAATTCCCCAGCAGCAGCAGCAATCATCTGCCATGTTCAATAGCGGAAACTGATTGTTTAAGTGTTCAGGCGATCCGCACCCGGCGGCCCGGGCCGTTAACGGCGGGTTAACCGCAAACGACCCAGGGCACGGAGACGAGGGCATGGGGCGGGGCATGGAGACGAGGACGCGGAGAGAGAAACTCGCGCGCGTGCGTCGGGCGAGGACGATCCTTGCCCCGGCAAACCCGCCAATCAAACTCGCTGGTTGGTCTTACTTGGTTAGTCTTGCTCAGTTCGTCTTGGTCAGTTCGTCTTGGCGCCCGCACCGGCATTGCCGCTGGCCGTGCTGCTCAACGAACCGGCCTGACTCATCGTGTTGTTGAAGTAGGTGTCGCTGTCGCCGAGCGTCACGCGACGCTGGCAAATCGGCATGCAGCTGTAGGACTCGCGGTCGATCCCGCGATAGACGGTGACGAGCCGATCGCTCGGACCTTCGACCTGGATCTGGCGATCGACCAGGATCTCGCCGCCCCGGTCGAGCGCGATGAAATTGGTGGCGCCATAGCCCTTTCCGGTCACGACGATCATGCCACCGGGCTGGAGTGTGACGTCGGCGATCATGGGATTGCCGACCACGATGGTCGCCACCTTGCCGGGCAACCGCACCAGCTTGGCCTGGTCGACATTCACGGCAATGGCATCTGCGGTCGGCTCGGCAATGACGACAGCCGGCGATGCCAGCACCGCGGCCGCAACCAGAAGACAGACGCGCGCACGACGGCGCAGCAATTGTTTACGCATACTCTTACCCCCGGGACGTCACAAACCGGCAGAAGCAATCACATAACAGCCGAGCCGGTGCCCGACCCGGCTAACCTGCCTTCAATTCGTGAACGTTCCGCAAACTCGCCGACTATTGTTTGAACGGACTGGCGTTTCGCGGCCCTCGAGAACCTAGCGGCGGAACGGATAGGCAAGCTGCCCTCCGATTTCCTTCGGCATGGTGGCTTCATCCTTGCCGTAATCCTGCGGCAGTTGCCCCTCGGGCATGCGGAAAGTGCCGAACAGCACATCCCAGATCGGGAACGTGCCGGCAAAATTGGTGTCGCCGCCCTCTGCTAGCGAGGTGTGGTGCCAGCGGTGGAACACCGGCGTCGCCAGCACATGTTTGAACGGCCCGAAGGTCCAGTTCAGGTTGGCGTGCACGAAGGCCGAATGGAAGGTCGTGAACGGGGCGAGCCAGACCATGGCGTTCGGCGAAATGCCGGCCATCAGCAGCACGACGTCGACCGCGATCGTACCAAGCACGAGATTGACCGGATGGAAGCGGGCCGCAGAAATCCAGCTTATCTCCTCCGAAGAGTGATGGATCGCGTGGTACTTCCAGAACCCGCCGCCGTGGAACAGCCGGTGCAGCCAGTACAGCATGAAATCGGACAGCACCAGGAACAGCATGGCCTGGACCCAGAGCGGCAATAGCGCCAGCGGGCCGTGGCCATTGTCGTAGAAGGCGATGAGCTCGTCGGCATCATGGATGTTGAAGACGAAGCTCGCACCGACGATCAGAAGGCCGATCCGCATGACGCGTGCGAACACCGGAACGACAAACCAGTAGCAGATGTCCGTGACGATCTCCCGCTTGCGCCACCAGGGCACGCCGGGATTGCAGGCCCAGACATGCTCGAGCACGGTGAAGACCACCGCGAGCGCGAAGGTCGTGGGGATCACCTTCGCGATGGTCTCGCCGAGCATCAGGGCGATTTCCATGGGCAGGCTCGACATCGTCGCCTCTCTTGCGAATTGCTGGTCCTACCTACGCGTACTCCCCTAAATTTAAGGGACGGTGAAGCCGGTGCCGCGCTTGCTGCGCATTCGGAACCGGAACGAATTGCAGATGGCGGCCTTAAGGCGAAATTCACTCTGGCCAGCGGCAAGCGCGTTTGCCCGATCTAATTAACTCTCCCGAAAGAGCTCGGATCTCATGGTCATTGCGTCAAGCACAACGCCGAACGAGGCGATCCCACCCCAGATGGAGTTTTGTTCATGAAGAACCTCATTGCGCGTTTCGCGAAAGATGAATCCGGCGCCACCGCCATCGAATACGGTCTGATCGCTGCCGGCATCGCGCTGGCCATCATCACCGTCGTCAACAATCTCGGCACCACGCTCAACGCCAAGTTCACCTCGATCAGCAGCTCGCTGAAGTAAGCGATCGACGAACGACGGCAAAAGCCCCGGGCCTCCGGGGCTTTGTGTTTCAGACGGCGAGTTCCAGTGGCGTTGAGCAAGTACAGAACCGATGCCGCGGTCGCGGCAAATGCGGCGGAGGCCACGCAGACCGGCTCGCCGGTCTACTGGGTCTGCCTTGCCCTGCTGCTTGCGACCGTCGCGCTCGCCGCACGCATCGCCTCCCTTTGGTGAGCACGCCTTCGGCTGGTTCCACCCCTCGAGCCGCTGCCGCCGTTTTCGGTTTGTTTAGCACTGCCGGCTAGAATCCGGCGACGCCAGCTCCGCGGCGAACCCAGGCCTCAAGACGCAGCCCATGATCCTCGACCTTGCGCGCCTTCTGCTCTTCCCGGCCCTGATGGCGTTTGCCGCCGCAAGCGACCTCTTCACGATGACGATCTCCAACCGCGTATCGCTGGCGCTGGTCGCCGGCTTTTTCGCGCTCGCTCTCGCCGGTGGCATGGCACCTTACGAGATGCTGAGCCATGTCGGCTCAGGCACGCTTGTCCTGGTCGTGGCCTTCACCTGTTTTGCGATGGGTTGGGTCGGCGGCGGCGATGCCAAGGTCGCGGCCTCCGTCGCACTTTGGTTCGGTTTCGCACAGCTGATGAACTTCCTGCTCTACGCCTCGCTGTTCGGCGGGGCGCTGACGCTGCTCCTGCTCCAGTTCCGGCAGTGGCCGCTGCCTTACGGGCTCGCCGGCCAAGCCTGGCTCGCGCGGCTGCACGCCAAGGAGAGCGGCATTCCCTATGGCATCGCGCTCGCACTGAGCGCGCTGATGGTCTACCCGGAGACCGAATGGGTGAAGGCGATCGATCTCGCTCACCTCGCATTGCGCTGAACGCATCGGGTAAACCCGGCGTTAAGGCGATTTAGATACGCCTCATTAACCATGCTTTGACGAATAGCTGGTCAACTGCCGATTACGGCGGCGTCAGCGTCGCGGCGTTTGGTGGAAAGTGAAGCGTATGAATAGGGCACGCATTGTCGTCCTGACGGTCGCCATCTGCGCCGGCGGTGTCGCCGCGTATCTGGCGAGCGGCTCGGACAATTCTGCGCCGCCTCCGGCTCCGGTCGCGCAGCTTCCCACCGTCGACGTCCTGGTCGCCAAGAACGACATCGGCCTCGGCCAGACCGTCAAGCCGGAAGACGTGCAATGGCAGACCTGGCCGTCCGCGACCGCCAGCGCCACCTTCATTCGCCGCAACGAGCGCCCCGAGGGCGTAACCCAGGTCACCGGCTCGATCGCACGATCCCCCTTCATCCAGGGTGAGCCGATCCGCGACCAGAAGCTGGTCAAGGCGGAAGGCTCCGGCTTCATGGCGGCAATCCTGCCCACCGGCATGCGGGCGATCTCGACCGAGATCTCGCCGGAAACCGGCGCGGGCGGCTTCATCCTCCCCAACGACCGCGTCGACGTGCTTCTGACGCGCCGTCTCAAGAACCCGGACCAGAGCAGCGGCGCTCCCGATGTGGTCACGTCCGAGATCATCCTGGCCAATATCCGCGTCCTGGCCATCGACCAGGCGCCGAAGGAGAAGGACGGGCAGAACGCGGTGGTCGGCAAGACCGTCACCCTCGAGCTCAATCCTGCGCAGACTGCGACGCTCTCCTCGGCACGCCAGAGCGGCACGCTGTCGCTGGCGTTGCGCAGCATCGTCGACGTCAAGCTGAGCGAGATCACGCTCGATGATTCCGCGCAGAAGCGCGACGGCGTTTCGATCATTCGGTACGGTATCCCAAGCTCGACGGCGAAGGCACGATGAGGACTGTCGACATGAAATGCAGGGCGAATTTGGCGACGATGCGAACCTCTGTGGTCCGCGCCCTGTCGTTTTCGGCCGCCGTCGCGCTCGCGCTCAACCCGGTGCTGACCCCTGTGGTCGCCGCCGACTATCGCCCTGTGGCGCAGGCTGCGGCCGACGGTCAGATGAACGCGCGATTCCTCTCGCTCGGCATCGGCAAGTCGATCGTGATCGACCTTCCGCGTGACATCAAGGACGTGCTCGTCGCCGATCCCAAGATCGCCAATGCGGTCGTCCGCTCGGCGCAGCGCGCCTACATCATCGGCGCCTCGATCGGCCAGACCAACATCGTGTTCTTCGATTCAGCCGGCCAGCAGATTGCGGCCTATGACATCGCGGTCAAGCGCGACCTCAACGGCGTGCGGGCCGCGCTGAAGCAGGTCCTGCCGAACTCAGACATCCAGGTCGACGGGCTAGGCGACGGCATCATCCTGACCGGTTCGGCCGCGAATCCAGTCGAGGCCCAGCAGGCCAACGACCTCGCTGCGCGCCTCGCCGGCGGTCCCGAGAAGGTCGTGAACTCGATCGTGGTCCGCGGCCGCGACCAGGTCATGCTCAAGGTGACCGTCGCCGAAGTGCAGCGCAGCATCATCAAGCAGCTCGGAATCGACCTCACCGCCAACCTCAGCTACGGCACCTCGGTCGTCACCTTCAGCAACTCCAATCCGTTCACGGCTCTCGGCCATAACCTCGTCGACAGTAACAACCTGACCACCAAATTCGGCGGGGCGCCGTCGGTGCAGGCCACCCTGCGAGCGATGGAAACCGCGGGCGTGATCCGGACGCTGGCCGAACCGAACCTGACCGCGATCTCCGGTGAATCGGCAACATTCATCGCCGGCGGTGAATTCCCGGTGCCCGCCGGCTACGCGTGCGACCCCACCACGCACGTTTGTACCACCCAAATCAGCTTCAAGAAGTTCGGCATCTCGCTCAACTTCACCCCCGTCGTTCTCACCGAGGGCAAGATCAGCCTGCGGGTGATGACCGAGGTCTCTGAGCTCTCGAACGAGAACGCGATCACGCTGTCCCAAGCCGTGACCTCGACCTCGGTCAACTCGCTTACGGTGCCCTCGATCAAGACCCGCCGCGCAGAAACCTCGCTGGAAATTCCCTCCGGCGGCGCGATGGCGATGGCCGGCCTGATCCAGCAGCAGACCAAGCAGGCGGTCAGCGGACTGCCGGGTCTGATGCAGCTCCCGGTCCTCGGCACGCTGTTCCGCAGCCGCGACTTCGTCAACAACGCGACCGAGCTGGTCGTGATCGTGACGCCCTATATCGTTCGCGCAGTTGCGCAAAAGGATCTGTCGCGGCCGGATGATGGCTTCTCCGCGCCTGCGGATCCGCAGGCCGAACTGCTCGGCAACATCAACCGCATCTACGGCGTGCCCGGCCGGAGCGAACCGGCCAAGAACTACCGTGGCACCTACGGCTTCATCACCGACTGAGGCGGAACGGGGACTTCATGAAGATCACTAGACCACCCCAGATTCGCAGGCGCGCCATCCACCTGGGCGGCGCGCTCGTCGGCATGGCGCTCGCCCTTGGCGGCTGCCAGCATGACGAAGCGGTCACAGCCTCCATTCCCGACGACTACAAGCAGCGCCATCCGATCGCGATCGAGGAGCAGAATCGCTCCATCGTCGTCTTCGTCGGCCATGCCCGCGGCGGCTTGACTGCGGCCCAGCGCGCCGACGTGATGGGCGTTGCGTCGGCCTGGATGCACGAAGGCACCGGCGCGATCCGGATCGACGTACCGTCCGGCACGCCCAATACGCGTCCGGTCGCGGACACCATGCGTGAAATCCAGGCGATCCTGTCGGCGGCGGGCGTTCCGCCGCGCGGCGTCAGCGCCCGCTCTTACCAACCGGAAGACAAGCGCTTCCTGCCGCCGATCCGGCTCACCTATTCCAAGATCGCCGCGGTCGCGGGCCCCTGCGGCCTGTGGCCGGAAGACGTCGGCCCTTCGATGAAGAACAAGAGCTGGTTCGAGAACAAGGACTATTACAATTACGGCTGCGCCTATCAGCGCAACCTCGCGGCGATGGTCGACAATCCGTCGGATCTCGAGCAGCCGCGGCCCGAAACGCCGTCCTACACGCCGCGGCGGACCGCCGCGTTCGAGAAGTATCGCAAGGGAATGCCGACGGCGGTCGCCTATCCCGAGGCCGACAAGGCCAAACTCAGCGACACCGGCAGATGATCAGCTACGCTCGCCAGCCCCAAGAAGAACAGTCCGATGCATCGCTCCCGCCGGTCGAGGAGCATATTGCGCCGGCGCCCCGCGTTTCCGTCCAGGCTTTCTGCGAGACCGTGGAAACGGCGGCCGCCGTGCAGTCGGCCGGCGAAGATCGCCGTCTCGGCAAGGCCCATCTGAAGATCCAGATGGGCGGTATGGCGGCTGCGGTGGAAGCCTACCGCTCGGCACCCACGCCGAACGTGATCGTGCTCGAAAGCGACGGCCGCAACGACCTGCTGGGCGGGCTCGACCATCTCGCGACCGTCTGCGACGCCGGCACCCGCGTGGTCGTGATCGGCCGCATCAACGACGTCACGCTCTACCGCGAGCTGGTGCGCCGCGGCGTCAGCGACTACGTGCTCGCGCCGGTCGGCGCGATCGACGTCGTGCGCTCAATCTGCAACCTGTTCTCGGCGCCGGAAGCCAAGGCCGTCGGCCGCATCATCGCGGTGGTTGGCGCCAAGGGCGGCGTCGGCGCGTCAACTATCTCCCACAATGTCGCCTGGGCGATCGCCCGCGATCTCGCGATGGACGCGGTAGTCGCCGACCTCGACCTCGCCTTCGGCACGGCCGGGCTCGACTATAACCAGGATCCGCCGCAGGGCATTGCCGACGCCGTGTTCTCGCCCGATCGCGTCGACACCGCCTTCATCGACCGCCTGCTGTCGAAATGCACCGACCACCTCAGCCTGCTGGCGGCGCCGGCGACGCTCGACCGGGTCTATGATTTCGGCGCCGACGCTTTCGATGCCGTGTTCGACACGCTGCGCTCCACCATGCCCTGCATCGTGCTCGACGTTCCGCACCAATGGTCGGGCTGGACCAAACGCGCCCTGATCGGAGCGGACGACATCCTGATCGTGGCGGCGCCCGACCTCGCCAATTTGCGCAACACCAAGAACATGTTCGACCTCCTGAAAGCCGCGCGCCCCAACGACCGGCCGCCGCTCTACTGCCTGAACCAGGTCGGCGTGCCGAAACGGCCCGAAATCGCCGCGGCGGAGTTCGCCAAGGCGATCGAGAGCCAGCCCGTCGTCTCGATCCCGTTCGAGCCGCAGATCTTCGGCTCGGCGGCCAATAACGGCCAGATGATCGCGGAAATCTCGGCCAACCATAAGTCGATCGAGATGTTCCTTCAGATCGCCCAGCGCCTGACCGGCCGCAGCGAAACGAAGAAGCAAAAATCGTCCCTGCTTTCACCCCTGATTGACAAGTTGCGGGGAAAATAGGTCGCCGCATGGAGTTTTTAAGTGTTCGGTAAGCGTAGCGGAACAGACGCCGACGCCCGGGCCCCGAAGCCCGGTGCCGTGTCGCCAGAGCCTGCCCAGGCTCCGGCGCCCGCCGTGTCGCGCTTGCCGCAGCCGACAGTCTCGTCGCCGCCGCTCGCCCCGGCGAAGCCTGCGCCGACCATGGAAGCCCGCCGCTCGGACAATTATTACGAGGTCAAGGCGACCATCTTCGGCGCGCTGATCGAAGCCATCGACCTCGCCCAGCTCGCCAAGCTCGATTCGGAGTCCGCGCGCGAGGAAATCCGGGACATCGTCAACGAGATCATCGCGATCAAGAACATCGTGATGTCGATCGCCGAGCAGGAAGAGCTGCTCGACGACATCTGCAACGACGTCCTCGGCTACGGTCCGCTGGAGCCGCTGTTGTCGCGCGACGACATCGCCGACATCATGGTCAACGGCGCCGACACCGTCTACATCGAGGTCGCCGGCAAGATCCAACGCACCGGTATCCGCTTCCGCGACAATCAGCAGCTCCTCAACATCTGCCAGCGTATCGTCAGCCAGGTCGGCCGGCGCGTCGACGAATCCTCGCCGATCTGCGACGCGCGCCTGGCCGACGGCTCCCGCGTCAACGCCATCGTGCCCCCGCTGTCGATCGACGGCCCCACGCTCACCATCCGCAAGTTCAAGAAGGACAAGCTGACGCTCGATCAGCTCGTCAAGTTCGGCGCAATCTCGCCGGAAGGCGCGGAAATCCTCCAGATCATCGGCCGCGTCCGCTGCAACGTGCTGATCTCCGGCGGTACCGGCTCGGGCAAGACCACGTTGCTCAACTGCCTGACCAACTACATCGAGCACGACGAGCGCGTCATCACCTGCGAAGACGCCGCCGAACTCCAGCTCCAGCAGCCGCACGTAGTGCGACTGGAAACCCGCCCGCCCAACATCGAGGGCGAAGGCCAGGTCACCATGCGCGAACTGGTGCGCAACTGCTTGCGTATGCGTCCCGAGCGCATCATCGTCGGCGAAGTCCGCGGACCCGAGGCGTTCGACCTGCTCCAGGCCATGAACACCGGCCATGACGGCTCGATGGGCACGCTGCACGCCAACAATCCGCGCGAGGCGCTATCGCGCTGCGAATCCATGATCACGATGGGCGGCTTCTCCCTGCCTTCACGCACCATCCGCGAGATGATCTGCGCCTCGATCGACGTCATCGTCCAGGCAGCGCGGCTGCGCGACGGTTCGCGCCGCATTACCCACATCACCGAAGTGATGGGCATGGAAGGCGACACCATCATCACCCAGGACGTCTTCCTCTACGACATGGTCGGCGAGGACGCCAACGGCAAGATCATTGGCCGGCACCGGTCGACCGGAATCGGCCGCCCGAAATTCTGGGAACGCGCCCGCTATTACGGCGAAGAGAAGCGCCTTGCCGCGGCGCTCGACGCCGCGGAAGTGGCGCCGCCGACGTGAGCAGGTCAGCACAGCCATGAACATGCAAGTCCTTGCCCTCGCCTTCCTTGCCACCGCGACCGTCGGCGGCCTGGCCTGGGTCTTCCTTTATCCGATGCTGTCCGGGGAACGGAAGGCCGAGAGCCGCCGCGCCTCGATCTCGCGCGCCGAGGCGCCCACGGCCCGCGCCGCCGAGAAGACGCAGCGCTCGCGCCGCGAGCAGGTCGAAACCTCGCTCAAGGATCTCGAGGCGCGGCGCCAGCAGGAGAAGAGCGTATCGCTCAGTGTTCGCCTGTCGCAGGCCGGCCTCGACTGGACGCCGCAGAAATTCTGGATCGCATCCGCCGTCGTGGCGGGCGTGCTGTTCGCAGTCGCCTTGTTCATCGGCGGCGGCCTGCTCGGTGCCGCCGGCTTCGCTTTTGCCGGAGGGCTCGGTCTGCCCCGCTGGGCGCTCGGCTTCCTGAAGAAGCGCCGCGAAAACAAGTTCCTGGCCGCCTTGCCCGATGCCGTCGACGTCATCGTCCGCGGCATCAAGGCGGGCCTGCCGCTGTTCGAATCGATCAAGGTGGTCGCCGCCGACGCGCCAGAGCCGCTACGCTCCGAGTTTCTGTCCATCATCGAGACGCAGGCGATCGGCATGCCGCTCGGCGAGGCCTGCACGCGACTCTACGATCGCATGCCGCTGCCCGAGGCCAATTTCTTCGGCATCGTCATCTCGATCCAGCAGAAATCGGGCGGCAACCTCTCCGAAGCGCTCGGCAACCTCTCCAAGGTGCTACGCGACCGCAAGAAGATGAAAGAGAAGATCCAGGCGATGTCGATGGAAGCCAAGGCCTCGGCCGGCATCATCGGCTCGCTGCCGCCGATCGTGATGTTTCTCGTCTACCTCACGACGCCGGGATACATCTCGATGCTTTGGACTCATCCCACCGGCCAGCTCATGCTGGTCGGCTGCGTCGTCTGGATGTCGATCGGCATCATGGTGATGAAGAAGATGATCAATTTCGACTTCTGATGGTGCCTTATGGTAGAGTTCCTCGTTGCGAAACTTCACGACGTTCACTTCATGACGATGCTGCTGGCGGCCATCGCCGCCAGCGCCACCGTCTATACGCTGGTGATGCCGCTGTTCGCCGGCGAGGGCCTTTCCAAGCGCATGAAGGCGGTTGCGAACGAACGTGAGCGCATCCGGCAGCGCGAGCGCGAGCGCCTCCACAAGAGTGAAAAAGTCTCGCTGCGACAGACGCCGAAGCAGCTCGTCTCGAAGGTCGTCGACGACTTCAACCTGACCAAATGGCTCGCGCAGGAAGCTGCGCGGGACAAGCTCATCATGGCGGGCTATCGAGGCCAGGCGCCCTACATCACCTTCCTGTTCGCCCGCCTGGTTGCCCCGATCGTGCTATTCGTCGGTTCGGTCATCTACGTGTTCCTGATCGCGCACATGCAGCAGTCGTTGCCGATCAAGATCGGCATCTGCGTCGGTGCGGCCTATCTCGGACTTCAGGCGCCAATGCTGTTCCTCAGGAACGCGATCTCCAAGCGCCAGCTCTCTATCAAGCGCGCCTTTCCCGATGCGCTCGACCTGCTCCTGATCTGCATCGAATCCGGCATGTCGGTCGAGATGGCGTTCCGGAAGGTCGCGGTCGAAATCGTGAGCCAGTCGATCGCGCTGTCCGAGGAGTTCACCCTGACCACGGCCGAGCTATCCTATTTGCAGGATCGCAAGGTCGCCTACGAGAACCTCGCGCGGCGCACCGGGCTCGAGGGCGTCAAGTCGGTATGTCTCGCGCTCCAGCAGGCCGAGCGTTACGGCACCCCGCTCGGTCAATCCTTGCGGGTGATGGCGCAGGAAAATCGCGACATGCGCATGAACGAAGCCGAGAAAAAGGCCGCAGCACTGCCGCCGAAGCTGACGGTACCGATGATTCTGTTCTTCCTGCCGGTGCTGTTCGTCGTCATCCTCGGGCCGACGGGGATCAAGGTCACCGAGATGCAATGACGTTAGACGCGGACCGCGCACGGTCCGCGGGCGCCTTCAAGATCGGAAGATCACTTCTGATCAGTCGGACTGGCCGAGCGAGGCGACCGGAATCCGCTTCGGCGCACCACGCCGGACGTCGTTGCGGGTCAGCATTTCCTTGAGATAGGCGACGTTGGCCGCGGCCTGGTCCGGCGGCAGGTCCGCTTTCACGATGGTCTCGGCTTCGGCGAAGCGGCCCTGGAGACCGACGACCAGACCGAGATTCTGCCGCACCCGCGCGTTTGCGCGCGGCGAGGCATAGGCTTGCCGCAGGGCGTCTTCGGCCTTCGGCAGGTCTCTCGACAACATATAGGACAGGCCGAGATTGGAGAGCACACCGGGATCGCCAGGCGCGATCTTGAGCGCGCTCGCATAATAGGAGCGCGCTTCCTCGTGACGGCCCATCTGATCGAGCGCGGTCCCCTGTACCGAGAGCAGGCGCCAATCCGGGTTATCGGGCGAATGCGCCTTCGACAACACGTCGAAGGCTTGCTGGAAATTGCCGTTGTCGGAGAGCGCGCGGCCGTATTGGGCCATCAGCGCCTTGTTGCCGGGATTGGCGATGGTCGCCTGCTCGAGCACGGCGGCGGCCTGGGCGTGCTGGCCGTTGGCGCGCAAGGCCTGACCGTAGGCGAGCGCCGCATCGGCGTCTTTGGGATTGGCACGATAGCGCTCGCCATAGACTTCGGCAGCACGCGCGGGATCGGTGGGAGCGGCTTCCGCTCGCGGCCCGACCGAGCCCGTGACGTCGGAGAGTTTCGACATCGCCGTGCAGCCGCCGAGGCCCATGGCCACCGCCGCGACCAGCGAGGTGGACGCGAAAAGCCGGGCAAGACTGAGCCGTCCAAGACTGAACCGTTCAAGAGCGAACCGTTGACGCATGACGCTTTGACTCTCGAGCCGATTGATCGAGCCGAACGCGCCAGCAATAGACTGTTAACCCTAACGGCCGGTTAATTCCCCGGACCCGCGTCCCTCACTGGGGCGCCTGCGGCAGGACCTTGCCGCCGAGACCCGGATCGAGACCGAGCGCCTTTGCCTGCTCGTTCAGGTCCCGCAGCAATTGCAATCGTTGCCGCGTCTCGATCTCGAGATCGATGCCCGGGCGTGCCACCCTCGGCAATTCGCGCCGAAGATCGTCACGATTGACCAGGCGCCTCGCTCGGAGCTCGTCGAGCTGAAAATCGTCGATGCCGAGCACATTTGCGGATTGCTCGATCAACCGACGCAGTAGCGATGTCACCGCGGCCGCGGCCTCGACGTCATGCTTGCGTGCGGATCTCGATAACTTGCTCTCGAGATCGGCCCAGGCGTGGGAGGTGACGAGATAGACGTGGAGCAAATCGGCCCAATCCGCCTCGCCATCGGCATAGAAGGCGCCGCGCAGCAGGAGCCGGCGGGCGAATGCCGCGACCTGATCCCGTTTCAGCGTCGTGCATGCGTCGATCTCGATGCCCGACTGGACGGCCGGATCTCGGGAAAAATCCCGCCCGGCCGGCAGCCCGACGACGCCGTGCGGCAGGTTGGAATCGAGCGGCCTGAAGACACCATCCTTGCGCGGACGTGAGTAGCGGGCGATCGCGAAGCGATACTCGGTGCGGCCGTCATGGGACATCGGGTGGGACATCGGGCCGAAATGGATGACGTTGAAGCCGGCGTCGTCACCGGCCTGCCCGGTCGATGACGGACAGGACAAGACGTAGATCGTGCGCCAGAATGCTTCATCGCTCTCGCTCGACATGGCGCGCGGATCGGGAATCGAATAGCGCGTCAACCCTTCGACATGCCGGTGTCCGTGCAGAACCAGATCGACGTTGAGCGATGTCGCCGCTTCGAGGAAGGTCGCGGGCGCGGCGAGATACATCAGCGGTTCGTCGGGCACGCCGAGAAACCGCTTTCCTTCTCCGGTCGCCTGCGGCAGTGGATGATGGTGCAGCGCCAGCACGCGCACGAGGTTTTCCACCGGCTCGGCATAATCGGCGCGGCCGCCCGAGCCGAGGCTGCCCGCGAGCTCGACGCTCAGCCGCGCGGAATCCGAAACCATGGCGTTATAGGCGCTCTGGTCGACGTTGCCGCTCGCGAGCGTCGTGAGGCTCGCGCGGTTGGAATCCAGCAGCACCAGATCGAGGCCGGCCTGACGGTAGTAGACGCTCTTCGAGGTCCGCGGCAAATGCAGGTAATCATACACGTCGTAGCGGCCTGCACGCTGGCTCGAGCGCTTGACGTCGTGATTGCCGGCGATTGCCTGGATGTCGGTGAACAGCCCGGTCTGTCGGAAGGACGCGATGACTGCGAGCGCTTCGTCGAGCGCAGGCGGCGTCGGGTCGTCCACGATATCGCCGGTGATCAGCAGGATGCGATCGGGAATGTCCGCGAAGTCCGCCATCCTCTCGCGAATTGCGGCATTGAGCGTCTCGATCGTCGCAAGCAGTCGACCAGACCCGTCCAGATGCAGGTCCGAAATCTGTACGATGACGAACGATCTATCCATTTTGCGTCGCTCATTTGCGAATGTCGCGCCGCGCAAACGATGAGAGAAATGCCTTCGACGATCAGGTTCAGGCCGGTTTCAACCCAGGCCGTGATGAGCCAGGTAGCAATGACTTTCGCCACGTGCAGAACCCGCACGACACAATCTAAAATATTGGCCAATAATGCCACAACCGCAGCGCTAGTAAAGCCCCGCGGCCGCTCGCGCGAACCGCGGATCTTGACATGAGATACGGGGCCCGCCCGATGATGGTTTCGCACACTTGATCAATATTCGATGGCGAGCCGCTTGCGGATTTCGTCAATGCGCTTGTCCAGTGCATCGAACCGCGCGTGAACGGAGCGGTCGTGGAGATAGAAGGCGTAACCGCCGGCAAGGAACGCGAATATCCAATGATGATGCTCGACATAGCCAAAAATCGCCTCGACCGCCTGGCCGATGAATGTGACCACGCTCCACACAAATTCCATTGCATTTCCTCCCGGCCGGCTTTGTCGTCGGCCGCCGGAGATCTCCGCACCCGACGGCCGTTGCCGGAACCTAGCATGGCCCCCTTGCTGCGAGTAGCGGATCGCTGAACGGTGGCAGCAAAGCTGATTGCGGCGGCGGCAAAACTCTGCGAAATCTCGTCCGTTCGTATGACCCGCTCGATCTGGATCCGGACCCGCCAATGCCTTCTGTCTTCGAGACGTCGCCTACCGCCATCCCGATCACCTTCGTCACCAAGTCGAGCTGGGATCAGGTCGCCGAGGGGCTACCGGCGGCGCAACGCCAGTTCGCCATTGCGAGCGCCTTTACCGCAAAGCCGGGCGGCTATCTCGCGCTGCCCGCGCTCGATGGCGCGATCGCGCAAGTGCTGTTCGGGCTCGAGGACGAAGGTGCAAGATCGCGCGACCTGTTCCGACCGGGCGCCCTGCCCGGCCTGCTGCCGCCGGGCATCTATCGCTTCGCCAATGCACCGCACGATGCACGGCTCGCCGCACTCGCCTTCGCGCTCGGCAGCTACCGCTTCGCCCGGTACCGCAAGGCGGATCGCCCCGAGGTCCGCCTCGTGCCGCCCGACGGCGTCGACGCGACCGAGATCAACCGCATGGCGGACGCCGCAACACTGGCGCGCGACCTCATCAACACGCCGGCCAATGACATGGGGCCGGAGGAGCTGGCCGCGGCCGCGCAGGATCTCGCCGCCGAATTCGGCGCAAGCTTTGCCTGCACCATCGGTGATGACCTGAAGGCGAATTTTCCGCTGATCCACGCTGTCGGCATGGCATCTAGCCGCGCTCCGCGGCTGATCGACATCGGCTGGGGCGACCCGGCGCATCCCAAGGTGACGCTGGTCGGCAAGGGCGTCTGCTTCGACACCGGCGGGCTCGACCTGAAGCCTTCGAGCGGCATGCTGATCATGAAGAAGGACATGGGCGGCGCCGCCAACGTGCTGGCGCTGGCGCGCATGGTGATGGATGCGAAGCTGAAGGTGCGACTGCGCGTGCTGATTCCGGCCGTGGAGAACGCGGTCGCGGGCAATGCCTTCCGCCCGCTCGACATCTTCACCTCGCGCAAGGGCATCACCGTCGAGATCGGCAATACGGACGCGGAGGGACGGCTGGTGCTCGCGGACGCGCTGGCGCTGGCGGACGAGGAAAAGCCGGACCTGCTGATCGATCTCGGCACGTTGACGGGAGCGGCACGCGTCGCGCTGGGGCCGGATTTGCCGCCCTTTTACACCAATGATGAGGCGCTGGCCGCCGACGTCGCACGATGCGCGGCGAGGGAGAACGATCCGTTGTGGCGCATGCCACTGTGGCCGCCTTACGATGCGTGGCTGGACTCCAAGACGGCCACCATCACCAACGCACCGTCAGGCGGCTTTGCCGGCTCGATCATCTGCGCGCTGTTCCTGCAACGCTTCGTCGAACAGGCCAGGAGCTGGCTGCATGTCGACATCTACGGCTGGACGCCGTCGGCGAAGCCCGCACGCCCCGAGGGCGGCGAGTGCCAGGCCGCGCGCGCGATCTACACATTGCTGAGCGAGCGCTATGCGTGATCCTGGACGAGATCCAAGGCTGACACCCGCGCGCGGCGACCTCGCCGCGAAGTATCTCGAAGGCACGGTGCAGGCGGATCGCTTCGTCACGGGCGAGGAATTCGAGATGATCGAGGCGATCGCGCCCGTGCGCGAGCAGCCGTCGCCGAACGCGATGCTGATGACGCAAGCGTTGCGCGGCGAGCGCGTCACGGTCTACGACCGCAACGGCGAAGGCTGGGCATGGGGTCAGCTTTCCGCTGACGGCTATGTCGGCTGGCTGCCGGACGCAGCGCTCATGAAGCCCGCGGCCGCGCCGACCCACATAGTCAGGGCTTTACGAACCTTTGCCTTCCCCGGCCCCTCGATCAAGCTGCCGCCGGCGGACACGCTGGTGATGGGATCGAAGATCGCGGTTGCACGCGAGGACGGCAGCTTCGCCGTGACGGGCGACCGACAATATCTGCCCAAGGCCCATCTCGCCCCGCTTGGCCATCGCGAGCCGGATTTCGTCGCAGTCGCCGAGCGTTTCGTCGGCACGCCCTATCTCTGGGGTGGCAAGAGCAGCCTCGGCGTCGATTGCTCCGGCCTCGTCCAGATCTCGCTGACATCAGCGGGCATCGGCTGCCCGCGCGACAGCGACATGCAGCAGGCCGGCCTCGGCCGCGCGCTGGAGCCGCATGAGCGGAGCAGCTTGCTGCGCGGCGATCTCATTTTCTGGAAGGGTCATGTCGCCATCGTCCGCGACGCCGACACTATGGTCCACGCCAATGCGCATCACATGGCAACGGCGATCGAGCCGATCGAGCCGGCCATCGCAAGGATCAAGCAAGCCGGCAGCGAGGTCACCGCGATCAAGCGGCTCTGACGGACGCTAAGTCGCCGCAGACCCATTCCCCGCCGTCTCCAGCCGGAACGCCGCCGCAAACAGCGCGCGCGTGTAATCCGTCTTCGGGTTCTTGAAGAGCTCGGCGGCCTGGCCTTCCTCGACCACCTTGCCGCCGCGCATCACGATCAGATGGCTGGCGAGCGAGGCGACGACGCGCAGATCGTGCGAGATGAACATGTAGGTGAGATCGCGCCGGCGCTGCAATTCACGTAGCAGATCGACCATTTGCGCCTGAATCAGCATGTCGAGCGCACTGGTCGGCTCGTCCAGCACGACGAAATCCGGCTCCAGCACCACCGCCCGGGCGATGCTGATGCGCTGGCGCTGGCCGCCGGAGAATTCATGCGGATAACGGTTGCGAGTATCCGGCTTCAGTCCCACGTCCTCGAGCGCCTTGACGACGCGCTCCTCACGCTCGCCGCGCGAGAGCTGCGGCTGATGCACGGTGAGGCCCTCGGCGACGATGTCGGCGACCGACATGCGCGGGCTGAGCGAGCCGAACGGATCCTGGAACACGATCTGCATGTCGCGCCGGAACGGCCGCATCTCCTTGAAGCGCAGGCCCTGGATATCCTTTCCCAGGAACACAATGCGTCCGTTCGACGAGATCAGCCGCAGCAATGCGAGCCCCAGCGTGGTCTTGCCCGAGCCGGACTCGCCGACGACGCCAAGCGTCTCGCCCTTGCGCACGGCGATGCTGACACCGTCGACCGCCTTGATGTGACCGACCGTCTTGCGCATCAACCCGCGTTTGATCGGAAACCAGACTTTCAGGTCGTCGGCCGACATCACCACCGGCGCATCCGGCTGCGGCGGCGCCGGATCCGGCTTCGGCTCCGCGGCAAGCAGGTCGCGCGTGTAAGGATGCTTCGGGGTCTTGAACACTTGCTCGACCGGCCCCTGCTCGACGATCTCGCCGCCCTTCATGACGCAGACCTGGTCGGCGATGCGGCGCACGATGCCGAGATCGTGGGTGATGAAGAGCAGGCTCATGCCGAGGCGACTGCGGATCTCCGCGAGCAGCGTCAGGATCTGCGCCTGCACGGTGACGTCGAGCGCCGTGGTCGGCTCGTCCGCGATCAAGAGGTCAGGCTCGTTGGCGAGCGCCATCGCGATCATCACGCGCTGGCGCTGGCCGCCGGAGAGCTGGTGCGGATAGCTCTTCAGCCGCGTTTCAGGCTCGGGAATGCCGACCTGCGTCAGCAATTCCAGCGTCCGCCTGCGCGCCTCGGCGTTGCTGGTCGGATTGTGCAGCTGGATGATCTCGCCGATCTGCGCCTCGATCGTGTGCAGTGGATTGAGCGAGGTCATCGGCTCCTGGAAGATGATGGAGATGTCGCTGCCGCGAATCTCCCGCATCTCCTGCTCCGACCGGTCGATCAGTTCCTGGCCCTTGAAGTGGATGCTGCCCGAAGGATGCGAGGCGTTCGGATAGGGCAAGAGCTTGAGGATCGAGAGCGCGCTGACCGACTTGCCGGAGCCGGACTCGCCGACCAGCGCCACGCACTCGCCGCGCCTGATCTGGAACGAGATCTTGTCGACCGCGAGCGTGGTGACGCCGCCCTGGTGGAAGGCCACCGAGAGCTCGCGCACGCTGAGCAGGGGCTGGTTGATCGCGTCCATTGGCTTACCTGAACGTCTTGCGCGGATCGAACGCGTCGCGCACGGCCTCGCCGATGAAAATCAAGAGCGACAGCATGATGGCGACCGAGAAGAAGCCGGAGAAACCGAGCCAGGGCGCCTGCACGTTGGACTTGCCCTGCGACAGCAGCTCGCCGAGCGACGGCGAGCCGGGCGGCAGTCCGAACCCGAGGAAGTCGAGCGCCGTTAGCGTCATCACCGAACTCGACACGATGAACGGCAGGAACGTCATGGTCGCGACCATCGCGTTCGGCAACAGATGCCGGAACATGATGACCTTGTTCGACACGCCGAGCGCCCGCGCCGCCTGGATATACTCGAAATTGCGTCCGCGCAGGAATTCCGCGCGCACGAGTCCGACCAGCGACACCCAGGAAAACAACAGCAGGATGCCGAGAAGCACGAAGAAGCCGGGCACGAGCACCGACGACAGGATCAGCAGTAGATAGAGCGAAGGAATCGCAGTCCATATCTCGATGAAACGCTGGAACAACAGGTCGATCCAGCCGCCGAAATAGCCCTGCACCGCGCCGGCCGCGATACCGACGATGGAGGAGACGATGGTCAGGCAGAGGCCGAACAGCACCGAGATGCGGAAGCCGTAGATCAGCCGCGCCACCACGTCGCGGCCCTGATCGTCGGTGCCGAGCCAGTTGTATTCGAGATCGCGGCAGCTCTTGAGGCCTTTCTTCTCGACGACAGGCTTGCATTGCGCTTCCGTCAGCATCCAGGTCGGCTTCGACGGCGCCGGCGTCGGCAGATCGAGATTGTGGGTGTCGTAGGAATAGCGGATCAGCGGCCAGACGATGCTGCCACCCTTGTCCTTGATCAACTTCTGCAGATAGGGATCGCGATAGTCGGCCGCCGTTTCGAAATCGCCGCCGAAAGTGGTTTCCGAATAGGTGACGACGGAGGGCCAATAAAGGTGGCCATCATATTTGATCAGGAACGGCCGATCATTGGCGATCAGCTCGGCGAACAGCGACACCACAAACAGGATCAGGAAGATCCAGAACGACCAATAGCCGCGCCGGTTCGCCTTGAAATTCTGCCAGCGGCGCCTGTTGAGCGGCGACGGCACGAACGGTTTGCGCGTGATCGGCACGGCATTGCCGAGCGGCGACTTCGCAGTGGTTTCGATCGGCGTGGTGGGGGCGGCCAGCGTCATCAGACCTCCCGCGCCTCGAAATCGATTCGCGGATCGATCCACATATAGGTCAGGTCAGAGATCAGGTTGATCACGAGGCCGACGAGCGAAAAGATGAAGAGCGTGCCGAACACCACGGGGTAGTCGCGGTTGAGAACGCTCTCGAAGCTGAGCAGTCCCAGCCCGTCCAGCGAGAAGATGGTCTCGATCAGAAGCGAGCCCGAGAAGAAGGCGTGAATGAAGGTCGAGGGAAAGCCGGCGATGACGATCAGCATCGCGTTGCGGAAGACGTGACCGTAAAGCACCCGATTCTCGCTGCAGCCTTTCGCGCGCGCGGTCATCACGTATTGCTTGCGGATCTCATCCAGAAACGAGTTCTTGGTCAGGAACGTCATGGTGGTGAACGCACCGAGCCCCATGGCGATCAGCGGCAGCGTCAAATGCCAGAAGTAGTCGATGATCTTCCAGTACCACGGAAATTGCGACCAGCCGTCCGATGTCAGTCCGCGCAGCGGGAACCAGTTGAAGAACGAACCGCCGGCAAACAGGATGATCAGGAGGATCGCGAACAGGAAGCCGGGTATGGCGTAGCCGAGCACGAGCACGCTCGACGTCCAGGTGTCGAAGCGCGTCCCGTCCCTGACCGCCTTGCGGATGCCGAGCGGAATCGAGATCAGGTAGGTCAGCAGCGTCAGCCAGATGCCGAGCGAAATCGAGACCGGCAACTTCTCCTTGACGAGCTGCAATACGCTGACGTCGCGAAAATAGCTCTTGCCGAAATCGAAGCGGGCGAAGTTCCAGACCATCAGCGCGAAGCGCTCCGGGGCCGGCTTGTCGAAGCCGAACTGCACTTCCAGCTTTTTGATGAAATCGGGATCGAGGCCTTGCGCGCCGCGATATTTCGAATTGATAGCGTCGCCGCCGGCGCCTAACTGCCCCGGGGCGCGTTGCGCAAAGTCGCTGCCGCCCGAAATGCGCGAGGTCCCGCCGGTATCGGCGCCCGAGAGCTGCGCGATCACGCGCTCGACCGGCCCGCCCGGCGCGAACTGCACGACGATGAAGGAGACGAAGAGGATCCCGAGCAAGGTCGGGATCATCAGCAGGATGCGGCGGGCGATATAGGCGCTCATGGCTGTTTCGCCTGCTCGAGCCTGGCGGCTTTGCCGCCCTCGTACCACCAGATGTCGGGGGCACCGACGCCGTTGGCATAACGCGGCGGCTTCTGCGGATGACCGAATTGGTCCCAATAAGCAAGCCGGTGCGTCTTGTTGTACCATTGCGGCACCCAATAACGGCCGGCGCGGAACAGCCGATCGAAGGCCCGGCAGGCGATGGTCAAGTCCTCGCGATTGTCCGCCGCCATGATCTTCTCGATCATGGCGTCGATGGCCGGACTGGCGACGCCCGCGAGATTATACGAGCCCTTGGTCGCCGCGACCTGCGACGAGAAGAACGCGCGCATAGCATCGCCCGGTGTCGCCGACATGCTGAAGCGCTGAATCGTGATGTCGAAGTCGAAATCTTCCTGGCGCGCCTTGTGTTGCACGGCATCGACGAGGCGCACGCTCGCTTCGATGCCGAGCGTCGCGAGATTCTTGATGTAGGGCCCATGGTGCGGCTGGAACGAAGCCTCGTCCAACAGGAATTCGATCCTGAAGATCTCGCCGTTTGGCAGCACCCTCTTGCCCTCCTTGATTGGCAGGCCGGCGTCGCTGAGCAGTTGCTGCGCCTTGCGCAACAGGCTGCGGTCCTGCCCGGAGCCGTCCGAGACCGGCGGCGTGAACGGCGCGGCGAACACCTCGTCGGGAACCTGGCCGCGAAACGGCTCCAGCAGCTTCAGTTCTTCCGGCGGGGGAGGCCCGTCGCTCGCCATGAGGTCCGAGTTCTGAAATGGCGACACCGTGCGGGCATAAGCACCGTACATGATGGTCTTGTTGGTCCACTCGAAGTCGAAGGCGTCGATCAGTGCCTCGCGCACGCGGGGATCCCTGAACTTGTCCCGCCGCGTGTTGATGAACCATCCTTGCGCGCCGGACGGTGTGTCGTCGGGCACGACCTCCATCTTGACGCGACCGTCCTTCACCGCAGGGAAGTCATAGCGGGTCGCCCAGATCCGAGAGGTGAACTCCTCGCGGTAGAGATAGTTCTTACCGGTGAAACCTTCGAAGGCGACATCGCGGTCGCGGTAGAATTCGTAGCGCACGACGTCAAAATTGTAGCTGCCGCGACAGGGGGGCAGATCGGCAGCCCACCAATCCTTGACGCGCTCGTATTCGATGTAGCGGTTGACCTCGAACTTGCCGACCTTGTAGGGCCCCGAACCCAACGGGATCTCCAGAGACGTTTCGTCGAACGAACGGGAGGCATAGTAGGCTTTCGAGAAGATCGGCAGACTCGCCACATAGAGTGGCACGTCGCGCGCGCGTCCCTTGGCGAAGGTCACAACAAGCGTCGCATCGTCAACAGCTTCCGCGCTGACCATATCGCGCATCTGCACGATGATCAGGGGATGGCCCTTCGTCTTCAGCGACGTCAGCGAAAACGCCGCGTCGTGCGCGGTCAGCTTGGTGCCGTCGTGGAATTTCGCCTCGGGCCGCATGGTGAAGCGATAGACCAGCTTGTCTGCCGATATATTTACAGACTTCGTGGCAAGCCCGTACATCCCGTCCGGTTCGTCATTGGCTCGCACCATCAGCGGCGCAAACGTCATGTCCATGCCCTGCGCGCCATCGCCTTTGAGGATGAAGGCATTGAGCGAGTTGAAGGTCTGGTAGGACTGGTTGTAGGCGCGCACCGACGGAATCAGCGAGAAGGTGCCGCCCTTCGGCGCGTCGACATTGACGTAGTCGAAGTGATGGAAATCGGCGGGATATTTGAGGTCGCCGAAGGCCGACATGCCGTGGGCCTCGGCAGGCATCTCGGACGCTGCCGCGCCCCGGAGCCAGGAGACGCCGAACGCGCCACCGGCACCCAAGGCCAGCACATGCCGGCGTGAAAGCTGCGCCATGCGGAGAATGTCCTTCACGACTTCTTTGCGATCCGCGCCGCCTTGTCCGCGTCGTACCACCAGATGAACGGAAAGCCGGACTGACCGTATTTGGGTAATTCCGCCGGCCGGCCGAACCGATCCCAGCGCGCGGTGCGGACCTTCGTATAAGTCCACTGCGGCACGACGTAGTGATTCCACAGGAGCACGCGGTCGAGTGCCTTGGTTGCCGCGACGAGATCGTCGCGACCCTTGGCGTAGATCACCCGCTCGATGAGCTTGTCGACAGCTGGATTCTTGATGCCGGTGATATTGCGCGAACCGGCGATGTCGGCCGTCTTCGAGGACCAGAATTCGCGCTGCTCGTTGCCCGGCGACTGCGACTCGCCCCAGGAGTTGGTGACGATGTCGAAATCCCACTCGCGCGTCCTGTTCTCGTACTGGGTGGGATCCACCGTCCGCACGCTGACGGCAATGCCGAGCCGTTCTAACGAGGGCTTATAGAACAGCGTGATCCGCTCGAAACTCGGATCCGAGTTCAGCAACTCCAGGGAGAACTGGGTGCCGGTCTTGACGTCGATCAGCTTGCGGTCGCGCACCTCGTAGCCGGCTTCCTTGAACAGGCGCAGCGCTTCGCGCAGATTGTCGCGCACGGCTTCCGGACTGCCGCCGACTGGATTGGTATAGGCCGCCGTGAAGACTTCGGGCGGAACCTCGGCGCGGACCGTCTCGAGAATCTCGAGCTCCTTGCCCTGCGGCAACCCGGTCGCCATCAGCTCATCGATGCCGTCGAAATAACTGCTGATGCGCTTGTACTGGCCGTAGAAGATCTGCTTGTTCATCTCCTCGAAGTCGAACGCGTAATTGAGCGCGCGTCGCACGCGCGGATCCTTAAACTTGGCGCGGCGCAGGTTCGGCACGAAGGCCTGCATGACGCCCGAGCTGCGATTGGCGAACTCCTCGAGGATCACGCGCTTTTCGGTGACGGCCGGGAAGTCGTAGGCTGTCGCCCAGTTCTTCGCGCTGTTCTCGGTGCGCCAATCGACCTGATCGGCCTTGAAGGCCTCGATCGCCACGGTGGCGTCGCGGAAATACTCGTAGCGCAGCTCGTCGAAATTATTACGGCCCACATTGGCCGCGAGGTCGCGCCCCCAATAATCTTTTACGCGCTCCAGCGCGATCGACCGTCCGGCAACGAATTCCTTGACCCGGTAGGGGCCCGACCCCAGCGGCACTTCGAGCGTGGTAGCGGAGACATCGCGCTTGCGGCCCTGCGCGTCCGTGCCCTCCCACCAATGCTTCGGCAGGACCGTGAGCTGCCCGACGATCTGCGGCAATTCGCGGTTGCCCGGCGCGTCGAACACGAATTTTACCTCGCGCTCGCCGACCTTCTCGGCCTTCACCACATGGCTGTAATACGCCGAGTACTGCGGGTGGTGCTTCTTGAAGGAATCGAGCGAGAAGATCACGTCGTCCGCAGTAACCGGCTTGCCGTCGTGCCATTTGGCTTGCGGCCGCAAGCGGTAAGTCACGAAGGAGAAATCATCCGGATGGCTGACGGCCTCGGCCAGCGCGCCGTATTCCGTCGAGACTTCGTCGAGCGCGGCCGTCGTGAGGGATTCGTAGATGAATGCCACGGCGCCGGCGACTTGCCCCTTCACACCGGAGACGACGATGTTGAAATTGTCGAATGTGCCGACGGCGATCTGGCGCGCGACGCCGCCTTTTGGCGCTTCCGGATTGACGTAGTCGAAGCGCTTGAAGTCCGCGGGGTATTTGACCTGTCCGAACAGCGACAGAGCATGGCGCCAGGTGGGCTCGTTGGCGGATTGCGCGTGTGCCACGCCGACGGCGGGAAGGCCCGCTACGGAACCAAGGGCGGGGAGCGTTACGGCAGCAGTGCCAGTGAGCAGGAGATCGCGTCGGGTAAGGGCCAAATCAACATTCCTGTCTTGAAGGAGGCTACTCCTTTAAGTTCCCAATATAGGCGAGGTTTCGACGGAATATGTTGCTTTTTCCTCATCTTGGAAGGCCGGCTGGCTGAACGCTGCGGCCAAACGCCCCGATAACAACGCCGCGAGGCCCGGATAAGCAAACGGCCGGGCTTTGAGCCCGGCCGCGTTCCCAGATCGTGTCGACAGGCCTTACTTCGCAGCGGTGGGCAGCGGCTTCGGGCTCTCGGAGAGACTGTTCAGGTAAGCGATCACGTCGGCGCGCTCGCTATCCTTCGGGATGCCGGCAAAGCCCATCGCGGTGCCCGGGACAGCCGCCTTGGGATTTGCGATGAATTTGTTGAGCGCATCGAAGTCCCAGGTGCCGCCCTTGGCCTTCATCGCAGCCGAGAAGTTGAAGCCGCCGCGACCTTCGCCAACATGGTCGCCGACAACGCCGTAGAGGTTCGGACCGACACGGTTGGGGCCGCCCTTCTCGAAGGTGTGGCAGGCGCCGCACTTCTTGGCGGCGGCGGCGCCCTTCTCGACCGAGGCGGTCTGGAGCAGCTTTTCGATCGGCTCGGCGGCCGCGGGGGCAGCGCCGCCTTCCTTGCCGTGGCCGGCGTCTTCCTTCACTGCGATCTCGAAGCCCGGCTTTTCCGGCATCTTGGGCGAGAACAACGCCTGGGCGGTGAAGCTCGTCACCAGCAGAAGGAGACAGGTGCCGAGCACGGCACCGAGAATCTTGTTCAGTTCGAAAGAGTCCATTTCCGGCCAGGCCCCACACCGCAAGAAGGATCGAGCGGCCCAATGCGGCCGCCAGGACGAGCCTCGGAGAATCAACGTTCCTGACTGTTTCCCCGAGTTTTGCCATTGAGATATCGGTTTGCCCGGGGTCTGGCAACCCGTATAAGCGAGCGGGCTTCACGCCCGTCCCCACCCATTTCTCGGCGCGGAAAACGCCTCGTTTCCAGGCCCTTGAACCCAGGCCCTTGAATCATGATCGATCCCCGCATCCTGGTGCTTATTCCGGCCCGCATGGCCGCCACCCGCCTGCCCGGCAAGCCGCTCGCCGATATCGCGGGGCAGCCGATGATCGTGCACGTCATGCGCCGTGCCGAAGCCGCCGGGATAGGCCGGGTCGCGGTCGCAACCGACACGGCGGAGATCGCGTCCGTCGTGACCGCCCATGGCGGCGAGGCCGTGATGACCCGCCCGGAGCACCCGTCCGGCTCCGACCGCATCCACGAGGCCATGCTGAAGCTCGATCCGGACGGCAAAGCCGAGATCGTGGTCAATCTGCAGGGCGATTTCCCGACCATCACGATCGACAACATCCGCGAGGTGCTGCCGCCGCTGCAAGACCCCGTCGTGGACATCGCAACGCTGGCTTCGCAGATCCACACCGAGGAGGAGGACCTCGCGCCGAGCGTCGTGAAGGCGATCGGGACCTCGCTCGGCGGCAGACGTATGCGCGCACTTTATTTCACCCGCGCAACCGCCCCGACCGGCGACGGACCGCGCTACCACCATATCGGTCTCTATGCCTATCGCCGTGCCGCGCTGGAACGCTACGTCCGGCTCCCGCCCTCGCCGCTGGAATTGCAGGAGAAGCTCGAGCAGCTCCGGGCGCTCGAGGCCGGAATGCGCATCGACTTCACCATTGTCGATACCGTGCCCCGCGGGGTCGACACGCCGGCGGACCTGGAAACCGCCCGCAGCATCCTTTCCAAATCCTGAGCCGCTGTTACAAGGCCGAGCATGAGCAAGCTGAAAATCGCATTCCAGGGCGAGCCTGGCGCCAATTCCCACATCGCCATCGTCGAAGCCTATCCCGACGCCGAGCCGATGCCCTGCGCCACCTTCGAGGACGCCTTGTCGGCGATCTCGTCCGGCGAAGCCGATCTCGGTATGATCCCGATCGAGAATTCGGTCGCGGGCCGCGTCGCCGACATCCATCATTTGCTGCCGGCCTCCGGCCTCTTCATCATTGGCGAATGGTTTCTGCCGGTCCGGCATCAGCTGATGGCGGTGAAGGGGACCCGGCTCGAAGACATCAAGAGCGTCGAGAGCCACGTGCACGCGCTAGGCCAGTGCCGGCGCATCATCCGCAAGCTTGGCATCAAGCCAATCGTGCACGCCGATACCGCCGGCAGCGCCCGCGACATTTCCGAGCGTAACGACAAGACTGTCGCCGCGATCGCCTCGCGGCTCGCCGCGCAGATCTACGGCCTCGACATCCTCGCCGAGGACATCGAGGACGAGGCCCACAACACCACGCGCTTCGTGGTGCTGGCGCGCGAACCGAAATGGGCCGCACAGGGCTCCGGTCCGCTGGTCACGACTTTTGTGTTCCGGGTGCGCAATTTGCCGGCCGCGCTCTACAAGGCGCTCGGTGGCTTTGCCACCAACGGCGTCAACATGACCAAGCTCGAGAGCTACATGGTCGACGGCAATTTCTTCGCCACCCAGTTTTACGCCGACGTCGACGGCCACCCCGAGGACAAGGGCCTCGCTTTCGCGATCGAGGAGCTGAAATTCTTCTCGCGCGAATTCCGCATCGTCGGCGTGTATCCAGGCCACCCGTTCCGCGCGACGATGGAATAGTCCCGTGTCCCGGACGCGCGAAGCGCGAGCCGGGGCACGAGAGCTTTATCCGACCGCCTTAAGTCCGAACGCCTCCGCCAGCAGCGAATACGATTTCTTGCGCGCCTCGTGATCGTACACGGCGGTGATCACCATCAACTCGTCCGGCTTGCTCGCGTCGATCAACGGCTGCAGTGTCTTCTGCACGGTTGCAGTGCTGCCGACGAACAGGCGCGAGCGGTTGCGCCGGATCGAGATGCGCTCCGAGTCGCTATAGGGATAGGCCAGCGCCTCTTCGACGCTCGGCAACGGAAGATACTGGCCGCGGTCGCGGCGCAGGCGGTTGAGGTCGAAAGACGCGGCGAGCTTTTCGGCTTCGTCATCGGTGTCGGCCGTGATGACGGCGACCGCGAGGATCGCGCGCGGACTCGCACTCCAGGCCGAGGGCTGAAAACGATTGCGATAGCGCACCATCGCATCGATCGCATCGTGGGACGCAAAATGATGGGCGAATGCGAAGCCCATGCCGACCTGCGCGGCGAGCTCCGACGAATAATCGCTGGAGCCGAGCAGCCAGATCGGCGGCAACGGCGTATCGTCGGGCATCGCGACGACGTTGTGGTAGGGATGGCCCGAGGGGAATTCCCGGGTCTGCCACAGGATCAATTCGTGCAGCCGCTCGAGGAAATCATCGCCTTCGCGGCGGTCGAGCCGGCTGCGCAGCGCATAGGCCGTGGCACCGTCAGTGCCGGGGGCGCGGCCGAGGCCGAGATCGATGCGGCCGGGAAACAACGCCTCCAGCATCTTGAAGCGCTCGGCCACGACCAGCGGCGCGTGATTTGGCAGCATCACGCCACCGGAGCCGACGCGGATGTGCTTCGTCACCGCCGCGATTTGCCCGATCATCACGTCGGGCGCCGGACTAGCGACAGAGGCGAGATTGTGATGCTCGGCGAGCCAGTAGCGGACATAGCCGAGCCCATCGACATGGCGCGCCAGGTCGATGCTGTTGCGCAGCGCCGCGGCGGGCTTTGTGCCGCTTGTGACGACGGAGAGGTCGAGGACTGAGAGCGGGATCATGGCGCGCTAACGTAGTGGAGAGCGGCGCAGCGGCAATGGGCCGGGCGCGCAGGTCTGACGTGCAGGCCGCGGACTCGCGGGACTTCGCCGCAGTGTTGGGACAGCGACCGCGCTAATAGTATCATTTTCATATTGCCCACCGATAAATTCGCGCCGAACGAACCATCCTCTTCTATTATATATCTGATATATCAGATATTTTATCTAAAATCGAACTTCCCACCTCGACCTCTAACCCTCAGACGTTTCTTAATTTATACCCGTAAAGTGGGCAATTTCCCATCACTGATGGGCTGTCGAGTGCGGCCGCTTTGGCCTATCTTGACCTCTCCCAATCTAGACCTGACCGCCGGCCGCCAGCGACCCGGCGCGCCCTTGGAGTGAGTGGTGCCCATGACTGACGCGACGATGCCTACCTACACCGACGGGCAAGACGAGCACCTGAAGCGGCCTGCGATCTCCTTCGAGTTCTTTCCGCCCAAGACGGAAGATATGGAGCGCAATCTCTGGGACACCATCAACCGGCTGGCCCCGCTCGACCCGAAATTCGTCTCGGTGACCTATGGCGCCGGCGGCTCGACCCGTGAGCGGACCCACGCGACCATCTCGCGCATCCTGAAAGAGACCGCGCTGCTGCCGGCCGCGCATCTGACCTGCGTCGGCGCCTCGCGCGGGGAGATCGACGAGATCGTCGACCGCTATCACGAGGTCGGCGTCCGCCACATCGTGGCCTTGCGCGGCGATCCCGCCGGCGGCATCGGCACGGCCTATTCCAGCCATCCCGATGGTTACCAGAGCTCCGCCGACCTCGTCGCCGGCATCAAGAAGCGGCACGGCGATATCGAGGTGTCGGTCTCGGCGTACCCCGAGAAGCATCCCGAGGCGCGCGACTTCGACGATGACATCGACACGCTGCAGGCCAAGGTCGATGCGGGCGCGACCCGCGCGATCACGCAGGTGTTCTTCGATAACGACCTCTATTTCCGCTATCTCGACCGCGTGCGGGCGCGCGGGATCAATATCCCGATCGTGCCCGGCATCATGCCCATGCATAATTTCAAGCAGGCTCGCAATTTCGTCACCCGCAACGGCACCTCCGTGCCGGACTGGATCGCCGCGAAGTTCGAGGGCCTCGACGACGACGCCGAGACCCGCAAGCTGGTGGCGGCCACCGTCGCCGCCGGCCAGGTGCAGAAGCTGGCCAAGCACGGCGTCGACACCTTCCATTTCTACACCATGAACCGCGCCGATCTCGTGTTCGCGATCAGCCATTTGCTCGGCATCCGCGCCAAGAGCGCGCAGAAGGCGGCTTAAGACACCATGACCGTATCCACCTCTCCCAAGCGAACCGCCCTGCTCAACACCGCGCGCGAGCGCATTCTCGTGCTCGACGGCGCCATGGGCACGATGATCCAGAACCTCCAGTTCGACGAAGCCGCTTTCCGCGGCGAGCGCTTCAAGAACTTCCATCGCGATTTGCGCGGCAACAACGACCTCCTGATCCTGACCCAGCCGCAGGCGATCGAGGACATCCACGCCGCTTACTTGCGTGCCGGCGCCGACATCGTCGCCACCAACACCTTCTCCACGACCTCGATCGCGCAGGCCGATTACGATCTCGCAGACATCGTCTACGAGATGGCGCGCGAAGGCGCCCGCCTCGCCGGCAATGCCGCACGCCGCGTCGAGGCCGAGGACGGCAAGCCGCGCTTCGTCGCGGGCGCCATCGGTCCGACCAACCGCACCGCCTCGATCTCGCCCGACGTGTCCAATCCCGGCTACCGCGCCGTCACGTTCGACGATTTGCGCAAATCCTATGGCGAGCAGATCAACGGCATGCTCGACGGCGGCGTCGATCTGCTGCTGGTCGAGACCATCTTCGACACGCTGAACGCCAAGGCGGCGCTCTACGCGATCGCCGAGATCACCGAGGAACGCGGCATCGACATGCCCGTGATGGTGTCAGGTACCATCACCGACAAGTCAGGCCGCCTGCTGTCCGGCCAGTTGCCGGAAGCGTTCTGGCATTCGGTGCAGCATGCCAAGCCCGTTACCATCGGCTTCAACTGCGCGCTCGGCGCGGAAGATCTGCGCGCGCATATCGCCGATATCGGCCGCGTCGCCGACACGCTTGTTTGTGCCTATCCCAATGCCGGCCTGCCCAACGAGTTCGGCCAGTATGACGAGACCCCGGAATACATGGCCCGGCTGGTCGGCGAGTTCGCACGCGATGGCCTGGTCAACATCGTCGGCGGCTGCTGCGGCACCACGCCGGACCATATCGCGGCGATTGCGGCTGCGGTCGCGCCGCACAAGCCGCGCATCGTGCCGGAGATCGAACCTCGCTTGCGGCTCTCCGGCCTCGAGCCGTTCATCCTGACCGACGCGATTCCTTTCGTGAACGTCGGCGAGCGCACCAACGTCACCGGCTCTGCCCGCTTCCGCAAGCTGGTCACCGCCGGCGACTACACCGCCGCGCTGCAGGTCGCGCGCGACCAGGTCGAGAACGGCGCGCAGATCATCGACGTCAACATGGACGAGGGTCTTCTGGACTCGGAAGCCGCGATGGTGACCTTCCTCAACCTCGTCGCCGCCGAGCCCGACATCGCCCGAGTCCCGGTGATGGTCGATTCCTCGAAATTCTCGGTGATCGAGGCCGGCCTGAAATGCGTGCAGGGCAAGCCGGTCGTCAACTCGATCTCGATGAAGGAGGGCGAGGAGAAGTTCGTTCACGAGGCCAAGATCGCCCGCCGCCACGGCGCGGCCGTCGTGGTGATGGCGTTCGACGAGGTCGGCCAGGCCGACACGTTCGCCCGCAAGACCGAGATCTGCAAGCGCGCCTACGACATCCTGGTGAACCGCGTCGGCTTCCCGCCGGAAGACATCATCTTCGATCCGAATATTTTCGCGATCGCAACCGGCATCGAGGAGCACAACAATTACGGCGTCGACTTCATCGAGGCGACGCGCTGGATCCGCAAGAATCTGCCGGGCGCGCACATTTCTGGCGGTGTGTCCAACCTGTCGTTCTCGTTCCGCGGCAACGAGCCGGTGCGCGAGGCCATGCACTCGGTGTTCCTGTATCATGCCATCAAGGCCGGCATGGACCTGGGCATCGTCAATGCCGGGCAGATGATCGTCTATGACGACATCGATCCCGAATTGCGCCAGGTGTGCGAGGACGTCATCCTCAACCGCGACCCCGGCGCCTCCGAGCGTCTGCTGGCGCTCGCGGAAAGATTCCGCGGCAACAAGACCCAGACCAAAGAAGCCGATCTCAGCTGGCGCGAATGGCCGGTGGCGAAGCGGCTGTCGCATTCGCTGGTGCATGGGATCACCGAGTTCATCGAGCAGGATACCGAGGAGGCCCGCAAGGCTTCGACGCGGCCACTCGACGTGATCGAGGGCCCGTTGATGGCCGGCATGAACGTGGTCGGCGATCTCTTCGGCGACGGCAAGATGTTCCTGCCGCAGGTGGTGAAGTCGGCACGCGTGATGAAGCAGGCTGTCGCCTGGCTGATGCCGTTCATGGAGGAGGAGAAGGCGCGCAATCTCGCCAACGGCATCGGCACGGAAGGTTCCTCGTCCGCCGGCAAGATCGTGCTCGCGACCGTCAAGGGCGACGTCCACGACATCGGCAAGAACATCGTCGGCATTGTGCTCCAGTGCAACAATTACGAGGTGATCGACCTCGGCGTGATGGTGCCGGCGGCCAAGATCGTCGAGACCGTGAAAGCGGAGAAGGCCGACATCGTCGGGCTGTCCGGCCTGATCACGCCCTCGCTCGACGAGATGGCGTTCTTCGCCGGCGAATTGCAGCGCGAAGGCCTCAAGCTGCCGCTATTGATCGGCGGCGCCACCACGAGCCGCGTGCATACTGCGGTCAAGATCGACCCGAGCTATCGCGCCGGCCCCGTGGTGCATGTCAACGACGCCAGCCGCGCGGTCGGTGTTGCGTCCGCGCTGCTGTCGCCCGAGAGGCGCGAGGCCTATGCCGCCGAAGTCCGCGCCGAATACGCAAAGATCTCGGACGCCCATATGCGCGCCCAGGCCGACAAGAAGCGGCTGAAGCTGGCGACCGCCCGCGCCAACCGCGTGCCGGTCGATTTTGCCGCCAACAAGCCGGTGAAGCCGACCTTCCTCGGCACCAGGAGCTTCGACGACTACGATCTCGCCGAGCTGGTGCCCTATATCGACTGGACGCCGTTCTTCCAGACCTGGGAGCTCGCCGGGCGCTTCCCCGCCATCCTTAGCGATGCCAAGGTCGGCGAGGTCGCGCGCTCGCTCTACGAAGACGCGCGGAAAATGCTCGACCTGATCGTCAAGGAAAAATGGTTCCGAGCGCGCGCCACCGTCGGCTTTTGGCCGGCCAATGCAGAGGGCGACGACATCGTGCTTTATGCCGACGAGAGCCGGACCAGGACGATCGCGACGCTGCACACGCTGCGCCAGCAGCTCGAGAAGCGCGAGGGCCGTTTCAACGCCGCGCTGTCCGACTTCGTCGCACCCGCCACCACCGGCGTGCCCGATTATGTCGGGGGCTTCGTCGTCACCGCCGGCATCGGCGAGGATGTGGTCGCCGACCGGTTCAAGATGGCCAATGACGACTACTCCTCGATCCTGTGCAAGGCGCTGGCCGACCGCCTCGCCGAAGCCTTTGCCGAGCGCATGCATGCCCGCGTCCGCCGCGAGTTCTGGGCCTATGCGCCGGACGAGACGCTCTCGACCGACGAGTTGATCCTCGAAAAGTACCAGGGCATCCGTCCCGCCCCCGGCTATCCCGCGCAGCCCGATCACACCGAGAAGGCGACGCTGTTCGAGCTGCTCGACGCCGAGAACACCGCCGGCGTGAAGCTGACCGAGAGCTTTGCGATGTGGCCGGGCTCTTCGGTGTCGGGGCTCTATCTCGCTAGCCCCGAGAGCTATTATTTCGGCGTCGGCAAGATCGAGCGCGATCAGGTCGAGGATTATGCTGCGCGCAAGGGCATGAGCGTCGCCGAGGCCGAGCGCTGGCTCGCGCCGATCCTGAACTACATCCCGGCGCGAGAGAGCGCAGGCGACAAGGCGGCGTTCGCGGCAACACCGGCCAACGACGAAACGTCGAAGGAGCTTGCCTCGCATCCGCCGGGCTGCACCTGCGCGGTGCACCTGGTCTGGCAGAAGAAGCGCGCGGGCGCGGGTTAGGCGCCCTCCAAACAAAAAGCGAGAAATCAACCCCATGCACAGTAGACATGGGGTTGAAAAAGCTCGATAAATTTCGGTCTTGCCGAAATGACTTGCGGCGTCGGGCAAAACACCTGTATGAATGCATGATCGCCCACCGCGCCCGTTTGACACTCGCTGCCTCGTCCGTCGCGATCATGCGCGCGTACCACACGTTCGGTGTCGTCCGTTCGGTGTCGTCTTGGCGAAGGCCAGGACCCATACCGCGTGATCCATCGGTGACCATCGCTGGTAATACCGAACGACCAATCTTCGCCAAATGACCCATTTGGGTCATGGGTCCTGGCTTTCGCCAGGACGACATTGGTGAAGCAAATGCTCAGCCTGTACCGGAACGACGCAGCACATCGAACAGCTGCGAATGCGCCCTCGCAAGAATCGGCCGCTTGTGAACTCGTTCACTTGTCCGCTCAACCTTGGTTCGCTACTCTCTCGGCCTACTACCTTCAACCGACGATTTGCTTGGGATCGAACAAATGAAGCAGTTCATTGCACCGTTCCTCGCCGCGATCGCTCTCGTCGTGCTGCCCACGATTGCCGCGGCGGACTGTCCGAAAGGCTATGTGCCATGCGGCGAGAAAAATCAGTTGTGCTGCCCGGGAAAATAGCAAGCCGCAAATGGCTTTGGCTTGGTAGCGGAGTCTTCATCGCGATCGGCCTCGTGATGGTCGCGGTCTACGCCGGATTCCCGCGGAAGAAGCAGACGATCACGGCCATCCTCTCCGAGACCGGATATTTCGAGGTGGTGCCGCCAAGCACGTTCGGCGGCCCCGGCACGATCAACACCATCGAGTATCTGAGTAACGGCCGGCTGGAGTTGCATCCGACTTGTGATGTCGATCCGACGCTGCTGACCGGCAAGATCCAGAAATCGCGGACCGTCGACCGGGACCTGAAGCAGTCGCTCGAGAAGAGGCTCGACGTGTCGGCCCAGGTCAAGGACAAGCTGTCGGCCCTCGCCGGAATGCAGCAGGTCGAGGCCGTCAACCTCAAGCTCGAGAACGCCAGCATTCTGCTGATATCCGACGAGTCGCTGATCTCGGCCCGCAACGCCTTGCTGAAGGCCGAGTGTGAGGACGCGGTCACCCAGAACGTTTCGAGCGGCGGCGTCGTGTGCCAGACGCGGTCCGTGCTGGAGGCCGACGTCGTCTACGAAATCAAATATCACAACGCGATTTCGATGGAGGAGAGGGCCAAACTGACCTCCGAGATCGCGACGAAGCTCGATCTGGACGTCCATGAGGGGACGAACGACAAGGTCTCCGGCTCTCAATTGTTCTTTGGCATCAGACTGTCGCCCAATCCGATCGTGATGCACTCTGCCTCGGGCGAGATCAAGCCCTGCACGAGGAGATAGGATCGGCGCCGCACCCCTGCCATGAACGCAACCCGCGTTCGCTGCGACCAATGGCGGTCGCCGCCGAAGCGCAGGGGAATCGGATGCTGAACGCCCAACAATTGATGTGGACACAGATTGCCGCCGGCATCGCCGTGCTGCTGTTTGGATTGACGCTGTTCAACCTGGTCCGCATGCGCGGCCGGATGGTGGCCGCGCGGGGCTGGGACAAGGTGGAGGGCATCATCACGGTCTCCCGAGTCGACCAGCCGGCGGCGCATTCCTCGGACGATCGGAACGACGCCAAGCCCATCATCCGCTATCGCTATCAGGCCGGCGGCCAGGAGCTGGAAAGCGACAAGATCTTTGTCGGCGGCCCCGTCATCACGACGAGGGTCTTGGCCGCAAAACTGACCGGACGCTATCCGGTCGGCGCCCATGTCGAGGTCCATGTCGATCCGAAGCAACCGACCGAGGCGCTGCTGGAGCCTGCCGCCGCGCAGAACGTCGCGGCGCTGGTGGCGTTCACGTTGGTGTTCGGAATCATCGCCGCCACCCTGACCGCGCATTCGTTCGCAGGCCACGTGCTCTACGCCGACAAGGGCGTCCCGCTATTCGCGTTCGCGGTGCCGATCATCGTGCTCGTGGGCGGGGTGTTCTTCGCCGCCGATTATGTCCGGACGCGCCGGCTGGCGAGCGCCAGCCTGCGCTGGCCGACCGCGTCGGGCAGGGTCATCCATTGCGACGTGATCGAGGAAATCATCGAAGAGAAGACCGAGCACGACAATCGACCGACGACATCAAAGCTCGTCCACCGCTATCAGGTCGACCTGCGCTACGCCTACAGGGTCGGCAAGCGCGACTTCATCGGCACCGAAGTCGATTGGAACGGCACCATGATCTCCGGCCTGCGCGAGGTCGCCGAAGAGGGCGCTGCGAAATATCGGCCCGGGAAGAGCGTCCAGGTCTATTACGATCCGGACCAGCCGGGACAGGCCGTGCTGGAGCCGGCACGCCGAGAGGGCGCGCTGGGGCCGCTGATCGGTGCCGCGGTCTGCGCGGTCGTCGGCGGCCTTTTCCTGATGATCCTGATCAAGGTCGGATTCGCGTAGCGGCACCGCGACGCGTCGTCTGTCGATCGCGCGCAAAGGCGGCGCCACACTCTCCGTCATTGCGAGCGAAGCGAAGCAATCCAGACTCTCTCGGCTGGCGACAGACTGGATTGCTTCGTCGCTTCGCTCCTCGCAATGACGAGCTTGGGGCGCAAGCTTTCCATTCGGTCGGCGCCGCCGCCCGCATGCAAGCGGATTCACCCCTTCGGCGGTGACAGTGGCTGCACGATCTCCTGGAACGGCGCCAGCGCCTCGCACGCGTCGGCGTGCGCCGACAGCGCCGGATAGCGCGAGGGTTCGAACAGCTGCGGATGGGCCTCGCGGGTGAAGCGGACGACGCAGGCCACCGCAATGTCGGCGTGGCCGATGCGCATCCCCAGCCAGTACGGCGTGGTCACCTTGGCGCGCTCGGCCTCAAGCACCTTCAGCACGTCCGCGATCTGCGCCTGGCAACGCTCGACCCACAGCGCAAGCTGCTCCTTCCGCAGCACACGCTCGTAGAGCAGGCTCACCGCCTTGTCGCCGAGACCGGAGGCGAGCGCGCAGATGCGCAAGTGACGCCGCCGCTCGGCACCGGAGCGCGGCAGCATCGCCTTCTCCGGTCCTACCAATTCGTCGAGATAATCGAGGATGACCGTGCTCTCGATCAGCGCCTCGCCGTCGTCGAGCACCAGCGTTGGCACGCGCCGCAGCGGATTATAGGGCGCGATCTTGTCGGCATCGCCGAAGGTCGACCACGGCCGATGCTCGAAGGCGAGCCCGTAAAACCGCAGCGCAATCGCGACGCGGCGGACGAAGGGGGAGTCGTATTGGCCGATCAGGAACATGGTTTTGGCCTTTCGTCGTTGCCGGGCTTGACCCGGCAATTCATCTCTCCTCAGATTAGGAAGCGATGGATGCCCGGATCAAGTCCATGCATGACAGAGCTGGGCGCAGGAGCATGCATGATGCAACGACTTGCAACGGTCGCACTTGGGCTCTCCGTGCTGGCCGCGAGCCTCGCCCACGCGCAGGACCGCCCGATCGGCTTCCAGACGCCGTCGAAAAACATCGCCTGCCAGTTCTTCACCGACAACGGCCAAAGGAATGACCAAGGCGTGCTCCGCTGCGACATCATGAACCTGGAGACGCGGCCGCGCCGTCCCGCCGATTGCGAGCTCGAATGGGGCAACGCCTTCGAGATGAGTGCGAAAGGCAGCGCAGGCCGCATCTGCGCCGGCGATACCATCATGGACCCGTCATTGCCGGTGCTGTCCTATGGCGAGGTCTGGCAGCGCGCGGGGTTTACATGCCGGTCGGAGCCGACGGGGCTGACGTGCTTCAATGTGATGCAGCGAGGGTTTTCGTTGGCACGGGCAGAGCAGAAGGTGTTTTGAGCGTGTAGCCCGCATGGAGCGGAGCGGAATGCGGGGACGCTGTCCCGGATTTCGCTCCGCTCCATCCGGGCTACGCTTCCGAGGCTTGATTGCTTGCGTCGCGTCAACTTGGGAGCGCGTAGCCCGAATGAAACGCGACGACAGCGTCACACTCCGTCATTGCGAGCGCGGCGAAGCAATCCAGCCACCGATTTAGGGGAGGCTCAGTATCTTTCCACGGAAACAGTCTGGATTGCTTCGTCGCAAGGGCTCCTCGCAATGACGGCGGGGAGGCAGCTGCGCACTATTCGATGATCGGCACATGCTTGGCCGCGGTCCGTGGCGCGGTGCCATCGAGGCGCGGGTCGTCGGCGATCTCGATCTGGCGGCGGAACGGGCGGAAGCCCGAGCGCTGGTAGAACGCGACGGCCGACGGATGATCGAAGGTGCAGGTGTGCACCCAGACGCGGGACAGGTCGCGTGACCATGCGAGCTCAAGCGCGCGGTTCATCATAGAACGGGCGGCACCGCTCCCGATCAGTTTCGCGGTGACACCGAAATACACGAGCTCGCACTGGCCGGCCTCGCGAAAGTCCAGCTCCAGCAGGCCTTCATCGTGGCCGTCCACGACAAGCCCATAGACCTCGACGCCCGGTGCGTGGATGATTGCGGCGAGCTCGGCGTCGTTCATGCGCGCCCGCGAAAACCACAACCACTCCTCGCCAACGCGACGATGGAGGTCGCGATACCAATGAAGCGCGGGGGTATCGACCTTGCGCAGGGTCCAAAGACCTGATGGAGCGCCCGGCGGATCGGCGCGGCGCGCAGGGCGCGCGGTCATCTCGAGATGGGTGACGACGGCAACGATCTTGCCGGCGGGGATGTCGGAATAGCCGTCGGGGAGGATCATGGGATGCGTCCCGTTGAAGCTGAGCGCCGGCCACACATTCCGGGTCGTCCTGGCGAAAGCCAGGACCCATTACCACAGCTGGTCGCCGTTGCGGCAGGCTGGGGCCGACAGCGGTCCAAGGCAACTTAGCACGGTGGTTATGGGTCCTGGCTTTCGCCAGGACGACGGCGGAGTTTGTGGATACGCCTCGTTCATCGCGGCGTCAGGGTAATCGCTTCCAGAGAACCCCGGATTTCACTGCGCTCCATCCGGGCTACGAGATCGGCCTAACCCTCGCCCTCGTCGCTCGCGAGCACGCCCTTCACCGCCCTCGCCCAGCCCGCCAGCTTCCGCTCGCGCGTCGCCTGGCTCATGTTCGGCTTGAAGCGATGCTCGAGGCGCCAGTTGTCGGCGAACTTGGTCGGTTCGGGATAGACGCCGGCCTCGAGACCCGCGAGATAGGCGGCGCCCAGTGCCGTCGTCTCCTGGATCACGGGGCGATCGACCGGCGCGTCGAGCAGGTCGGCGAGGCGCTGCATGGTCCAGTCGGATGCGGTCATGCCCCCATCGACGCGCAGCACCACGCTGGCGGTTTCCGAGCTCGGCCAGTCGGCCCGCATCGCGGCCCAGAGGTCGAAGGTCTGGTAGCAGACGCTTTCCAGAGCGGCGTGGGCAAGCTCGGCCGGGCCGGTGTTGCGGGTGAGGCCGAACAGCGCGCCGCGCACGCGCGGATTCCAGTACGGCGCGCCCATGCCGACGAAGGCCGGGACGAGATAGACGCTCTGCATCGAATCCGATTGATCGGCGAGAGGTCCGGTCTCGGCGGCGTGCTTGATGATGCCGAGGCCGTCGCGCAGCCACTGCACCGCGCTACCTGCGACGAAGATCGAGCCTTCGAGCGCGTAGATGCGTTTGCCACCGAGCTGGTAGGCGATGGTGGTGAGCAGCTTGTTCTTCGAGGCCACGGGCGTGGTGCCGGTGTTGAGCAGGGCGAAGCAGCCGGTGCCGTAGGTGGATTTCATCATGCCCGGACGGAAGCAGGCCTGGCCGATGGTCGCGGCCTGCTGGTCGCCGGCGATGCCGGAGATCGCAATCGCGCCGCCGAACAGATCCGGCGTGCTCTCGCCGAAGCGGGCTGAGGAATCCTTTACCTCGGGCAGCATCGAGCGCGGCACGCCGATGATCTCCAAGAGCTCGTCGTCCCACTGCCCGGTGTGGATGTTAAACAGCAGCGTGCGCGAGGCGTTGGTGGCGTCGGTGGCATGCACCTTGCCGCCGGTGAGGCGCCACAGCAGATAGCAATCGACGGTGCCGAACATCAATTCGCCGCGCGCGGCACGCGCCCGCGCGCCGGGGACGTGGTCGAGAATCCAGGCGACCTTGGTGCCGGAGAAATAGGGATCGATGATCAGGCCGGTCTTCTGCGAGATCACGGGCTCTCGGCCGTCGGCTTTCAGTCTCGCGCAGATGTCGGCGGTGCGGCGGTCCTGCCAGACGATGGCGCGATGCACGGCCTGCCCGGTGGCGCGGTCCCACAGCACGGTCGTCTCGCGCTGGTTGGTGATGCCGATCGCGGCGATGTCCTTTGCACTGATGCCGGCCTGCGCGATCGCCTCGCGGCAGACCGTCATGGTCGAGGTCCAGATGTCCTCGGGCTCGTGCTCGACCCAGCCCGAGGCGGGGAAATGCTGCGGAAACTCGGCCTGCGCCTTTGCCGCAATGGAAATGTCGCCGCGAAACACGATCGCGCGCGAGGAGGTGGTGCCCTGGTCGATGGCGAGGACGAAAGACATGGCGGCTTGCCCTTGGCGTGTTCCCGTGAGGAGGGGTTGTTGTGTTGGGGCAGAGAAAACGGGATTGCCGGCAGCAGGTCAAGGCGCGGGCGTTGATCCTCCCCTGGGGGGGTGCGGCGGCATCGGCAGTGCGCTCCCTCCCCCGCTTGCGGGGGAGGGCTGGGGTGAGGGCTGTCTCCGCAATGGGATTGTCGAGAATTGCGGAGGGAATCCCCAAGGAGTGAGAGCCCTCACCCGCCGCGCGCGGACGATGCTTCGCATCGCCCGGGGCGCGTCGGCCTCTCCCGCAAGCGGGAGAGGCGGAGCAAGCGGCGCGGTCCTTTTGAATTTCATATGCCACTGCCCTGGAGCGGGGGAGGACACCGGACTAGGACGGGGAATGCGAAAATGCTACATGCCGGGCGGGCAGATGGGGCGGCATGACCTTCACTTCTTTTCAGTTCGGCGTCTTCGTCGCGATCGTCTTTGGCGTCTATTACCTGCCTTCGCTGCGCAGCTTCCAGGTCCCGCTGCTCGTCCTCGCAAGCGTGTTCTTCTATGGCTTCGGCCAGCCCGAGCTGCTGCCGCTGCTGCTCGTTGCGGTGCTCGGCACCCATCTCTGCCTCGTGCTTGCGTTTGATAACCGAACTTTCTGGATGCCGGCCGGCATCGTCTTCAATCTCGGCATGCTGGCGTTCTTCAAATACAAGTTCCTGTTCGTTGACGCCGCCGCGGCCCATCTGACCGGCTCCGCGCCGATCGACTTCCTGCTGCGGCTGCCGCTGCCGATCGGCATCTCGTTCTTCGTGTTCCACAACATCAGCCTGCTGGTCGATCTGACGCGCGAGAAGCGCACCGTGCGCTTGCGCGAGGTGTTCCTCTACATCATCTTCTTTCCGCAGCTGGTGTCCGGGCCGATCACGCGTGCGGCCCAGTTCATGCCGCAGATCGTTCCCAAGCGGCTCGGCGACGTTGCCTTCGTCGAGGCCGCGAAGTGGATTCTGGTCGGCTATTTCTTCAAGCTGTATGTGGCGAACAATCTCAACGAGATGACGTCCTATATGGACTTCCCGCTCTACGAGACGTTGCGCACGCAGGATCGCTGGTTGCTGGTGTTCCTCTACAGCTACCAGATCTACGCCGACTTCTTCGGCTACTCGGCGATCGCGCTCGGCCTCGGCCTGCTGTTCGGCTATCGCCTGCCCGTGAACTTCAATTTGCCCTACATCTCGATTTCATTCTCGGAGTTCTGGACGCGTTGGCACATCTCGTTGTCGAGCTGGCTCAGGACCTATTTGTACATTCCGCTCGGCGGCAACCGTCATGGACCGGCACGAACCTGTCTCAACCTGATGATCGTGATGACGCTTGGCGGTCTCTGGCATGGTGCAAGTCTGAGCTACGCGCTGTGGGGGATGGCGCACGGGTTTCTGCTCGTGATCGAACGACCGTTCCTGAAGCTGCTGGGCGATCGAAGCCCCGCGGTGCGGGTGATCCGGATGGGCATCGTGTTCTTCTGCGTCACGATGCTCTGGATCTTCTTCAAGCTGCCGAACTTCGACCACGCGCTCAGCTATCTCAAGGGAATGTTCATGGCGACGGACGCGCCCAATCCACCAAAACTGTTCACCAATCTGGCTTTGCTTTACGCCTTGCCTGTTATCATCCAGCATATCGGCATCGGCGCGTTCGTCGAAGGCCGCTTGCGGCGATGGGAGCCGTATCTCTATGGCGCGCTCGCAGCGCTCGCCTGTCTCGAGGCGGGGCCCGACAGCACTTTCATCTACTTCCAGTTCTGACATGCAGCAGGATTTTTCGCTTTCATGGCTGATCAAGTGCGCGGTGGCGGCAGCCGCGCTGCTGCTGGCCTGCGCCTTCACCACGGCGCGCATCGGCTCGGCCCTGCAGCAGCCGGCGGTCACGACCCGCGGCGGCAGCCTCGTCAGTCTCAACCGCTATGTGCGGGATCCCACGCCTGATATCGTGCTGGTCGGCAGCTCGGTCGCCTGGCGCCTCAAGGAGGAGTATTTCTCGCCGCCGCGCGTCCGCAATCTTTCGTTGGCGGGCGGCTCACCGGTGACGGGTCTCGAGATCGTCGCGAACCGACCGACCCCGCCGAAGATCGTGCTGATCGAGACGAATGTCCTGACGCGCGAGCCGGATAGCGCGCTGATCGAGAAATTTTCCGGCGGCGCGCGCACCGAAGCGCTGCTGCTGCGCCCGGTGCGAACAGCGGTCGCGGGCTATGAAAGCTGGAAACACGGTGAACCCGATCCCGCCCGGGCGCGCGCCGAGCGGGATCGCCTGCTCAGCCAGCCGCCGGGCACGTTCGACAACAAGGTCTATCTCGACCGCGCGCTGGAGCAGATGAACGAAGCTGACCCGACCGTGCCGGTACGCGCGAATGTGGTCCACGTCAGACAGCTCATCGAGGAACTGCAGCGGCGCGGCACCCGCGTGTTTCTGATTCACGTTCCGTTTGCGCCGGAGATCGAAGGCTCGCGCATGGTCCGGATCACCAACGAGATCGTCGACGAAGCCTTCCCGGATCGCGCGCTTTGGCTGCCGATCGATCCGCCGCGACGCGAGCTGCGTTGGGACGACGGCGTGCATCTCGACGAACGTTCGGCCCTGATCGTCGTACGCGCCATCGAGAGCGCCATCGAACGCACCTTGGCCGAGCGCCGCCCGTAGCGGAGGAGCGGCGGCTACGGCGCCGCCGTGGTCACGCCGCCGTCGATGACGATAGTCTGTCCGGTCATGAAGCTCGACGCGTCGGAGGCGAGGTAGGCCACTGCGCCGGCGATTTCGTCGGGTTCGCCGATGCGGCGAAGCGGGGTGGTGGCGGTGCGGCGTTTCAGGTTTGCTTCGTCTTCCCACAGCGCGCGGGCGAAGTCGGTCTTGACGAGGCCGGGCGCGATGCAGTTGACGCGGACGCCTTTCGGGCCCCATTCGCCGGCGAGCGAACGACACAGCGCGAAGTCGGCGGCCTTGGAGATGCCGTAGGCGCCGATCACGGTCGAACCGCGCAGGCCGCCGATCGAGGAGATGATGACGACGGAGCCGTTGCCGCGCTCGGCCATCTGCGGGATCGCCAGCGCGGAAAGCCAGATGTTGCTCTTGACGTTCGAGCCCATGATCTTGTCGAAGGCTTCGTCGGTGATGTCGAGCAGCGGGCCGTAATACGGGTTGACGGCGGCGTTGCAGACGAGGATGTCGATCTTGCCATAGTGCTTGGTCGTGCCCGCGATCAGCGCCTCGACCTCTTGCTTGCGCGCGATGTTGCAGGGAATGACGATTGCCTCGCCGCCGGCCGCCTTGATGCCGTCGGCGACGTCCTGGCAGGCATCGGCCTTGCGCGAGGAGACCACGACTTTGGCGCCGAGCTTTGCGAGCAGTTCGGCGGAAGAGCGGCCAATGCCGCGGCTGGAGCCGGTGACCACGGCGACCTTGCCGGTGAGATCGAACGGGGTGTTTTTCATTGTTGTTGCTCCGTTGAGGCCACTTGTTCAGTCGTCATCGCCCGGCTTGACCGGGCGATCCAGTATTCCAGAGACGGCGCAGCTAGAACCGAGAAGCCGCAGCGTACTGGATCCCCCGCCTGCGCGGGGGATGACAGCGATCTTGCGACTAGATCAACCCGCTACCATCCGCCACGCGGCGCTGATGGTACTCGGTGTCGCCGAACGAGTTCTCGATCATGGTCAGGCGCTTGAAATAATGGCCGATCTTCGCCTCCATGGTCATGCCGATGCCGCCGTGGAGCTGGATCGCCTGCTGCCCCACGAACTTCAGCGACTTGCCGATCTGCACCTTGGCCGCGGCAACGGCGTTGCTGCGCTCCTTGGCGTCCTCGAAATCAGCAGCCATGGTCGCGAACATCGACATCGATCGCGCCTGCTCGGTGGCGACGAACATGTCGGAGGCGCGGTGCTGCAGCGACTGAAACGAGCCGATCGCGACACCGAACTGCTTGCGCGTCTTGATGTACTCGACCGTGGTCTTGAGCGATTCGTCCATCAGGCCGACCGCTTCGGCGCAGAGCGCGATGCGGGCTTCGTCGACCACACGCTCGATAAGCGCGAGCGAATCGTCGGGATTGCCGAGCGCCGCATCGGCACCGATTTCGACGCCGGTGAAGGTGATGTCGGCGGCGTGCAGGCCGTCCTGGGTCGGGTATGACTTCTTGGCGACGCCCTTGGCGTCGGCCGGCACCAGGAACACGCCGATGCCGCTCTTGTCGCGGCGCTCGCCCCTGGTGCGCGCGGTCACGATGAGGGTGTCTGCGTTCTCGCCGTTGAGCACGACGAACTTCTCGCCGTCGATGACCCAACCATCACCTTTCTTCTTCGCCGTCGTGGTGACGTCGAAGAGATCGTAGCGCGAGTTCTTCTCAAGCTGGGCAAAGGCGAGCGTCTTGCTGCCGTCGACGATGCCGGGCACATGCGCGGCCTTCTGCGCATCGCTGCCCGCATGGCGCAGGAAGCCGCCGCCGATCACGACGGTCGCGAGATAAGGCTCGAGCACCAGCGCCTTGCCGAGCGCTTCCATCACGATCATGGTCTCGACGCCGCCGCCGCCGAAGCCGCCATCGGCCTCCGGGAAGGGCAGACCGAGCAGGCCCTGCTCGGCGAGTTTGCCCCAAACGGCTTTGCTCCAGCCGCCCTTTTCCTTCATGTACTTCTTGCGGCTCTCGAAATCATAGGAATCGGTCAAGAGGCCGTCGATGCTTTCCTTGAGAAGCCGTTGCTCCTCGTTCAGATCAAAATCCATGTTCTTTGCTCTCCGGTATCGATGTCGTCATGCCCGGCCTTGTGCCGGGTATCCACGTTCTTTGGTAGCGCTAAGCGTGGATGGCCGGGTCAAGCCCGGCCACGACGGTGAGTGCGTGTTAATAGTGTACGATCACAGCCCCAGCACCGCCTTGGCGATGATGTTGCGCTGGATCTCGTTGGAGCCGCCGTAGATCGAGACCTTGCGGTTGTTGAAGTAGCTCGGCGCGATCTGGGCGGTCCAGTCCATGGCTTCGTTCGAGCCGTCGTCGCCGTGCACGTCGTAGGGCGCTGCGAACGGGCCGATCACTTCCATCAGCAGCTCGGTGGTGGTCTGCTGGATCTCGGAGCCCTTGATCTTCAGCACCGAGGAAGCCGGATTGGGCTTGCCCTTGCCGTGCTTGCCTTCGTCGGCGACGACGCGGAGCTGCGTCAGCTCGAGCGCCTTCAGCTCGATCTCGCAGGCCGCGAGCTTGTCGCGGAAGGCTGCGTCCTGGATGATCGGCTTGCCGCCCGACTCGACCTTGCCGGCGAGGTCGCGGATGCGGCGCAGCCGCTCCTTGGAGACGCCGACCCGGGCGATGCCGGTGCGCTCATTGCCGAGCAGGAATTTGGCGTAATCCCAGCCCTTGTTTTCCTCGCCGATCAGGTTCTCGTAGGGCACTTCGACGTCGTCGAAGAAGACCTCGTTGACCTCGGCGCCGCCGTCGATGGTCTGGATCGGACGCACGGTGACGCCCTTCGACTTCATCGAGAACACGATGAAGGAGATGCCCATCTGCTTCTTGGCGGACGGGTCGGTGCGGCAGAGGCAGAAGATCATGTCGGCGTGCTGGGCGAGCGTGGTCCAGGTCTTCTGGCCGTTGATGATCCACTTGTCGCCCTTGCGCTCGGCCTTCGTCTTCAGCGAGGCGAGGTCGGAGCCGGAGCCGGGCTCGGAGAAACCCTGGCACCACCAATCGTCGACATTGGCGATGCGGGGCAGATACTGCTTCTTCTGCTCTTCATTGCCGAAGGTGTAGATGACGGGGCCGACCATGCTGACGCCGAAGGCGAGCGGCTGCGGCGCCGGATAGGACTGCAGCTCCTCGTTGAAGATGTAGTGCTGCACGGAGGTCCAGCCGGTGCCGCCATATTGCTTCGGCCAGTGGCTGACGCCCCAGCCCTTCTTGTTGAGGATGCGCCACCACGTCACCATCTCGTCCTTCGAGAGGTGGCGGCCCTCGACCAGCTTGCGCCGCGTATCCGGCGGCACGTTGTCGCGGAAGAATGACCGCACTTCCTCGCGAAACGCCTGCTCTTCTTTCGTGAATGCGAGATCCATCGGATCCTCCTGTTTCCTCGTCGTCCTGGCGAAAGCCAGGACCCATTACCACCGGCCTTCGTTATGCGAAGGCTGTCTGAGCACCACACTCCGGCTGCGGAGTATGGGTCCTGGCTTTCGCCAGGACGACGGCTACTGCAACACCTCAAAAAGCCCCGCCGCGCCCATGCCGCCGCCGACGCACATGGTGACGACCGCGTACTTCGCCTTGCGGCGGCGGCCTTCGATCAGAGCGTGGCCGGTGAGGCGCGCGCCCGACATGCCGTAGGGATGGCCGACCGCAATCGCGCCACCGTCGACGTTGATCTTGTCGGGGTCGATGCCGAGCTTGTCGCGGCAATACAGCACCTGCACCGCGAAGGCTTCGTTCAGTTCCCACAGGCCGATGTCGTCGACGGTGAGGCCATGACGCTTGAGCAGGCGCGGCACCGCGAACACCGGGCCGATGCCCATCTCGTCCGGCTCGCAGCCGGCGGAGACGAAGCCGCGGAAGATGCCGAGCGGGTTCAGCCCGCGCTTCGCCGCTTCCTTGTCGCTCATGATCACGCTCGCGCTGGCGCCGTCCGAAAGCTGGCTGGCATTGCCGGCGGTGACCGAAAATCCCTCGCCGCGCACGGCCTTGAGGCCGGCGAGACCTTCAGCGGTGGTCTCGGGGCGCGGGCCCTCGTCCTGCGAAAGCGTGACGTCCTTGAAGGAGACTGCACCGGTCGCCTTGTCGGTCACCGCCATCCTGGTGGTGATCGGCGCGAGCTCGTCCCTGAACTTGCCACCCTGCTGGGCCGCGGCCGTGCGGCGCTGGCTCTCCAGCGAATATTCGTCCTGCTTCTCCCGTGAGATGCCGTAGCGCTTGGCCACGATTTCGGCGGTGTCGATCATGGGCATGTAGACCTCGCCCTTGATCTCGAGCAGCGCCGGGTCCTGCGCATGGAAGCCGTTCATCTTGTCGTTCTGCACCAGCGAGATGGACTCGCCGCCACCGCCGACCGCGATCTCGACGCCGTCGAAAATCACCGAACGTGCGGCGAGCGCGATCGCCTGCAGGCCCGAGGCGCATTGCCGGTCGATGGTGGTGCCGGCGACGGTGACGGGAAGACCGGCACGGAGCAGCGCCTTGCGCGCGATGTTGCCGCCGGTCGCGCCCTGTTGCAGCGCTGCGCCCATCACGACGTCCTCGACCTCCTTGGGGTCGACCTTGGCGCGCGCGACGGCCTCGCCGATGGCGTGGCCGAGCAGGGTTGCGCCCTCGGTGGCGTTGAGCGCGCCGCGATAGGCCTTCCCGATCGGGGTGCGGGCGGTGGAAACGATGACGGCGTCGGTCAAGAGCGGTCTCCTGATGCAAGTCGGGTGGCAAGTTGGGCGGATTGTGATGGTTTCTGCTGCTGGCGCAACTCATGGCGCGACAGCTTTCCGACCGGCGTGCGCGGCAGATCGTCGACGAATTCGACCTCCGCCGGCAATTCGTGCCTGCCGAGCTTGCCGGCGAGCTGCGCGCGCAGCTCGTCGAGCGAGAACGGCTTTGCGCCGGGCCTGAGCGCAATGAAGGCTTTTGCGGCCTCGCCGCGATACGAGTCGGGAATGCCGAGCACGATCACCTCGTGCACGCCTGGTATGGTGTAGATCGCCTGCTCGATCATTTGCGGATAGACGTTGAAGCCGCCGGAGATGATCATGTCCTTCTTGCGGTCGACCAGGAAGAAATAACCGTCGCTATCGACGTAGCCTATGTCGCCGGTGACGAAGCGGCCGTCGACGAAGGCCTCCGCGGATCCCTGGGGCTTGTTCCAATAGCCCCTGATGACGTTCGGGCCCTTGATGCGGATCTCGCCGACTTCGCCCGGCGGCAATACGCGGGTCGGATCGTCCAGCGCGACGACGTCGAGCTCGATGCCGGGCAGCATCAGGCCGATCGAACCCGGCTTGTCGGGACCAACCGGCGGGTGGCCGGTGCCGGGCGAGCAGGTCTCGGTCATGCCCCAGCCGCTCTTGAGCTTCTTGCCGACCTTGCGCTCGAAGAAACTCGCGATCTCCACCGGCAGCGGCGCGCCGCCGGAGCCGATCGTGCTGAGCGAGGAGAAGTCGCGCTTGTCGAGATCCGGGAGCGCTGCAATCGCGATCCACATCGTCGGCACGCCCGGGAAATAGGTCGCGCGCTTGACCTCGATGTCGCGCATCACGGCTTCGACATCGAAGCGCTGATGCAGCGAGATCAGATAGCCGCGGCGGAGCGAGCACAGCAGCACGAGGCTCAGCGCATAGATGTGGAACAGCGGCAGCACGCCGATCACGCGCTCGACCACGTCGCCACGCGCGGCTCGGGACGGCTTGCCCCAGATGTCGAAGATCGACACCGCCGAGGTGAGGTTGCCGTGCGTCAGCATGGCGCCCTTGGGCAGACCGGTGGTGCCGCCGGTATATTGCAGCAGCGCGACGTCGTCGATCGTCACGGATGGCCACTGCGCCGGTGCGGTCGCGCCCTCGACAAAGGCCTTGAAGGTGACGATGCGGGGATCATTGGGGATCGCGGCCTGCGGCGTGCCGACCTTGCCCCAACTGTCCTCCTCGCAGACGACCAGGCGGTCGATCAGGCCCTTTTCCAGGAATTTCAGCGCGGTCGGCAGCAGTGCCGCGAGGTTGGTGGTCACGAGCAGGCGCGAACCGGAATCGGAGACCTTGTGCGTCAGCGCGATCTCGCCGTCGAGCGGTGAGAGATGCGCGACGCGGGCGCCGGCCTTCAGCGCGCCGAAGAAATTGACGGGGTGGTCCGGCGTATTACCGAGGAACAGCGCGATGCATGTGTTCGTGCCGCAACCGGCGCGCAGGAACGCGGCAGCCGCACGCTCCGCCATCGCGGCGAGTTCGGTGTAGCTGATCGGACGATCCCGGAATTCCAGCGCGGTGCGCGGTCCGTACTCGGCGGCGGCTTTTGCCAGCAGGTCAGGCAGCGTGCCCTGGACGATGGTGTCGTCCCAGCGCACGCCCTCGGGATAAAACTGTTCGCCGGGATGGGTCATCAACGATCAATGCTCTGCAAACGTAAGGCGGGTACGGACAGATGGGCTCCCTTCCCCCTTGTGGGGAAGGGTGGGGGAAGGGGGTGCCACGAACTCGGACCTCGCCCGGAGCTACCCCCCTCCCTGACCCTCCCCCACAAGGGGGGAGGGAACGGAGAGAGCCTTGCTCTGGCAAAGGTGTCCGCAATCACCGAGCCCAATCCAATCACGCCGCTTTCGAGCCGGCCGCGAGCGAGGCGAAGGTCTTGCCCTCCGCCGCAAGCTTCTTCAGCAGCGGCGCGGGCTCGAGGCTGGGGTCGTTGGTCTCCTTGGCATAGAAAGAGAGACGATCGGCGATGTGCTTGAGGCCGACGGTGTCGGCCCAGAACATCGGGCCGCCGCGGTAGATCGGCCAGCCGTAGCCATAGAGCCAGACCACGTCGATATCGGACGGCCGCGCGGCAATGCCTTCTTCCAGGATCTTCGCGCCCTCGTTGATCATCGGATACATCATGCGCTCGAGGATCTCGTCGTCGCTGACGACGCGCTTCTTGCGGCCCAATCGAAGCAGCGTCTCGTCGATCAGCTTCTCGACTTCGGGGTCGGGCAGCGCCGAACGGGAGCCGGCTTCGTATTTGTAATAGCCCTTGCCGGTCTTCTGGCCGAAGCGCCCGGCTTCACAGAGCGCATCCGCGATCTCCGATTTGATGCCGCGGTCCTTGCGCGAGCGCCAGCCGATGTCGAGGCCGGCGAGGTCGCCCATGGCGAACGGCCCCATCGGCATGCCGAACTTCGTCACGACGGCGTCGACCTGCTGCGGCAGCGCGCCTTCGAACAGCAGTTTCTCCGACTGCTTGCCGCGCTGGGCCAGCATGCGGTTGCCGACAAAGCCGTCGCAGACACCGACCACGGCCGGCACCTTTGCGATTTTGCGTGCGATCGAGACAGCCGTGACGAGGGCATCGGGCGCGGTCTTGTCGGCGCGCACGATCTCGCACAGTTTCATGACGTTGGCGGGCGAGAAGAAGTGCATGCCGAGCACGTCCTGCGGCCGCTTGGTCGACTTCGCGATCTCGTCGATGTTCAGGTACGAGGTGTTGGAGGCGAGCACGGCGCCCGGCTTGACGTACTGGTCGAGCTTGCCGAACACTTCCTTCTTCACTGCCATGGTCTCGAACACGGCTTCGATGACGAGGTCGGCGTCGCCGACGTTCTCGATGCCCACGACGCCGTTGATCAGCGCCATGCGCTTGGCGGGCGCGTCCGCCGGGATGCCGCCGCGCGCCGCGGTCGCTTCCCAGTTCTTCTGCATGATGCCCATGCCGCGCTTGAGCTGCTCCTCGCCGGTCTCGATCAGAGTGACGGGAACGCCGGCATTGGCAAAGGACATCGCGATGCCGCCGCCCATCGTACCGGCGCCGAGGATGGCGACGCGGTTCACGGGCCGCGGCTTGGTCCCTTCAGGAACGCCGGCGATCTTGCTGGCCTCGCGCTCGGCGAAGAAGGCATAACGCTGCGCCTTGGACTGATCGCTGGCAACGAGCTTCAGGAAGCCCTCGCGCTCCTTCTTCAGCCCTTCATCGAATGGCAGGTCGATGGCGTAGCCGACGGCGTCGGCCGCCGCGAACGGCGCTTCCAGGCCGCGTGACTTCTTGGTCATGGCCGCGACCGCATTGGTGAAGATCGAGCGGTCGGCCTTGGCCGCCGCGATCTTGGAGTCGTCGTCACGCAGGCGGCGCAGCGGACGCTTTTCAGCCAGCAGCTTTCGTACGAAGGCTTCGCCTCCGGCGGCCGGGCCCTCGACGATCTCCTCGATCAGACCGTTCTTCAGCGCTTCCGCAGCGCCGATCGGATCACCGCCGACGATCATCTTGACCGCGAGCTCCGGTCCGACTGCGCGCGGCAGGCGCTGGGTGCCACCGGCGCCCGGCAGCAGGCCGAGCTTCACCTCGGGCAGGCCGAGCTTGGCTTCCTTCACCGCAACACGGAAATGACAGGCGAGCGCGACCTCGAGGCCGCCGCCGAGCGCGGTGCCGTGGATCGCGGCGACGACCGGCTTCGGTGAATTCTCGATCTCGGAAAGCACGTCGTTGAGGGCGGGCGGCTTCGGCGGCTTGCCGAATTCGGTGATGTCGGCGCCTGCGATGAAGGTACGGCCGGCGCAGGTCAGCACGATGCCCTTGATTGCGGGATCGGCGACCGCGGCCTTGATGCATTCCAGAATTCCGCCGCGAACCGCGGCGCTCAGCGCGTTGACCGGAGGGCTGTCGACCGTGACGATCCCGACTTCGTCATGACGCTCAAGCTTGACCACTTCGCTCACGGTGTCCCTCCTTGGTGGGGTAACTTTTGTTCAATTTCGCACTGCGGAATTTAATTCCGCATCTTGACGGCAGGGTTATTTTGAAGCACGTGGCTTGTCAACGACTCCGCGCAAGAAGCAGATCAGGGATGAAGCGTACAGGAAAGAAGACAGCGACCGATCGGAATTTCGTCGTCGCGCTTTCCCGCGGGCTGGACGTATTGCGCGCATTCCAGCCCAGCGACGGACTTCTTGGCAATCAGGAAATCGCGGCCCGTACCAATTTGCCCAAACCGACCGTTTCGCGGCTGACCTATACGTTGACGAAGCTCGGCTATCTGACGCCGGTTCCCCGCTTCGAGAAATATCAGCTTGCGCCGGCCGCGATGGCGCTCGGCTACGCCGCGTTGTCCAATCTCGGCGTTCGGCATTTGTCCGAACCGTTCCGCGAGGAAATGATGCGCGCGACCGGCGGAGCCGTTGCCGTCGGCGGCCGCGACCGTCACAGCATGATCTATTTCGGGCAAAGCCGCGGCAGCGAGACGGTCGGCGTTCAACTTGACGTCGGCTCCCGCGTGCCGATTGCAACCAGCGCGATGGGTCGCGCCTATTTTTGGGCGCTCGAGGAAAACGATCGGGCGGAACTGTCTCGTGTCTTGCGCGAACATTACGGCAGCCGCTGGCCCAAGATGCGCGACGGTTTGGAACGCTCCGGCGAGACGGTCGCGAAATACGGATTTGCGATTTCGGTCGGCGACTGGCACGACGATATCGGCGCCGCCGGCGTCGCGCTCAGGCTCAACGACGGAACCGGTCCTTACGCATTCAATTGCGGCGCGCCGGCATTCCGCTTCACGGAAGAGCGTTTGATCAACGACATTGGACCGCGTCTGCTTGCGATGGTAAGGAACATCGAAGCGGCACTTGGGGGTCTGATGCCGCATTCCAAAAAAGACGTCAGCAAAAAGCTGAAATCAGGAGGGAAAGTTGCGCGTGTGGCCGAGGGGATCAGATAGCCTTTGTCGTCGTCGGGAGCGGTTCACATCGCCCCTTCGCTCACTGAACACAGTGGGCGAGACGAGATGACGCAGGCACAGCTCGCGCAGGGGACATCGCCCCTGCTCGCGGTTCGCGACGTCAGCGTCGTGTTCGGCGGCATCGTCGCGCTCAACGGCGTGTCCTTTGACATGCACAAGGGCCAGATCCTCGGCTTGATCGGCCCTAACGGCGCCGGCAAGACCACGCTCTTCAACTGCCTCTCGCGGCTGTACCAGCCGTCGTCCGGCGACATCCTGATGGAGGGCGCGAGCATCCTGACGCGCCCGCCGCACCGGATCGCGGAGATCGGCATCGGCCGCACTTTCCAGAACGTGGCGCTGTTTCCGAATTTGTCTGTTATGGACAATGTCCGCGTCGGCACCCATGCCCGCACCTCCAGCGACATCATCAGCGACTCGCTGCGGCTGGCCTGGGTTCGCCGCAGCGAGAGCGACGTCAACAAGAAGGTGCATGAGATCCTCGCCTATCTCGACCTCGAGGACGTCGCCCACACCGTCGTGTCGGGCCTGCCGTTCGGCACGCAGAAGCGCGTCGAGCTGGCGCGCGCGCTCGCTGCCGATCCGAAGATCCTGCTGCTCGACGAGCCCGCCGGCGGCCTCAACCACGAGGAAGTCTACGTGCTCGGCGACCTCATCCGCCGCATCCGCGACGAACGCCATATGACCGTGCTGCTGGTCGAGCATCACATGGGCCTCGTGATGTCGATCGCCGACCACGTCGTCGCGCTGAATTTCGGCAAGAAGCTCGCGGAAGGCACGCCGGCCCAGGTGCAGGCGGATCCCGACGTCATCAAGGCCTATCTCGGGAGCAAGGACCAATGACGACGCTGCTCAACGTCAAGGACCTGCGCGCCTATTACGGCCAGGTCCAGGCGCTCCACGGCCTTTCCTTCTCGCTCAGCGAGGGATCGCTGACCACGCTGCTGGGGGCCAACGGCGCCGGCAAGACCACCACGCTGCGCGCGATCTGCAACATGGTGCGCTCGACCGGCGGCATCGAGTTCGACGGCAAGCCGCTGAACAACCGCTCCACCGAAAGCATCGTGCGGTTCGGCATCGCCCATGTGCCGCAGGGCCGCGGCACCTTCACCACCATGACGGTGGAGGAAAACCTCCAGCTCGGCGCCATCACCCGCAAGGACAGCGCCGGCATCGTCTCCGACATCGAGCGCATGTATGCGCATTTCCCGGTGCTCAAGCAGCGGCATACGCAGCAGGCCGGCACGCTCTCGGGCGGCGAGCAGCAGATGCTCGCGGTCGCCCGCGCCCTGATGCTGCGGCCGCGGCTAATGCTGCTGGACGAGCCCTCGTTCGGCCTGGCGCCGCTAGTCGTGCGCGACCTGTTCGGCATCCTCGGCAAGATCAACCGCGAGGACAAGGTGTCGATCCTGGTGGTCGAGCAGAACGCCCAGCTCGCGCTCGAGCTCGCCGACCAGGCCTATGTGATCGAGACCGGGCGCATCGTGATGTCGGGCAACGCCAAGGACATCGCGAACAACGAAGAAATCCGCAAATCCTACCTGGGTTACTGAGGAGCCGGCACGATGGAGCTGTTCACCAACCAAGTGCTGGCCGGCATCGCCACGGGCGCGATCTACGCCTGCATGGCGCTCGCCGTGGTCATGATCTATCAGGCGATCGACCATCTCAACTTCGCTCAGGGCGAGATGGCAATGTTCTCGACCTTCATCTCCTGGCAGCTGATGCAATGGGGCATCCCCTATTGGGCCGCCTTCGTGATCACGCTGGCATTGTCCTTTGTCGGCGGCATCGCGATCGAGCGCATCCTGTTCAAGCCGCTCGCCAAGGCGCCGGTGCTGACCAACGTCGCCGGCTTCATCGCGCTGTTCGCGATCATCAACTCCTCGGCCGGTCTGATCTGGGACTTCACCATCAAGCAGTATCCGACCCCGTTCGGCTCCTCGCCGTTCCTCGGCAGCCAGCTGATCTCGACTCACCAGGCCGGCATGATCGGCGTCACGGTGCTGCTGCTGCTCGGCCTCTACTTCTTCTTCCAGTACACCAAGATCGGCCTCGCCATGCGCGCGGCCGCCTCCGTGCCTGAATCGGCCCGGCTGGTCGGCATCAACACCAGCTGGATGATTGCGCTGGGCTGGGGCATGGCGTCCGCGATCGGTGCGATCGCCGGCATGCTGATCGCACCAGTCGTGTTCCTCGAGCCCAACATGATGGGCGGCGTGCTGATCTACGGCTTCGCCGCGGCGGTGCTCGGCGGACTGACCAGCCCGTTCGGCGCCGTGGTCGGCGGCTTCCTGGTCGGTGTCTTCGAAAACCTCGCCGGCACCTACATTCCCGGCGTCGGCAACGAGCTGAAGCTTCCGATCGCGCTCGCGCTGATCATTTCCGTCCTGGTCGTCAAACCCGCTGGCCTGTTCGGCCGGCAAATCGTCAAGCGAGTTTGATCATGAGCGCTGCAGAAGACGTCGTCACGGAAGCCCCGGCCGTCGAGGCGGTTCCGAAGCGGGCGATGACGCTGGGCACGGGCACCTCCCTGTTAGTGCTGGCGGTGCTGTTGATCGTGCCGATGTTCGTCAAGAACTTCATCATCTTCCAGATGACGATGCTCCTGATCTACGGGCTCGCGGTGCTGGCCTTGAACATTCTGACGGGCGGCTCCGGCCAGTTCTCGCTCGGCCAGAGCGCCTTCTATGCCGTGGGCGCTTATACGTCGGCGGTGCTGATGGAGTACTTCAACGTCAACTATGCGCTGACAATTCCGGTTTCCGCCGCGGTCTGCTTCGCCTTCGGCTACCTGTTCGGCAAGCCGGCACTGCGGCTGTCGGGCGTCTATCTCGCGCTCGCGACCTTTGCGCTTGCCACCGCGATGCCGCAGCTGCTGAAGCTGAACTTCCTCGAGCACTGGACGGGCGGCGTGCAGGGCCTCGTCGTCACCAAGCCCGACGCGCCGTTCGGGTTGCCGATGTCGCAGGACACATGGCTCTACTACTTCTCGCTCGCGGTCGTGCTCGCGATCTACATCTTCTCTGTGAACCTGCTGCGCTCCCGCTCGGGCCGCGCCTTCATGGCGATCCGCGACAACGAGATCGCGGCCTCCTCGATGGGCGTCAACGTCGCACTGTACAAGACACTGGCCTTCGGCGTGTCCGCCGGCATCACCGGCGTTGCCGGCTCGCTTGGCGCCATCGCCGTGCAGTTCGTCGCGCCCGACAGCTACACGATCACGCTCGCGATCTCGCTGTTCCTCGGCATGGTCGTCGGTGGCGTCGGCTGGCTGCCCGGCTCGTTCGTCGGCGCAGCCTTCATCATCTTCGTGCCGAACATGGCGGAGGGCATCTCCAAGGGCCTCTCCGGCGCCGTATTCGGCGTACTCCTGTTCGCCGTCATCTACCTGGTGCCGCACGGCGCGAGGCAGATCGCGATCATGGGCCAGCAACTCGTCGGCCGGCTCAGAAAGAACTGACAACCCGTTGATTAAGCCAAGGAGACCCGAATTGTTTTTTGAAAGAACACTGCGAACCGCTGCGCTGGTAACGGCAACGGCGGTCATCACTCTCACCTCCGGCGCCGCTTTTGCCCAGAAAAAATACGACACCGGCGCGTCCGATACCGAGATCAAGATCGGCAACATCATGCCGTACAGCGGTCCGGCGTCGGCCTATGGCATCATCGGCAAGACCGAAGAAGCCTATTTCAAGATGATCAACGACAAGGGCGGCATCAACGGCCGCAAGATCAACTTCGTCACCTATGACGACGGCTATTCGCCGCCGAAGGCCGTGGAGCAGGTCCGCAAGCTGGTCGAGAGCGACGAAGTGATCGTCGTGTTCAACCCGCTCGGCACGCCCTCGAACAGCGCGATCCAGAAGTATTTGAACGCCAAGAAGATCCCGCAGCTGTTCGTCGCCACCGGCGCCACCAAGTGGAACGACCCGAAGAACTTCCCCTGGACCATGGGCTGGCAGCCCTCCTACCAGAGCGAAGCGCAGATCTACGCGAAATGGCTGTTGAAGGAAAAGCCCGACGCCAAGATCGCGATCCTCTATCAGAACGACGATTTCGGCAAAGACTACCTCAAGGGCACCAAGGACGGCTTGGGCGCCAAGGGCGCGTCCATGATCATCATGGAAGAAAGCTACGAGGTGTCCGAGCCCTCGATCGACGGTCACATCGTCAAGATTAAGGCGGCCAATCCCGACGTGCTCCTGATCTACGCGACGCCGAAGTTCGCGGCCCAGACCATCAAGAAGACCGCGGAGCTGAGCTGGAAGCCGCTGCAGATCCTCACCAACGTGTCGATCTCGGTCGGCAGCGTGATGAAGCCGGCCGGCTTCGAGGCCTCACAGGGCGTGCTGTCGGCCGCCTATGCCAAGGACTCCACGGACCCGCAGTGGGCCAACGACCCCGGCATGAAGAAGTGGAACGAGTTCGTCGACAAGTACATGCCGGGTGCCGACAAGTCCGACACCAGCATGGTCTATGGCTACGGCGCAGCGTCGACGCTGGCCAAGGTCCTGGAGATGTGCGGCGACGATCTGACCCGGGCCAACATCATGAAGCAGGCGGCCTCGTTGAAGGATTTCGCACCGGACACCTTGCTGCCCGGCGTCAAGATCAACACCGGCCCCACCGACTTCGCCCCGATCGCGCAGCTCCAGATGCAGCGCTTCAAGGGCGAGAAGTGGGAACTCTTCGGCGAGATCATCAGCGGCGACATCGCCACCGAGTGACCCTCTGACGCAATAGTCCGACAGCTCGAGAAGCCCCCGCGAACGATCGCGGGGGCTTTTTGTTGACGTCCCGCATCAATCTTGTTCAATGCGGCGGCGATCCGTTCCGGGTGGTGAAAGATGACTGCCGTTCGATTTCAGGTTGCGGGCGTACTGGCCGCATTCGCGTTGTGCACTGCGATGGGCAGCCCGGCCCTGGCGCAGAAGAAATACGACAGCGGCGCTTCCGATACCGAGATCAAGATCGGCAACATCATGCCCTATAGCGGCCCGGCCTCCGCCTATGCGGCGATCGGCAAAGCCGAGGAAGCCTATTTCAACAAGATCAATGCCGAGGGCGGCATCGCCGGCCGCAAGATCAAGTTCATCACCTACGACGACGGCTATTCGCCGCCGAAGACGGTGGAGCAGGCCCGCAAGCTGGTCGAGAGCGACGGGGTGCTGCTGATCTTCGGCTCGCTCGGCACCTCCACCAACGGCGCCATTCGCAAATACATGAACGAGAAGAAGGTGCCGCAATTGTTCGTGGCGAGCGGCGCTTCGAAGTGGAACGATCCGAAGCAATATCCCTGGACCATGGGCTGGCAGCCGAGCTACGCGAGCGAGGCGCGCATCTACGCCAAGTACATCATGAAGGAGAAGCCGGACGGCAAGATCGGCGTGCTCTACCAGAACGACGATTTCGGCAAGGACTATCTCAAGGGGCTGAAGGACGGCCTTGGGCCCAAGGCCTCGATGATCGTGCTGGAAGACGGTTACGACACTTCGGAGCCGGCGATCGACGAGCACGTCGTGAAATTGAAGGCCTCCGGCGCCGACATCTTCGTCAGCATCACCACGCCGAAATTTGCAGCGCAAGCGATCAAGAAAGCGGCCGAGATCGGCTGGCATCCGGTCCACATCATCTCCAACGTCTCGGCTTCGGTCGGCGGCGTGCTCGAGCCGGCGGGGCTCGAGATCTCGCAAGGCATCCTGTCGGCGAGCTACACCAAGGACGGCTCCGACCCGCAATGGAATGCCGATGACGGCATGAAGAAGTTCTACAACTTCCTCGCCAAATACGATCCCAAGGCCAACAAGCTCGATGCCGGCGTGGTGTTCGGCTATGCCGCCGCGCAGACCATGGTGAAGGTGCTGCAAATGTGCGGCGACGACCTCACCCGCGACAACGTCATGAAGCAGGCGGCAAGCCTGAAGGATTTCGAGCCCGACACCCTGTTGCCCGGCATCAAGATCAACACCGCAGCCGATAATTTCGCCCCGATCGAGCAGCTCCAGATGATGCGGTTCAAGGGTCGGAAATGGGAGCTGTTCGGGGACATCATCTCGAGCGAGCTCGGCCACTGAAGCCACGCAACTCAAACTCGCTCCAGATCGGTTCGTCAACTCAGACGGATGCACCTTCTCGCAGTCGCACACGAGCCCGCGCCCGTCCGTGACTACTAAAGAAGCAGCCCCTGCGCCCCCGCCGCAGGGGCTTTCTGTTGAAGGCGTCCGGTAAATCGTATTGAATTGCGGCTGCGTCACCAAAAACAGGCAACACAAGAAAAGGGACGCGCACACACCAAGAAAATAGGGAGATAGGAATGCCCGCTGTCACCGGCAAACTTGCGGCCGCGTCACTCGCGCTCGCGCTCATTGCGGCCTCGGCCTCCACTGCATCGGCCCAGAAGAAATACGATACCGGCGCGACCGATACCGAGATCAAGATCGGCAACATCATGCCCTACAGCGGACCGGCCTCCGCCTACGGCATCATCGGACGGACGGAAGCGGCCTATTTCAAGAAGATCAACGACGAAGGCGGCATCAACGGCCGCAAGATCAACTTCATCAGCTACGATGACGCCTACTCGCCGCCGAAGACGGTGGAGCAGGCGCGCAAGCTGGTCGAGAGCGACGAGGTGCTGTTCATCTTCAACTCGCTCGGCACGCCGCCGAACTCCGCGATTCACAAATACATGAACTCGAAGAAGGTGCCGCAGCTCTTCGTCGCGACCGGCGCCACCAAGTGGAACGACCCGAAGGATTTCCCCTGGACCATGGGCTGGCAGCCCAATTACCAGAGCGAGACGCAGATCTACGCGAAATGGCTGCTCAAGAACAAGCCGGATGCCAAGATCGCCGTGCTGTTCCAAAACGACGATTACGGCAAGGATTATCTCAAGGGCCTGAAGGACGGCCTCGGCGCCAAGGCCGCGTCGATGATCGTCATGGAGGAGAGCTACGAGACCTCCGAGCCGACCATCGACAACCACATCGTCAAGCTGAAATCGACCGGCGCCGACGTCTTCATGAACATCACGACGCCGAAATTCGCGGCGCAGGCAATCAAGAAGAATGCCGAGATCGGCTGGAAGCCGCTGCACTTCCTCAACAACGTCTCGGCGTCCGTCGGCAGCGTGCTCAAGCCCGCCGGGTTCGAGAACTCGCAGGACATCATCTCCGCCGACTACCTGAAGGACATTTCGGATCCGGCGTGGAACAGCGATCCCGGCATGAAGGACTTCGTCGCGTTCATGAACAAGTACTTTCCGGACGGCGACAAGCTCGACCACGGCACCATCGTCGGCTACGGCGTGGCGCAGACCCTGGTCCAAGTCCTCAAGCAGTGCGGCGACGATCTCACGCGCGCGAACGTCATGAAGCAGGCCGCCAGCCTGAAGAACTTCCGCACCGAAGTGCTGCTGCCGGGCGTGCAGATCAACACCTCTCCGACCGACTTCGCGCCGATCAGCCAGCTCCAGCTCGAGAAGTTCAAGGGCGACAAGTGGGAGCTGTTCGGTGACGTGATCAGCGCCGACGTCGGCGGCTAACCGCCTGATACCCACGACGATGAAAACCCCCTGCGAACCATCGCAGGGGGTTTTTGCTTGCGCGTCGATTATGATCACGCGATTGCACAATCGAATGATGGTGAAGCCGGCTTACGCTTTGGCGCATGATGCGGTAGGCAGGTGAGCGGCGCGTTTGCCGCCAGTCTTTCCTGTCCGCTCAAGGCCCTTCGTCATGTCCGATCGACGCCCCCTGCTCCGCGCGCTCTACGACGCCGCCGTTGCCGCCGCTCATCCGAGCACGATTCTGGCGCCGCATCTGCGGCCCGCGCCAAGGGGACGCGTGATCTGTCTCGCCGCCGGCAAGGGCGCGGCCGCGATGGCCGCCGCCGCCGAGCGGCATTATCTCGACGCGCTCGGGCTCGCGCCGGAACGTCTCGTCGGCATCGCCACCACGCGACACGGCTACGGCGTGCCGACGCGCCGCATCCGCGTGGTCGAGGCCGGTCATCCCGTGCCTGACGAAGCCGGCCTGAAGGGCGCGGCCGATACGCTCGCGCTCGCAGCCGAGGCCGGGCCCGACGATTTGCTTTTGGTCTTGCTCACCGGCGGCGGCTCCGCGAACTGGATCGCGCCCGTGGACGGCATCAGCTTCGCGCAGAAGCAGGCGGTCAACAAGGCGCTGCTGCGCTCCGGCGCGCCGATCGGCGAGATGAATGTCGTGCGCAAGCATCTGTCGCGGATCAAGGGCGGCCGGCTGGCGCGCGCGGGCAAAAATGCCGCGGAGATCGTGACGCTCGCGATCTCCGACGTGCCGCATGACGACCCCTCGGCGATCGCCTCGGGTCCGACCGTGCCCGATCCGACCACGCTCAATGATGCGCGCGCCATCGTCGGCAAATACAAGCTCGACATCGACGATGCCGTCCGCCGCGCGCTGGACGACCCCGCCAACGAGAGCTGCAAGCCCGGTGACGCAGCGTTCGCGCGCGCGCATTTCGAACTGATCGCACGTCCGAAGCAATCGCTCGACGCTGCGGTGAGGCTCGCGCATGAGGCCGGTTACGAGACGATCGATCTCGGCGCCGACCTCGAAGGCGAGGCCCGCGACGTTGCCGCCGCTCACGCCAGGCTGGCGCTTCAGGCCCGCGCGGAAGGCAAGCGCGTGGCGATCCTCTCCGGCGGCGAGCTCACGGTCACCGTGCGCGGCCAGGGCCGCGGCGGCCCGAACCAGGAATACGCGCTGGCGCTCGCCGGCCTCTTGAAGGACACGCCTGACATCTCCGCGCTCGCCGGCGACACCGACGGCGCCGATGGCGGCGCCGGCCACCCCACCGACCCCGCCGGCGCGCTGATCGACGCGGCGACGTTCGCGAAGATGAGGGCGCAGGGGCTGCAGCCGCAGGCCTATCTCGACAACAACGATGCGACGACGTTCTTCGAGGCGACGGGCGACCTGTTGCTGCCGGGTCCCACGCTGACCAATGTGAACGATATCCGGGTGATCCTGGTCGACTGATCGGGCGGCATCGCCATCCCGCCGGCACCGCGCGCGGTTCGGCGGGACGACATGGTTAACGATCTCTGAATTCTTGTCGGCGTCCTCTTTTCCAGGGGGCGGGCATCGCCGCCCTTAACCTCGCGTTCGCCGCAGTTTCAGGAACATGTCCCGAAACTGGGCGAATTGTTGGGCTGATTCACCACCGCCTGCTCTAATCGCGTCGTTTCGGGGGCAAGGCGCATGGCGGAGAATGATCAGGAGGTCGCAAGCATTGATCCGCTCGTGCTCGGCGAGCTGCTCAAGTGCGCCGCCAATAATCTGTGGCTCGGGATCATCCTGTTCGGCAGCGACCGCAGGGTCATTTTCTGCAATCCGCGCTACCGCGAGATGTACGCGCTCTCGCCCGAGCAGGTGCATCCGGGCACGCCGATCAAGGACCTGATCCAGCATCGGCTCGAACTGGGCCTGAACATCGGCGGAGAAGCCGGCGCCTATGTCCGTGCCCGCACCGAGGGTTCGGTCGTCAGCGAGCAGACGGTTCAGCAGTTCGCCGACGGACGAATCATCGCCTACACCATCCATCCCCTGCCCGACGGCGGCGGCATGGCGACGCACGAGGACATTACAGAGCGCGAAGAGCTCAGTGCGCGGCTACAGGAACGCAATTTCCAGTTCGACATCGCGATCAACAACATGTCGCAGGGACTTTGCTTCTTCAGCGCCGACCACCGGCTGCTGGTCTGCAACACGCACTATATCGAAATGTACGGCCTGCCGCCCGACCGCGTTCGTCCGGGCACGCCGCTCCAGGAGATCCTCGACCTGCGCTTCGAAGCCGGCAGCGTGCCGGCCATGACGCGCGAGGAATACGCCACATGGCGGACCGATGTCGCCACGTCGGCCGAGGCCATGGACAGCATCGTCGAGATGCGGAACGGGCGGACCTTCAAGATCAGGCACCGACCGATGCCCGATCTCGGATGGGTCGCGACCCACGAAGACATCACCGAGCAGCGCAAGGCGGAATTGCAGATCGCGCATATGGCGCACCACGACGCGCTGACGGACCTCGTCAATCGCGCCCTGCTCGGTCAGCGCCTCAAGCAGGCGCTCGAACAGGGCGGGATGTTCGCGATCCACCACATCGATCTCGACAAGTTCAAGGCCGTCAACGACACCCTTGGCCATCAGGCCGGCGACATCCTGCTGCAGGATGTCAGCCGCCGCCTCAAGCAGCTCGCCCGCGACAGCGATACCGTCGCGCGTATGGGTGGCGATGAATTCGTCATCCTCCAGTCGCCGATCTCCGATTCGAGCGAAGCGGACACGCTGGCGCGCGACGTTGTCAGCACGCTGAGTGCTCCGTTCGGGCTCGACGGACACCAGGCTATTGTGGGCGCGAGCATCGGGATCGCCATTGCGCCCGGCGACGGCTCGACGCCCGAGCAACTCCTGCACAATGCCGATCTAGCCCTGTATCGCGCGAAAAGCGACGGCCGCGGCATGCACTGCTTCTTCGAACCGGCCATGGGCGAAGAGGCGCAAAGCCGCCGCGCGCTGGAGCAGGACCTGCACAACGGCCTTGCCGCCGGCGAGTTCGAACTGCACTACCAGCCGGTCGTGAAGACCGACGGCGGCGAGATCAGCGGCTTCGAAGCCTTGATCCGCTGGCGACATCCACGACGCGGACTGGTCGCGCCGAACAGCTTTATCCCGCTTGCGGAAGAGATCGGCCTGATCGTGCCGATCGGTGAGTGGGTGATCCGGCAGGCCTGTGCCACTGCAAGCCGGTGGCCGAGCCATTTGCATGTCGCCGTCAATATCTCGGCGGTGCAATTCCGCCAGCCGGGCCTGACCGAGGTGATCGTCGGCACCCTGGCGGCCTCCGGCCTCGATCCGCGGCGGCTGGAGATCGAGATCACGGAAAGCGTTTTGCTGCAGGACAGGCATGGGACGCTGACGACGCTGCACCAGCTCCGGGCGCTCGGCATCAAGGTCGCCATGGACGATTTCGGCACCGGTTATTCGTCACTGACCTATCTGCAATGCTTCCCCTTCGACAAGATCAAGATCGACCGGTCGTTCGTCAGCGGCGTGGAAAACAATGCGGCATCCCTCAGCATCGTGCGCGCGGTGGCGGCGCTGGCGCGCGGGATGGGCATGACGACGACGGCGGAGGGCGTGGAGACCGCGGAGCAAAGGGACCGGATCGCAGCGGAGGGCTGCACTGAAATGCAGGGCTATCTGTTCAGCCCGCCCTTGCCCGCCGTGGAAATCGAGCGCCGTTTCCTGTCCGCGGAAGCACCTGCCATGCCCGACCGGTTCGCTGCGGCGTAACCGCCGCCAGCCCGCCCGCGCTTCCGGGTTTGATGCCCGGTCGCCGGGGTAATCAACCGTCAAAACTCGTTGGCGATCTTCGAGAGCATCCCGAGCAGGGCTGCGCGGTTGGACGGCCCGAGCACCTCGTTCAGCCGCGCCTCGTGCTTGGTGGCGACGAGCTTCTTGGCGCGGGCCAGCACGGCCTTGCCCTTATCGGTCAGCACCAGGATGTGCGAGCGGCGGTCGTTGGTGGAGCGGATCCGCGCGCAAAGGTCGCGGCTCTCGAGATTGTCGAGCATCGCCACGAAGTTCGGGCGCAGGATGCCGAGGGTGGAGGCGATCTCGGTCTGGTTACGGCCGGGGTTTTTCTCGACCAGCAGCAGCACGGAGAACTGCGCCGGCGTGAGCTGGAGCGAGGCCATGCAGCGCAGGAAGTTCTCGAACACCTTGAGCTGTGCCCGCTTCAGGACATAGCCGAGCTGCTCCGAGAGCTCGCCGAGCTGGAGGGCTTCGCCAGGCCCGTCGGCCGCGTCCTTGCGGCCCTTGGCGGTCTCGGCGGGTTTTTCAGAGGACTTTTCAGCGGTTTTGGAAACGGTCATCGCCTCATGCTCGCAATCCCGTTAAGTTCGGGAGGATCGTTCGCCACTCTTGATGTTATATTTGATAATTGTTATGGACCATACCAAATATCGTCAGCGCTGTTCAATGGCTGTGAGCGGACCGTCCACCACAATCAGGGGACCGGTCCTGAATCTTTGAGGGGGAGCGTCCGGTCTTGAATACCACCATCATGCTGTTCCTGCTGCAGGACGGCATCACCAATGGCGCGATTTATGCGCTGCTCGGCCTGGCGCTGGTGCTGGTGTTCGCCGTCACCCGCGTCATCCTCATCCCGCAGGGCGAATTCGTCACCTATGGCGCGCTGACCTATGCCTCGCTGGCCGCGGGCCAGATGCCGGGTACGGCGAAACTCGCGCTCGCCCTGGGCCTTGGCGCCTTCGCGTTCGACCTGTTCGCCGCGCGCAAGGCGTTGCACGGGCGCCTGGTGCTGCGCAGCATCCTGACCAACATCGTGCTGCCGGCCATCGTGCTGGCGCTGACTGTCTACTACACCGCTCAGAAGCCGCCGGTTGCGGTCTGCATCGCGCTGTCGCTGGTGATCGTGGCGATGATCGGCCTGTTTCTCTACCGCATCGCATTCCAGCCGCTGGCGCACACTTCGGTGCTGGTGCTGCTGATCGCCTCGGTGGGCGTCCACCTCGCACTTCAGGGTTTGGGCCTATTGTTCTTCGGCGCCGAAGGTCAGCGCGGACCTGCCGTACTGTCGGGATCTTTCACCACCGGCGCGCTGCGCTTCACAGGCCAGAGCATCACGGTCTACGGCATTACCATCGCCTTCATCGTCGGGCTGTGGCTGTTCTTCGGGCTGACACTCTACGGCAAGGCGCTGCGCGCGACCGCCGTGAACCGGCTCGGTGCCCGGCTCGTCGGCATCCGCACCACGCTATCCGGGCAGATCGCCTTCCTACTGGCGTCCGTCATCGGCGCACTGTCGGGCATCATGATCGTGCCGATCACGACGCTCTATTACGACTCGGGCTTCCTGATCGGCCTGAAGGGCTTTGTCGCCGCGATCATCGGCGGGCTTGTCAGCTACCCCCTCACCGCGGTCGCGGCGCTGGTCGTCGGCATCGTCGAGGCGTTCTCGTCCTTCTATGCCTCCAACTACAAGGAGGTGATCGTTTTCATGCTCTTGATTCCCGTGCTGCTGCTGCGATCGCTCGCAGCGCCTGCGGTCGAGGAAGAGAAGGACTGACGCCAAGATGCAGAGCCGGCTCCCCATCCTCATCTTCGCGCTGATTATGGCGGCGATCCCCTTTGTTCCGGGCATGCCCCCGTTCTGGATCGTGCTGCTCGACAATGTCGGCCTCACCGCCCTGGTCGCGATGGGCCTCGTGCTGCTGACCGGCGTCGGCGGCCTGACCTCGTTCGGACAAGCGGCCTTCGTTGGCTTCGGCGCCTACACCACCGCGGTGCTGTCAACGACCTACGGCATGTCGCCCTGGCTAACGCTCCCATTGTCGCTGCTGGTCAGCGGATTGCTGGCGGTGCTGCTCGGCCTCGTCACGGTCCGTCTCTCCGGCCATTATCTGCCGCTCGGCACGCTCGCCTGGGGGCTCGGCTTGTTCTATCTCTTCAGCAAGCTCGAATTCCTGGGAAGAAACGACGGCATCTCGGCGATCCCGCCGCTGTCGATCGGCTCGTTCAAAATGCTCTCGCCCGGCTCGATCTACTACGCGATCTGGGTTGCCGTGATCCTCTCGGCGCTGCTCACGATGAACCTGCTGGACTCCCGCACCGGCCGCGCCATCCGCGCACTCCGGCGCGGCCATGTCGCGGCCGAGGCGTTCGGCGTGCACACGCCGCGGGCGAAAATGCTGGTGTTCATCCATGCCGCCGTGCTCGCCGGCCTCTCCGGCTGGCTTTACGCCCATCTTCAGCGCGCGGTGAACCCGACGCCGTTCGGCGCGCAGGCCGGCATCGAGTATCTCTTCATCGCCGTGGTCGGCGGCGCCGGCTATGTCTGGGGTGGCGTCCTGGGCGCAGCGCTCGTCGTGGTCCTCAAGGAAGTGCTGCAGAGCTATCTGCCGCTGATCCTGCCCGGCTCCGGCCAGGTCGAGACCATCGTGTTCGGCATCATGCTGGTGGCGCTGCTTCAGCTCGCACCCGGCGGCGTCTGGCCCTGGCTGATGTCGTTCCTGCCCCAGCGCACCGGTGGCAAAAAGCCGGACACCTCGCTCAAGCTGGAGCAGCGCACCCGCTCCCCCGGCCAATCCAGCGTCCTGCTTCAGGTCGAGAAGGCCCGGAAGCAATTTGGCGGCGTGGTCGCGGTGAACAACGTCTCCTTCGACGTCCTGGCTCGCGAGATCGTCGCGCTGATCGGCCCCAACGGCGCCGGCAAGAGCACCACCTTCAACCTGATCACCGGCGTGCTGTCGGCCACCTCAGGCTCGATCTCCGTGCTCGGCAACAAGGTCGACAGGGCACCGCCGCAGGAGATCGTCAAGCTCGGCATCTCCCGCACCTTCCAGCACGTCAAGCTGGTGCCTGACATGACCGTGCTGGAAAACGTCGCGATCGGCGCGCATCTGCGCGGCCATTCGGGGCCGATCTCCTCGATGCTGCGGCTCGACCGCACTGATGAGGCAAAGCTGCTCGCCGAAGCCGCCCGCCAGATCGAGCGGGTCGGACTTGGCGAGCAGATGCATCAGCTCGCAGGCTCGCTTTCGCTGGGACAGCAACGGATCGTCGAGATCGCCCGTGCGTTGTGCGTCGATCCGATGCTGCTGCTGCTCGACGAGCCGGCCGCCGGCCTGCGCCACATGGAGAAGCAGCGGCTCGCGAGCCTCCTGCGGGAGCTGCGCGACGGCGGCATGAGCGTGCTGCTTGTCGAGCACGACATGGGCTTCGTCATGAACCTCGCCGACCGCATCGTGGTGCTCGATTTCGGCACCAAGATCGCGGAAGGAACGCCGGCCACGATCAAGACCAATCCCGAAGTGATCAAGGCCTATCTCGGAGTGGCGGCATGAGCGCGCTGTTGTCCGTCGCCGACGCCCATGTCGCCTATGGCAAGGTCGAGGCCGTGCGCTCGGTCTCGCTCGAAGTCGGCCAGAACCAGATCGTCACCATCGTCGGCGCCAATGGCGCCGGCAAGACCACGCTGCTCTCCGCGATCATGGGCATCTTTCCGCTGAAGGGGCGCGTGGCATTCGCAGGTCAGGATCTGTCGCGACTCGACATCGAGGACCGCGTCGCCATGGGACTTGGCCTCGTTCCCGAGCACCGCGAATTGTTCGTGACCATGAATGTCGAGGACAATCTCGAGTTGGGGGCCTTCCGCATCGAGAGAAGCAAGGCGAAAGCCTCGATGGAGCGGGTCTACGCGCTGTTTCCGCGGCTCAAGGAACGGCGCAAGCAGCTCGCCGGCACGCTCTCCGGCGGCGAGCAGCAGATGCTCGCAATGGGCCGCGCCCTGATGGGCGAGCCCAAGCTCCTGATGCTGGACGAGCCGAGCCTCGGCCTCGCCCCGATCATCGTCGCCGACATTTTCCGCATCGTCACCGAACTGCGCGCCGCCGGCGTCTCCGTACTGCTGGTCGAGCAGAACGCGCAGGCCGCATTGAAGATCGCGGATCAGGCCTATGTCATGGAGCTCGGCGAGTTCGTGCTCAGCGGTAAGGCCAGCGACATTGCGGCGAACGAGCGCGTCGCCGCCAGCTATCTCGGCTTCCAGCACGAAGGCGCGAGCGGGCTGTAAGTTCGAGAAATTGCTGACGCCGCACGCGCTGTCTTCTTCCCTTCTCCCCTTGCGGGAGAAGGTGGCGCGAAGCGCCGGATGAGGGGTATCTATCTAAACGGAAAGTGCTTCATTCGTGGAGAGAGACCCCTCACCCGTCTCGTCGCTCCGCGACGAGCCACCCTCTCCCGCAAGGGGAGAGGGTGCACGCCGCAAATCGCTCTAGCTTTCATTGGCAGGTAAGCTCAACTCGCGGCCTTCTCCCCCTTCAGCGCCGCGACCTCCGCCTCCAGCTCCATGATTTTCGCATCTCTTGCCGCCAGCGCCGCTGCCACATCCGTCGCGTCGAACTTCTGCGGGATGTGCTGCGGGCAGTTCGTGTCCCACGCTTCGATCTTGAACAGGATCACCTGCTCCGGCCGGGCGCGGTAGCCTTTCGGCATCAGCGATGCCGTCAGCGCCTCGTCGTCTTCGACCACCCGCGCCTCGCCCCAGATCTTCACCCGGCGGCGATGGGCGTAGTCCATCACGAAGATGTAGGCCTTGGGATTTTCGGACAGATTTCCCTGCGTGATGTATTGCCGATTGCCGGCATAGTCCGTGAAAGCCAGCGTCTGCTTGTCCAGCACTTTCAAGAAGCCCTTCGGGCCGCCGCGATGCTGGATGTAGGGCTGTCCGTCGGCCGAGGCCGTGGCAAGATAAAAGCTGTTGGCGTCGGCCAGGAACGCCGCGAGGTTTTCATCGACCTCGGTGCGCCAGCCGCGCTGCTCGGCATGCGCATAGCCTTCGCGGGATCCCTTTCGGGTCTGGATCGACTTCACCGCCGGCGTGAATGCGACGTCGCTGGCATAGGTGTGAGTTGCCGTCATCGGACCATCTCCTGAAATCCCGGCGCATCCCTGCGTCTTCGCCACCTAAAATGGACTTTTCGCCGGCTAAAACAATCGGCCCGCTTGACACTTCATCATTGCGGTATATGCAACAATACCATGGATCGCCTCGAGGCCATGCATGTTTTCGTCACCGTCGCTGACCTGCACGGCTTCGCGCCGGCGGCACGAAAACTGCGGTTGTCCCCCTCCGCGGTGACGCGGCTGATCGCGGCGCTGGAGGAGCATCTCGGCGCGCGCCTGTTGCAGCGGACCACCCGTCAAGTGACCCTGACCGACGTCGGCACGCGCTATCTGGAGCGTGCGCGTCGCATCCTGGCCGATGTCGAGGAGGCCGACGGCTCGGCACGGGAGGAGCGCAACCGGCCGAGCGGGCGGCTGGTGGTGTCGGCGCCGGTCGGCTTCGGCCGGCTCCATGTCGGGTCTGTCATGACCGCCTACCTCAAACGCTATCCCGAGGTCGCCTGCGAATTGCGGCTGTCGGACAACCTCGTCAATCTCGTGGAAGATGCCGTCGACGTCGCGGTGCGGATCGGCCATCTCGCCGACTCCTCGCTCGTGGCGCGCCAGGTCGGCGAGATGCGTCGGATCGTGGTGGCGACGCCAGGCTATCTGAAGCGCCATGGCGAACCGAAGACGCCGGAGGCACTGCTTACGCACCAGACCATCGCGTTCGGTCTATCCGCGAACTGGCGCTTCGTGCAGGACGGCCGCGACATCGAGGTGGCGCCGAATCCACGCTTCGCCAGCAACAGCGCCGACGCCGCCCTGCAATATGCCGAGGCCGGCGGCGGCGTGACCCGGGTGCTGGCCTATCAGGCCGCCGAGGGCTTGCGGCGCGGGCGGCTCAGAATCGTGTTGGCGAAATACGAGCAGCCGGCGCTGCCGATCCACATCGTCTACCCGACCTCGCGCCTGCTCTCCGCCAAGGTGCGCGCCTTCGTCGATCTCGTGGTGCAGATCGCGGAGTGGAAATTCGGGTAACAACTGTCATTCCGGGGCGGTCCGCAGGACCGAGCCCGGAATCTCGAGATTCCGGGCTCTCGCTTCGCGAGCCCCGGAATGACGACTACCCCTTTTTCGGCACGACGCGAAAGGTGCCGCTGGCGCGCGCGATCACGGCGCCGTCGGCCTTCGCGAGGCACTGCGCGAAACAGATCGTGCTGCCGGTCTTGATCGCCTCACCCTCGACCGCGAGCCATTGGCCAATCTCGCCGGCGCCGACATAGTCGACCGACAGCGAGATCGTGACCAACGAGGTGGTCCAGCCGGTCGCCTGCGCGCAGCTGTAGCCCATGGCGGCATCGGCCAGCGCCGCGATCAGGCCGCCATGGATCAGCCCGCGCGCATTGGTGTGCGGTGTCGCCAGCCGCAATCCCACGGTGACGCCGTTGTCGGTCTTCCTGGAGTAGAGCGGCTCCCACGGATCGGTGAGCGGGGCTTTGCGGAAATGCGGCTCGAAGCCGGCGGGAATGTCGGTGCTGGTCATGTCTGTCTCGCGTTGGTGGCTGGCGCCATTGAACGCGAGGGACGTGACGGTTGCACCACCTACAAAGTTTTAAACGGAATTTGCGCGGGTGTTTGAAAGGAGTGGCGCCGACGCGAGCACTCGTAGGGTGGGCAAAGGTGCGCAGCGCCGTGCCCACCATCTCGCGCGAAGACAACGCTGGTGGGCACGCTTCGCTTTGCCCACCCTACAGCACCGTCCTAAAACGGCAGCCCCACATAGTTCTCCGACAGTGATGTCATCGCGGCTTGGGACTGCGTGACGTAGTCGAGCTCGGCGAGCTGGATGCGCGCCCCAATCGTACCGGTGTCCGGAAATTTGTGCAGCATCGAGGTCATCCACCAGGAGAACCGCACGGCTTTCCAGACCCGCGCCAGTGCCTTCGCCGAATAGGCGTCAATGCCGGCGCTGGATTTTTCGTCGTAGAACTCGCGAAATGCGCTCGACAGATAATGCGCATCGCTCGCGGCCAGATTCAGCCCCTTGGCGCCGGTCGGCGGCACGATATGGGCGGCATCACCGCACAGGAACAACTTGCCGAAACGCATCGGCTCGGCGACGAAGCTGCGCAGCGGCGCGATGCTCTTCTCGATCGAGGGGCCCGTGATCAGGCTGTCGGCGGCGTCCTGGTCGAGGCGGCGCTTGAGCTCGTCCCAGAATCGATCGTCCGGCCACTGGTCGACATGGTCGTCGAGCGCGCACTGCACATAGTAGCGGCTGCGCCTGGTCGAACGCATGGTGCACAGCGCAAAGCCGCGGGCGTGGTTGGAATAGATCAGCTCGTGGCTGACCGGCGGCGTCTCGGAGAGGATGCCGAGCCAGCCGAACGGATAGATGCGCTCGAACTCCTCGATGGCCGAAGCCGGAACGCTGGCGCGGCTGACGCCGTGAAACCCGTCGCAGCCGGCGACGAAGTCGCAATCGATCGTGTGGGTGACGCCATCTTTCATGTAGGTTACGCGCGGGTGACCGCCGTCGAAATCGTGCGGTTGTACGTCCTTGGCCTCGTAGACCGAGGTGAGACCGGCGGCGTTGCGCGCATCCATCAGGTCGAGCGTGACCTCGGTCTGGCCGTAGATCATGACCGTCTTGCCGGTCGCAGCCTTCATGTCGATGCGGTGCCGGCGCCCCGAGAAGGCGAGCTCGATCCCTTCATGCACCAGCCCTTCGGCATGCGCCCGTGCGCCGGCGCCGATCTGGTCGAGCAGCGCGACGGTTCCCTCCTCCAGCAGTCCGGCACGGATGCGGCCGAGCACATAGTCCGGGCTCTGCCGCTCCAGAATGACATTGTCGATGCCGTAACGGTGCAGCAGTTGCCCAAGCAACAATCCAGCCGGGCCTGCCCCGATGATTGCGACTTTTGTCCGCAATACTTGCTCCTCCCGATCCTGTAGGCTTTCCGCGCGGCTTGCTTGTCGCAGCCGTCCGCGCGCGATAATTATATCATATAACGGTTGGGTAAAAAGGGAGTGCGCGACGGCACGCCGCGCCAGTTCCGGCTTGAACGCGCCGGCCAATTAGATAACATGTTAATTAACGAGACCGGGCCATCGAAGCCCGCCGTCAAAAGAGGGAGAGACGCGTGATGAGGAAAGCCTGTCTGGCGTTGCTGCTGGCAGCAAGCGTGAGCCCTGCGCTCGCGCAGGACAAGACCTTCGATTTGAAGATCTCGCACTGGGTGCCGGCCTCGCATCCACTGCAGAAATCGCTCGAGGACTGGGCCGCCGCGGTCGAGAAGGATTCCGGCGGCACCATCAAGGGCAAGGTGTTCCCGGCCCAGCAGATGGGCAAGGCGTTCGACCATTACGACATGGCGCGCGACGGCATCGCCGACGTCACCTATGTCAATCCCGGCTACCAGCCCGGCCGTTTCCCGATCATCGGCGCCGGCGAATTGCCGTTCCTGATCTCGGATGCCAAGGGCGGCTCGATGGGGCTGGATGCGTGGTATCGCAAATACGCCGAGAAGGAGATGAAGGACGTCAAGTACTGCCTCGCCTTCGTCCATTCGCCCTCTTCCTTCCACTCCCGCACCAAGAAGATCGTGATGCCGGAGGACGTGAAGGGCCTGAAGATCCGCCCCGCCCACGCTACCATGGCGAATTTCGTCACCTCGCTCGGCGGCACCAATGTGCAGTCCTCCGCGCCAGAAGTGCGCGATATCATCGAGCGCGGCGTCGCCGACGGAGTCACCTTCCCCTGGGGTTCGCTGGTGCTGTTCGGCATCGACAAGGTGACCAAGTACGACATGGAGGCGCCGCTCTACACCACGACCTTCGTGTTCGTGATGAACAAGGACAAGTACAATGCGATGTCCGACAAGCAGAAGGCCGCGATCGACAAGAATTGCACGGTCGAGATGGCCGGTGTGGTCGGCGAGCACTGGGGCAAGTTCGAGGATGCCGGCATCGACAAGGTCAAGGCGGAAACCAGCCACGAGGTCTACAAGCTGACGCCCGAGCAGACCGCCGCCTGGAAGAAGGCTGCCGAGCCGCTGGTGAAGACCTGGGCCGACGGCGCAAAGAAGGCCGGCGCGGATCCGGATGCGGCGCTTAGCGAGCTGAAGGCCTCGCTGAAGAAGTACAACGCGCTGGCGGAGTGACGCTGAATCGGAGCCGCAGACTCGCTGCACCTCTCCCGCTTGCAGGGGAGGTCGGCGCGAAGCGCCGGGTGGGGGCTCTCTCCACTCGGGGTCCGTTCATTGCGGCGACACCCCCACCCCAGCCCTCCCCCGCAAGTGGGAGAGGGAGTGCAGCATCGCTGTTGATGCAACTCGCACTCATCTCGAGCAGGAAGCTCCCATGAAGCGCAGCTGGATGGATCGCGTTATCGATTCGATCGAGTGGATCGCAGCCGCCTTCGTCGGCATTGTCGCACTCGACATCTTCCTGTCGGTGCTGCTGCGCAACACGCTGAACTATTCGATCCCCGACAGTTTCGACATCGGCCGCATGCTGCTCGGCATCCTCATCTTCTGGGGCATCGCCGCGACCTCCTATCGCGGCACCCACATCACGGTCGATCTGGTCTGGGGCAATGTCGGGCCGCGCTACCAGCGCTGGATCGACGTGTTCGCGACACTGGTGCTGCTGTTCGTCGTGACGGTGCAGACCTGGACGCTGTTCGACAAGGTCCGCGGCACCTACAACGACAACGTCCAGACCTTCGACATGCACATGCCGACCTGGCCGTTCTTCGCGATCGCCTGGATCGGCGACGTCTCCGCCGTGCTGCTGATCGCGATCCGCACCTACCGGTTGATCTTCCATCCCGAAGAGATGCACGACCCCAAGCTGAAGGCGACGGAGTAATCATGAGCACCGATGCCGTCGCCGTTATCGGCTTCGTTTCCCTGTTCGCCCTGATGCTGCTGCGCGTGCCGGTCGGCATGGCCATGGGCCTCGTCGGCGTCTCCGGCTTCTCCTATCTCGTCGGCGCCACGCCGGCGCTGAAGCTGGTCGGCCAGACCTCCATGCGCACGGTGACCGACTACACCTTCGGCGTCATTCCGATGTTTCTGCTGATGGGCTCCTTCGTCAGCAATTCCGGCATGAGCCGCGAGCTATTCCGCGCCGCCAACGGCTTTGTCGGCCATTTGCGCGGCGGGCTCGGCATCGCCACCGTCGGTGCCTGCGGCGGCTTTGCCGCGATCTGCGGCTCCTCGGTCGCGACCGCCGCGACCTTCTCCGCGGTCGCGTACCCCGAGATGCGCCGCTTCGGCTACCCGCAGTCGTTTGCCACCGGCGTGATCGCGGCCGGCGGCACACTGGGCGCGATGCTGCCGCCCTCCACCGTGCTCGCCGTCTACGGCATCATCACCGAGCAGGACATCGGCAAGCTGTTCATCGCCGGCATCATCCCGGGCATTCTGGCGATGACCATGTACATGATCACGATCTTCCTGATCGGCTATTTCCGGCCGGACTTTCTGCCCAAGGGCAAGGTGCTGCCGTGGCGCGATCGCTTCGCCGGCCTGAAGGACATCTGGGCGCCGGTGCTGCTGTTCGTGTTCGTGATCGGCGGCCTTTACGGTTTGCCCTATTTGCCGCGCTTCACGCCGACGGAAGCCGGCGGCGTCGGCGCTGCCGGCGCCTTCATCATCGGCGTGGCGACGGGCCGCCTCGACCGCGAGAAAATTCTGGCGTCGCTGCTGCAGGCGACGCGCACGGCGGCCGCCGTGTTCACCGTGCTGATCGGCGCCTTGATCTTCGGCTATTTCCTCACGGTGACGCAGACCCCGCAGAAGGTGACGGAATTCCTCACCGGCCTTGGCCTCGGCCCCTACGGCGTGCTGGCGCTGATCATGGTGATGTATCTCGTGCTCGGCTGCCTGATGGACGCCATGGCGATGATCATCCTCACCGTGCCGATCATTTTCCCCGTGATCATGCATCTCGGCTTCGACCCGATCTGGTTCGGCGTCATCATCGTCATGACGGTCGAGCTCGGCCTGATTCACCCGCCGGTGGGCATGAACGTCTTCGTCATCAAGAGCGTGGTGAAGGACGTTTCCTTCTCCACCATCTTCAAGGGGGTGATTCCGTTCGTGGCGACAGACCTCGTGCGCCTCGTGATCCTGATCGCCTTCCCGCTGCTGGCGACATGGCTGCCGACGCGGATGATGGCGCATTGAGAAGGTGAAGCGATGACCACGCCGGCGCTGGAAACCAGATACGTCTTCACCGTCACTGCACGTATCGGCGACGTCGTCACCGCCGGCGAGACCGGCATCGGCATTCGCCGCATCATCCCGATCATCGGCGGCGAGGTCTCGGGCGCGATCGCCGGCAAGGTGCTGCCGTTCGGCGCCGATTTCCAGACCATCCGCCCCAACGAGCTGATTGATCTCGAAGCGAAGTACGCTTTCGAAACCAACGACGGCGCCATCGTCTATGTCGAGAACAAGGGCATGCGCTTCGGCCCGGTCGAGCTGTTACAAAAGCTCAAGCGCGGCGAGCCGGTGGATCCTAAACTGATCTATTTCCGCACCGTGCCGAAGTTCGAGACCGGGCATGAGAAGTACCGCTGGCTGATGCAGCACATTTTTGTCGGCTCAGCAGCGCGGCATGCGGACCGCGTCGTGATCGACGTGCATCAGGTGATGTGAACGCGTGGCGCCGCACCAAGGGCCGGCTGGTCCATTGACATTGCCACTTATGTAGCGTATACGCTACAGATGCCGACGATCAAGAGAACCGACGAATTCTCTGACTGGCTTAGAAACCTGCGGGACCGGAGAGCGAAGGCAAAAATCCTGGCCCGGATCGATCGGCTGGCGCTCGGCAATCCCGGAGACGTTGCTCCGGTCGGAGGCGGCATCAGCGAAATGAGAGTTCACGAGGGCGCTGGATACCGGATCTACTACGTTGCCCGAGGCGAGGAGATCATCATTCTTCTTTGCGGTGGCGATAAAGGCTCTCAGCCAGGGGACATAGCGTTGGCAAAGAAGATCGCGAGCGAATTGGAGGTCTGAGCAATGGCAAAAGTGAAATCCTTTGATACTGCGGAGTACCTCGACAGTCCGGAGATGGTTGCGGCCTATCTCACCGAAGCCTTTGAATCCGACGATCCGTCCGCAATAACGATGGCAATCGGCGCCGTAGCCCGCTCTCAGGGCATGGGCGCCATTGCCGAAAAAGCCGGTCTATCCCGTGAGAACTTGTATCGCTCGCTTGGCGGCGAGGCCAAACCCGAATTCGGCACTGTGATAAAGGTTCTCCACGCCATGGGTATCAATCTTGTGGCGCAACCCCAAAGCGGAACTAAGGCGGCGTAGCGGCCGGATAGCATCGGCGTCCGCGATATTCATCCCAATCTTGCGCGCCGGGCATTCGGGTACGGGCTCTGTACCCGGACTGTCGTCCCTTTTCCGGACGATGCATCGGCTTCCCCGCTGACAGCCGTATTGACTCCCCCTGAATTCGTTATACAACATAACTATTCTGACAAGGACGCAAATGACACAGGGAAACGCCGAGACCGCTGACGCGGGCGCCTCCGGGCTTTTGAAGATCGAGCGGGCGGACCGGGTTTTGACCGTCGGCCTCAATCGGCCGGCCAAGCGCAATGCGCTCAACGACGGCATCATCCTGGAAATCGGCGAGTGTTTTGCGTCCCTGCCCGAGGATATCGGCGCGGTCGTCATCCACGGCATCGGCGACCATTTCTCCAGCGGTCTCGACCTCTCCGAACTGACCGACCATGATGCCACCGGCGGCCTTCTCCATTCCCAGATGTGGCACCGGGTGTTCGACCGCATCCAGTACAGCCGCGTGCCCGTGATCGCGGCGCTCAGGGGCGCCGTGATCGGCGGCGGGCTGGAGCTCGCCTGCGCGGCGCATATCCGTGTCGCCGAACCGTCGACCTATTTCGCGCTGCCGGAGGGACAGCGCGGCATCTTCGTCGGTGGCGGCGGTTCGGTGCGCCTGCCGCGCCTGATCGGCGTCGCCAGGATGATGGACATGATGCTGACCGGCCGCGTCTATTCCGCGACCGAAGGCACCTCCTACGGCTTTGCGCAATATGTCACGGAAGCCGGCAACGGCCTCGGCAAGGCGATGGAGCTTGCGACCAAGGTCGCCTCCAACGCGCCGCTGACCAACTTCGCCGTGCTCCAGGCGCTGCCGATGATCGCGGAGGCCAATCCGCAGACCGGCCTGTTGATGGAATCGCTGATGGCGACGGTGGCGCAGAGCGACAAGGAAGCCAAGCGCAGGATCCGCGAATTCCTCGAGCACAAGACCGCAAAGGTGAAGCCGAAATCATGAGCGCGCAGCCGTCCTCTTCCAGCATGGAGCGCGGCGCGAGCACTTCCCCGCTGCGGCCCATTTCATTCGGCGATCCCGTCGTGAATATCGAGCGGCGCGACGACGGCACGATTTACCTGCGGCCCAAACAGCCGCTCGGCGACTATCCGGCCCGCATCACCGACCGCCTGCATCACTGGGCGAGCGCAACGCCCGATCGCGTCTTCATGGCCGAGCGCGAAGGCGGTCGCGGCTGGCGCAAGATCAGTTACGCCGAGCTGCTCGCCGCGAGCCGGCACATCGCCTCAGGACTCATTGCGCGCGGGCTGTCGGCGGAGCGGCCGGTCGTCATCCTCTCCGGCAATTCGATCGACCATGCATTGCTGGCGTTTGGCGCGTTCTATGCCGGCATTCCGTTCTGCCCGGTGTCGCCGGCCTATTCGTTGGTTTCGAAGGATTACGGCAAGCTCTCCTACCTGATGAAGCTCCTGACGCCCGGCCTCGTCTTCGCCGAGGACGCCGACAAGTTCGCCGACGCGCTCGCGGCCAACGTCTCGCTCGGCACCGAAATCGCCGCGTCCTACGGCCACGTGCCGGGCCGCGACGTCACCTCGCTCGCCGACCTCATGGCAACCCCGATCCGCGGCGATCTGGACGAAGTCCACGGCAAGATCGGTCCCGACACCATCGCGAAATTCCTGCTGACCTCGGGCTCGACCGGCAACCCCAAGGCGGTCATCAACACCCAGCGCATGATCTGCGCCAACCAGGTGATGCTGCGCGAGACGCTCGCCTTCCTCAAGGACGAGCCGCCCGTCATCATCGACTGGCTGCCCTGGAATCACACTTTTGGCGGCAACCACAATATCGGGCTGACGCTCTACAATGGCGGCTCGATGTATCTCGATGCCGGCAAGCCGGTGCCTGGAGGCATCGACGAAACCGTGCGCAATCTCCAGGAGATTTCGCCGACAGTCTATTTCAACGTCCCCAAGGGATACGAGTCGCTGTTGCCTTATCTGCGCGACGACCAGGGCCTGCGCGCGAAATTCTTCGACCGGCTGCACGCGATGTTCTTCTCGGGCGCGGCGCTGTCGCCGTTCGTCTGGAACAGCCTCGACGAGCTCGCGGTCAAGGAAAAAGGCTACCGCGTGCCGATGCTGACCGGCCTCGGTGCAACCGAGACCGCGCCGTTCTTCATGTCGGTCAACCCGCGCACCAGCCGCTCCGGTCATGTCGGGCTTCCCGTATCCGGCAACGACGCCAAGCTGGTGCCGAACAACGGCAAGATGGAAGTTCGTTGCAAGGGACCGAACGTGATGCCCGGCTACTGGCGCCAGCCCGACATCACCGCGAATTCGTTCGACGAAGAAGGCTTCTACAAGCTCGGCGATGCGCTCAAGCCTGTCGATCCCGACGATCTCAACGCCGGCTTCGATTTCGACGGCCGCATCGGTGAGGATTTCAAGCTCGGCAGCGGCACCTGGGTCAGCGTCGGCCCATTGCGCGCGCGCTTCGTTGCGGCCTGCGCACCGCTGGTGCGCGACGTCGTCATCGCCGGCATCAACCGTGACGAAGTTTCCGCGCTCGTCGTACTCGATCTCGACGGCTGCCGGCTGATCAACCCGACGCTGCCGACCGACGATCTCGTCGTCGCGACCCGCGACCGGCTGGTGCGCGAGGCATTTCGCGAACGGCTGACCCGCTTTCTCGGCGCGGCCACGGGATCCTCGACGCGGATCACGCGCGCGATCCTCATGGACACGCCGCTCTCGATCGACAAGGGCGAAGTCACCGACAAGGGGTCCATCAACCAGCGCGCGGTGCTCGAGCATTGCAGCCTGCTGATCGAGGAGCTCTACGCTGCCAATCCATCGGACCGTGTGATATCGGTCGGCTAAGAAAACATCGCTACAGGGAGAACGCCATGTTGTTGAAGGATCAGGCAGTCATCGTCACCGGCGGCGCATCGGGACTGGGCGCGGCGACCGCGCGTAAGCTGGCGGCGCAGGGCGCCCGGGTGGCGGTGTGCGACCTCAATGCCAAGCTCGCGGAAACCGTGGCCGCCGAGATCAAGGGCGTCGCGGTGACCTGCGATGTTTCCGATGCGGCCTCCGCGGAAGCTGCGATCGCCCAGGCGACCAAGGCCCATGGACCAGCGCGCGTGCTGGTGAATTGCGCCGGCATCGGCGTTGCCAAGCGCGTCGTCGGCCGCGACGGCCCGATGGCGCTCGCCGATTTCGACAAGGTGATCAAGGTCAACCTGATCGGCACCTTCAACATGCTTCGCCTTGCCGCGAACGAGATGTCCAAGCTCGAGCCGCAGGCAACCGGCGAGCGCGGCGTCATCATCAACACGGCGTCGGTTGCCGCTTATGACGGCCAGATCGGGCAATCGGCCTATTCGGCCTCGAAGGGCGGCATCGTCGGCATGACGCTGCCGATCGCGCGCGAGCTGGCGCAGTTCGGCGTCCGCGTGCTGACGATCGCGCCCGGCCTGTTCCTCACGCCGCTGCTCGCCAACCTGCCGCAGGAAGCCCAGGACTCACTCGCCGCCGCAATCCCGTTCCCGCGCCGGCTCGGCCACGCCGACGAGTTCGCGGCATTGGCGCTGCACATGGTCGAGAATTCGTATCTGAACGGCGAAGTCGTGCGCCTCGACGGATCGCTGCGCATGGCACCGAAATAGGGCGCGACATATGTTCGTGAACCGGCGCGACGTCCAGATCCAGTGGGGTGACTGCGACCCCGCCAACATCGTCTACTACCCGCGCTATTTCGCGATGTTCGACGATTCGACATCGACCCTGTTCGAAGTCGCCGGGTTCTCCAAGCAGGACCTGGTCCGCAAATACGGTCTGGTGGGTATTCCCATGGTCGACACGCGCGCCAAGTTCTATATCCCCTCGACTTATGGCGACTGGATCACCATCGAAACGAAGGTCGAGAGCATCAAGCGCTCGAGCTTCGAGGTGAAGCACAGCGTCTTCAAGGGCGAAGCTCTGGCGATCGAAGGTTTCGAGACGCGCGTGCTGGTCGGCCGCGACCCCGTTAACCCCGACAAACTGAAATCGGCACCGTTTCCCGCGGAAATGGTAGCCAAATTCACGGGGAGCGAGGCCCGGAGCTAAATCGCCACATCACCAAAAGAGGGGGCTGAATTACCCCCCGATTTCTGCTTTCAAAGAAACACATAAAGGGAGGAATAGATGAAACGCTTTTACCTGACCGCCGCCGTCACCGCGGCCGCGCTTGCGCTGCCGGCCGTGCCCGCGCTGGCCCAGACCGCCGAGGTCACCATCGGCATCACCACCACCACGACCGGCCCGGGCGCAGCGCTGGGGATTCCCGAGCGCAATGCGCTGGAGTTCGTGCCGAAGGAGATCGGCGGCGTGCCGCTGAAGGTGATCGTGCTCGACGACGGCGGCGATCCCACCACCGCGACCACCAACGCCCGCCGCTTCGTGACCGAATCCAAGGCCGATATCATCATGGGCTCGGCGCTGACGCCGCCGACCATCGCGGTGTCGAACGTCGCCAACGAAGCCGGCATTCCGCATTTCGGCCTGGCGCCGTTCCCGATCACGCCGGAGCGCATGAAGTGGTCGGTGGCGATGCCGCAGCCGATCCCGATCGTGGGCAAGGTGTTGTACGATCACATGAAGGCCAAGGGCGTGAAGACCATCGGCTATATCGGCTATTCCGACTCCTATGGTGACCTCTGGTTCAACGATTTGAAGGCGCAGGCCGTGCCGATGGGCATAACCATCGCCGACGAGGAGCGCTTCGCTCGCCCGGATACGTCGGTGACCGGACAGGTGCTGAAGCTCGTGGCTGCGAATCCCGACGCCATTCTGGTCGGCGCTTCCGGCACCGCAGCCGCGCTGCCGCAGACCGAGCTGCGCGAGCGTGGCTATCAGGGCCTGATCTACCAGACCCATGGTGCCGCCAGCATGGACTTCATCCGCATCGCCGGCAAAGCGGCGGAAGGCGTTCTGATGGCGTCGGGCCCGGTGATGGACCCGGAAGATCAACCTGACGAGGCCGCCACCAAGAAGCCGGGCCTCGCGCTCAACTCGGCCTATGAAGCCAAGTACGGCCCGAACAGCCGCAGCCAGTTCGCCGGTCACTCTTACGATGCGTTCGAGATTCTCAAGCGCGTCATCCCGGCGGCACTCAAGACGGCGAAGCCCGGTACGCCGGAATTCCGCGAGGCGGTCCGCCAGGCGCTGCTGTCGGAGAAGGAGCTTGCGGCGAGCCAGGGCGTCTACAATTTCACCGAAAAGGACCGCTACGGCCTCGACGAGCGCTCGCGTATCCTGCTCACGGTGAAGAACGGCAAGTACATGCTGGTCAAGTAGGCACGGCCGCAGGATTGAGACGACGAGAGCCGGCCCGATGGGCCGGCTCTTTTCTTTTGGGATTGTGATTGGCAAGCGTGGAGTCAAATAGAGTTCGGCCAGCAGCAGCACTCTCTCCGTTCCCTCCCCCCTTGTGTGGGAGGGGCAGGGAGGGGGGTGCCACACGAGGATTCTCTCCGTCGCGCACCTGCCCTCATGCACCATCAACAACCAGTACCTTTTCCTGGGCCACCCCGCTCCCTAACCCTCCCCCACAAGGGGGGAGGGAACGCACGTTTCTCGGGCGCTAGATCGGTCTCATTCCATCAGGCATCAAGCCGCCTGCCGCAGCGGGGTCCAGGCGAACTCCGAATAGTAAGTGTCCATCATCCGGTCGACATAGGCGGTGAGGTTCGGGAAGCCTTCGGCGCGACGGCGCAGTGCGGATTCGAAGAACGGCGTCAGGATGCCGGCGAGTGCACCGAAGGCAGTGGCATCGACGCCGCAGGGCTTGTTGCCCATCAGATAGGATTTGTCGCCGAGCTGCACCGAGAGCGCAAACAGAGAGCGCACGGCGAGATCGACGTCGTCATCGGGCGCGTGCCGTCCGAGTCCGGAGAGCAAATAGTTCTCGGCGACACGGAATTGCGCGTCCTCGCGCAACTTCTCTCGATTGTGCTCCGGCGCGCCGTCGAAGAAATGCGCGGGCCCCTTGGCGAAGTTGACCGGGTCGACCCAGCGGGCCCCGACCAGTGCAAAATAAACGTGATGCTCGATCATGCGCTCGAATGCCCAAGCCTGTGCGCGCTCGGCAAGCGACAGACCGGCGTCGAAATCGAAGCCGTAGCGGCGCTCGATATGGGCGCGGATGAAGGTGGAATCGGCCACCGCCTCGCCACCATCGTCGATGAAAGGCAGCTGCCCCTTGGGAGAGGCTGGCGGCATCGCCCGCTCCTTCCGGTAGGGCAATCCCGCCATCTTGAGCTGCACCTCCGTCTTGGTGACGAAAGGGCTGATTTCCGGCAGGCCGAAGCCGGTGCCAAAGCCGTAAAGCGTGATCATGAAGGCTCTCCTGAACGACCGAAAGAGTTGAGGGAACTTAACCGCGGGCTGCTGCCACCATGGTGGCAGCAGCCGTGATATCTTCTGCGAAACGAGCCCCCCGCCAGGCGCGGGCCATGACATGACGGACCAGCGCGTCCGCGGACTGGACCAGGAAGCGAGCCACCACGGTCGCGAGCGCAAGGCGGAGATCGAGGACCATGAGATCAAGGGATACGAGACGGCCGAACACCCACGCGTACCAAGCTCGGACTTGCAAACGCGGGACTCGCAAAGGCTGGACCTGTAAAGGCTGGGTCCGCCACAGCGCAGCGGCCGGGCCAAAATGAGTTGGAATGATCATGGACAAATCCTCTTCAGTCGACGGGTTGACCCGGTATAGAACTCCCCTGCTGCCAACATCCTGTCAGCAGCCGCGCGCCGCCTTCTGAAAAAACCACCGACAAGAGACCCGTCATGAGACGCGCCGACCGGCTGTTTCAAATCATCCAGGTGCTGAGGCGCACGCGTAAGCCGCTGACGGCTGACGCCATCGCGGCCGAGCTCGAGACCTCGAAGCGCACGATCTATCGCGACATCGCCACGCTGATCGGCCAGCGCGTGCCGATCCGCGGTGAAGCCGGCATGGGCTACATCCTGGAAAAGGGTTTTGACCTGCCGCCTTTGATGCTGACACCCGACGAGATCGAGGCGGCGGTGCTGGGCGCGCAATGGGTCGCCGGCCATGCCGATCCCGCGCTGGCGCGCGCGGCTGAGGACTTGATGGCCAAGATCGCCGACACTGTCCCCGAACGCCTGCGTCCCTTCGTGCTGGAGCCGGCAAGCCGGGCCCGGCCGAGCTGGAACAGGGAGCCGGACCGCCTGGACATGGCACGGACGCGCACCCAGATCCACGAAGGCAAGAAGATCATGCTGCGCTATCGCGACGAGCAGGGCCGCGCCAGCGAGCGCATGATCTGGCCGATTTCGATCGGCTATCTCGAAGCCGTGCGCCTGCTCGCGGCCTGGTGCGAGCTGCGCGGCGACTTCCGCAGCTTCCGCACCGACCGCGTGGTGGATGCGAGCTATCCCGACGAGAGATATCCTGAGCGGCGCGACGTGCTGCGCGCGAAATGGCGGCAAAGCCTGGTCTGGGGCCCGCCCAAGGATACGTGAAGGACACGTGACGATGGACGAGAACGCCCCCGTCGACCTGTCGAGCTGTTGCCAGAGTTGCGGCGCCTGCTGCGGCTATTCGGCGAACTGGCCTCGCTTCTCGATCGAGAGCGACGAGGAGCTCGCCGCGATTCCCGAAGCGCTCGTCAACGCGCGTCAATCCGGCATGCGCTGCGAAGGCGATCGCTGTTCGGCGTTGCAGGGAGAAATTGGAAAAGCGACCGCGTGCGGCATCTACGCAGTGCGGCCGGAGGTGTGCCGCACCTGCATGCCGGGCGATGCCGAATGCGCGATGGCGCGGCGGAAATTCGGGCTGCCAATTATCGCGAGCGTTTAGGCCGGGACGGCTTCGCTGATCTCGTCGTCGATCTCGTCGTCCAGCGGCGCGAGCACCGAGAGCGGCTTGGTCGACAGCGTGATCGGCTTGCGGCCACCGGACAGCGATGGCGAGGATTTCGCCGCGCCTTCGCGCGCAAGAGCGTAGAGCGTCGAACCGACACGGCCGCCGTTCTCGATCAGGTCGCGCTCGTTGCAGCTGCTTGCGATCGCGACCGCCAGCGAGTGCAGATGGCTGCGGCGATAGCAGAACAGCGCCAGCCTGGCGCGTGCGTCAGGGGAAACACTTTCAACCAGCCTCGGCAGGCCACTCTCGCTGGCGCGGTACATCTCGCCAAGGAGCTCGTCGCGGACCGGGCACGAATCGCCTTCAAAGGTATCGCGGCTTGAAAACATTGCAGTTCTCCCTCGTCTGGGAAGATGCAATGCAATTCTCTAATGAAAGGTTAACCACGCTGCCCGGTAGTCGCCCGGGGTGCTTGCGCGTGGGCAGCGAATCAATGGGCTGGAAAGGGTTTCTCTGTGGCCATCCTTCGAGACGCCCGCCTTCGGCGGGCCCTCAGGATGAGGTCTGTTTCTGCTGAAAGATTCTCACCCCTCATGGTGAGGAGGCGCGAAGCGCCGTCTCGAACCATGCAGGCCCGACAGCCACTTCAGAGGGCCGCCGTCCTTCAGTTCGCCGCCATGAAGATGGAGAGGCCGAAGCCGGTCAAATGGTGCAGGGCCTGGTCGACACCGATCAGGGTCCAGAACCAGGGATGCGCAAGGTCGACGCCGAAATTGGCCGAGACGAGGCCCTTGGCGCGGTCGATCGTGATGTGGATCACGAAGTCGATCAACGCCACGAACCAGAATTTCGGCGCCACGATCAGGATCAGCGGCAGCGCAACCGCGAGGTGAACCAGGCAGTGTACCAGGAGCGGCAGGGCCCAGCCGTGCTTCTGGTCCTTGCCGTGCGCCATCCAGGCGGTCTGGAGGACGAAATCGGCGATGATGTGCTTGAACGTCAGCAGCAACATCCAACCAATGAGGGCTTCGACCGGAACCGCCGATGACAGGGGTGGAAACGACAAGGCGCCCTCGTTGACGTGACAAGAAGAATTGGAGCGTTCAGCGCAATCTCTTCCTGGACCGGTCAAATCGCCGGGACTTGCGATTTATGACACCTCCCGCGGCGGAATGCAGCCGGGGGGAACCGGAAAATCGCCAACTGTGGCTAACTGGTGATAGGATGGCCAATCGCCGCGGCCGACTTGAGTAAGGTTACCTTCGGCTCGGAATTTGCATTCCGCGGGCTGCGCGCTATCATCGCCGGTAGAGAATATCGTTCTTTTTTCAGACGTTTACGAATTGCAGGGCGACCGCAGCGATCACATCCGCGAGCCGCCCGCCACCGGAAGCATAAGGCCAGAGTGCTGCCATGAGTACTGAGGGCCCGACCTCATCGCCGATCGAGCCACCGCCCCGGCGAGCCAAGGTGATCAAGACCAACCAGCAGCAGGTCTTCCTCTACGTCGTGCTGACCCTGCTGTTGTCGCTTGCCACCGTCTGGGGCGGCCGCATGCTGGTGCATAATTCGGAGACGCTGACCTTTGCCGTCGGCGCCGCCAACAGTGACGAGGCGCTGTTCGCGGCCAAGCTCGCCGCCGTCCTGAAGAACAATGCCTCGCGCTTCCGGATCAAGATCGTCAACAACGCCGACAACGCCAAGGCGATCGTCCAGTTCGACCGCAAGCAGGCCGACCTCGCGGTGCTGCGCACCGACGCCAAGGTGCCGCTGCGGGCACGCACGCTCGCGATCCTCGAGCACGATCTCGTGCTGCTGCTCGGGCCCGGCAACAAGAAGATCAAGTCGCTCGCCGAGCTGAAGAAGAAGAAGGTCGCCGTCCTCGCCGACAGCGAATCCTCGCTCGCCTTCGTCCGCGGCATCCTCGACATTCCCGACGGTCCGGACGCGGCGAAGATCCAGATGGCGCCGCAGGGCGCAACGCTCGACAAGCTGTTCGCGCCGGCGAGCGGCTTTGGCGCGGTCGTCGCCCTCGTTCACGCCTCGCGGGCGGTGCGGGACAAGGCGTATGAGCAGGTCGCCAGGCGTGGCGGCTTCACACTGAACGCGATCGACGAGGCGAAAGCGCTGGCGCGCAGGATCCCCGGCATTTCCAGCGAGACGCTGACGGCGGGGACGCTGTCTGCATCGCCGGAAATTCCCGACGACGATCTCGACACGATCGGTCTCGAATGGTTGCTGGTCGCCCAATCCAGGATGTCGCCGACGGCGGCCGGGGAGCTCGCGCGCACCGTCTACGAGAACAAGTCCGCGCTCGGGCTCGACAGCGGCTTTGCCAGCAGAATCGAGCCCGCCTCCGTCGAGAAGGACGCCTTAGTGATGGCGCATCAAGGGGCGGCCGACTACATCAACGACGACACCAAGTCGTTCATGGATAAGTACAGCGACCTGATGTATCTGGGCGCTGCCGCGCTCAGCGTCATCGGCTCGATCTTCGCCGCGATCTACGCCAAGATCACCCGGATCGCGCCGGAGAAGGCGAGCGAGCTCTCCACCGCCATTCTCGACATCGGTGAGCGGATCGAACACGCTCATTCGCTGGACCAGCTCGAATGTCTCCAGGACGAGCTGGAAGGCATTTTACGCGGCGCCGTCATCGGCCTCAGAGACGGCACGATCAGTACCGACGGGCTCGACACGTTCAAGCTCGGCTACGAATTCGTCCGCGACGAGATCGGCATGCGCCGCGACTACCTCAAGCGCCATGCCGGCGAGGGCGAGAAGGCAGCTCAGGATGTGGCCGCTCCCCACCACGACGAGAGCAACGTCGTGGTGGTGAAGACAGCTCAGAGTGCCTGACCTATCGAAGCTCGACTGCGGCGGCCATCCTTCGAGACGCCCGCCTGCGGCGGGCTCAGCGACCGGGGGGCCGTGTCAGGGAACCGTCCCCGTCCACAACCGTTTGCTCCCGAATACAACCGGAGACCGCGCCATGCGTGCACTCCTCATCATCTGCCTGCTGGGAATGCTGGCGGCGGTTGGCTACTTCGCTTATTCCGCGATGACGGTCGAGGGCGAGCCGATCCCGACGGAAGGCTATGTGGCGCTGGCGCTGGGGGCCGGGTTTTCCGTTGTTGTCGGCATCGGCTTGATGGTGCTGCTGTTCTTCAGCAGCCGTCGCGGCTACGACAAACCGCCGCATTTCAAGTAGCGGCGCGTGGCCGGCGGACGCGCCCGTCGTTGACGACCTCGGCCCGGGCAGGCACTTTGGCACCGAGGTTCCAGCCGGGGACCGCAAAGACAAAACCGAGCCGCCTTCCCGCATGTCCAAGCCGCTGATCTCCGCTATGGCCCAGTTCGCGGCCGCCACAGCCGGCCGCAACATGACCAGGGCGGCCTACGTGGCCGTCGCCGTCGGCGTGCTCGCCACGGTGCTCCTGACGGTCAACCCGGCCTATGAGACAGCGCATCGCTGGGTCGATGCCCTGCTTTGGACCTGCCTCGTCTACTTCGTGTTCGAATGGGTGGTCCGGCTACGCCATATGGCGCGACAGGGGCGCCTTGCACTCTACATGTCCTCCTCCGCCGGGCTGGTCGACGCGGTCGGAGCGTTGGCTGTGCCGGCCGCGTTGATTCTCGGGATCGAGCCCAGGACGGCGTGGCTGCTCAGCGTGCTCTGGGTGCTGAAGGTGGTGCCGGGCATTCCCGGCCTGCGGCAGCTCCGCCGCGTGCTGGTGCTCGAATCGGGACCGCTGGTCAGCGTGCTCGTGATCTTCCTGATGGTGGTCTTCCTGGCCTCGGTCGCCGAATATTTCCTGGAGCGGGACGTGCAGCCGCAGACGTTCGGCAGCGTCCCCGCCGCGCTGTGGTGGGCCGTCGCAACCCTGACGACGACGGGCTATGGCGACGTCGTGCCGGTGACGCCGCTGGGCCGGATGGTGGCGGCGCTGGTGATGATCTCCGGCCTCGGTGTGTTCGGCCTCTGGACCGGCATCCTGGCGACCGGCTTTGCCGCCGAGACCCGGCGTGACAACTTCCTCAAGACCTGGGAATCCGTCAGCAAGGTGCCGTTCTTCGCGGCGCTTGGACCGGCCGCCATCGCCGATGTCACCCACATGCTGCGCACCATGGAGCTGCCGGCGCGCACCATGATCATCCGCAAGGGTACGCAGGGCGACTGCATGTATTTCATCGCCGCCGGCGAGGTCGAGGTCGACCTGCCCGGCAAGAAGGTGCAGCTCGGCGACGGCGCCTTCTTCGGCGAGATGGCCTTGCTCGGCAACAATTTGCGCGGCGCCAATGTCTCGACCACCAAGGTGTCGCGGCTTCTTGTGCTCGACCTCGTCGACTTCCGCGTGCTGATGGCACGGCATCCCGATCTCGCCGAGACCATCGATGCAGAGGCGAAGCGGCGCACGCTCGAAAACAAATAAATGGAGACAAGAATGTCGGATATCACCGACGCGGCCTCTGGCCCCGTGCTCGAAATCACCGGCGCACGCGCCACCATTCGCCTCAACAGGCCCAAACATCTCAACCGGCTCCAGGCCGAGGATCTCGGCGAGCTGGTCAAGCTGTTCGACCGGGTCGAGGCCGATCCCGCCATCCGCGTGCTGGTGCTGACCGGCACGGGACGGGCCTTCTCCGCGGGCTACGATCTCAATTCCGTTGCCGAGCGCGCGGTCAGTGCGAGCGAGCAGCAGAGCGCGGGCTCGGCGTTCGAGGTCGTCGTCAATCGGCTGGAGGATCTGGGCGTACCCACGATCTGCCGGCTCAATGGCGGCGTCTATGGCGGCGCGACCGATCTCGCGCTCGCCTGCGATTTCCGCATCGGGGTCGATACCGCGGAGATGTTCATGCCCGCGGCCCGGCTCGGGCTGCACTATTACAGCAGCGGCATCAAACGCTACGTGACGCGGCTCGGCGTCGACAATGCAAAAAAACTGTTCCTGACCGCGCAAAAGATCAGCGCGCCGGAGATGCTGCGGATCGGTTACCTCACCGATATGGTGGCGGTCGAGTTTCTGGACGAGGAGGTCGACAAGCTCGCCAACATTCTCGCCGGCAACGCTCCGCAGGCGATGCGCGGCATGAAGCGCGCGATCAACGAATTTGCCCGCGGCGAACTCGACCAGCAAGCCGCCGACCACCGTCACCGCGACAGCATGCGCGGCGACGAGATCAAGGAAGGCATCAAGGCGTTCGCGGAAAAACGACTGCCTCGGTTTTGAGTGAGATGGACATTATTTCGCAACAGCGCGCCACACCCTCAGTGTCGTCCCGGCCTAGTGCGCCTTACCCACCGGCGGCCGCAGCATGCTGCGCAGCCATCTCGGCATCGGCCGCAGTGATACGCTGGAACGCCGGCCGCGCCGTCATCCGTTCGGCATAGCGGACGAACACATCCTTCTTCGGCACGATGCCGAACATCATGGTCCAGCTGAACGCGACGCCCCACAGCACATCCGCGGCCGTCATGCGCTCGCCGAGCAGATACGGTCCCTTCGACAGCTGCGCCTCGAGCGCGCCGAGCATGATGTCATAGTCGGCATACGGCGATTGCGTGATCGGTGCCGGCTCGCGCTGCATGAACTTGTCGATCAGGGCCGGCTCGAAGGATGAGCCGTAATAGGCGATCCAGCGCAGATAGGGGCCGCGCAGCGGATCGTTCAGCGCAGGCGTCAGCCCCGCCTCCGGAAACAGATCGGCGAGGTAGATGGTGATCGCGACCTGCTCGGTCACAAGCTGCCCCTGGTGGCGGATCGCCGGCACCTTGCCGAGCGGGTTGATGGCGAGATAGGCCGGCTGGCGCTGCTCGCCGGCCTTCATGTTGAGGACATGAAGATCATAGGACGCTCCCAGCTCCTCCAGCAGCACCCGCGTGCCGGTGGCCCGGGTTTGCGGCGAATAATATAACGTGATGCGGTTCGGATCGGTCATGGCGGTCTCCATCTGGCCGGCTGGCGATGGCGTTGTAGCGGACCATACCTGACATCCTGTGTCAGGTATGGTTTAAGAGATCATGCGCGCGAGCCGGATGCTGTCGATCCTCACCACCCTCCAGGCCAAGAGGCAGGTCACCGCGCCCGAGCTCGCGGAGGCCTGCGAAGTCTCGGTGCGCACGATTTACCGCGACATCGATGCGCTCGCGGCGTCCGGCGTCCCTGTCTATGCCGACCGCGGTGCGGAGGGCGGCTATCGCCTGCTCGACGGTTATCGCGTACGACTGAACGGTCTGTCGCAAAGCGAGGCGGAAGCGCTGTTTCTGGCGGGATTGCCGGGCCCGGCGGCGGCGTTCGGGCTGGATGCGGCGATGATCGCCGCACAGAACAAGCTGATGGCCGCCCTGCCCGCCAATTTGCGCGAAGACGCGGGACGGATGCAGGAGCGTTTTCATCTCGACGCGCCGGGCTGGTTCGGCGAGGCGGAAGAGCCAAAGCATCTGCGCACCATCGCTGCCGCGACCCTGCGCGGGACACTAATCAAAATCCGTTACCAGAGCTGGCGCGCCGAGAAGCAGCGCCGCGTCGCGCCGCTCGGTCTCGTGCTGAAAGGCGGCAGCTGGTATCTCGCAGGTCTGGTCGACGGCAGCGTGCGGACCTATCGCGTCGCGCGCGTGCTCGACTGCATGGCGCTCGACGATCGCTGTGAGCGGCCCGCCGGCTTCGATCTCGCCGGCTATTGGCGGGACGCAACGCTGCGTCTCGAGGCCGAGATGCATCCCAATGTGGCGGTCGTCCGGCTGTCGCCCTTCGGCGTGAAACTGCTCGATGCACTGAGCCAGCCTTACGTCAGGGCGCGTACGCAGCTCGAAGAGACCGCAGATGCTGACGGCTGGCGCATTGCCAGAGTGCCGACCGGCAAGACGTCATGGCATGCCGCGGCCGAATTGTTGCGGCTCGGGCCCGAGGCCGAAGTGCTGGAGCCGGCCGATCTGCGCGAGAAGATGACCGAGCTGACAGAGGCGATGGCTGTGCGCTATCGCGCGGCGCGGAAAAGAGGACGGCGGCGCAATGCGCCGCGACCGACGAAACACTCCTGAAACACGATTCTCCCCTCCCTGCATGAACGCATCCGCGTTTCGGCTCGACCGAGATGCAGGGACACAACAACGGCCCTTTGCGCCATACTGGAGAATGAAGATGTTTCGTAAGCTTGCACTTGGTCTGATCGCCGCCGGCTCGCTCGGCGTTGCCGCTCTCGCCCCCACCGCCGCGTCGGCCCACGGCTTTCACCATCACTGGGGTCCCAGCTGGGGCTTTGGCGGCGTCTACGTCAACAGCGGCGTCAACAATTGCTATCAGGAGCGCGTCGTCCAGACCCGCCACGGCCTGCGCGTCCGCGTCGTGAACGTGTGCGCGTACGGGATCTACTGATATCCCCGCATTCACGACAAAGCCCCGATCGCACCGCGATCGGGGCCTTTGCGCGTCGAATTTTCTTCCGCTAGCCGCCCTGACGTTGCCGGCGAAACCAGGCCCAGGTCTCGCGCGTGGTCCTGATGTAGCCGCGGCCACGATGGACGATCTCGCCGTCGACGATTCCGTTCAGCTTTGGCAGCGCGTGGAACGGGATCGAGGGATAAGCGTGGTGCTCGACATGATAGGGCATGTTCCACGCGATCCATTTGACGATCGCGCCGGTGTAGGTGGTGCGCGTGTTCTGGAATGCGCTGCGGGTACGCTCGCAGCCGGTGTGCTCGGCGTAGAGATAGGGCCGCAGGAAGAACTGCCCAATGATCAGCGGGACGATCCAGACCCAGAGCAGCAGCGCGGAAGAGAACCACAAGGACAGAACGAGCAGCAACGCATAGAGCGCGGCATAGGCGCGCGCCTCGGTGACGATGATGGCGCGCCTGTTCTCGGGAATCCAGGGCACGACGACCTTGCCGGTGACGGCATGGCCGAGCATCAGCCGCAGGCGTCCGGCGACCTGAAGCACGCCGCTATAGGCGAGCGCGAGCTGCGTGTCGGATTTCGGCTTGACGCCGACGACCAGCTCGGGGTCCTTGTCCGGATCCTGCGTGTAGCGGTGATGGTCCCAATGGAACAGGCAATAATATTCGTAAGGCAATCCGATGATGAAGCCTGAGAGATAGCCGACCACGAGGTTGAGGCCGCGGCTTTTGAACGCAGTCTTGTGCGCCGTCTCGTGCACCGCCATGAACAGGAAGGCGACGAGATAGCCCTGCACCGCCATCAGCGGCAACGCCCAAAGGACACCCCAGGTCGAAGAGACCCTCCAGATCAGCGCGCCGACCAGTACGACCAGGCCGTAGTGGCTGAGGCTTTGCGCGGCGCCCCTGAGGTTGGAGCGCACCGACAATTCGCGCAGCATCGCCGGCGCCAGCGGCTTCAGCCGATGGCCGGAGTCTGAAACGGTTGCGTCAGTCATGATCGGATGCCTGTCCTACTTGCCGAGAAGCTCCGCGATCTCGGCCTTGATAAAGGCCTGATCGCGCGGATTGTTGACGGGGTTGCCGGCGCGATGGCCGTGCAGCGACGCGATCGGATGCAGCACCGCAGAGCGCGCATTGACCAGCCGGCCGAGTTCGTCCTCGTTGTCGCGCACGTCGAAATAGCGGTCGGTCGCACCGGGCATCAGCAGCATGTGGGCCGTGATCGCACCGAGCGCGCGATCGAAATCGCCGTTGAATGTGGCGCAGCGACTGATATCGCCGTTCTGCCAGATCCCAATCTGCGCCAGGAGATCGTTGGCATCGCGCCGGGCAAACGCCGCGTCCCAGCTGCGGGCGAGATAGTCGTCCAGCGAGGTGAAGCCCGCTTCGCGCCAGATCTCGTCGCGATAGAAACCGTGCGACATCGCCCAACCCGCGTAGACGCGCCCCATGGCGCGATAGCCTGCGACGGGCTTCTCGGCGAAGCGGCCGTCGCGGAAGGCGGGGTCGGCGGTCAGCGCGGCCTTCACGCTTTCCAGGAAGACGTAATTATAGGCCGCGCAGCGGGCACTGCCGCAGACGACGGCCGCCCGCTCGACCATATCGGGATGCAGCGCCGCCCAGTGATAGGCCTGCATGCCGCCCATCGACCAGCCATAGACCAGGGCAAGCTTCGAGATGCCGAACCGCTCGGTGAGCAGCCGGTGCTGGACCGCGATGGCATCGTGATAGGTCAGGATCGGGAACGGCGCGGCGGTATTCGACGGCGAGGACGACAGCCCGTTACCGAACAGATTCGGGATGATGATGAAGTACCGCGTAGGGTCGAGCATCCCGTCGGGGCCAATCAGCCACTCGGTGTCGGCGTGCTGCGCGCTGAACGAGGTCGGATAGAGAATCACGTTGTCCTTGTCCGGACTGAGCGTGCCGTAGGTCTTGTAGGCGAGCTTGAGCGAAGGGACGACGACCCCGGACCGGAGCGCGACGTCGCCGGCCTCGAAGATCTCGTAGTCGCGCCCTGCCGTCATGGACCGAACTCCCGCTCACGCGGCAAGCGCGCCGCGGAAACAGCGATGCATCGATCATGCCGGTCCCGCAGACGCATCGTCGCGTCACGCTTAATAACTGTACTTATAGTCCATTTATTGTGGACGAGCAAGATAAATGCGGTCTCGCGCCGGCTCATGCGATGGCGGCCAGATAGCGCGCGACAGAGGCCGCGAATGCGGCCTTGGCGCCTGCGGCGATGTTGCGATCCCACCAGGCGCCGTAGACGCGGTCGAAGGCCAGCGGCTCGACGGCAGCCGCAATCCGTCGCACCGCGGCGGCGTTGAGCGGCATGTAGTTCGGATAGGAGTACATGAAGCTGACGAAGCGGCGATCCATCGTGACCTGCGCGATATCGCCGGTGAGCAGCGCACCCCTGCCGTCCGCACCACTCGCATGGTGCAGCATGGTGGCGCCGGCGAAATGACCGCCGGTGCGCAGCAGCAGCACATCGTCGGAGAGGCGATGGCTTTCGCCGGTCCAGTGCACGATCGAGGAATGCGGACGCGTCACCCATTGGCGATCATCGGCGTGCAAATAGACCGGCACGCCCCCGAACGCCTCGCTCCAGTCGGCGAGCGCGCCATAATAATGCGGATGCGAGATCGCAATCGCCTTCAACCCGCCGAGCGACCGCACATGCGCGATCGCCTCCGGCGTCGCCAGCGGGATGCAGTCCCACATCAGCCAGCCGTCCGCGAGCGGCACCAGCAGCGCGCGCTGACCGATGGCAAAGCTTGGCTCGAGCGCGATGCCGGTCAGGCCGAGATCGTCGCGCCAGACCATGCGGTGACGTTCCGAGAGCGCCTCGCGCGTGAGGAAAGTCTGTCCGTTCCAGCCGACGTATTGCCGTTCGTCCTCGCAAATTTCACAGGACGTTGGCGGATTTTCGCCCGGAAATTGCGCGCCGCAGGTTTCGCAGGTCCAGAGGGGCATGCCGTACTCCCGACAAAGACGATCCAACGTCAATAGGGAATTGCTGGCCGTGATCGCAAGCCCCGCCGACCCGGCGAAACCTGGAACCAACCCGATCAGCGCTCGTTAAACTCTCGTCCGCGCCAGAACGATTGGCTGAAAGGATAATGTCCCACCCGCCGTATCCCGGCTGAGACCACGTTTTGGTATCGATGACATCGCGGTCCCCCTCCTCGTCTCGTATCTGGCCCCTGTTCGCTCTCAACTTCTTCATGGCCGACATGCAGTCGGGCATCGGCCCTTTCGTCGGCGTCTTCCTCCAGGAGCGCGGCTGGGCGAGCGGCTTGATCGGCACCGCGATGACGATCGGCAATGTCGCGGGCATGCTGATCACCACGCCGATCGGCGGCTTCATCGACGCGAGCCGCAACAAGCGGATGTGGGTCGTGATTCCCGGCATCTGCGTGGTGCTCGCGTCCGCGATCATCCTGATCTCGCAAAATTTCTGGGCGGTAACGTTCTCGCAAGTGGCACAATCGCTGGCGAGTGCCGCGATCGTGCCGGCTGTCACAGGCATCACGCTCGGCATCGCCAAGCAGAAGGGCTTCAACGCGCTCAACGGCCGCAACCAGGCCTTCAACCACGCCGGCAACATGGTCGGCGCCGCGCTGTCGGGCTATCTGGGTTACAAGTTCGGCTACGTCTCGGTGTTCGTGTTGGCGGCTGTGTTCGGCGCCATCGCAATCGCCTGCGTGATGGTGATCCCGGCCAAGGCGATCGACGATCGCGCTGCGCGCGGCAGCAAGGAGGACGATCCCGACAGCGCGCCGGACGCGTTCACGATGCTGCTCAAGCACCGCGCGCTGCTGGTGCTGGCATTGGCGCTCGCGCTGTTTCATCTCGGCAATGCCGCCATCGTTCCGCTCTATGGCCTGGCGGCGGTCGCGGAAGGCCAAGCCAACGGCCCGAGCTTCGTCGCGACCACCGTGGTGATCGCGCAAGGCGTCATGATCATCACATCGCTGATCGCAATGAAGGCCGCGAGCAAGCGCAACTACTGGCCTATCATCCTCGTCTCCTTCATGTTCCTGCCCATCCGCGGCGTGCTCGCCTTCTTCGTCACGGGATGGTGGGGCGTCGTGCCGATGCAGGTGCTCGACGGCATCGGCACGGGACTCCAGACGGTTGCCGTCCCCGGCATGGTCGCGCGCGCGCTCAACGGCACCGGCCGCATCAATCTCGGCCAGGGTGCCGTGATCACTGTGCAGGGCATCGGCGCGAGCCTCAGTCCCGCGCTTGGTGGCTGGATCGCGCAATGGATCGGCTACGGCCCGACGTTCCTGCTGCTCGGCGGCTTTGGCCTCGCGTCGATGGCGCTGTGGTTCGCGTTCGGTGCCCATGTGAAGAAGTATTGAGGCGTCCTTTTTCGCTCTCCCTGTTCTTGCGGGAGAGCGAGAAGAGGAATGCGTCAAGTCCCAAAATTCTTCTGGATCGCCTTGTCGAGCGTTCACCGCCGACGAAGCGCTGGCGCAGCTCGCGCTTGCCCGCGATCCAGATCGTCGGCGGCGCGAAGAACGACGTGACCTTGTGCGCCTGGATCAATGAGAGGATGTTGTCGGCCGCAGGCTTGCCCGTGATCACGCCGGAGGCGCCGAGATAGATTTGCGGCCCCAAGAACACGTCGAGCCGCGCGGGCGCTGGCCGCGTCAAATCAGCCAGCGAGCGCGGCAAGCTCAGAGCTTGTGCCCCTTCTGGCGCAGCGCCTCCATGAGGCGCTGCTTCAATTCGTCGGCCGTCTTCTGGCCGACGTCCTGGCCGATCTGCGCGCTTGCCTGCGCCAGCGCATCCGACTTCTCCAGTAGCTTCTTCCCGGCCGGCTGAACATAGAAGGCCTCGATCTGGCGCAGCTCGTCGATGCTGAAGCTCTGGGCGTAGAGAGCGGCGACCTGGTCGATCATCGAGGTGAGGGCCGGAGTGTAGATCTCGGAGCCGGGTGCCGTCACTGCGTCATAGTCGCGTTCGATCTCCGGCCTGTCCTGCGCGACCACGGGCCTCAGCTTGAGCAGGAGCTGCGGCAACAGCGCGCGATACTGATCCGCGATCTTCAGGGTGACCACGAGCTTGCGCGCCGCGCTCATCGCCTCCGGCGAGGGTGCTTGCGCCGATGCACCCGAGATCAGAAGCAGGAGGGTGCCGGCGATCGTCAACACAAGTCTGGACATAAACTTCTCCGTTGGATCTCTCCACGAAAATGCAGGCCGGCGATCCTCAATGACCCGCGGGCGCCACGGCAGACCTGTCCGCGGGCGCGCTTTCCAGGACGGTGTCGGCCTCCTCGATCTCCGTCACCTTCACGAACAGGTTCGGCACCCGCTCGGTCCGGTCGAGCAGCCAGGCGGCTGCAACCATGATGACGATGCCGACGACGGAGACCGCGAGCTGTTCCCAGACGCCCTTGGTGTATTGCGTCAGGATCCAGTGCGCCGAGAACGACAGGAAGACGCCGAGGCAGAAGATCGGCAGCGAATGCTGGCCGCAGAGGATCACGGGGCGCAGCCAGGCCCCGTGCAGGGTCCGCCATTTGCGCGAGATGAAGTGCGTCACCCAGATCGCCAGCGCCAGGAAATGCGTGAAGCGCAGCATGTCGAGGTCGGTCTTGTCGATCGGGTAGATCGCCTTGATCATCCATTTCGGGATCAGGGCATCGAGCGAGGGGACGTGCCAGGTCATCACGATCAGCAGCGCGAACGCCAGCCAGGCCGCGGCCAACGTCATTGCCGCCTTGGACCACACCCATCTCGCGATCTTGTCGATCTGGCCGATGCCGCACCAGGCCGCGAACACGAACATCAGCTGCCAGCAGAACGGGTTGAAGTACCAGTGCGTGCCGGGCGGATAGGAGGCGACATTCCAGTCGAACCAGCGCGCCAGCACGTAGAGCACCACGGATGCGGCGAGCGTCAGGTTCGGCCGGCGCACCAGGCACCACACGATGAAAGGCGATGCGAACACCAGCGTGATGTAGAGCGGCAGCACGTCGAGATTGACCGGCTTGTACTTCAGGAGGATCGCCTGCCCGATCAGCTCGTCCGGATGCGACAGGAAATTGAAGACGTTGAACTCGTGCTCGTACATCGGATTGTCGAAGCGGCGCGCGGTGCGGGCGATCTGTGCCGTGAACAGCAGGAACAGCATGATGTGGGCGACATACATCTCGACCGCGCGCCGCCACAGCCGCTTCAGCGCGGCGGCAAACCAGCCGCCCGCGACGATCGGGCCGTAGATCCAGCCGACCAGATAACCGGAGATGAAGACGAAGAATTCGGCGGCGTCGCTGAAGCCGTAATTGCGCAACGTCAGCCAGGCCACGACGTCGTGCGGGATGTGGTCGAGGAAGATCATCCACAGACCGATGCCGCGGAAGAGATCGAGCCGCAAATCCCGCTCGACCGGCGCGAGCAGCGCTGACTGGTCCCGTGTGATCATGGCCCCGCCTCGTTCGGTGGGCGTCGCGCCGTCGCGGCGCCGGAAAATCGGATGCTAAAAAATTGAAATCAAAAGTCGCCTGGCCGTGTGGCCAGGGCCGACGGTAGCCGACCTTGCGGCGCGTGCAAGGGCATAGTCATCGGAGCGGGCCGCACAAGCGTGCCGTCCTCCGCGCTGCACCATGGAGGGCCCTTCAAGATAAAAGGGCGAAAACAACCCCATGCACAGTAGCTAAGTCGTTGCGGCGCCTACTGAATTTATTTGGCGCGTCGGGGAGATTTGGGCCGCGATGGCGGCCCAGCCGCCGCTGCCGTCAGCTGAGCTCGTCACCGGTCGCCTGCATCTCGTTGAGCATCGCCTCGGCCTTGTGCCGCAGCGGCAGCGCGCCGCTCTCAGCGGCGATCGCGATGGTCGCGCGCAGGGCGCCAAGGATGGCCGCCTTGGCCTCCGCATCCGACGGCGGCGTCACCACTGCCTCGCCGAACAGCGCCTCCGCCTCCAGGCCGGAGAACCCCTGTTGCCGCGCGGTGTTGCGCGCTTCGCGCAGCATGTTCTGCGCGGCCTGGACGTCGCCGAGACGGTGGGTGGCGAGCGCCAGATAGATCGAGCTGCGCAGCACCGCCGAGGTATAGCCGACCGCCTTCGCCTCATCGCGCGCTTCTGTCAGCATGCCGCGCGCCCGGTCGAACAGCCCCTGCTCCAGATAGGCCATGCCGAGATGACAGGCGAGCACCGGCACGAACAGCCGGATGCCGTGCTTCTGCGCCAGGACAAAACCGTCTTCGAGAATGGCCGCGGCCGCCGCCGGCTCGCCGCGGCCGAGCTTCAGCCAGCCGCCGCTATAGGCAGCGGCGACGCGGTCGTAGGGGCGGCCCGTTTCCTCCGCGATCGCGGCGGCTTGCTGCTGGAGCTGCTCGGCGGCTTCGAACTCGCCCATCACGGTGCGAGTGATGCTGCTCATCATGCAGCAGAGGAGGAGCAAAGATCGTGGGGTCGTGCCGATCGGAGCACTCGCTGTCAGACCCTCGAGATGGACGCGGGCGGTGGCCAGCATCTTCTCGGCGCGATCGTAGCGGCCGGAAAGAAAATAGGCCTGCCCGAGACTGTATTGCGCGAGATTGCGCCAGGCGGGATTGGCCGAGCTTTCCGCCAGATGCACCACATCTTCTCCGATCGCGACAGCCTCGACCGGCGTTCCATAGAAATTCTGGGCACCCGCTCTCATGGTCATGGCCGCGACCTTGCGTCCAATGTCGCCGATCGCATCGGCTCGCCGTTCGGCTTCGCTCCCCAAATCCAGGGCTTCGGCGACACGCCCCGACCCCGCAAAGGCCAACCGCGCTTCCATCCGAAGGTCAATGGCGTCCGTTTCGCGCGCGTGCGTCACCGGGGTCTTGTCGAGAGATCCCATCGCGATCTCGAAATAGTCGACCGCGTCGGCAAAGGCCGAGCGCACCAGACATTTTCGAGCCGCGCTCCTGCCATGCTGAAAAGCCTTCCGCCAATCCTTCGCTCTGGTCGCGTGATAGCAGAGCGTATCGGGACCGTCGGTCCATGCCTCGTCGGTCTCGAGAGCCGCCAGAATGCTGGCATGGATGCTTTCCCGCACCTTCTCGACCATCGAATCGTAGGTCACCTGCCTGACCATCTCGTGCCGGAATTCGAGCGAGTCCTCCAACTCACTATCGATCCTGACGAGCAGCTCGGCCCGATCGAGCGCGGTGAGGCAATCCTGCAGGACGTCCTCCGGCAAGGCTGCCACTCTTCGCAGTGTGGCCTGGTCGGCCCGGGGTCCGAGCGCCGCGGCGATCTGGAGAAGCGACCGTTCCTGTCGTGACACACGATCCAGCCGCGCCGCGATCACACCCTGAATGCTGCTGGGAATGCCGAGTTCGTCCACGGGACGCGCAAGGGAAAGGTCGCCCCACTGACCAAGAAGCATGCCGCTGTCCTTCAGACTGCGGCAGACTTCCTCAATGAACAGCGGAACGTTGGCCGTATGAGAGATGATCCGATTCTTCAGGTCTTCGTTGGTCGTGGCGGGACCAAGCATGTCCGCGAGCATGGCCAGGCCCGAATCGTCATCGAGAGGCCGCATCGCCACGATTTCCGCGCGGCAGCTCGCGATCCACACCGGCATCCCATTGGGCCGCGTCGTCAGCAGCACAAGCAAATCAGGGGATTGAAGCCCCGAAAGGGTGGCGACGACCGCATCGCTGGCCCGATCCATCCAGTGCAGGTCTTCGATCAGAAGGATCGTGCGCTGACGACGGGCGACGCTCTCGACGATCGCACAGCTTGCGTCTGAAATCGCACGACCGCGCGCGTGAGGCTCCAATTCATCCCATTGCGGATCGGAAACCGGCAAATCCAGGATCGCGTCGACAGCCCGCTGTTGCACCACCGGCAACGCGTCTCTCGGATCATCCGTCCTGGTCTGATCTCTTGCTGCCGTATCAAGGATCGAGAGCAACAGGCGCTTGAGCGCGCTGTACGGCGCACCCTGGAGATTCGGGCTGCACTCGACATCGATAAGCCGCCAGCCGCCAGCCCGGAGATCCTGCGCGAATTCATGCGCAAGCCGCGACTTGCCAATGCCGGCGTCACCCATCAGCAGAACCGTCTGCCGGCCGGCAGCAACCCTATCCGCAGCGCGCCACAACAACGCCCGTTCCGTCGTGCGGTCGACGAATCGGGAAACGCTCCGCGCACGTCGGACCCGCCAGCTCGACAGGTCGCTCGCACCCATGACCCGGTAGACAGGCAGGGGCTCGCCGAAACCACGGAGCACCTTGCGTCCCAGGAATTCAAAGCGGACGTGTCCGTCCGCCAGCTCCTGGCAGGCTTCGGAGACGTAGATCTGGTTCGCCTCGGCCGCCGTCTCCAGCCGCGCCGCCAGATGCTGGGCGGCGCCTCCGATCTCGTAGACCTTGGAAAATTCACTCGCCACCATGTAGGCCACCACATGACCCGAGTGCAGGCCGACCCGGACTTGAAGTCCTGGATCGCCCAGGCTGCCAACACGCCGGACCAGCTCGATGGCCGCGTGGCAGGCCAGGGGCGCATGGTTGTCGTCGGCGATCGGGGCGCCGAAGACGGCGGCCAACCCGTCACCCAACTCCTTGCTGACGATGCCGCCGAACTGGCGCACCGCGCCTCTCATCGCGGCAAGAGCCGGTTCGAGGCGCGATACCGCCGCCTCCGGCTCCAGTTCGGCCACAAGACCCGTGGAGTCGACGACGTCGGCGCGCAGAATCGTCACAAACCTTCGTTCGCTGTCGGGATCGACGCGCTGGCGCACCGCCGCCCCGCATTTGGAGCACCAGCTGTCGCCCGGACCAATCGCCGACTGACACGCGAAGCAATGCATTCCAGCGCCTTCAACCACTGCCTCGGCAGCCCCGCTCCAACACCGACGAGGCGTTCGACCCAACAATACCTATAGGAAAGTGCATGGCAATCGGGCTTGCGACATGGGCGAGGTTACCGGATGGAGGCTCTCTGGACGAAGTACATTCCTGAGTGGTAGCGTTGACTGCGCACAACAAATCGCGTGATCGGCCGTAGCGTGACGCGTATTTTCGGCCACCCCGCCAGAGATTTCGACAAACAGACATATCGAGGAAAGAGGCGATGGCCGGACTGGTATATAGCGGCAAGGCATTTCGAGACTTGATGAACAGCAATTACTATCCTTTGGCGAACATGAAGAAGAGCGTCGCGAAGCTCAAGGCGTCCGACGACATCGACCTGCCGACCTTGGAATACGGCCAGTACCATTTGATTCTGAACCCGGCATCGAACTGGCCGCAGGGCAGCGCCAAGTACTGGCACAAGGAAAAGGGCCGGGCCCGGGTGGACCTCAGCACCCAGCCGAACACGGTCCCCCTGTCCAGGGATGAGCCGGGCGTCATTCCCCTGACACGATGCGATCTGCTCGACGCCTGCGTCCGGAAATGCTTCAACTCCGAGCCGCCGATCCCGATGAAGACGAAGATCATCACCCACGAAGCCAGCGACGCTTTCGCGCACCGGCACGAGATCCGGCTGGAGTGGGACTACAAGAAGGGCTCGGACAAGCCGGTGCTGCTCAATCTGACGATGGTCTGCCCGCACAGATCCTGATCTTCAGATATATTCGACGCGACAGAATGGCTGCCACGCCTCCCGGATCTTCCCGCTCGCCGAGGCGCTGTCGATCCTGGTTGGCGGCGGCCGGGAAGGCTATTGCGCAGTTCTGAGCTGCCTTGAGCTCCAAGAAAAAATGGCGCGCAAGGCGCGCCATTTCCTCCTTAGGCCGACAGGTTCAGCGAAGGCCGCCGGTGACGTGAAGCGTCTCGCCCGTGACGTACGATGCGTCGTCCGAAGCGAAGAAGGCCACCGCGGCAGCGATCTCCTCGACCTTGCCGATGCGGCCAAGCGGGGTGGTGGATTCGATCCAGTTGCGCATGTCACCTTCGTGCAGGCCGGCCGAGACGACGCCTTCGGTGGCGATCATGCCCGGGTTGACGGCGTTGACGCGGATCTTGCGCGGCGCCAGTTCCTTCGCCAGCACGGCGGAGATCGCATCCACCGAGGCTTTCGTCGCGGTGTAGACAGCGGTGTTTGCCGGCGCGATGGTCGATACACCGGAGCTGATGTTGATGATGCTTCCGCCATTAGCGTTGAAGTGCTTCGACGCTTCCCCCGAGACCAGCAGCAGGCCAAGCACATTGAGGTCGAACTGCTTGTGGAAATGCTCGGGCGTGATGGCCTCGAGCGGCGCGAACTCGTAAACGCCCGCGTTGTTGACCAGGATGTCGATCGCACCGAACGCCTTCACGGTCTCTGCGACCACGCTTGTCACGTCCTTGGCGTCGGCCAGATTGCCGTGGGCCGCGACGGCTTTGCCGCCCTTGGCGATGATGGCGGCAACCACGCGGTCGGCGGCCTGCTTACTGGAGCTGTAATTGACGGCGACCGCCGCGCCCTCGGCCGCGAGCCGGGCGGCGATTTCGGCACCGATGCCTTTGGATGCGCCGGTCACGAGCGCCACTTTTCCTTCGAGTCTCTTGGTCATCACATTCTCCACCATCCGGCACGACGCCAATAATCAATAGTTCGATACTAGTGAACTATTGAATGAATTCAAGGGAGGTGCTATATTTTATGCATGGTGCAGTTCGTTCACCCACCGCGGAGCGAGATTTCACTGGCTGGGGTGCTGGGAGCGCTCGCGGACCCTATGCGGCTGCGGATTGTCAAAAGCCTGGCCGCGCAAAACGATTGCATGTCGTGCACCGAGGCGGCGCCTTGCCCTGACATGGCGAAGTCGACCCTGTCGAACCATTTTCGTATCCTGCGCGAGGCCGGCCTGATCCGGACGTCCAAGCAAGGCGTCCAGCACCGCAATGTCCTGCGCGAGGAGGACATTAATGCGCGGTTCCCGAAACTGCTGAAGATGATCCTGAGCTATCCGGAGTGAGGGCTTGGTCTACTCTTGGTCGGAGATTACGGTGCACTCAACTCCGACGGTGCTGAGTCGTGATGCACTCAATTCCCAACATGAGAATAATTTGACGCCAACGCCCCCACGCACGTTAGAAGATATTGTAGAGGCGCTGCGGCCAAAACCAGGCACAACGCGAAAATGCACCGTGCTACTCGGTGCTGGCTGTTCGATCAGCGCGGGGATTCCGTCGGCAGGTGCCGTGGTAGAGCATATCAGGACCGCATATCCTGCCGCCTACGCGCGTGCGACCCCGAAAGACTATCCTGGCTGCATGGCCGCACTCGACAGGGGGGTCCGGCGCGACCTTATTGGCGGATACATCGACAGTGCGAAAATCAATTGGGCCCACCTCGCGCTCGCTCAACTTATTGATCACGACTTTGTCGATCGGGTACTAACCACCAATTTTGATCCTCTCGTTTCCAGGGCCTGCTCACTTATAAATTCGTTCCCGGCGGTTTATGACTTCGCCGCATCGCATCTTTTTCAATCCCGACCAGGTGAGTGAAAAGTCGATATTCCATCTCCATGGTCAGCGTGATGGCTTCGTGCTTCTCAACACGCGTGAAGAAGTAAACAAACACCGGCGCTATGTGAAACCTGTTTTCGAGGACGCGCACAAAGGCCGGATTTGGATTGTGGTCGGTTATAGTGGCGAGAACGATCCGGTTTTTGATCTTCTGGCCGATGTTAGGACGTTCGAGTATGGGCTCTATTGGGTAGGCTATGGAAAGGCGCCGCCGGCCCACGTCTCCAAACGGCTCCTCGCTCCCGGACGCGGCACGCACTTCTTGGGTGATTGGGATGCCGATGATTTCTTCGTCACACTGGCTCAAAAGCTCGGATGCTTTCCCCCGCGTTTCGTAACGCAGCCGTTTTCGCATTTGAAATCTATGTTTCAGATGCTGAAGGACTACAAAGCTCCGAGAAACAATCTGGACGACGAGCCTGGTCTCCGTGAAAGCCGGTTTGACGTCGCCGCCGTCATACGGCCCCAGCTCGACGCGCTGATCGCCGGCCAAGAGCAAGCCTTATCTGCCGAATACTATTTCCTCGCAGGCGAGCATGAGCGCGTAGCCGCGTTGTTCAAGGGCCGGCAGCTGAAGAAGCTGACCGAACGGGAACGGGACATTTACGGCTGGTCCCAAATGATTCTGGGCGATCGCGCGCACTCGGCGGCGAAAATCGACGATGATCGCGACGTTTATCGGAAAGCCGCTGAGCATTTCGCCATCGCGGCGAAAATTCAGGTCACAGAAGCTGATGCCCTCTACAACTGGGGTAACGTCCTGTTCGACCTGTCTATGGCGGTCCGGGATGGCGCACCGGAAGTGATGACTAGGGCGGCGGAAGCGCTGCTCAACCGCGCCGTTGTGAAATATCGGGCTGCACTGGCCATCGATCCACAATTTTCAGAGGCCCACAACAATTTGGCGAATGCGTTGGCGGATCTGGCGCGCGCAGAACATCCCCGCAGCGACAATGCGATACTGAGAGAAGCATTTGGTCATTATGAAGCGGCGCTCCGACACACCCAGACGCCCGACCTCGTTCACACTAATTTTGCCAAGGCACTACATGATTTGGCGCGGATCACGGACGACCTCGTCCTGTTTAAGAAGTCGATGGTGCATTTCCAGGCTGCGGGAGCGGCCAATCCAAACTATTACAGCGTCTATCTGAGCTGGGGCCACGCGCTCGCCGATCTCGCCCGTAGAACCGGCGCCGCCAAGAGCTATAAGGCAGCATTTGAGAAATACCGCCGGGCTGCAGAGATTGAGCCGACGTATACGGCCGCGCATCACAGCTGGTACTATACGATGCTGGAATTCGCCAAGAAATTGAAGGGAAAGGAAAAGGCGGCGTATCTGAAGCAGGCCGCGGCCGTGTCCGCGGAACAAAAGCGCCGGCGCCGCAATCTGGAGCGCCGCATTCTGCGGTCCGAGGGAGCAAAGTAGGGGGAGGCAGATGCCGGAAGGCTTGCGGTTGAGCTTCAGCCCCCGCACAGACGGTGAGGTGGCGACATCGCCGAAAACAAGAAAGCCGCCCCGAAGGGCGGCTTTCAGAAAACCTCGTAAAATAAGAGGCTAGTCTGGTTGCGGGGATAGGATTTGAACCTATGACCTTCAGGTTATGAGCCTGACGAGCTACCGGGCTGCTCCACCCCGCGTTAACCGTTGCTTTGCCTTCGTGAAAGTGCCGGGGACGGTGAATGAAGGGCCGGCGCTGTTCGCGTGGCTTGCTTCGTCCGTCCCGAAGGCTTCCTTGGAAGGCAACCCCGGGCAAAGCCCGTTGGGTGCGGCCGGTATGTACCAACCCGGGGTGGCTTTGGAAAGGGCTGCGGGGACGTTTTTTTCGACTTTATGACAGCGCGGTGGACGAATTTGCGGCCTGCTTGGCCCGCCCTTGCCAGAAGTTCCACAAGGGGCCAGCTTGCGGCCACAAAACCAGGCGGAAACGCCACTTAAAGGGGGAGAACGCCATGGACCACACCTTGGACGGCCCCTTGGACCGCCCCCCGGTGACCGCACCGCTTCGTGCCCTCGAAGACGCCTTCCATGCCATGGTCGCGCGGTCGCGGGCCGAGCCGGCGCCTGACCTTGCCGAGCGGCTCGACCGGCTGACGCGGCTGCGGACTGTCGTCGCCGACAACGAGGAGCGCTTCCGGCAGGCGATCTCGGCCGATTTCGGCCACCGCTGCGCGGTCGAGACCAATATCGCCGAGACCATGATGGTGTTCTCCGAGATCCGTCATGCCACCAAGCACCTCAAGAGCTGGATGGCGCCGCAGCGCGTTTCGACGGCGCTGCAATTTTTGCCCGCGCGCAACCGGCTGATGCCGCAGCCGCTCGGCGTCGTCGGCGTCATCGCGCCCTGGAATTATCCGCTGCAGCTGACGCTCGCGCCCGCCATCGGCGCGCTCGCCGCCGGCAACCGTGTCATCATCAAGCCGAGCGAGCTCGTGCCCCACTTCTCCGCGCTGCTGAAGGAGACGGTGGCCGCGCGGTTCGACGCTGCGGAAGTGCTCGTCACCGGGGTCGAGGACGAGATCGCAAAAGCCTTTGCATCGCTGCCGTTCGATCATCTGGTGTTCACCGGCTCGACCCGGGTGGGGCGGCTGGTCGCGGAGGCCGCGGGGCGCAATCTGACGCCCGTCACGCTCGAGCTCGGCGGCAAGTCGCCTGTTATCATCGACGCCTCGGCCGACCTCGAAGAGGCCGCCGAACGCATCGCCTACGGCAAGCTGCTCAATGCCGGGCAGACCTGCATCGCGCCCGACTATGTGCTGGTGCCCGAGCGCTCGCTGCAGGCCTTCGCCGAAAAAGTGCGCGCGCAGATGCGACGTATGTTCGGCACCGACCCCTCCAACAAGGACTACACCTCCGTGATCTCCGACCGGCATTATGCGCGGCTGGAAAATCTCGTCGCGGATGCGGCAAGCCGCGGCGCAAAGATCCTGCAGCCGGCGCAGGCGGACGATCCGAACTGGAAGGCGCACCGCAAATTCCCGCCGACGCTGATCGCAGGCGCGACCGTAGACATGGCGGTCATGCAGGAGGAGATTTTTGGACCGGTGCTGCCGGTGCTCGGCTATCGCGAACCGGCCGACGCCATCGCCTTCGTCAATGCCCGCGACCGGCCGCTGGCGCTGTACTGGTTCGGCAAGGACCGCATTGCGCGGGACGAAGTGCTGGCGCGCACCGTCTCCGGCGGCGTCACCATCAACGACTGCCTGTTCCATTTCGCGCAAATCAACCAGCCGATGGGCGGCGTCGGCGCGTCCGGCACCGGCGCCTATCACGGTGAATGGGGCTTTCGCACGTTCGGCAAGCTGAAGCCGGTGTTCTATCGCTCGAAATTCAACCGGCTCGCCGACCTCTATCCGCCCCACGGCGGCAAGATCGCGCGGCTGGAGAAGATGATGCGGTTCATGTCGTAATTGCTCGTCATTGCGAGCGCAGCGAAGCAATCCAGACTGTCTCCGCGGTGGGATTCTGGATTGCTTCGCTTTGCTCGCAATGACGAGAAGAAAAATGCAAGAGGGGGAAACATCAGTGACCAACACATTCGATTTCGTCGTCGTGGGCGCGGGCTCTGGCGGATGCGCGGTTGCGGGGCGGCTGTCGGAGGATGCGGGGACATCCGTGGCGCTGCTCGATGCGGGCGGACGGAACGACAATTGGCGGATCACCACGCCGTTCGGACTCGCTTTGCCGTACAAGGTCGCGAACTGGGGCTTCGATACCGTGCCGCAGAAGGGATTGAACGGCCGTATCGGCTATCAACCGCGCGGCAAGGGGCTCGGCGGGTCATCGGCGATCAATGCCATGGTCTATATCCGCGGCAACAAATGGGACTACGACCACTGGGCCTCGCTCGGCAATGCCGGCTGGTCGTACGCGGACGTGCTGCCCTATTTCAAGCGCTCGGAGAACAACAGCGATTTCGACGGCGAATATCACGGCAAGGGCGGCCCGCTGCATGTCAACAGGCTGCGCTCGGACAATCCGATCCACGACGTCTTCCATCAGGCCGCCCGCGAGGCGCAGTTCCGCATCCGCGAGGACTTCAACGGAGAGGACCACGAAGGGCTCGGCAGCTACCAGGTGACCCAGCACAATGGTGAGCGCTGGAGCGCGGCGCGCGCCTATCTGCATCCCCACATGGACAAGCGCGCGAATCTGCGTGTCGAGACGCAGGCGCATGCCACGCGCATCCTGTTCGAAGGTCGGCGCGCGATCGGCATCGAATATGTCCAGGGCGAGCAGACAAAGCAGCTGCGCGCGCGGCGCGAGGTGATCCTCGCCTCCGGCGCCTTCCAGTCACCGCAGCTATTGATGCTCTCGGGCATCGGCGACGGCGAGGCGCTTGCCGCGCACGGGATCGGCGTCGTGCATCATTTGCCGGGCGTCGGACGCAATCTGCAGGATCATCCGGATTTCGTATTCGTCTACGCCTCCGACTATCCGCACTTCGTCCACTCTTCGATCGGCCGGCTGCCATCCCTGCTCCGCGCCATCCAGCGCTACCGCCGGGAACGGCGCGGCCTGATGACCACCAATTTCGCCGAGTGTGGCGGCTTCCTGAAGACCCGGGCCGACCTCGATGTGCCCGACATCCAGCTGCACTTCATCATCGCGATGCTCGACGACCATGGCCGCAAGAAGCACAAGGAGGCGGGCTTCTCATGCCATGTCTGCCTGTTGCGGCCGAAGAGCCGTGGCAGCGTCTGGCTGAAAAGCGCCGATCCGCTGGCGGCGCCGATGATCGATCCGAATTTTCTGGGCGAGGCGGAGGATCTCGAGACGATGGTCGCGGGCTTCAAGACCACGCGACGGCTGATGGAGACGCCCGCAATGCGCGCGTTGCAGAAGAAGGACATGTTCACGTCCGATGTGAGAACGGACGACGACATCCGCGCCATCCTGCGCGCGCGTGTCGACACCGTCTATCATCCCGTCGGCACCTGCAAGATGGGAACGGATGCGATGGCCGTGGTCGATCCGGCGCTGAAGGTGCACGGCGTCGAGGGCCTGCGCGTCGTCGACGCCTCGATCATGCCGACACTGATCGGCGGCAACACCAATGCGCCGACCATCATGATCGGAGAGAAGGCGGCGGATATGATCAGGGCGGAGATGCGGGTAAACTAGCATTGCGCGGGCTACGGCAGCCACTTGCTCCGACCTCGTCCTGAGGAGCGCGCTCTTGCGCGCGTCTCGAAGGACGCACCTCGCACTCATCTTCATCCTTCGAGACGCCGCTTCGCGGCTCCTCAGGATGAGGGCGGAGCGTGCGGCAGCTCCTCAATTCAACAAGAACCCGCCGTCCACCGTCACCACGCTGCCCGTCATGTACCGCGAGGCCTTCGAGGCCAGCAGCAGGATCGCGCCGTCGAGATCGGACTCGGCGCCGATGCGGCGCTGCGGGATGCGCTTGGTCAGGCGCTCGCCCGACGGCGTCGACCAGAACGCGTGGTTCATCTCGGTGTCGATGTAGCCGGGTGCCAGCGCGTTGATGCGGATGTTCTGCCCCGCGAGCTCCAGCGCCATCGCTTTGGTCGCCTGGATGATGCCGGCCTTGGAGATCGCGTAAGGCGACACCGCCTTCAGCACGCCGGTGCCGAGCACGGAGGCGATGTTGACGATGTTGCCTGCCTGCTTGCGCGCGATCATGCGCCGCGCGATCTCGGTCGCTAAGAAATAGGCGCCCTTGAGATTGGCGCCGATCACCGCGTCCCAATCGGCCTCGGTCTGCTCGGTCGCGAGCTTTTCGATCGCAATGCCGGCATTGTTGATCAGCACCGTGACCGGGCCGAGCGCGGCTTCCGCGGCATCGACGGCTCGGGCGATCGATGCCGTGTCGGTGACGTCGAGCGCGACGGCGGCGGCACGGCCGCCCTTGCCGCGGATCTCCTCTTCCAGGCTCTTCAGCTTGTCGGTCTGCCGCGCCGCGAGCGCGACGGCCGCGCCATGCGCCGCCAGCACCCGGGCAAATTGCCGCCCCAAGCCCTGGCTCGCACCTGTGACGAGGATGGTTTCCTGACTGACGTCGAATAGGTCTGACATGACGCTTTCCTTGAGCTTTGCAGCCATCAATACAGACGATTTTAACGATCTGAAACCGGAATGATCGGTTCTGCGTTCACTCGTTCCATGGCAGGCTCCCGCGCATGAACAGTTTCGATCTCGCCGTCTATGCGGCGCTCGCAATCGCGATCGGCTTCGGTTTCAGGACTGGTCTGCTGGGCAGCGCCATGACGATCCTGGCCTATCTCCTCGCCGCCCCCATCGCCGTCGCGTTGATGCCGCTGATCGTCCCGCAGGTCGCGGGCAATCCGAATGCGCCGCTGTTGCAGAACTGGCTCTGGTTCTTCGTTATCTTCGTGGTGGTCGGCATGCTGTTTGGACATCTCGGCCGGCTGGCGCTGAGCGACACGATACGGCAGGCCGGCATCGGCGACCGGCTTGGCGGCGCAGCGCTCGGCGCCATCAGGGTCGGCCTCGTCGCCACCACCCTGGTGCTGGTGTTCGACCAGATCGTGCCGGCTAACCGCGAGCCGCCGTTTCTTGCCGGTTCGCACCTGCGGCCGCTGTTCTCGACGGTCGGCCGGATGGGCTTCAAGTCGCTGCCGCCGGAGGCGGCCTCCGCGATCGACCGTCTCAAGCAGGAGCGGCACATCTGATGATGCCCGCACATTTGCATCGCCGCGCAAGTGCGCATGCATTTTGATGCGAGCCAATCCCTTATCAGCGGCGCCAAGGTTGGCTAGAATAGCGGCTCTAAAAACCTAGCTGACATTACGGGAGTGAAACAGTGGATCTTGGGATCAAAGGCCGCCGCGCCATCGTCTGCGCATCCAGCAAAGGCCTCGGACGCGCCTGCGCCATCTCGCTGGCCGAGGCCGGCGTTCACGTCACGCTGACCGCGCGCGGCGCCGAGGCCCTGAAGAAGACGGCCGACGACATCCGCAAGGCCTATCCTGATGTGACCGTCACCGAGATCGTCGGCGACATCACGACGCCGGCGGGCCGCGAGGCCGTGCTGAAGGCCTGCCCCGAGCCCGACATCCTGATCAACAATGCCGGCGGACCGCCGCCCGGCGATTTCCGCAACTGGACCCGCGACGACTGGATCAAGGCGATCGACGCCAACATGCTGACCCCGATCGAGCTGATCAAATCGACCGTGGACGGCATGATGACGCGCAAATTCGGCCGCATCGTCAACATCACCTCGGCCGCGGTGAAGGCGCCGATCGACATTCTCGGTCTCTCCAACGGCGCGCGCGCCGGCCTCACCGGCTTCATTGCCGGCCTGTCGCGCAAGACCGTGATCAACAACGTCACCATCAACGGCCTGCTGCCGGGCCCGTTCGAGACCGACCGCCTGCGCAGCACCGCGAAAGGCGAATCCGAGAAGCGCGGCATCACGCCGGACCAGGTTCTGGCCGAGCGCGCCAAGCTCAACCCCGCGGGCCGCTTCGGCGATCCCGAGGAGTTCGGCTACGCCTGCGCATTCCTGTGCGGCGCCAAGGCGGGCTTCATCACCGGGCAGAACCTTCTGCTCGACGGCGGTGCCTTCCCGGGAACGCTGTGAGGGCAGTCTGGTACGAGGAGACAGGACCGGCGGCGGACGTCCTCACCTATGGTGAGATGGCCACGCCGGTCGCAGGTCCAGGCGAAGTTCGTATTCGCCTGGAAGCCTCCGGCGTCAATCCGGCCGATGTCGGCCGGCGCGGGGGTAGCTATCGCGCGAAGGAATTTTCGCGCGTCATTCCGAACAGCGATGGCGCGGGCTTTATCGACCAGATCGGCGATGGCGCGACGCGGTTCAAGATCGGCGACAGGGTCTGGCTGTTCAATGGCCAGCGCAACGGCCGCGCCTTTGGCACGGCGGCCGAACATATCGCGCTTGCCGAGCATTTGGTGACGCCGCTGCCGGACAATCTCTCTTTTGCGGAAGGAGCGACGCTGGGCATTCCCGCCATGACGGCGTGGTGCTCCCTGTTCGCGGACGGACCGATTGTCGGCAAATCCGTGCTGGTTACCGGCGGCGCGGGTGCAGTCGGGCATTACGCCGTGCAGCTCGCGAAATGGGGCGGCGCGCAGGTGATCGCGACCGTCAGCTCGGCGATGAAAGGCGAGCAGGCGCGACAGGCCGGTGCCGATCTCGTGGTCAATTACAGGGACGAAGATGTCGTTGCCAACGCCATGGCCTTCACCGGCGGACGCGGGGTCGACCACTTGGTCGATGTCGATTTCGGCGGCAACATCGCGACGACCCTGAAGTTGATGGCCATGAATTCGACCATCGCGGTCTACGCCACGAATGGCAACCGCACGCCGACCGTGCCGATACGCGAGTTGATGGAAAAGTGCATCACGCTCCGCTCGCTCGTCTTGTTCGCGCTGCCGCCGGCGCTGCTTGCGGCGGCGCAGGCCGACATCTCGAAATGGCTGGCGGCGGGGCCGCGAATCCACAATGTCGCGGCGCAGTTTGCGCTGTCGGAGACGGCGCAGGCCCATGTCGCCGTCGAAAAAGGCGACAAGCTCGGCACCGTGGTCGTCGACTGCGCGCGCTGATATCGGCCGGAATCACCGCTGTTGCTTGGTGGGCTCGTCTTCGTCCCGCTGGCTCGGACTGGATGAATCGGCGACTGGGTTTCCGTCGGTCCAGTCGACGCCGAATTCGTCGAGCCCGTCGGCGAGCAGATCGCCCAGCATCGGCTCACCGAGCAGATAATGCGCCGTCTCGCGCCGGGGACTGCGATACTCGGCGCGCGCCTCCACCGCGCGTGCGCGCAAATCGTCCCAATCGTCGATCGTGCCGTCGCCGCGGCCGAGCCAGGTCAGTGTGACGAGATCGATCTGCTCGTCCTCGTTCAAGGCCACGATGAAACTTCCGAGTTCGTTGACGACGGGATCGGAGCCGTCATCCTCGAGGACGTCGACCGCATCGTCATCAGTCGCATTCGAGCCGGAATCCGGATCGGAATCCGCCTGCTTGACGTCGAATTCACGCGCCTTTTCGATGATGAAGGCGACCTTCTCCGCGGAAATCGCAAGCTCTGGCATGGCTGGCCCTTTGTCTTTCCCTGGGTTCCCGCGATAACGCCGCACCGCGTCAGATGATCCATTGCGCCTGACAGCGAAACTGCGCATGTTCCCCGCCAAAGCAAGAACATGAGGATGCGCCGGATGCAGTGGAAGGTCGGCAGGGTCAAAATCACTGAGGTCGTGGAATTAGAGACGGTCGGCTCGACCCGCTTCATTCTGCCCTTGGCGAGCAATGCAGAAATCCAGAAGCTGCCCTGGCTGATCCCGCATTTCGCCACCGAAGAGGGCCGGCTGAAAATGTCGATCCATTCGCTGGTGGTAGAGACGCCGACGCGCCGCATCGTGGTCGACACCGGGCTTGGCAACGACAAGCAGGGCCGCAACGTCCCGACCTGGAACAATCGTACCACGCCGTTCCTGGAGACGATGATGGCGGCGGGCTTTCCCCCTGACAGCATCGATACCGTGCTGTGCACGCATCTTCATGTCGACCATGTCGGCTGGAACACGAAATGGGTCGACGGCAAATGGGTGCCGACCTTCCCCAACGCGCGCTATGTCTTCGGCAAGACCGAGTATGAGCATTGGCGCGACCACTCCACCGAACCGGACAAACGGGCCGTGTTTGGCGATTCCGTGAAGCCGATCGTCGATGCCGGCCGGGCCGAGTTGATCCCGAGCGACCACCGGCTCAGCGACGAGATCAGCATGATTCCGACCCCCGGCCACAGCCCCGGGCATATGAGCATTCTGATCCAGTCGGACGGCGAGCAGGGACTGCTGACGGGCGACGTCGCCCATCATCCCTGCCAGATGGCGCATCTCGGCTGGTCCTCGACCGCGGATTCCGACCAAAGCCAATCGGCTACGACGCGGCGCGAATTGTTCGGCCGGTTTGCCGACACCCCGACGCTGGTGATCGGCGGGCATTTTTCGGCCGGGCATATCAAGCGGGACAGGGACGCGTTCAGGTTCGAGGCGCTGGCCTAGGTCTCGTGGCCCCGACGAACCTCCCGAATTGAGAGGGCTGCATTGCGCCCCTCTTTGAGCGGTTGAATTTCCCGCCGCCCTGTTCCATGAAGCTGTTCAACCGATCGGTCCAGTCCAGGGAGAAACGAGAATGAAGCTTGTTCGTTATGGCGAGAAGGGTGCGGAAAAGCCCGGCCTGATCGACAGATCCGGCCAGTTGCGCGACTTGTCGGCGCATGTGAAGGACCTGACCGGCGAGGCCTATTCGCCCGAGAGCCTCAAGAAGCTGGCGGCGCTCGATCCCGCCTCGCTGCCCGCTGTCTCCGGCAAGCCGCGGTTCGGCGCCCCCGTCACCGGCATGTCGAAATTCGTGGCGATCGGCCTCAACTACAGCGACCACGCCAAGGAGACCGGCGCGGAGATCCCGAGCGAGCCGATCATTTTCATGAAAGCCAACACCTCGCTGTCCGGCCCGAACGACGCCATCGAGAAGCCGCGCGGCTCGACCAAGCTCGACTGGGAAGTCGAGATCGCCGCGATCATCGGCACGCGCGCAAAATACGTCTCGGAAGCCGACGCGCTCAACCACGTCGCCGGTTACTGCGTCTGCAACGACGTCTCCGAGCGCGCCTTCCAGATCGAGCGCCTGGGTCAGTGGACCAAGGGCAAGTCGCACGACACGTTCGGCCCGCTCGGCCCCTGGCTCGCCACCAAGGACGAGATCAAGGACGTGCAGAACCTGCCGATGTGGCTCGACGTCAACGGTCAGCGCCGCCAGACCGGCTCGACCAAGACCATGATCTTCTCGATGGCGAAGTGCATTTCCTATGTCTCGCAGTTCATGACGCTGCTGCCCGGCGACATCATCACGACAGGTACCCCGCCCGGCGTCGGCCTCGGCATGAAGCCGCCGACCTTCCTCAATGTCGGCGACGTCATCACGCTCGGCATCGAGGGCCTCGGCGAGCAGCGCCAGGAGATCGTCGCAGCGTAAGCCTCCGTCCTCATCCTGAGGAGCGCGCACAGCGCGCGTCTCGAAGGATAGGCCAAGACCACGGTCGCCCGGCGTTCGCGCCGGGTGACGAGAGAGCGCCTCCCGTTGCCATCCTTCGAGACGCGCGCCAAGCGGCGCGCTCCTCAGGATGAGGTCTGTATGTTTGGCTAGAGGTTATTTCCCATGAAGCTCACCTTCTCCCCCGCCTCGCCCTTCGCCCGCAAGGTGCGCATCGCCGCAATCGAGCTCGGGCTGATCGACAAGATCGAGTTCACGCCGGCAGCCGTCGCGCCCGGCACGGCCAACGAGGACTATTCGAAGATCACGCCGCTGAAGAAGCTACCGGTCCTGATCACCAATGACGGCGACGTTATTTTGGACTCGTACGTCATCGTCGAATATCTCAACGAGATGGCCGGCGGCAGCCTGATTCCCGACTACGGTCCGCGGCGCTGGAAGGCCAAGACCAATCATGCCCTGATCAACGGCATGCTCGATTCCATGCTGCTGTGCCGCTACGAGAAGATGGTGCGGCCGCAGGGCCTGCAATGGCAGGCGTGGTCGGACGACCATTGGAACCGGGCCTGGACCGGCATGGCGCGCTTCGAAAACATGCCCGATGTCCTCAACGGCCCGTTCGACATCTCGCAGATCGGCCTCGTCTGCGTGCTCGGCTATGCCGACTTCCGCTTCGCCGATTGCGGCTGGCGCAAGGCCTATCCGAAGCTCGACGCCTTCCACCAGAAGATGCTGGAGCGGCCCTCGGTGAAGATCTCGGTGCCGCCCGCGGCGTAGTATCGCGACGGCGGGGAGAAGGATGATGCGCGATCGCTTCCCCCGCCTCAGCATTCTCGGCGCGAGCCTCATGCTCGCGTTGACCGTCTCAACCACTTCCGTGCAAGCCGACGGCATGGTGCCTGGACAGCGAAACCTCGCCTGCGAGCCGCCATCGTCAACCGACGACGGCTGGACGACTGCGTCGCCCGACAGCGTCGGCATGGACGGCGCACAACTCTGCGCCATCGCCGCACGACTCGGGCAACGCGCGACTTCGGTCCATTCGGTTGTCGTCGCGCGCCACGGCAAGCTCGTCTTCGAGCAATACTTCGCCGGCTACGACGAACCCTGGGGACAACCGGAGGGACAGCACGAATTCACCGCGACGACGAAGCACGATATGCGTTCGGCATCGAAGAGCGTCGTTTCGCTGCTCGTCGGCATCGCGATCGATCGCAAGCTGATCGAAGGCGTCGACGAGCCTGTGCTCAGATTCTTCCCCGACCATCAGGCGGTGAAGCAGGCGGGCTGGGAGGCCATCACGCTGCGCCATCTGCTGACGATGTCCTCGGGAATGAAATGGGACGAGGCGCGGGCATGGACCGATCCGAACAACGACGAGCCGCATCTCACCTTTGAAGCCGATCCGATCGATTATGTGCTCGGAAGGCCGGTCGCCGCGCCGCCGGATGTGCTCTGGACCTATAATGGCGGCGGGACTGAACTGCTCGGCAATATCCTTGAACGCGTCTCGGGCAAGCCGCTGGAGACGTTTGCGCGCGAGGCGCTGTTCCAGCGGCTCGGGATCGCCGATTTCGCGTGGAAGGCCTACCCGAAGAACGGCAAGATCGCGGCGGCCGCCGGCCTGCGCTTGCGTCCGCGCGATGCCGCCAAGCTCGGCCAGCTCGTGCTCGATCGCGGCCAGTGGAACGGCCAACAAATCGTCTCGGCCGATTGGATTGCACAATCGATCGCACCGCGCTTCCAGGCGATCGGCTATTTCGGCGGCACGCTGTTCTACGGCTATCAATGGTGGATGGGCCGCTCGCTGGCCGGCGGGAGGGAAATCAAATGGGTTGGCGCCTTCGGCTGGGGCGGACAACGCATTTTCATCGTGCCCGAGCTTGATCTCGTCATGATGACCACCGCTGCCCAATACGGCCAGCCGAAGGAAGGGCTGGCCGCGATCGACGTCCTCTCCAACATCGTCATTCCGTCCGTGCGTGACGCACGCTGAGTGCAAGGAAGCGAGCATGAGCCTGAAATACGAGGTCGGCGACCTCACCATCCATCGCGTCGTCGAGCAGGAAACCTCGTTCGTGCCGGCGCTGGAGATGTTGCCGGGGCTGACGCCGGAGCTGCTGGCCGAGAACCGAACGTGGATGAGGGAAGCGAAAGCCCTGGATGACAGCGACACGTTGATGCTGTGCTTCCAGTCCTATGTAATCAAGACGCCGCACCACACCATTCTGGTCGACAGCTGCATCGGCAACGACAAGCCGCGGCCGCAGCGTCCGAAATGGAACATGAAGACCGACGACACCTATCTGCGCGGACTCAACGCTGCCGGATTCTCGCCTGACGACATCGACTTCGTGATGTGCACGCATCTGCATGTCGATCACGTCGGCTGGAACACGCGGCTGGAGAACGGCCGCTGGGTGCCGACTTTCCCCAACGCGCGCTACGTCTTCGCCAAGCAGGAATTCGATCACTGGACCGAGCAGAACGCGAAGGCAGAAGTGCCGCCCTTCGCCGACAGCGTGCTGCCGGTGGTCGAGGCCAAACGCCACGAGCTCATCGGCAACGATCACCAGATCGGCGATCATGTCCGCATCCTGCCGACGCCGGGCCACACGCCGGGCCATATCGCCATCACGATGGGCCACGGCAAGGACGACGCTGTGTTCTCCGGCGACCTCATGCACTCGCCGATCCAGACGCTCTATCCGGAGCTGTCGGTCAAGTTCGACCTCGATCAGGCCAGGGCGGCAGCAACGCGCCGCAGCTTCCTGGAACGCTATTGCGACACCGACACGCTGTGCTGCACCGCGCATTTCCCCTCGCCTTCGGTGGGGAAGATCCGGCGCAAGGGCAGCGGCTTCGTCTGCGCGGCGGTGTGATCTAGCCGATATGCCGTAGGGTGGGCAAAGCGAAGCGTGCCCACCATGCCAAACGCGTTATAGAATGATGATGGGCACGGCGCGCGAAGCGCGCCTTTGCCCACCCTACGCTTCCACCCGTGTGGAGAAAGCAATGACAACGCTCCCCGACGTCCCGCTCCCCGCCGGCATTCGCTCACGCTATGTCGACGATATCAACGGCTTGCGCATGCATGTGCTGGAGGCAGGCTTCGAGACCAAGGGGCGACCCTGCATCCTGCTGCTGCACGGCTTTCCGGAGCTTGCGTTCTCCTGGCGCAAGGTGATGCCGGCGCTTGGCTCGGCCGGCTATCACGTGATCGCTCCGGACCAGCGCGGCTATGGCCGGACGACGGGATGGAGCGCGGAGTACGACGGCGATCTTGCGCCCTTTTCGCTCTTCAACCTGGTGCGGGATGCGCTCGGGCTGGTGTCGGCGTTCGGCTACAGGCAGGTCGATGTGGTCGGACATGATTTCGGCAGCCCGGTCGCGGCCTGGTGCGCGCTAATGCGGCCCGACGTGTTTCGTTCGGTGGCGATGATGAGCGCGCCGTTCGGCGGAGCGCCGCCGCTGCCGTTCAACACGATCGACGCGCCGGCAAAGCCACCGTCCGAAGACCCCGTGCATCGCGAGCTCGCCGCCTTGCCGCGTCCACGCAAGCATTATCAGTGGTACTATGCGACACGCCCGGCCAATGCCGACATGCACCGCGCACCGCAGGGCGTGCATGATTTCCTGCGCGCCTACTATCATCACAAGAGCGCGGACTGGACCGACAACAAGCCGTATCCGCTGAAATCCTGGTCGGCGAACGAACTGGCGAAACTGCCGACCTACTATGTGATGGACCTGAACGAGACCATGGCGGAGACGGTCGCGAAGGAGATGCCCTCGCCGGCCGCGATCGCTGCCAATCACTGGCTGCCCGACCATGAGCTCGGCTACTACAGCGCCGAATACGACCGAACCGGATTCCAGGGCGGCCTGCAATGGTATCGCTGCGGAACATCGGGTGCATTCAACAACCAGTTCCAATTGTTGGCCGGCCGCACCATCGACGTGCCCTCCTGCTTCATCTCGGGCAAGCAGGATTGGGGCACCTATCAGCGCCCCGGCGTGTTCGAGGCCATGCAGGCGCGGGCCTGCACGAAGCTGCTCGGCTGCCACCTCGTCGACGGCGCCGGTCACTGGGTGCAGCAGGAGCAACCGGCCGAGGTGAGCCGCCTGCTGCTCGATTTCCTGGCGAAGAGCCGCGGCGTGGTTTGACCCGGGAACCCAAGCGCCCTATATAGTTTAGAATTGTTCTAAACTAATCAGACAGGGCCGCCGTGAAGAATTTTGCTGATCTGACCGAACGCGAGGTGCTTGCGGTCGCGATCTCCTCCGAGGAGGAGGACAGCCGCATCTACATGAGCTTCGCCGAAGACCTGAAGGAGCGCTATCCGGACTCCGCCAAGATCTTCGAGCAGATGGCCGAGGAAGAGCGCGGCCATCGTCACATGCTGCTGGAAATGTACGAGCAGCGCTTCGGTCCGCATTTGCCCCCGATCCGCCGCGAAGACGTCAAAGGATTCCTGCGCCGCCGTCCGGTCTGGCTCACCAAGAACCTGCCGCTCGACACCATCCGCAGGGAAGTCGAGACAATGGAATTGCAGGCCGAGCGCTTTTACGTGAAGGCCGCCGAACAGGCGCAGGATGTCGGCGTGCGCCGCCTGCTCGGCGATCTGGCCGAAGCCGAGAAAGGCCACGAAGAGGTGGCGGCGAAGCTGACGGACCAGATCCTGAGCTCAGACGTGCGCGCCGAGGAAGACCGCACCAACCGGCGCATGTTCGTGTTGCAATATGTGCAACCAGGTCTCGCCGGCCTGATGGACGGCTCCGTCTCGACGCTGGCGCCGCTGTTTGCGGCTGCCTTCGCCACGCATCAGAACTGGCAAACATTTCTGGTCGGCCTCGCCGCCTCGATCGGTGCCGGCATCAGCATGGGTTTTGCGGAAGCGCTGTCCGACGACGGCTCACTGACCGGGCGCGGTTCGCCCTGGCTGCGCGGTCTCACCTGCGGCTTGATGACGACCCTCGGCGGGCTTGGGCACACCCTGCCCTATCTCGTGCCCGACAGCTGGTCCAACGCATTCTGGATCGCGACCGGAATCGCCGGAATTGTCGTGTTCTTCGAATTGTGGGCGATCGCCTTCATCCGCGCGCGCTACATGGACACGCCGTTCCTCCAGGCCGTGTTCCAGATCGTGCTCGGCGGCGCGATCGTGCTGGCGGTGGGGATCTTGATCGGCGCCGCGTAGGACGTTTTCATGCCCCGGCTTGACCGGGGCATCCAGTACGCCGCGACCTCTCCGCGTCCGATCGGCGCCGGTGGAATACTGGATCGCCCGGTCAAGCCGGGCGATGACTGCGAGTGGGTGCTTGGCTCACCGCGTTCCGTCTTGCTCACACGTCAATCGCGATCAAACGGCGGTTGCGGTGCTGGGCCAAACTGCGCATCATCGTTCGACAATAAGAACAGGAGATGCGCCATGGCCAAATCCGAATGGAGCTTCAAGAGCGCGGTCGCGCTGTCGGCCGCGTTGACCGCGAAGAAGGTTTCCGCGGTCGAGCTCACCCGCGATGCGATCGATCGCATCGAACGGCACGACGGCAAGGTCAATGCGATCTGCGTGCGGGATTTTGATCGCGCGCTGGACGCCGCACGCGAGGCGGACGCCGCATTGGCGCGCGGCGAGCGCAAGCCGCTGCTCGGCCTGCCGATGACGATCAAGGAATCCTTCAACATCGCCGGCCTGCCCACGAGCTGGGGCTGGACGCCGCAGAAAGATTTCAAGCCGGTGGAGGACGCGCTGTCGATCGCCCGGGTGAAGGAGGCCGGTGGCGTTATCCTCGGCAAGACCAACGTGCCCGTGGGGTTAGCTGATTGGCAGAGCTACAACGAGATCTACGGCACGACGAACAATCCATTCGATCTCGGCCGCACGCCGGGTGGCTCGTCGGGCGGCTCGTCGGCGGCGCTGGCGGCAGGCTACGGACCACTCTCGCTCGGGTCCGACATCGGCGGCTCGCTGCGCGTGCCCGCCTTCCACTGCGGGGTCTATGCGCACAAGCCGACCTACAATCTCTGTCCAACGCGCGGCCACACGCCGCCGCCCTTTCCGGCCATCCCGATGGAGCGCGACATGGCGGTGATCGGTCCGATGGCGCGGAGCGCAGTCGACCTGCCCCTGCTCCTGGATGTGATGGCAGGCCCCGATCCGTTGGACCTGGGCATCGGATACAAGCTCGCGCTGCCGGAGGCGCGACACCGCGCGCTGAAGGATTTCCGCGTGCTGGTGATCGACAGCCATCCGCTGCTGCCTGCGAATGCCGATATTCGCAGCACGATCGAGAAGCTGGCGAAACAATTGGCGGGCGCAGGTGCAAGCATCACGCGGGAAAGCCCTCTGTTTCCCGACTTCACCGATGCCTCTCGCCTCTACATGCGCATGCTGATGAGCTTCCTCGGCGCCTTCCTTCCGCCGGACGATCTCGCGGGCGCGCGTGCCGGTGCAGCGCAGCTCTCACCCGACGACAAGAGCCTCGCTGCCGAACGGCTGCGTGGTATCACCAGCACGCATCAGGCCTGGGTGTTCGACGAAGGCGCCCGCGCCGGCCTGCGCGCGCAATGGCGGCACTTGTTCAGGACATTCGATGCGGTGATCTGTCCGATCATGCCCACGCCGGCCTATCCACATGATCATTCGCCGGAGCAGGAAAAGCGCCGGATCAATATCGACGGCAAGGACCACGCCTATCCGGACCAGCTTGCGTGGCCCGGCATCGCCACGCTGACGGGCCTGCCGGCAACGGCTATTCCGCTCGGTCTGTCGAAGGACGGCCTGCCGGTCGGCGTGCAGATCATCGGGCCCTTCCTCGAGGACCGGACGCCGCTCAAGCTCGCCGAGCTTATCGAACGCGAGTTCGGCGGGTTCGTGCCGCCGAAGATGTTCGACGATTGATGCGTTCGTCGTTGCGACGGCGCGCCAGGTCACTGCTCCAGATTCTTCAGCAGCAATTTCAGCGCTGTCGCCGCAAACATCTGCATATTGGCCAAGCGGTCGTTGCTGCCCGTCTCCAGCGCCATCACCTCGACTGCGGGCCCGGCGACCGCCATGCAGCTGTGGCCCGCCGCATCGCCGTAGCGATTGCCGGTGGGACCCGCCGCGCCGGTCTCGGACAACCCCCAATCGCAATTGAAGCGGCTGCGCATCCGCTCGGCCAGCAATTGCGCGTAGGGCTCCGACGAGGAACGACAGCCCTTCATTCCTTCGTCCGAAATATCCATCAGCACGCGCCTGGCATCGCGGGTGTAGACCACGGCGCCGCCGAGGAAATAAGCGGACGCGCCGGGTACCGCGAGAAGGCTGGCCGAGATCAGGCCGCCGGTCGAGGATTCCGCCACGGCAATTGTCTGTTTGCGCGCTATCAGTTTCGCTGCGACCTGTTCCGCAACGCCGACGAGCTCTTTCATTCCTTGACCCCTTATGCCTTCGCAACCGAGCTCGGCCTTTCTAGCATATGACAGCGGCCTTGGCCGAGTTGCAGCCAACGGGCAGGCCTGCTTGAATGGCAGTCAAGAGGCGGAGCGGCCAAGCGCCGCCCGCGAGAAGACGCGACGAGGAAACGTGAAGGACACGTCATGGCGTCCCTGATCGCCGGCGGGGTGGATTGCGATGTGCATCCGGCCGTGCCGCATCTGACCAGCCTGCTGCCGTACCTGAACGACTATTGGCGCGATCAGGTGACGACGCGCGGCATGGTCGATCTCATCTCGCAATCCTACCCGCAGAACTCGCCGATCACGGCGCGGCCCGACTGGCGCCCCGAAAGCGGCAAGCCGGGCGAGAGCCTTGCGGACATGCAGCGCCATGTGCTCGATCCCTTTCAGCTCTCGCATGCCATCTGCAATCCGCTCTATGGCGTGCAGATGGTGTTTTCCGAGGATCTGCAGGCCGCCTTCTGCCGCGCACTGAACGACTGGCTCGTGAAGGAATGGCTCGATCGCGACCCGCGGCTGCGCGGCTCGATCGTGATCCCCACCCAAAGCGTCGAGAAGGCCGTCGCCGAGATCGAGCGCTGTGCGACGGACCGCCGCTTCGTGCAGGTGCTGATGCTGGTGATGGGCGATACGCCGCTCGGCAAGCGCGCGCTGTGGCCGATCTATGAGGCGGCAGAACGGCTGGAATTACCGATCGGCATTCATGCCGGTTCCGCCTATCACAATCCGCCGACCGCCGTGGGCTGGGGTTCCTACCACATCGAGGATTATGCCGGTCAGGCCCAGGCGTTCCAGACCCAGCTCACCAGCCTGATCGTCGAGGGCGTGTTCGCCAAATATCCGCGACTGAAGATGGTGATGCTGGAATCTGGCGTGTCCTGGATCTCCCCATTTCTGTGGCGCCTGCACAAGTTCTGGCGTGGGGTGCGGATGGAGACGCCGTGGGTCGACCGCGCGCCGCTGGACATTGTGCGCAGCAACATCCGCTTCTCGTTACAGCCATTCGATGCGCCGCCGGACGAGGCGACATTAATTCGCCTGTTTGATCATATGCAGTCGGACGAATTGGTCGTATTCTCCACCGACTATCCGCACTGGCAGTTCGACGGCCAGGAGGCGCTGCCCGCAGGTCTCACCCCCGATCTCGTGCGCAAGATCATGATCGATAATCCGCATGCGACCTATCCCCGCCTGACTTAGCCGCTGCCAAAGGAGGCAAGGCGATGAATATTCAGTTCCGCGAAAGCTCCGAAGCCGCTTCCCCTCTGGCCGTCAAAACCGCGATCGCGGACTGCGACATCCACCCGGCCCGCGCGACCCGCGCCGAGCTCTATCCTTACCTCGCCAAACGCTGGCAGCATCATCTCGAAGTCTATGGCGTCCATGCCTATCAGGGCATGATGGAGGGTCCGCCCTATCCGAAGGCCCAGCCCAACGCCTCGCGCCGCGACGCCTACCCGCCGGAAGGCGGGCCGCAGGGCTCCTCGCTGTCCTTCATGCAGAAGCAGTTGCTCGATCCCAACAACGTTCAGCTCGGCGTGCTCAATCCGCTCAACACCGGGCAGGGCATCCGCAACCACGAGCTCTCGGCCGCCTTGTGCTCGGCGATCAACGACTGGCAGATCGACAAATGGACCAGCAAGGACAAGCGGCTGAAGGCATCCATCGTCGTCGGCAATGAGGACGGGCTGTCGGCCGCCGCCGAAATCCGCGAACGCGCCGGCGACAAGAATTTCGTCCAGGTGCTGCTGCTCAGCCGCAATGTCGAGCCGCTCGGCCAGCGCCGCTACTGGCCGATCTATCAGGCCGCGGAAGAGGCCGGCCTTCCCGTCGGCGTCCACGCCTTCGGCTTCGGCGGCAACCCGATCACGCCGTCGGGCTGGCCTTCCTATTACATCGAGGAGATGGTCGGCCACTCGCAGTGCCAGCAATCGGCGCTTGCGAGCCTGGTGCTGGAGGGCGTGTTCGAGCGCTTCCCGAAATTGAAGATGGTGATGATCGAGGCCGGCTTCGGCTGGGCGCCGTCGCTGGCGTGGCGGCTCGACAAGGTCTGGCAGCGGCTGCGCAGCGAGGTGCCGCATGTGAAGCGGCCGCCGTCGGAATATATCCGCGAGCAGGTGTGGTGGACGACGCAGCCAATGGAGGATCCGGAGCGGCGCGAGGATCTGTTCGACGTCATCAAGTGGATCGGCTGGGACCGGCTGCTGTTCGCCACCGACTATCCCCATTGGGATTATGACGAGCCGTCGCGCGTGCTGCCCGCGGGCGTCAGCGACGATGACCGCGAGGCCTTCTATCTCGGCAATGCGAAGAAGCTGTACGGGATCGCTTGATGGCGCGGCATGTGATTGCCGCGGTCGATGAGCTTCCGCCCGGCACGCGAAAATTTCTGGAGATCGACGGACGGCCGATCGCAATCTTCAACATCAAGGGTGAATATTTCGGCCTGATGAACCGCTGCCCGCATCAGGGCGCGGCGCTGTGCGAGGGACCCTTGATCGGGCTCGCGCAATCGAAGGATCCGGGCGAGATCGAATACACCAAGCTCGGCGAGATCATTCGCTGCCCCTGGCATGGCTGGGAGTTCGACATCCGTACCGGCCAGTCCTACTGCGACCCCCGCCGCTTCCGCGTGAAGGCCTACCCGGCTCATGTCGAGCCGGGTGCGAGCGTGGTGAAGGGGCCGTATGTCGCCGAGACGATTCCGGTCAGCGTGGAGAGCGACTACGTGGTGGTGGAGTTGTAAGCTCCCGCGGTCATTCCGGCGCGCCCGAAGGGCGAGCCCGGAGTCCATCGTGCCACGGGAGTACCAGGAGAAATGACACCGGCCTAGTGTCCCGCCACCGGCTCGACCACCGCATCATATGTCGGCACCGCCTTGCCGCCGCCGCGATAGACGACCGAGGCCGCGATGACGCCAAGCAGCGCCGCGAACATCAGCCAGAAGCCGGGCGAGGCCTTGTCGCCGGTGTGCTCGATCAGCAGGGTCGAGGCGAACGGCGTGAAGGTGCCGAACAGGGCGGCCGCGAGAGCGAAGGCGAGCGAGAAGCAGGTGGTGCGGACATGCGCCGGCACGATCTCGACCAGCGCGCCGAGCATGGTGCCGCTGTAGACGCCGAAATAGAACGAGAACATCATCTCGACGGCGAGCAGCTTGCCGAAACTCGGCGCTGCCACCAGCCAGTGCAGCGCCGGATAGGCGGTGACCAGCGACAGGCAGGCGATGGTGATCAGCACCGGCTTGCGGCCGATGCGGTCCGACAAGGCGCCGCCGACCGGATTCCAGAAGAAGTTGGTCACGGCGACCAGCAGCGTCACCAACAGCGCATCCTGGCTCGACAGCTTGAGCACGGTCTTGCCGAAGGTCGGCGTGTACACCGTGACGAAGTAGAACGTCGTCGTGGTCAGGACCGCGATCATCATGCCGAGAAGGACGATGCGCCAATTGGCGAGTGCGGAGGCGAACACTTCGTTCGCCGTCGGATGCTTCTTCATGGCGAGGAAGGCCGGCGTCTCTTCGAGAGTCCGCCGCAGGAAGAAGATCAGGGGAATGATCAGGCAGCCGACGAAGAACGGAATGCGCCAGCCCCATGCGGCCACCGTGTCGGCCGGCATTACCTCGGATAGAAGGTAGCCCAGGATCGAGGCGACGAAGATCGCGACCTGCTGGCTCGACGACTGGAACGAGGTGTAGAAGCCGCGATTGCCGGGCGTCGAAATCTCCGACAGATAAACCGACACGCCACCGAGCTCGACGCCGGCGGAGAAGCCCTGCAGGAGGCGGCCGATCAGCACGATAACAGGCGCGGCGATTCCGATGGTCGCATAGCTCGGGCAGAACGCGATGACGACGGTGCCGACGGCCATGATGCCGAGCGTGACGATCAGGCCCTTGCGGCGGCCGATGCGGTCGATATAGGCGCCGAGCACGATCGCGCCGACGGGACGCATCAACGCGCCGAGCCAGAACACGCCGAAGGTGTTGAGCAGCGAGGCGGTCTCGTTGCTGGACGGGAAGAATGCCTTGCCGATGGCGGCGGCGTAGAAGCCGAACAGGAAGAAGTCGAACTGCTCGAGGAAATTGCCGCTCGTTGCGCGCAGGATCGCGCCGATGCGCGACTTGATCTCGGGCGGATTGGTCGATGCTGCTGGTCCAGCCATGGCGTTACTCCCCTGAAGATGCGGCCGGACCGGAACTCACTTCACGGCGGGCGACGGATTATTGCTGCGACAATCTGTCTTACCCCTTCCCGCGCGGGGGGTTGCGAGTCAATCGATTTTGCCGCGGAAGCTGATGATTTTTCAGGCTTTATTCCGCGTTGCAGCGATCATCCACTCACGGAATGCGGCGAGCTTCGGTGCTTCGCGGCGCCCCTCCGGCGCGACCAGGTAAAAGCCGGCATCTGCCGGCAGCGCGATCTTGAAGGGAACGACGAGCCGGCCCTTGGCAATGTCGTCCTGAACGTAGGAGGTCCGCCCCATCGCCACGCCGATGCCGTCGATGGCGGCCTGGATCGTCATGAAGATCATGTCGAAGGTGATGCCGGGCTGCCTGGCGATGTCGGCCGGCAGACCCGCCGCCGTCAACCACAGCCGCCAGTCGTCGCTGTTGGCGTTGGAGGTGTGCAGCAGCATGTGGCTCTTGAGGTCCTCGGGACAGCGCAACGGCTTGTCACCGCGCAACAGAGACGGGCTGCACACCGGAAACAGCTCGTCCGCCATCAGCCAGTCGGCGCGCAGACCCGGCCACTGGCCGCGGCCGTAGCGGATCGCGGCATCGACATTGTCGCGCTGGAAGTCGACGAGGCTGGTCGAGGTGGTGATACGGACGTCGATGCCGGGATGGTGCTCCTGGAAATCGGTCAGCCGCGGCAACAGCCATTTTGCGGCCAGCGATGCCAGCGTCGAGACCGTCAGCACCTTGTCGTCGTCCTTGCGCAGCAGCCGGTCGGTGGCCAGCCGAAGGTCGTTGAAGGCGGCACGGACGCCCGGCAAATAGTCGCGCGCCTCCGGCGTCAGCGCCAGTGCGCGGTTCTGCCGGACGAACAGGCGGATGCCGAGCTCCTCCTCGAGCCTGCGGATCTGATGGCTGATCGCGGTCTGGGTCACGTTCAGCTCGGACGCAGCCAGTGTGAAGCTGAGATGGCGCGCGGCGGCCTCAAAGGCCCGCAATCCGTTGAGGGAGGGCAATCTGGCAGTCATCTGGCAGCAGGATACATGACGTTATTTCATGCGAAGGAGTACAAATTGTCGTTTGTCGCAGTGCACCAGCAAGCAGATATTAGCGGTCAACTTAGCTCCAGGAGCTGACAATGTCTACTTTGACCCAGAATTCGATGACAAATCATCATGCGCCCGGGCTGATCCACCAGATCGGCGAGACCCTTCACGTCTGGCACGAGCGCTACCGGACAAGGCGTGAGCTCACCAACTGGTCCGCGCGTGACCTTCAGGACGTCGGGCTATCCTGGAGTGATGTGGCCTATGAGGCCGACAAACCCTTCTGGCGGGCCTGATTGGCCGCCAGGCCGGCGCCGCCTGACTGTTGGGGGCGCCGGCGGTCCTTTCTCCCATTGGTCCCCTTGGGGGCGCGTGTCATGAGCACCCTTCGCCTGGAAGATCTGAAGCAATATTCGGACACGCTGCGCACGCGACATGGCGAGGCGCTGCGCGTTCGCTTCGTCGAGCCGCGCGACACCGAGGAGCTCCAGCACTATTTTCGCTCGCTCTCGACGCGCTCCCGCTACAACCGGTTCTTCGGCGCGATCAGCGAACTGCCGCAGGGCCTGCTGCACGAATTCCTCCAGGTCGGCGAGCGCGAGCGTTTTACCGTGGTGGCGACCATGATGGTCGACGGCTTCGAGACCATCGTCGCCGAAGCGCGCTACGCACTGCATGCCGAAACCGCGACGCTTGAATTCGGTCTGTCGGTTGCCGACCGCTGGCAGGGCCACGGCATCGCCACCGTGCTGATGAAGAATCTCGAATGCCGCGCGGCCGCGCTTGGCGCCGACCACATGTTCGGCGACACGCTGCGCTCCAACGCGGCCATGATCTCGCTCGCGCGCAAATCGGACTTCGCCTTCGTCAATCATCCTGACGACTGGAAGCTGGTGCGCTTCGACAAGGAGATTTCCGTCGCACCGAAGGACATTCCCTGCGCGAGTTGGCGTCTCGTTGCCCTTTCCCGTCAGGCCGATAGCCCCTCAGCCTCGGTCTGACACCACTCGAGCCCGGCCTGGCGAAAACCAGAGCCGGGCATTTTTTTGCCGCTACTTCCTCGTGAATACCGCCTGGCGCTTCTCGATGAAGGCCTGCACCGCTTCCTTGTGATCGGCGGTCGTGGTCAGGCGGACCAGACGTTCGGCTTCGTGGTCGCGCGCGGTCTCGAAATCGAACAGCAGGGCCTCGTCGAGATTGTCCTTCATGTAGCGCAGCGCGAGGCGCGGACCTTCAGCGAGGGATTTTGCCAGCGCAAAGGCCTCTGCCTGCAATTTGTCGTCGGGCACCACGCGGTTGACGAGGCCGATGGCCTCGCATCTGGCAGCATCGACCCGATCGCCGGTGAACAGCAGCTCGCGTGCCCGCGCGGTGCCGACGAGGCGCGTCAACAGCCACGCGATGCCATAATCGCCGCTGAGCGCAATGCGCGCATAGCCGGTAGCCACGAAGGCCGATTGCGCGGCAATGCGGATGTCGCAGGCCATGGCGATGGCGAGCCCCGCGCCGACCGCCGGCCCCGGCAGCGCGGCGATGGTCGGCTTGCGCACCGAGACCAGCGCGCCGGTGAGCAGGCGCTGCCGCTCCTGGAGATCGGCGACCTTGTCGTCAAAGGACATTTCCAGCTTCTTCGGGTCGCGATGCGCGCCCATGCCCTTGACGTTGCCGCCCGCGCAGAACGCTTCGCCCGCGCCGGTGATCAGCAGCGCGCCGACATCGGGGTTCTCGCCGCAGGAGCGGATCATGGTGCGTAGCGCCGGGGTCAGCGCGTCCGACAGCGAGTTGCGCGCCTCCGGCCGGTTCAGCGTGATCAATGCGACGCGATCGCGGATCGCGCAGAGGAGTTCGTTGGTGCCGGTATCGATGGTGATTTCCGTGCTCATGATTCCCGCCCTTGTAGGGTGGACAAGGCGAAGCGTGCCCACCATTTGCTGTTTCGTGGTTGATGGTGGGCACGGCGCTATGCGCCTTTGCCCACCCTACGGCAGCTTGCCTCAAAACTTCTCGACCCAGGGCCGCAGCTCCAGCTCCCAGCTCCAGGCGCTGCGCGGCTGCTGCAACACGTTCCAGTAGCTCTCCGCGATGGCATCGGGATCAAGCATCGAATCCGGCTTCTCCGGCGCTTCCGTGCGCGCTGCGCTTCTGATGCCGCCATCGATCACGAAATGTGCGACATGGATGCCTTGCGGCGACAATTCGCGCGCCATGCTCTGCGCCAGCCCGCGCAGTGCGAACTTGCCCATCGCGAATGGCGCGGACTGCGCATAGCCCTTGACGCTTGCCGAAGCGCCGGTGAACAGGATCGCGCCGTGCTGGTTCGGCAGCAGGCGCTTGGCCGCCTGCTGCGCCACCAGGAAGCCGCCATAGGCGCTGACCGCAATGGCCTGCGCCACGTCGGCCGGAACGAGATCGACGAACGGCCCGCGCGCCCGGCCGCTCGCGTTGTAGACGACCAAATCGGGCGTACCGATCTCGCGTTCGACCAGGCCGAACAGGCGTTCGACCTCATCAGGGTCGGTGGCGTTGCAGGCATAGGCCTTGGCGCCGGTCTCGCTGCAGAGTGCGCCGAGCTTCTCGATTTTTCGCGCGGCCAGTGCGACGCGGATGCCCTGGGCGGACAACAGCCGCGCCAGCGAGGCGCTCAGGCCTTCGCCGGCGCCGACGATGAGGGCGATCTTGTATTTCGGGTGTTCCATGACGTGATCTCTCGAGGACGGGAAGCCGCTGATCTATGCACGGTCCGCGCGGACAACCACTCGGGGAGGATCACAATTCCGCAGAGCGAATTGCTCCGACGCGGCGATCATGCCTCCCTGACAATTTGCGGCTTTATCCGCTTTCGCGACTGGAGCATGATCGACATCATCTCAAGCGGCAAGCGCCAAATCAGCGCAAAATGACCGCAAGGCGGAAACGAAGAGGACGATCATGCACAAGCCGGCCCCTGCGCAGGCAAAACAGGTCGCGGCCGCACCATCCGGACTGCTGGCTCCCGACACTACCGGCATGAATTTCTACCGCGCCGACCAAGCCCTCACCGATCTCCTGCGCATCCATCTGCCGGAGACGCTATTCCGCCACGTCGAGCCGCATCTCGATCGCCTTGGTGAACTCGCCGGCGGACATCTCGACGATTGCGCGCGGCTCGCCGACCGGCACACGCCGGTGCTGCACCAGCGCGACAAGTTCGGCCGCGATTTGCAGTGGATCGAATACCACCCGGCCTATCGCGAGCTGGAGAAGGCAGCGTTCGGCGAGTTCGGCATCCACGCGCTCTCGATCCGCAAGGGCATCATGGGCTGGCCGGACAAATATCCCGTCGTCGCCAAGCACGCCTTCACCTTCCTGTTCAACCAGACCGAATTCGGCATGGGCTGCCCGATCAACGTCACCGACGGCTGCGCCAAGCTGCTGGCGAATTTCGGCAGCGAGGCGCTGAAGGCGAAATATCTCGACGGCCTGACCCAGACCGACATGAGCAAGCTGACGCAAGGCGGCCAGTTCATGACCGAGAAGGAAGGCGGCTCCGACGTCGGCACGCTGACCACGACAGCGGTGCAGGAAGGCGACCATTGGCGCCTCAGCGGCGAAAAATGGTTCTGCTCGAACGCCGACGCGAAGATCGTGATGCTGCTGGCGCGCCCCGAAGGCGCCGGCCCCGGCACGCGCGGTGTCGGCCTGTTCCTGATGCCGCGCTTCCTCGACGACGGTTCGCAGAACCACTACCGGATCGTACGTCTAAAGGACAAGCTCGGCACGCGCTCGATGGCCTCGGGTGAAATCAAGCTCGAAGGCGCGATCGCCTACGCGGTCGGCAAGCTCGACCGCGGCTTCGTGCAGATGGCCGAGATGGTGAACTCGTCGCGGCTTTCAAATGGCGTCAAATCCACCGCGCTGATGCGCCGCGCCTACCATGACGCGATGACGGTGGCGAGAAACCGCGTGGTGTTCGGCAACCGCATCATCGACCTGCCGCTGGGCCGGCGCCAAATGCTGAAGATCATGCTGCCGGTCGAGCAGGCGTTGTCGATGAGCTTTCTCACCGCGGACGCGCTCGACCGCGCCGAGGCGGGCAGCCAGGATGCGGCCGCACTGCTGCGCATCTTGACCCCGACGCTGAAATTCCGTGCGACCCGTGATGCGCGAAAGGTCTGCGGCGATGCGCTCGAGATGCGCGGCGGCATCGGTTACATCGAGGAGTTCGCGACCGCCCGCCTGCTGCGCGACGCGCATCTCGGCTCGGTCTGGGAAGGCACCGGCAACATCGTCGCGATCGATGCGTTGAGGCGCGCCGTCGGTCGCCACGGCGCCGAATCCGCGCTCGCAGCCGATCTGCACGCCCGCCTCGATGACAGCCCCTCGGTGCCGCAGGCTTGGCGCGACCGGCTGCACACCCTCACCGATCGCGCGGTCGGCTTCGCACGCGAGGTCGCGGGCAAGGCCGACAATGAGGCCGATGCGCGCCGCGCCACCAGCCTGCTCTATCACGTCGCCAGCGCCGTCGCGCTCACCTGGGAGGCGCATCGTATTCACGGCATGCGTGGCGATGCGCGAAGGCTGTTGTTGTCGCGGCTGGTGATCGATCACCGGGTGTCGCCGAGCGATCCGTTCCGGCTGACGGAAAATGCCGTACAGCAGAAGATCGCCGCACTGCTGCTCGGCGACCGTGATGCTGGCATGAGCGAGGTTGGCGAACTGGTCCTGGCAGCGTAGGCTGCACCCGCGTTCAAAGCAAAAAAAGCGATAGGGAGTGCTCGATGAAGGCCGCCGTCCTCCATGAAGTCAACAAGCCCCTGGTCATCGAGGATGTCAGCCTGCCGAAGCCCGGCCCGCGCGAGGTCCTGATCCGGACGTCGGTCGCAGGTCTCTGCCACTCCGATCTGCACTTCATGGAAGGCCTGTATCCACATCCGCTGCCTGCGGTGCTCGGGCACGAGTCGGCCGGTGTCGTCGAGCAGGTCGGCTCCGACGTGACTTATGTGAAGCCCGGTGATCATGTCGTCACCTGTCTTTCGGTGTTCTGCGGTACCTGCGACAATTGCACCACGGGCCGCACGGTGCTCTGCACCGACACTACGGTGAAATTGCTGCCGGGGGCATCCAATCGGATGCAATGGGCACGCTCGGAGAAGCTGCATCAGTTTCTCAACCTGTCGTCCTTCGCCGAGCAGATGCTGGTGCACGAGAACGCGATCGTCAAAATCCGCAAGGAGATGCCGCTCGATCTTGCGGCGCTGATCGGCTGCGGCGTCATTACCGGCTACGGCGCGGTCGTGAACACGGCGAAGGTGACGGCCGGCGAGACCGTAGCCGTAATCGGGTGCGGCGGTGTCGGCATGGCTGCGATCAACGGCGCGCAGATCGCCGGCGCCGGCCGCATCATTGCCATCGACACCAATCCGGCCAAGCTCCAGCTCGCGACCAAGCTGGGCGCCACGGACATCATCAACCCCGCCGACGGCGACGTCGTGAAGCAGGTGCGCGATCTCACCAATGGCGGCGTGCATCATTCCTTCGAGGTGCTCGGCCGCAAGGAGACCGCCGAGCAGGCCTTCGGCATGCTCGCCTCGGGCGGCACGGCCACCATCGTCGGCATGATCCCGTTCGGCCAGAAGATCGAGCTGCATGGCTTCGACTTCCTGCGCGAGCGCAGGATCCAGGGCTCATCGATGGGCTCGAACCATTTTCGTGTCGACATGCCGCGGCTGGTGGATTTCTACCTGCGCGGCCGGCTGCACCTGGAAGACTGGATTTCGGCCAAGCTGAAGCTCTCCGAGATCAACGAAGGTTTTGCCAACATGAAGGCCGGCAAGACGCTGCGCAGCGTGATCATGTTTGACAGCTGATGCAAGAGACGCGGTCCTCAGCCCGCCAGGCACGTTGCGGGAAGGTAACCCCGGCAAGACCAGATCTTGACCAACCGATGAACTGCCCCGGAGCATGACGGCAGAGGCTGGAGCGGAACTACCGCTGCAGATGTCGCGTAAAGATCCGCACCACGTGACCCCTGACCCGCGGCGCCTCGTCGTAGAGGTCTGAGGCGAGCCGCTCGATGGTCTCGCGCAACGACAAGAACTGGGCCTGCCGCGCGCTGCTTTCGGTACCCTGCATGCCCGCAAGCTCGTCCATCGCGGCGTCGCTGATCTGGCAGTGTACGACTTCGCCGTCGTTCAGCATGGTGAAGCGAAAGGCGAGCCGTTCGAGATCATGGCCAATGATCCTGTCGCGCATGAGTGGCATCAAGTCGTCCCGGTCGACCCCCGCGCCGAAAATGCCGAAAATCCCGCTGCTTGTCAGCAGCAAAGGCAATCCATGGCCTACTGAAATGCGACTTCGGCGAAACTGCGGAGCTTTCGCGAATGCAACCGCTCGGATTCCTGCTGTTTAAGCCGTTCCAGCGCCTTCAAGCCGATCTCGAGATGTTGGCCGACGCGCCGGCGGTAGAATTCGCTGGCCATGCCAGCGAGCTTGATCTCGCCGTGCAGAGGCTTGTCGGAGACGCACAGCAGCGTGCCGTAGGGGACGCGAAAGCGGTAGCCGTTGGCGGCAATCGCGGCCGATTCCATGTCGAGCGCAACCGCGCGCGATTGCGACAAGCGGCGAATGACATCGGGACCGCTGATCTCCCAATTGCGGTTGTCAACGCTCGCGACGGTGCCGGTACGCATCAGGCGCTTGAGCTCGAACCCCTCGAGCCCGGTGACGTCCTCGACCGCCTCCTCGAGCGCGACCTGCATCTCCGCGAGCGCCGGGATCGGCACCCACAGCGGCAACTCACGATCAAGCACATGGTCCTCGCGCACATAGCCGTGGGCGAGCACGTAGTCGCCGAGCCGCTGCGTGTTGCGCAGGCCCGCGCAATGGCCGAGCATCAGCCAGGCATGGGGCCGCAGCACGGCAACATGGTCGGTGACATTACGCGCGTTGGACGGACCGGTGCCGATGTTGATCAGCGTGATGCCGCGATAACCGGGGGTGACCAAATGGAAGGCCGGCATCTGCGGCGCGCGCGCGGGCGCAACGCCCGTCGACGCGCCGCCGCTGCGCGTGATCACGTTGCCGGGAGCGACGAAGGCATCGAGGCCGGCCTCGCCAGCCTGAAGCCGCTGCTGGCAGAGCTGCGCGAAGGCGTCGACGTAGAACTGGTAGTTGGTGAAGATCACGAAGTTCTGGAAATGCTCTGGATCTGTGCCCGTGTAGTGGTAGAGCCGGCGCAGCGAGTAGTCGACGCGGGCCGCCCGAAACAAGGACAGCGGCTCGGGCGCGCCGGGCTGGAGCTCGAAAGTGCCGTCGGCGATGGCATCGTCCATGGTGGCCAGATCAGGCACGTCGAAGGCATCGCGCAGCGATCGCGTCACGGGCGAGTTCTCGCTGGTGGTGATGGCGGCTTCGATGTTGATGTCGCGGCGATAGGCGAAGTGAACGGGGATCGGTTCGCTGGACTGGCCGATCTCGACCGGGACGCCGTGGTTTTGGATCAACAATCCGATCTGCTCGGTGAGATAGGTCCGGAACAGATCCGGACGCGTGACGCTGGTCTCGTGCACACCGGGCCGGGCGACGAAGCCGTAGGCGAGACGCGAATCCAGCCGCGCATGCGTCGCGGTGGTGACACGGACGAAGGGATAGAAGGCCCGCACCCGCGTCGTGATTGCCTCGCCGTTGACGTAAGCTTCGAACCGATCACGCAGGAACTTCGTGTTGCGCTCGTAGATCTCTTCGAGGCGGGCGACGGCGAGGCCGGCGTCGGAAAAGGATTCGGTGGCGACGGAGGGTGGGGATTGGACGGATTGCATTGTTCGATGCCGGGTTGCTGGGGCTGAATCGAACTATAGCAAGAAAACTAAAGCAAGAAAGAAGCCGCCCGTCATTGCGAGCGTAGCGAAGCAATCCAGAAATCTCGCCGCGGAGGCAACCTGGATTGCTTCGCTACGCTACCGATGACGAAAGGAGGCGACGCTTCCCCGCGTCACTTCTCGCGGAACGCCCGCATGAACTGGTCGTGCAGCGGCTTCATCAGATAGGACAGCATGGTGCGGTCGCCGGTCTGGACGAAGGCTTCCGCCGGCATGCCGGGGATCAGCCTGGAGTCACCGAGCTTGGCGACCTCTTCTGCGGACAGCGAAACGCGGATGGTGTAGTAGCTCTGGCCGGTGCGCTGGTCGGTGGTGACGTCGGGCGAGACGCGGCTGACGACGCCGTTGAGCTCCGGCGTGGTGCGCTGGTTGAAGGCGGACAGGCGCAGCAGCGTCTTCTGGCCGATCTGGAGCTTATCGATATCGACCGGATTGACCTTGGCTTCGACCTGGAGATCGTCGGCCTGCGGCACGATCAGCATGAGGGCGTCGCCGGCGGTGATGACGCCACCAACGGTATGCACCGTCGATTGCAGCACCATGCCGTCCTGCGGCGCGCGGATGTCGACGCGGCGAAGCTGGTCCTCGGCGGCGACCTTGCGCTCGATCATTTCGCCGATCTTGTCGTTGGTCTCGCGCAGATCCTTGGAGACCTCGCTGACCATGTCCTTGTCGACCTGGATGATCTGCAGCTCGGTCTCGGTGATCTTGCCCTTGGCCTGCGCGCGCGAGGCGATGTATTGCGCGCGCTCGCCGTTGAGGCGGGCGCTATCGCGTTCGAGCGTGGTCAGGCGGGAGATCTGCACCAGGTGCTTGTCATAGAGATCGCGGACACCCACGAGCTCCTGCTGCACCAGTGAGATTTCCCTGTCCTTGGCCCGCTCCTGCGCGGAGAGGCCCTCGATCTCCTCGTTGAGCTGCTGGATGCGCTCGCGCAGCTGCGCCTTCTGGCCGGCGCGTCCGTTGACGCGGACGTCGAACAGCTTGGTTTCGGCGGAGAGCAGCGCCTTGACGTCGGGATCGTTGCTGCGATCGAGCAGCGCTTGCGGGTAGTCGATCCTGTCGATGCCGCGCTGCTCGGCCTGGAGCCGCGCCGCACGCGCCTGCGCCGCATCGAGATTCTTGGTGACGATGGCGAGGTTGGCCTTGGTGACGGTGTCGTCGAGCCGCACCACGATGTCGCCGGCCTTGACCACGTCGCCATCGCGCGCGCGCAGCTCGCCGACGACGCCGCCGGTCGGATGCTGGACCTTCTTGACGTTGGATTCGACCACGATCTGACCCGGCGCGATCAGCGCGCCGGAAATCTGCACCGTCGAAGCCCAGCCGCCGAGGCCGACCAGGAGGACCAGCACGATCCCAAGCCCGAGCATCAGGTGGAACCGGATCGACTGCCGTACGGTCCTCTTCGCGGCGGGCTTCGCGCCGCCGAGCGCCATCGTGCTCATGCCTTGGCTCCGCCTTCGCTGACGATCTTGATCGGCGCCGGCGGTGTCACGCGCGGCTGGAGCACCTGGGCGAGCACCTGCTCCTTCGGCCCGAAGGCCTGCATGCGGCCGTCGCGCAGCACCAGGATCTGGTCGACCGCTTCCACGCCGATCGGACGGTGCGCCACCACGATGACGATGGCGCCGCGCTCGCGTGCCGCACGGATGGCGCGGGTCAGCGCTTCGTCGCCTTCGGTGTCGAGATTGGAATTGGGCTCGTCGAGCACGATCAGGAACGGGTTGCCATAGAGAGCGCGCGCCAGCGCCACGCGCTGCGCCTGGCCCGCGGAGAGCGCCGTGCCCTGCTCGCCGACCTGGGTGTTGTAGCCCTCGCGCATCTTGATGATCATCTCGTGCACGCCGGCCTCCTTGGCGGCGGCGATGATGCCGTCGGAGGTGGCCTCGGGATCGAACCGGCTGATGTTCTGCGCGATGGTGCCGCCGAACAATTCGACGTCCTGCGGCAGGTAGCCGATATGGCGGCCGAGCATGTCGGACGCCCATTGGTCGAGCGCCGCGCCGTCGAGCCGCACCTTGCCGCGAACCGGTTGCCAGACGCCGACCAGCGCGCGGATCAGCGACGACTTGCCGGAGCCGCTCGGTCCGATCACGCCGAGGCCGTTGCCGGCTTCGAGCGCAAAGGTGACGTCCTGCACGATGAGGCGCTGGTCGCCCGGCGGCACCATGGCGATGCCTTCGACCGAGAGGCGGCTGGTGGGCGCCTGCAACTGGGTCGGCATCGTCTGCGCCGGCATCTGCTCCAGAAGGCGGGTCAAGCGGTGCCAGCTCTGGCGTGCCGCGACAAAGGATTTCCAGTGCGCGATGGCAAGATCGACCGGCGCGAGCGCACGGGCCGACAGGATCGAGCCGGCGATGATGATGCCGGCGGTCGCTTCCTGGTGGATGACGAGATAGGCGCCGACCGCGAGCACGGCCGATTGCAGCATCATGCGCAGCACTTTTGCGACCGCGCCGAGACCGCCGGCGACATCGCTCGCACGCTGGTTGCCGTCGAGATATTTTTCGTTGGCCTCGCTCCAGCGCGCGTTCATCCGGCCGGCCATGCCCATCGACACCATGACTTCGGCATTGCGGCGGCTGGCCTGGGCGAGATCGTTGCGCTGGGCGGCAAGCCCCATCGCGTCTTTCGCCGGCTGGCGGGACATGAACTCGGTGACCAGCGTCAATCCGACCAGGATGACGGCGCCGACCAGCGCGGTGACGCCGATCATGACGTGGAAGGCGAAGCAGATGGCGAGATAGAGCGGCAGCCAGGGCAGATCGAAGAACGCGCTCGGGCCCATGCCGCCAAGAAAGGAGCGGACATTGTCGAGATCGCGCAGCGGCTGAAGCCCCTCGTTGCGGCTGCCGACCAGCAGCGGCAGGCGGACGATGGTGTCGAACACCCGCTTGTTCAAGGCTTCGTCCAGCGCGGTGCCGACCCGGCCCAAAATCCGGTTGCGGATCATGTCCAGAACGCCCTGCGCCATGTAGAGGAAACTGGCGAGGACGATCAGGCCGACCAGGGTCGGAATGCTGCGGCTCGGCAGCACCCGATCGTAGACCTCCAGCATGAAGATCGACCCGGTCAGATAGAGCAGGTTGATCATGCAGCTCATCAAGCCGACGCCGACAAACGCCGTGCGACAGGCGCGCAGCGCATCACCGAGCTCTGAGCGGCGGACGCCGGGAACGGCTGCCATCAGTCTGATCTCTTTCGGGTAGGGGCCAAAGCCCCTGATTTCAAAGGCAAATTCAGGAGTAATTGACCCGGATTAACATCGCGTTTGCGCTCATCGCCCAACGCAGTCGAACACCCGGGACCCCTATAGCCCACATCACCCTCGACCGACCTTGCACGCAAGTCCGGAATCTCACGATCTTGCGGCTTTTTCTTGCAGACATGTCACCTCTCCCCAGGCGGGGAGAGGTCAAAAGTTCGATCAATTGAACTCGGGCGCCATTAGAATCGGCCGCCGCCGCGGACCAGCCGCACCACCAGCAGCAGGATGACCGCGCCGATCGCGGAATAGACGATCTCCGATATCAGTCCGGTGCCGATGTGAATGCCGAGCTTCGGAAACAGGAAGCTTGCCACCAGCGCGCCGGCGATGCCGACCACGATGTCGCCGATGATGCCGAACCCGGTTCCGCGCACCACTTTGCCGGCCAACCAGCCAGCCACGAGGCCGACGAACAGGATGACAAGCAGGCCTTCATTGGAAATGTACATAAGTGAGGTCCCTCTCCGTGAACGGTTCCATGGAAGCGGAACCGGGATGAACGAGGTCTGAATGCTGTTCCCCCGTTCCCCGCTGGCGGTCCAAAGATCATGACAGCGCGGTGACCGGCTCTGCCAGCACGCACCGTGCTGCCCGGCCCGGCCCGACGTCCACATTCCCAGGCAATTGCTCCAGGCAGCGCGGCTGGGCAGCGGCGCAGCGGGGCGCAAAGGAGCAGTTGTGCGGCCTCTCGCCAAGCGACGGCGGGGTGCCGGGGATGGTCTCGAGCCGCTGTCCCCGCTTGGCCCCGTGGACGGTCGAGGCGAGCAGGCCCTTGGCGTAGGGATGCACCGGCGAGCGGACGATGTCGCGAAGCGTGCCCTGCTCCACGATCTGGCCGGCATACATCACAGCGACCCGGTCGCAGATCTCGATGGCGACGCCGATGTCGTGGGTGACGAAGATGACGGACATGCCGAACTCGCGCTGCAGCTCGCGCAACAGCAGCAGGATCTGGATCTGCACGGTGGCATCAAGCGCGGTGGTCGGCTCGTCCGCGAGCAGGATCTTTGGCCGACACGCGAGCGCCAGCGCGATCATCGCGCGCTGACGCATGCCGCCGGACATCTCGTGCGGATAGGCATCGAGCCGGCGTTTTGCGGAAGGAATGCGCACGACATCGAGCATTTCGAGTGCGCGCGCCCTGCCCTCCGCATAGGACTTGCCTTCGTGACGCACCACGCTTTCGGCGATCTGCGCGCCGATGGTGTAGACCGGATCGAGCGCGAGCGCCGGCTCCTGAAAGATCATCGACACGGTCTGGCCGCGGAACGACGACAGCTGCTCCTCGTTCATCGCGAGCACGTCGCGGCCCATGACGTTGACCTTGCCCGTGATCTGCGTGCGCTTCTTCGGCAACAGCCGCATCAGCGCACGCAAGGTCACGCTCTTGCCCGAACCGGACTCGCCGAGCAGGCCGAGTACCTCGCCGTCGCCGAGCGAAAGGCTGAGATCGTTCACGGCATAGACCGTGCGCTCGCCGGTGAAGCGGATGTTCAGGCCTGAGATCTCGACGAGCTTTGTCATGACGGAAGTTTCGGCAGCCTGTCGTGATAATCGGTGGCGCGCTGGAATGCGGCGCCGATGGTGAGCAGCGTCGCTTCATCGAACGAGCGGCCGATCAGCTGCATGCCGATCGGAAGACCATTTTTGGTGAAGCCCGAGGGCACCGTGAGCGACGGCAGGCCAAGGTAATTCACCGGACGGGTGAACAGCGTCAGCCGCTGCAACAGCGCCGGCGCGTTCGGCCCGCCGCCGACGTCGCTCTCCTCGATCGTCGGCGCCGGCACCGGAGACGCCGGCGCGATGATCGCGTCGACACCTGATGTCGCAGCGTTGTGCGCGGCCAGTGCCGGCCCGCGCCAGCGCATCGCCTCGAGGTAGGTGATGGCGGGGACCGCAAGGCCGTTCTGGAGCCGCATCAACACCTGCGGGCCGTAATCCTGCGGCCGCTCGATCATCCAGCGCTTGTGGAAGGCGGCGGCTTCGGCCGCAAGCACGAGCTGGCTTGCCGCGGACAATTGCCGCTGATCGGGCAGCTCGACCGTGACGATGTCGGCGCCCTCACGCTTGAGCACCGCGATGGTTTCGTCCAGCACGCGCGCGACCTCGCCGTCGAGATCGTCGACATAGAAGGACGAGGGGACGCCGACCTTGAGGCCCTTCAGCGAGCCCTTGGTCGCGCCGACATAGTCAGACAGCGGCTCGTGGCTCGCAGTCGAATCCTCGGGATCAGGGCCGGCCATCAGCGCCAGCAACAGCGCGCAATCCTCGGCGGTGCGGGCGAGCGGGCCGACCGTGTCGAGCGACTGCGACAGCGGCATCGCACCGGCGCGGCTGACCCGGCCGACGGTGGTCTTCAATCCCGTGACGCCGCAGAAATGCGCGGGCATGCGGATCGAGCCGCCGGTGTCGGAGCCGAGCGCGGCATAGGTCAGTCGCGCCGCGACCGCCGAGCCCGAACCCGAGGACGAGCCGCCGGTGATGTGCGCCACGTTCCAGGGATTCCGAACAGGGCCGTAATGGGCGTTATGGCCGGTCGGGCCATAGGCAAATTCGGCGAGATGCAACGTGCCGAGCCGAACCTGGCCGGCGTCCTTCAGCCGCTGCAAGGCGGTGGAGGTCACTGTCGGAACGAAATCGCGGCGGATCAGCGAGCCGCAGGTCGCGACGTGGCCTGCGTCGTAATACATATCCTTGTGCGCGAGCGGCACGCCGTGCAGCGGACCGCGGACTTCCCCCTTGGCGAGTTCGGCGTCGGCGGCATCGGCGGCCTTCAGCGCCGCCTCTGCCTCGATCGACATGAAGGCGTTGAGGTGCGGCTGCCACTGCGCGATACGCTGCAGCAGCGCGCGCGTCACCTCATGCGAGGACACCTGCTTCATCGCGATCGCGCGCGCGGCCTCGATGAGCGTCATCAATGCGGGCTCGGCGCTCATTTCGAGAGCTTCGCAGTCTGCGCGATCGGATAGAGCGCGGGCTCGAGATCGAACGGCAACGTGCCGGCAATGGCCGCAAAGCCCTCGAAGGCCGGTCCGATGGAATTGGAGATGCGCGTCGCAATCTCGTCGTCGACGGGAACGCCGGCGACCTGTGCCGTCGCCTTGATCTCTTTTGTCGTCGGTCTCGTCATACGGTTTCCTCCTTCGGCGCGCGGCTATGGCCTGAACCCGGGATCGCCATGTAGCACGCGGCCTCGTGGCCCATTCTATCGAGCGCGGTGAGTTTTGGTGTCGCATTTGCGCAGAGCGGCTCCGCAAACGGGCAACGGGTGTGGAAGCGGCAGCCCGAGGGCGGATCGATCGGATTGGGCGGATCGCCCGTGATCGGCGGCGTCTCGGTGCGGCGGTCCGGATCCGAGGACGGCATCGCGGCAAGAAGTGCGCGCGTATAGGGATGTGCCGGCTGGTCCCAGACCTGGTCGACCGGGCCGAGCTCGACGACCTCGCCGAGATACATCACCAGCACGCGATCGCTGATGTAGCGCACGACGTTGAGGTCGTGACTGATGAAGAGATAGGTCAGGCCGAACTCGCTCTTGAGATCGGCAAGCAAATTGAGCACCTGCGCCTCGACGGATTTGTCGAGCGCGGAGACCGCTTCGTCGAGGATCACCAGCCGCGGCGAGAGCGCCAGCGCGCGTGCGATGTTGACGCGCTGGCGCTGGCCGCCGGAGACCTCGTGGGGGTAGCGGTTGGCGAAGTTGGCGGGAACCAGGCCCACCTTGCCGAGCAGCTCGCGCGCCAGCGCGCGCGCGGCGCCGTCGGCCATACCGTGCACCTTCGGGCCGAAGGCGATCGACTCTTCGATGGTCAGGCGCGGATTGAGCGAGGCGTAGGAATCCTGGAACACCATCTGCATGCCGCGACGCAGCTCTCGCAGGGAGAGCGACTGCCCGACGCTCATGCCGTCATAAATGATATCGCCGGTGTCGCGCGGCATCAGATGCATGAGCAGCCGCGCGGTGGTCGACTTGCCGCAACCGGACTCGCCGACGATGCCGACGGTCTCGCCCTTGGCGACAGAGAAGGAGACATTGTCGACGGCACGCACGGTGCGCTTTGCGGCGAACAGGCCGCCTCGCACCGGAAAATGCTTGGTCAGGCCGTTGACCTGAAGCAGCGGCTGGGCGACGCCGCCGAGGTCTTCGATCGGCTCCAGCATTACGACTGACGTGCTGATTTCGCTCATGGCTAGTTCCTGATGTCCATGGCGCTGCGCAGGCCGTCCGAGAGCAGGTTGAAGCAGATCGAGACCGCGAAGATCATTGCACCGGGAAGCGCAGCGACCCAGGGGTTGACGTAGATCGCGGTCCGCAAGGTGTTCAGCATCAGGCCCCATTCCGGCTCCGGCGGCTTAGTGCCGAGTCCAAGGAAGGACAGGCCTGCCGCGAGGATCATCGAAACCGAGATCAGGCTGGTGGCATAGACGAAGATCGAACCCAGCACGTTGCCGAGAATGTGCACGCGCATGATGGTGAAGGGACCGGCACCGGAGGCGCGCGCGGCGTCGACGAAGTCCATGTTGCGCACGCCGGTGGTGACGCTTTCGGCGACACGGGTGATTTGCGGGACGAACACGACGGTCAACGACACGATGGAATTGAGGATGCCCGCGCCCAGCGCGCCGGAGATCGCGATCGCCAGCAGCACAGACGGAAACGCGTAAAACACGTCGATCGTGCGCATGATCGCGGTATTGAGCTTGCCGCCGACATAGCCGGCGACGAGGCCGAGCGAGGTGCCGATACAGAAGGCGAGGATCACCGGCAAAATGCCGATGAGAAGCGACAGCCGCCCGCCATAGATCAGCCGCGCCAGCATGTCGCGACCGAGCTCGTCGGTGCCGAGCGGGTAGCCTGTTGTGCCGATGTGCCGAAGGCGCCGGATCATCGAGCCCTTGTACGGATCTTCCAGACCGAGCCATGGCGCAACGATCGCCGACAGGAAGATCAGCAGCAGCACCAGCGCGCAGACCATGCTGACCTTGTCGCGCCGGATCCGACGGCCGACGGTCGCCCAATAGCCGCGCGCCTTGGTCGCGGGCGCGGACTGAAGCGCGGCATCGGAGGTGACGGACAACGGAAGCTCGCTCATCGGCGAGCCTCCGTTATGCATCGAGGGATTCGATCCTCGCCAAGGCGGCGGTGCACCTCTCCCGCGTGCGGGAGAGGTCGGCGCGCAGCGCCGGGTGAGGGCTCTCTCCTCTTGGGGACTCTCGATTGAGGAGGCACCCTCTCCCCAACCCTCCCCCGCAGGCGGGGGAGGGAGCGCACCCTTTTCACGGCTCCAGCCTCGCTCATCGCTAGCCCCGCTTGATGCGCGGGTCGATCGCGGCTTGCGCGATGTCGACCAGCAGATTGAGGAAGACGAAGAACAGCGCCAGGATCAGGATCGTGCCCTGGAGCAGCGGCAGGTCGCGCTGGAAGATCGCGGAGTTGAGCAGGAAGCCCGAGCCCGGCCAGGAGAACACGGTCTCGATCAGGATCGAGCCGCCAAGCATGTAACCGAGCTGAAGTCCCATCACCGCGAGCGCGGTCGGCGCGGCGTTCTTGATGACGTGGCGGAACACGCCGCGCTCGTGCAGGCCTTTTGCACGCAGCGCCTCGACGAAGTCCTGGCTGAGAATGTCGCCGGTCAGCGCGCGCACCGTGCGGGTGACGATGCCCATCGGGATCACCGAGGTCGTGATCGCCGGCAGCACGAGATATTGCAAATGCGCCCAGTCCCAGGCCCAGGCGGCCGAGCCGCCGGGTCCGGCGCCGACGGCGGGCAGCCAGTTCAGCTGAACCGAGAAGATGATGACGAGCACCATGCCAAGCCAGTAATGCGGCACCGAAACGCCGGCGATGGCAAAGGATGTCGCCAGCTTGTCGATCCAGGTCTCGCGGAAATAGCCGGCGATCAGGCCGAGCAGGATGCCCATGGTGAAGCCGATGATCGCCGCCGCAATCGCCAGCGTGACCGTGTTGCTGACCGCGCGCATGACCTCGGCCAGCACCGGGCGGCCCGTGGCGATGGAATTGCCGAGATCGCCATGAATTGCGCGGAGCAGCCAAAGCCCGAACTGCACCGGCAGCGGGCGGTCGAAACCATAGGCGGTGCGGAGCTGCGCGGCGAGCTCCTGCGAGGCGTCAGCCGGCAGCACGGCCACCAGCGGATCGCCCGGCGTGATGTGCACGAGCAGAAAACACACCAGCGCGACGCTGATGACGATCGGGACGACGTAGACGATGCGTCTGGCGATATAGGCGAGCACTGCAGTTCTTTCTTCCTTCTCCCTTGCGGGAGAAGGTGGCGCGAAGCGCCGGATGAGGGGTTGTTTCCGCGAGTACAGCTATTCCTAATGAGAGATGGTCACTCGCGGAGAGAGACCCCTCACCCGGCTTCGCTTTGCGAGGCCACCCTCTCCCACAAGGGGAGAGGGTGCACTGAGCAAGCTGAGAGAATTACTGCATCGACACCAGCGAGAAGTCGATGAACCAGCTCTTTGGCTGCACGATGCCTGTCACCTTCGGGCTGATGGCACGGGGGCCAACGTCGTGGGCGACGTAGAGGAAGGCTGCGTCATCGACGGAGGCCGCGTGCAGTTCGGCGAGCGCCGCGTCACGCGCGGCGGGATCGAAGGTTTGCCGCGCCTTCTTCACCAGCTCGTCGAACTTGGGATTGTTGATGAAACCCCAATTGTTCGAGACCGGCGGAGCCATGCCCGATTGCAGGAAGCGCACCAGCGCGAAGAACGGATCCATCGCCGCGTAGGTGACGTTGGTCGCGTTCGAGCCGTTGGCGCTGGGATCCTTGGCGCCGCGGCGCCAATTGGTGAACAGCGTATTCCACTCGATGACGTCGAGCTGCACGTCGAAATAGCATTCGGCCAGCGCCTGCTGGAGATATTCGTTCATCGGCAGCGGCTGCATCTGGCCCGAGCCGGAGGCAGAGGTCTGGGTCTTCACCGTCAGCTTCTTGTTCGGGCCGAAACCGGCCTCCTGCATCAGCTTCTGCGCAGCCGCCTTGTCATACTTGATCTCGAAGGTCGGCTTGCCGCGCCAGGGATGGCCGGGCTCAAAGGTGCCGGTCGCGGGCACCATCAGCCCCGCGAGCAGGCCGTCCTTGAGTCCTTCGCGATCGACGCAGAGGTTTGCTGCCTTACGCACGCGGATGTCGTTCCAGGGCGAGCCCTCGACGCGCGAGAACTGCCACGGCCAGACGTGCGGCTGCTCGTTGGCGTAGAGCTTGAAGCCGCGCTGCTTGAGCTCGGGCAAAGCGTCCGGCGCCGGTGCCTCGACCCAATCGACCTGCCCGGAGAGCAGCGCCGCGGTGCGCGCGTTCGCCTCCGGCATCGGCAACAGCACCATCTTGTCGACCTTGGGCACGCGGTCCTTGTTCCAGTAGCTCGCATTCTTGACCAGCTCCAGCCGCTCGCGCGGGGTGAACGCGGCCATCTTCCACGGGCCGGTGCCCGCGGCGTCCTTGGCAAACGCGGTCCATGCGGCCTGCGACTTGGCCTTGGCGTCAGCGCCTTCCGCCTTCTCGTAGAAATGCTGCCACTTCGCCGGGCTCGCCATGAAGAGATTGGTGAGGTTGATCGGCAGGAAGCTATCGGGCTCCTTGGTGGTGAGCTCGACCGTCATGTCGTCGATCTTCTTCGCGGACGCCAGCGTCGGCATCCGCGAGGCCGTGACGCCGACCTGGCTGGCGTCGAATTGCGGCGCGTCCTGCTTCAGCACCTTCTCGACGTTCCACACCACGGCGTCCGCATTGAACGGCGAGCCGTCATGGAAGGTGACGCCGGAGCGCAGCTTGAAAGTCCATTTGGTCTTGTCGGCATCGTCGACCTTCCACTCGGTGGCAAGGCCGGGGATCACCACGCTCGCCTTGTCGGCCGAGGACAGGTCCCAGCCGGTGAGCGCGTCATACATGGTGAGGCCGGTGAAGCGGTTGCCTTCAAAACCCTGATCGGGCTGGCCCAGCGTGCGCGGAATATCGGCAGCCGTCATGGCGATGCGCAGCACGGTTTCGGCACTGGCGACGCGCGGCCACGCAGCCGCGCTACTGAGCGCCAGCAACGCGATCAGCGCCGCGCGGGTCTTGTTTTTGTTGATCAGCATTGCCTCAATCCTTTTCCGGCTTCGATGACTAATTTTGATGCAATCGTATGCAATGCCTATGCCAATGGGGAAACTTATTCTGCAAATTGCCCCTGCGACGACAAGTCCTTGTGATGACACGTCGGCGAAAGCACCTCGCTGCCTATTCTGGCATCAAGATTGCAGGTTTGGCTCCAATTCTCCCTTGAAGTCTTCCTTGGAGCTTTGGCCATGCGTATCCGACTATCGACCTGTTTCGCCGTGCTTGCACTGGCGTTGTCCGCGATTCCGGCGGGCGCCGAAACGGTGCTGCGCTACGGCATTTCGATGGCGGACATCCCGCTGACCACCGGCCAGCCCGATCGCGGCGCCGGCGCCTATCAGTTCACGGCCTACACCATCTACGATCCGCTCGTGGCCTGGGAGATGGACGTCGCCGATCGACCCGGCAAACTGGTGCCGGGGCTCGCCACCGAATGGAAGGTCGACGATACCGACAAGACCAAATGGCGCTTCACCTTGCGTAAGGGCGTGAAGTTTCACGACGGCAGCGAGTTCACCGCCGACGCCGTGATCTGGAATCTGGACAAGGTGCTCAACGACAAGGCGCCGCAATTCGATAAGCGCCAGAGTGCCCAGGTCAAGACCCGCCTGCCTTCTGTCGCGAGCTACGCCAAGATCGACGACTCCACGGTGGAGATCACCACCAAGACGGTCGATTCCTTCTTTCCCTATCAGATGCTGTGGTTCCTGGTCTCAAGCCCGACGCAATACGAGAAGCTCGGCAAGGACTGGGACAAGTTCGCGAGCCAGCCCTCGGGGACCGGCCCGTTCAAATTGACCAAACTGGTGCCGCGCGAACTCGCCGAGCTCACGAAGAATCCGGATTACTGGAACAAGAAGCGCATTCCCAAGGTCGACAAGCTCGTGCTGGTGCCGATGCCGGAAGCGCTGACGCGCACCAATGCGCTGCTGGCCGGGCAAGTCGATCTGATCGAAACGCCGGCGCCGGATGCCGTGCCGCAGCTCAAGGCGGCCGGCATGAAGCTCGTCGACAACGTCACGCCGCATGTCTGGAATTATCATCTGAGCGTGCTGCCGGGTTCGCCCTGGACCGACATCCGCCTGCGCAAGGCGCTGAACCTCGCGATCGATCGTGAGGCCGTGGTGGGCCTGATGAATGGCCTTGCGAAACCCGCCAAGGGACAGGTCGATCCGTCGAGCCCGTGGTTCGGCAAGCCGAGCTTCGAGCTGAAATACGATGTCGCCGCGGCGAAGAAGCTGGTCGAGGAAGCCGGCTACTCGAAGGCGAAGCCGCTGAAAGCGACCTTCATCATCGCACAGGGCGGCACCGGCCAGATGCTCTCGCTGCCGATGAATGAATTTTTGCAGCAGAGCTTCAAGGAGATCGGCATCGACATCGATTTCAAGGTCGTGGAGCTCGAGACGCTCTATACGCACTGGCGCAAGGGCGCGGCCGACGAGATGAACGCCGGCATCACCGCCAACAACATCGCCTACGTCACCTCCGACCCGCTTTACGCCATCGTCCGCTTCTTCCATTCGAGCCAGATCGCGCCGGTGGGCGTCAACTGGGGCGGCTACAAGAACCCGAAGGTCGACGCGCTGATCGACGAGGCCAAGCAGACTTTCGACAGCACCAAGCAGGACGAGCTGCTGGCGCAGGCGCACGCGCTGATCGTCGACGACGCCACGCTGGTGTGGGTGGTGCACGACACCAACCCGCATGCGCTGTCGCCCAAGGTCAAGCAGTTCGTCCAGGCACAGCACTGGTTCCAGGATCTGACGACGATCGGGGCGGAGTGAGGCGACAGCTCAACCCTCTGCCGTCGTCCTGGCGAAAGCCAGGACCCATAACCACCGAATTTCGTTTGCCGAAGATTGGTGGTTGGCCGCTCGCCGTAACAACTTCTCCCTGGGGTAATGGGTCCTGGCGTTCGCCAGGACGACAGCGAGTGTGTGGTTAGCTTCAAAACCGCACATCTGCCCCCTACTTCGTCAGCAGTGCATAGGCCCCGGTCCACCCCTCCGCCGGCGGATTCACCTGGAATTCCTTGATACGCACTTCATAGAGCTTGAACAGCTTTTCCAGCGTGTCGGCATCCTCGCTCCTGCGCCCGCGTTCGATGGCGTCCAGCGCACCCTGCCAGTCGCGGCCGCGATAGCAGGCCAGCATTTCGATGGTGACGTTGCGCAGGCGCTGGAAGGCGCCGGAATGCATCACGTCCTCGCGGCCGGCGATGGCGTAGATCACTTCGGGCTCGGTCTTGCCCTTGACCATGATGAAGTCGAGCTCGAGGATCGCGAACTTGTCCTTGGCGGCGAGCGCGGTCCTCGAGCCGACGATGATGGGAAAGCCGTACTCCTTCGACTGGCCTTCGAGGCGCGACGCCAGGTTCACGCTGTCGCCGAGCACGGAATAGTTCTTCTTCAGGTCGGAGCCCATGTTGCCGACGACGCCGATGCCGGTGTTGAGACCGATACCGACATTGAGCGGGAGGTAGACGTGACCGCCATCAATGGCCTCCTGCTCGCGGTCCTTGTTCACCGCGTCGATCTTCTCCAACATCTGGATCGCGGCCTCACAGGCGTTGACCTCGTGCTCGGCATCGTCGAGCGGCGCGTTCCAGAACGCCATGATGGCGTCGCCCATATATTTGTCGATATAGCCCTTCTGATCGATGATCACATCGGTCAGCGGGGTCAGGAAACGGTTCATCAGCGCGATCAGGCCCTGCGGATCGTGCTTGTAGGTCTCCGATATGGTGGTGAAGCCGCGCACGTCGGAGAACATGATCGTCATTTCGCGCTCCTCGCCGCCGAGGACGAGCTTTTCCGGTGACTGCGCGAGTTGCTCGACCAGCACCGGCGACATGTATTGCGCGAACATGCCGCGGATCTGCACGCGCTGCCGCTGCTCGCGCACGAAGCTCGCGAAGATCAGCGTCAGATAGATCGCGGTGGTCGAGAGCAGCGGATAGGTGAAGTCGATGAGATAGCGGCGCTGGGCATAGTAGAACCAGGACACTCCGATCAGGATCGCGGCGAAGGTCGCGCCGGCAAGTACGAGGCGGACCGGTCCGAGGTTCGGCGTGAAGATGATGACGAGCAAGCCGATGACGAGCGCGGCGAGCAGCTCGACAACGAGCGCATAACCGGGCTGGGAGATCACCGCGCCGCTCAGCACGCTCTCCAGCACCTGGGCGTGGATCTCGACGCCGGGCATGGTCGAGGACACCGGCGTAGTCTTGAGGTCGTTCAACCCGCCCGCGGAGGTGCCGATCAGGACCAGCTTGCCGGCGATCTTGCCGGGCGACACGCTATTGTCGAGCACATCGGCCGCAGAGACGTAGATCGAGGGGTCCGGGCGGGCGTAATGCATCCACAGCTGGCCGTTCTTGTCAGTCGGGATCTCCAGGCCCTTGAGGCGGATCGTGCGGATACCGCTCTTGTCGGTCCTGATCAGCAGCGTCGGCGTGCCGGTGGCGACGCGCAGCATCTCCAGGCTCAGCGAGGGCATGATGTTGTCCTGCGCCCGCAGGATCATCGGCACGCGGCGGATCAGGCCATCGCGCTCGGGTCTGATCGAGAACAGGCCGCGTCCGGCCGCGACCTTCTCGATCACAGGCACGTTGCGCAACAAGCCCGGGAAGTCGAACATGAAGCGTTCAGACCCGTCCTCCCCGAGCGTCGCTACGCCGGTGAATGGAAGTGACTTGTCGAGTTCGGACAAGACTGCTGGAAGCCCCGTCTCGCCCAGCACCACGCGCGAGCGCTTGATCGCTTCGGCAAGGATCTGGTCGTTGCTCGGCAGCTCGCGCAACTTGGCGCGGGTGGCATCGTCGAGGTAGCGCATGTGGCTCGCGACCAGATCCGGATTGAGCCGGTCGGCCTCCGAGAACACGACGTCGAAGCCGATCGCGACCGCGCCGTTGCTGGTAAGGTTCTGGATCATGTCGGCGATCCGCGTCCGCGGCCACGGCCATTGGCCGAGCTTGGCGAGGCTCTTGTCGTCGATGTCGACGATCGTGACCGGCCGCGCCGCCTTGTGGCGCGGATCGATCAACTGAAACATGTCGAAGGTGCGCAGCCGCAGTTCCTGGATCGGCGGCGGATCCCACAGGCGAGCGCCGGCAAACACGACCAGCAGCGCAAGGCACATCAGCCGCGCAAACCCCAACTTCCGCGCAAACCACCGCCGCAGGATTTTGAGACGTTTCATGGCGGTTGAATATCACGCTTTCACGGGCAATGGCAGCCGGCGGCTTGGCACCCAAGCGGTCATCAGGCGTGGACGATGAAGTCGCTCGCATGGAGATGGGCCGCGGTGACGCCCTTCAGGACGATCGTGTCTGCCGCGTCGATCGTGATCAGGGTGTCCGCCGAATTGGTAGGTGACCCGGCCACATGCTGGGCCATCCAGGCGGAAAGATTGGAGGTCGTCACAACTGCCGAGAGATCGATGTGGTCCTGACCCGGCGTGAAATTCACGATCATATCGCGGTTCGAGTCGGCCGCGAACACGAACTGATCCTGATAGCCGGTTCCGATGAACAGATCTTTGCCGGTCGTGCCGGTGATCCGCGCGTGGTCGTTCGCACTTTCAGGAAGGTTGAAAATCAAGTGAATGGTATCGCTCGCCCCGTGCCCGTCGGTCACGGTGAGCGTGATCTTGTCCGTGGGCGGCTCTGCGCTGCCTTCATTGTAGATAACGGTATTCAGGCTCCCATTGATGTTTGCAAATAGACCGGAGCGCGACGACGGGCTCGCATTGCTGCCGGCAGCCTCAGTCGTGGCAGCCAGCGTGAATATCTCATTCGGAGCAGCGTCCGGGTCGACCAACGAAAGGCCATGGACGATCACCTGCTCGTCGTCGTCTTGCCTAACACTCACGTGATCGAGATCGAACATCGGCGTGTCATTCGCGCCGGTCACGCCGACTGTCAGTGTCGCCGTGCCCGCGGCCCCATGAACGTCCGTCGTCTGTATCGTGAACGTATCCGAATGGGATCCCTGCGGCAGTGCGTTGATGGCGGTTGCATCCGGAACGTAGCTGTAGTTGCCGTTCGCGTTCACCGTTAGCGAGCCGTAGTGGCCCGCGACCGTTGCAGCCGCATGATGCGTCGCATCAAGCACGGCATAGGTCAGCGACCCCGTCTCGCCACTGTCAGCATCGGTCCCGACCAGCTTGCCGGTGAGATTGGCGAAACTGTCAGTCGCAGCCGTGTCCGTGAGCGAGCCGATGTTGAGATCGGACAGCTTCGGCGTGTCGTTGGCGCCCGTCAGGTCCACCGTGTATGTCGCGGTGGTGGCAGCGCCATGCGCGTCGGTGATCTGGACCGTGAAACTATCCGAATAGGAGCCTCCCGGCAGGGCGTTGATCGACGCAGCGTCGGGAACGTAGCTATAGCTGCCGTTGCTATTGAGCGTCAGCGCGCCATAATGACCCGTGACCGTCGCGACGGCCTGGTGACCTGCGTCAAGCAGGGCATAGCTCAGCGTGTCGCCGGTGTCGACGTCGGTCCCGACCACCTGTCCCGTAAGGTCGGAGAAACTATCCGCTGCGGCCGTGTCGGTGAGTTTCCCGATGCTGCCATTGGACAACACCGGCGTGTCGTTGGCGCCGGTGACGGCGACCGTGAATGACGCCGTGCCGACAGCACCCTGCGCGTCCTTGGTCTGAATCGTGAAGACGTCCGAGTAAGGGCCTGCCGACAGCGCGTTGATCGCCGCAGCATCCGGAACGTAGCTGTAGCTGCCGACGGCATCCACCGTCAGCGAACCGTAATGACCGGCGACCGCCGTGACCGCGTTCGCTCCATCCATCACCGCGTAGTGCAACGTTGCCGTCTCGCCATGGTCGGCGTCGGTCCCGACCAGCGTTCCCGTGATGTTCGGGAAGCTATCGGTGGCGGCGGTGTCAACAAGTGGACCCGTGGTGACCGCGGCCAATGTCGGAATGTCGTTCTTGCCAGTGATGGTGACGCTGACCTCGGCCGTATGGATCTTGCCGTAATCGTCCGTGAGCGTGATGGTGGAGTCGACCTTCGCGGTCTGGTCCTTGGCGAGGAAGTCCAGCGCGCCGTCGGGGATCGAATAGCTCCAGGTGACGGTGCCGTTGTTCTTGCCAGTCTGCCCATAGATCAGCGCGGCCTTCAACGCGGCGGTCTCGTCGTCGGTGAGCGACGCGGTGAGGTCGGTGCCGCCATCCAGCCAGGTCACAGCCTGGTCGGTGACTGCAACTGTCGCTATCGGACGGTCCGTCAGGTCGATGTCGGTGAAGTGAATCGAGCCGGTTGCGGCGGGCAGCGGGTCGGAATCGCCGGAGCCGGTGGTGCTTTCGCGCTCGGAGAAGTTCGCGGTCAGGGATGCATTGACCATGTCGAACGCCGGCGCGTCGTCGATCGCATGCATCGTGATCAGCGTGTGGCCGCCATCGTCGCTGCCCGCGAAGTGCGCGTTGCGATAGTCGCCGACGAGGATCAGGTCGATGGCCTTGCCATCGTTGCCGGTGACCGTGAGCATGCCGCCGCTCGCAGGATCGGCAGCATTGGGCACGTAGACGGCGCTGGTGCCGGGGCCCCACTGGATCGTCGATAATTCGATCGTGTCGTTCACGGACAAGTCTGCGATCGAGCCGCCGAACGTGTCCGTATCGATCTCAAGCGCGGCGCCGTTGCCGTGAAGTGCGATCGTTTGCGCGACCGTGCCTTCGAGCTTCAGCAGCGCGCCGACATCTACGGTGACCGAGCCCGTGCCCGAAAGCGATCCGAACAGCGACAACTCGCCATCATGGACCTCGATGGTGCCGGTATTGGCGATGGTGCCCGAGATCGACACCGTGCCCCAGCTGTCGATGTGGTTGTGATTGACGAGGCCAGGCCCACTCAGGGAGATCGAGGCGCCGTTGAGGAGATCGATGACACCGTCATTGACGATCGTCGACGCATTGCCGAACACGCTCGTGCCGGCGACCGTCCAGGTGCCGCCGGACTCGTTGTTGAAGGTCGCGCTGGCGACCGAGATATTGCCGTTGATGTGGCCGGTGTTGTTGATCGTGAGGCTGCCGTCGGTCTCGACGATCGCATCGGTCGCGGAGGTCACGCTCAAGGCGGCGGCCGGCCCGATGGTGCCGGAATTGTCGATCACCGAACCGGTCGTGTCCTGCTGGATGTGGATCGCCGCATTGCCACCGGTGCCCACGATCGAGCCGGAATTGACGATGTGGATCGAACCGGTCGCGCCCGAAAACTCCAGCGTCGCGCCGATATCGACGATCACCTTGCCTGAACCGGCGATGCCGCCCGCAAGGTCGAGCGTGCCGCTCTGGACCTCGATGATGCCGGTATTGGCGACGCTGCCCGTGACCGTATCGACGCCCGCGCTGTAGAGATTGCCGGCATTGCTCAGGCTGCCCCCGTTGATCGAGACGTCGGTCAGATAGAGCTTCGAGTGACCATCGACCGTGATCGCTCCGGTGCTGCTGTTACTGACAGTCAGATTTGTCAGCTTCAGCGTACCATAGTTGATCGCCTCGAGATCCGCGGTGTTGGAGATGTCTTCGCCGGAGACGCCGAGCACGCCACCATTCGCCTGAATCAGATTGTGATTGGTGATGGTGTGAAGCGTGGCGGGATCGATCGTCAGCGTGCCGCTGGTGACCGTGATCGTGCCGGTGTTGGTGATGTCGGCGTTGTCGATCGCGCTCGTGCCGGTCGATTCGAGCATACCGGCAATCGTGACCGTGCCGCCGTCGATGGTCGCGCCCTGGAGATCGAGTGTCGAGCCGGACTCGACCGAGACGGTACCGCTTGCGTTGACCACCGTGTTCGAAATCAGCTTCAGCGTGCCGTTATTGATGGCTGCAAGCGTGCCCGTGTTGGTGACGGCCTCTCCGCTGACGTCGAGCTCGGCGTGGCTGGCCCGGATCGTGCCGCTGTTCGTGATCGTGGTAGCGGGATTCGTCGCCACCAGCGCCAGTAGGCCGTCGAGCGTCGACTCGAGCAGAGTGCCATTCGAGATATTGGCCTCGGTGATGGTCGTGGCGCCGGAGGAAGCAAGCGTACCGACGACGGTGAGCGTGCCGCCGGTCAGGGTCGCACCCGCCAGCGTCAGCTTCTTGGTTGCATCGACCTTGACAATGCCGCCGTTGGCGATCGCGCTGCCGGTCACGGTCGCGTCGTCGAGCGTCAGCGTGATGCCGTTTTCGACCGTGATAGCGCCCTTGTTCAGCGCCGCGTTGCCATCGATCTTGCTGTCGCCGGCGACGTTGACCGTGCCGCCGGACGCACCGTTGAAATTGTTGATGGTGCCGCCTGATATCTCGGTGCCGGCCAGCGTCAGCGTCTGTCCATCATCGATCGCGACGATATGGCTGGTGTTGGTCAGGATGTCGTTGAGCAGCGTCGCCGCGCCGGCGATCTCCAACGTGCCGTTGTTGGTGATCGCACCCTTGGACGCAGCTGAGGCCCCCTGGACCGTGGCGCCGTCCTGGAGCTTGACGGTGTTGTCGAGTTCGATGCCTGCATTGTCCGTGATCGTGATCGTCGAGCCCGACACCGTGATGCCGTCCAGCGTCAGCTTGGCATCGGCGATAACTGTGGCCGTGCTCAGCGTGGCGCCGCCATCGAACGTGCTGGCGCCGATGACATCGATCGTGCCGACGCCGTTGACAGCCCCGCCCGAAATCTCCGTGCTGGACAGTGTCAACGTCTGGCCGCCATCGACCGTCACCGTGCCGGTGTTGGTCACGACGTCATTGAGCAGCGTTGCAGCGCCGGCGATCTTCAGCGCGCCGATATTGGCGACCGCGCCACCCTGGATGCTGGCGCCGTCCTGGAGCTTGACGGTGTTGTCGAGCTCAATGCCGGCATTGTCCGTGATCGTCGAGCCCGAAACCGTGATGCCGTCCAGCGTCAGCTTGGCATCGGCGGTAACAGTGCTCGTGCTCAGCGTCGCACCGCCGTCGATCGTACTGGCGCCGGCAACGTCGATCGTGCCGAGACCGTTGATCGTGCCGCCGCTGATGGTGGCGCCGCTCACTGTCAGCTTGCCAGCGGCATCGATCGTGACGTTGCCGGTATTGGTAACGGTCGAGCCCTGATCAATGGTCAGCCAGCCATTCGCCAGCACCGTGATCGTGCCGCCGGAGGCGTTGGAGACGGTCTCGTGGGCGAAATCCGCCGTGCCCTTGACGTTGACCGCTCCTGAATTGTTCAGCGTGCCGTCCTTGAGGACGCTGGTGCCGTCGAGTTCCAGCGTGCCGGCAATGGTGACCGTGCCGCCGCTGATCGTGGCGGTGTCGACGATCAGCGTCGTGCCGGCATCGGCCTTGAGCGTGCCGCCGGCATTGTTAATTGCGGCCAGCGTCTTCAGCGTGCCGCCGGACAGCTCAATCGTGCCGGAATTGGCGATCGTGGTACCGCCAGCGAAATCGCCACCGGCCGCAAGCGTCAGATAGCCGGCATTGGTGAGCACGCTACTGTCCAGGAACTCGGCCTTGCCACCAACCGAGATCGTGCTTGCTGCGAAATTGGTGAGCTTCGAATCGGCCTTGAGGCTGATCTCGCCCGCAATCGTCAGCGCACTCTTGTTGATGACTTCCGGTGCCTTGTGGCCGACCGCGGTGTCGTAGTCGTTCATCGTGATCGACTTGGCGTAGGCCGCCGTGTCGATTGTCACCGGATAGGACGGCGTCAGCCCATGCAGCTGGTCGGTGATGACGATGACGTCGTCATTGATGGTCGGGACCGTGCCGGTTGCCCAATTGGCCGCATCCTTCCAGAAGCCGCCGGAGGGAGCACCGGGCTTGTCGGTCGCGATCCACACCACGGCGGGAGCGTCGGTGCCGGTGATCGTGACGGTGATGGTCTGCTGCGAGGTGGCGCCTTGCGCGTCCTTGAGCGTCACGGTGTAGACCAGCGTCAGCACCTCACCCTTGGGGATGAAGTCGGCGAGATAGACCGGCAGGTCAGCCAGCGACCAGTTGATGGTGCCGGTGCCGTCTCCGGTGCTATCGGCGCCCGCCGCGATCGCGACCGACATCGCGCTCTGGAACGCCGCGAGTGGGCCGGGCGGAACGCTACCATCAGGCAGGGTCGCACTGGTCAGCTTGACCGCGACCGTGTGGGCGTCGGTGAGGTCGACATCCGTGAAGGTCAGCGTGCCCGAAGTCGGCACCTCGCTGGTGAGCGGGCCACCGGGTTTGCTGGTGCCGCCCTCGAAGATGATGACGGGAACGCTGGTGGTGATCACCGGCTTGTCGTTGGTGCCGGTGATCGTGATGGTGATGTCGATGGGCGACGTTTCGGGATTGACCGAGAAATTATTGTTGACGCGAACCTTGTAAGTCAGCGTCAACGTTTCACCGGCCGCTAGGAAGTCGAAGACGTGGTCGGGAATCGTGTAGGTCCAGACCGCCGAGCCGTTGTTGTTGTTACCGCCGGCTGCGGCGACGCTGATCTGGGTTTGCGTTGCCGCGATGTCCTGCTTCTGGAGTGCAGAGAGCGCGCTGGTGACATCCTGCTGGCCGGCATTCTTGTAGAGATAGTTCGGCGCGTCGCCGAGGTCTATGCTCACCGTCGGCCGGTCGCCCAGGTTCTGGTCGACGAAGGTGATCAGGCCGGAGATGGTGTCGGAATGCGTCGTGTCGCCGGTCGTATCCGCACGCTCAGTCAGCGCGAACGCCTTCTGCACATTCCCATTGAGATCAAGGCTGCGTGCATCGGGCGGGCCGGGAATGCGGGTGCTGCTCGACGGATCATGGCCGGAATCCTGCGCTCCCGGCTGATTGAGATTCGTGAAGGTCGCGGTCGCGGTGGCACCGGTGTCCGTCTTGATCACGACAATGTTGCCGGTCTGCGTGATCGAGTCGGTGAAGTTCTGGGTCAGCTTGGTGTTGCTGTTGTTGTCCGTGAACTTCAGCGTGAACACGTCCGTGATCAGCTTCTGGATGTCCGGCGACATCAGCGCATTGGAGATCGAGACGTTGCCGCCGCTGATCTGGATCATCTGGCCGGCCTGGTTGACCGTCGCGATCGGCAGCAGCGTGACCTTGTCGAACAGGATGTAGGAGCCCGTCGTGCCGTTCGGCTCGACCAGCACCTGGAAGCTCGCCTGCGGCTGCGGATCGCCGCCGCCGGCGGGAACGACGAAGTTGATCTGGCTCAGCACCGCCGTGCCGCGGATACCCATGGTGGCGACTGGCGTGTCGACCTTCATGTCTCCGTGCTTGGCGGTCTCGCCGGCAACGAAGGTGATGGTGCCCGCGACCAGACTGAGGAGAGAGGAATTGTTCGACCCGTTGGGGTCGTAGACCATCTCGTTCAGCACCATCCGCGCATTGGAGGACAGGCCGAACACCGTGCCGTCGATGAACGTGATGCCGAGCGTCGAGTCGCCACCGGTCGAGACCACGTCGCCCTTCTCGACGTTGTCGCCGTTGTTCAGGATGACGGAGACGCCGTTACGAACCGCGGTCGCGCTGCCGGAGAGCTTGGTGACGTGGCCGATGACCTGGGCGGCGGCAATGCCGGAGGCGGCCTGCGCATATTGCACATGGCCGGTGAGTGCGTTGACGACGTCGCCGGTGAGGTGCGCGCCGTCGGGCGAGGCGATCGCCGCGCGCTTGTCGCCCCTAAAATAGTCGTGAACGACGAAGTCGTGGCCGTCATGGGACAGCACGAGGTCGAAACCGGCGCGCTTGAAATCGCCGTTGAAGATCAGGTTCGGGTCGGGAACGACGAATGCGCCGTCAGGCACATGACCATGTGCCTTTGCGGTAAAGGAATCGACGTGGCCATCGGCGGGCGATCGGGAACCCAAGCCGTCCAAGGAAATCGCGGCGTCAAATTTGCCAGCGTAATTCAATCCGGGCACCAAAAAAGGAGTTAAAATCTAAGTAAGTATCGCTCGCCTAAACTTGCATATCATTACCAAGTCCTTAGCGAAACCACCTATTGCTTGTGTGATTTCGCATCACCAAGCGGTCGATGCTCTCAGGCGGCTGGGCACCTGCAGAGAAGTCAAAGTAATCTTTCAAATACTCATACGTAAAGCAGCGCTTATTTTCGCTCATTCCAAGTAACCTCATGTATTATATTGCAGAAATCCCACAATAGATACTTATGTCATCTTTTGTTCGTGGTGCCCCGCACCACCCTGCGGCAAATACGGGGCCAAATCTGTGATCCAACTAACAGAAGCCGTGAAATAGCGAGCCGTTAGCCATAAGGCGCAGAATCAGTTCCACCACAACTTGTGCCTGCAATTGGTCCTTCTTCGCGGCAACTGCCGCTCTCCTAGCCGGCGAATCGTAAAATTTTACGCAATATGAGCAGGCCCGTTTCAGCCTGTTGCCCGGTTTTGGGACCCCAGCCGGGCGCGTTAAGCAGAACAAAACCGCCTGCCTCGCACTATCTCCGCGAAAGCAACAAAGCCCGGCACGTGCAGGTCGAGGGGGACCTGGCGAAGCCGGAAGGGGATGTCAGATGGAGACCGCTGCTCGTTCGCGCGCCTGGCGCGCAATCCTAGTGCTGTGCGGATTGATCCTGCTCGGATCGGCCGCCGAGCTTCGCGCTGGCACGCTGTTGTCGCCGGGAGCCGGCGTCCTCGTGCGCAAATCCGCCGAGCCGTTCGGCGTGTTCGCCTTCGCCATCTCCGCCGGCAGCCTGCAACAAAAATGGCTCGCGCTGAGGTCCAGGCTCGATGATGACATGGTGCAGCTCGCGCTGTGCGACGGCGACCGGGACAATTGCGCTTCGCCGGCTGCGCTGAAACTGCTGGCCATCGTCGACCAGGCCCGCAGCCGCGACGGCCGCGCTCTGCTGGGCGAGACCAATCGCGCGATCAACCTCGCCATCCGTGCCGCCGCTGACGGTCCTGAGGACGTCTGGAGTTCACCTCTCGCGACCTTCGCGCGTGGCGCCGGGGATTGCGAGGACTATGCCATTGCCAAGCTCGCCGCTCTTAAGCTCGCGGGCATTGCCGCCGAAGATCTCCGCATCGTCGTGGTGCGCGACGTCAGGGCCGGCGAAGAGCATGCGGTTGTCGCTGCACGGCTCGACGGCCACTGGCTGATGCTCGACAACCGCCGCATGGCGATGGTCGAGGACGACGCCGCACGGAGCTACCAGCCGTTGTTCGTGCTCTACCAGTCGGCCGTGATGAAGTATGTCGACGAACCCGTGCGGTTCTCGATGATCGCCGCCGAGGCGCGTTGACTTTCTTGTAGCCCGGATGGAGCGAAGCGAAATCCGGGGCCGCCGCCTGTCGCACGAATCCCGGATTGCGCTGCGCTCCATCCGGGCTACCAGGATCAAGTAGCTTACCCCACAAAGCCATTTCGCCGCGCGATTCGGGACGCTAGCATGGCCGCGGCTATGCGGGGGCGACCGGAATGCGGTTCATCGTGCTGACTATGCTTGCACTGCTGGCGTTGCCGGCGGCGCCAGGCTTCGCGCAATCCAGCCCGTCCGACCGCTCCGTCGCCGACAGGCTGCCGTTGTTCGCCAGGAACAACTGCCAGCAGATCCGCGATCCCGGCAATCAATTGTTCTGCGGTGATGCCGAGCTTGCCGCCGCCGCCGAGAAGCTGAGCACGGGAATCGAGGCACGGCTTGCCCGCCTGCCCGATCGCCTGCCTGGGATCGAGGAGAACGCGATCTGGATTCGCCAGCGCAACCTCGGTTGCGGCATCGTCGGCCAGACCGCGATCCGCACCGACGATTTCGACCGCGTGAAGGCATGTCTTCTGAAGGTGACCGATGAGCGCGCTGCGATCGTGCGCGATCCGGATTTCGACTGTCTCGCGGCCAACACCGCCGCGGGCGCACTGATCTGTGCGGACCCGTCGCTGGCGCTTGCCGAGACCGACTTGAACAGCCAGGTCCTCGGCTTGATCGGCAAGCTCGATCCGACCGCGGCACGCTTTGCCTTCGCCGAATATGGCCGGTGGACGCGGGAGCGCGATCGCAAATGCAATCTGGTCGGCAAGGAGAACGTGCCGCTCGGGGAGCTCGAGTCCGCGGAGGACTGTCTCGCCGGCTATCTGAAGCACAAGACCGACGAGATTGGCGCGGCGAAAGGCGATCCGAAGAAGGTGTTCGGCCGGCAGGTCGCAGCCCGCGCGCCCGACACCGATGCCGTCGACTTCTGTGCCGCGCGAATCCACGCGGCCAATTCCTGCGGCAACTTCCTCCGCATCAACCGCGTCTATGCGCTCGACAGCCAGGTGGGCGAGCAGGAGGCGCAGGTCACGGGCGAAATCGAGATGGCCGTGCTGGCGCCCTTCGCCACCTGTAGCAAGATCGCCACGACGTGCACGGGCACCTGCTGGGACGCCAGAACGGGTCGTCCGCAGCCTGGCGTCAGCAACAAGGAGCGCTCCGCAGACGCCTTCAACGTCACGCGCCGCCTGCGAATCCAGCGCACATTTGCGTTTGTCAAAGCCGCCGATGGCTGGCGCTGCCGGGAAGACGAGCTGGCCCCGGTGAATTCAGGCACCGCGGGTGGGGGATCGTAGGGCTGTGTGCTCTCCCTCGCCCCGTTCTTACGGGGAGAGGGTTGGGGTGAGGGGCTGCTTCAGCGAATCCGGTGACAGTTCGACTCGCGGAGAGCCCCCTCACCCGGAATTTGCTGCGCAAATCCCGGCCTCTCCCCGCATGCGGGGAGAGGCGAAGAAATCAAAACATCAGGTTGTCCTTCACCAGAACCCAGCGGCCGCCCTTGACCTGCTGCACCTGGGTGATGGTGTTGGCGAGGTGGTCGGTCTTGGAGAATTTGGTCGGCGGCGAGTTGAAGATGTCGAGGAACTTGTCGCCCGATTCCAGCGCGTCCAGCATCTTCTGGCCGGTGAGATCCTTGCCCGCCTTGTTGGCGTAGAACGCAAACGTCGTCACCGCATTGTAGCCGATGATCGCCTGCGTGTTGGCATCGGTGTTGAACATCTTCTTGTAGTTGATGAGCCAGTCGTGGACCTTGCCCTTGGCGGTGTCCTCATAGGGGATCTCGAAGCCGCTCGCCGCATAGAGGCCCTCGACGGCGTCCTTGCCGAGCGCCGGCACTTCCAGCACGTTGGTCGGCGTTGCCCCCAGGAAGGTGACGTCCCAGCCGAGTTTCTTCGCCTCCGTCATCGCGCCGATGGTCTCGCGGATCACGGTGCCGAGCACGACGAGGTCGCAGCCGTCGGACTTCATCTTGGCGATCTGCGCGCTGAAATCGGAGGCGCCGCGCTTGTAGCTCGTCACCGAGGCCGGCTGCAGCTTCATGGCCGTCAATTGCTGGGTGAAGCCGTCGAGCACGTTCTTTCCGTACTCGTCGTCCTGGTGCATGATGCAGGGCTTCTGGAAGTTCTTCCACTCCACCATGTATTTCAGCGCGGCGCGCGTGCTCTCGACATAGGGCAAGAGGTTGTTGAACTTCAGCCGCTCCTGCGGCTTAGCCGGGTCGAACTTGAAGGTGAACTCGGCGGCGGTCAGCGGGAAGAGCTGGAGCACGCCGGCATCGAACAGGATGTCCTGCGCGGCGAGCGTCGGCGCCGATCCCATCGAGCCGATCATTGCAAATATCTTGTCGCGCTCGACCATCTTCTGGGACGCCAGCACGCCCTTCTTCGGATCGTAGCCGTTGTCCTCGAGGATCATCCTGATCTTGCGGCCATTGATGCCACCGGCCGCATTGATTTCCTCGACCGCCATCTTCATGCCGTTGGAGACCGGCACGCCCCAGACCTTGATCGGCCCCGACAGATCCTGATGGGTGCCGATGACGATCTCGGACGCCGAGATGCCTTCATTGGTGACCTTGGTTTGCGCGACAGCGGGCAGACAGGTGAGCACCACCGCGCCTGCCGCAAAGCCGAACGTTCTCAACGATCTCGACATTGACGTCTCCTCTCCTTGGGGCCCTTATGGTGCGAAGGGTGGGGCCATCACTCCTTCGCTGTTATTTAAACAAGATTGTTCAAGCCACCGCCCGCGCCGGATACATCGCGTCGATTTCGGCGGCATAACGCTTGTTCACGAAGCCGCGCTTCAGCTTCATGGTCGGCGTCAGCTCCTCGTCCTCCGGAGTGAGCTGGCGTTCGATCAGATAGAATCTCTTGATGGTCTCGACGCGGGCGAAATTGGCATTGACCGCTTCGATCTCGCGCCAGATCAGATCCTGGATCTCCGCCGCGCGGCACAGGCTGGCATAATTGGTAAAGGGGATGTCGTGGTCCTGCGCGAACTTCTCGACATTCTCCTGGTCGATCATCACGAGGCAGGTGAGGTATGGCCGCTTGTCGCCGATCACCACGGAATCCGAGATGTAGGGCGAGAATTTCAGCTGATTCTCGATCTCGGACGGCGTGATGTTCTTGCCGCCCGAGGTGATGATGATGTCCTTCATCCGGTCGGTGATGCGGACGAAGCCCTCATTGTCGATGGTGCCGACGTCGCCGGTATGCAGCCAGCCGCGATGGTCGATGGTCTCTGCTGTCCTCTCCGGCTGGTTCAGATAGCCCATGAACAGGAAGTCGCCCCTGATCAGGATCTCCCCGTCGGGCGACAGCGCCACTTCACCCCACGACACCGCCTTGCCGACCGAGCCAAGCTTGATGCGTTCCGCCGGCATCATGGTGGCGACCCCGCAATTCTCGGTCTGCCCGTAGACCTCGTGAATGTCGATGCCGAGCGCGAGATACCAGCGGATCAGCTCCGGCGCGATCGGCGCCGCGCCGGTGAAGGCGATGCGGCATCGGTCGAGCCCGATCATGCGTCGGATGTTGCGAAAAGCGAGCCGGTAAGCGATGCCGTTGGCGATGCGCAACGACAGCGGCGGCGGCTTCCCTTCGATCCTGCAATCGACCATGCGATAACCAATGTCGATGGCGCGGCGGTACACCCATTGCTGCAACGGCGTCGCATCCTTCAGCGCGATGGTGATTGCGGAATAGAACTTCTCCCAAATCCGCGGCACCGCGAGGAAGATGGTCGGCTGCACCTCGCGCAGATTGTCCGGCACAGTCTCGGGACTCTCGGCAAAATTCATCACCGAGCCGAGCGCGACCGAGATGTAATAGCCGCCGATCCGCTCGGCGACGTGGCAGAGCGGCAGGAAAATCAGCCGCTCCTCGTTCTCGCGCGCTGGAATGAAATCATCGGCGTGCCGCATCTGGTGCGTGACGCTGCGATTGGCGTGCATGGCGCCCTTGGGCGGGCCCGTGGTGCCGGATGTATAGACGAGGACCGCGAGATCGCTCGCGCTGCGACTGTCGACCATCTCCTGCCACAGCGCCTCGCGGCCGGCCATGTGGTTGCGCCCGAGCGCGCGGAACTCGTCGAGCGACATCACCATGTCGTCGGAGAAGCCGCTAAGGCCCTCCATGTCGAACACGATGATCTTTCGCAGGGACGGACAGCGTGCGCGGCAGGCCAGGATCTTGTCGAGCTGCTCCTCGTCCTCGGCGAAGATCACTTTCGTCCGGGAATCGTTGACGAGATATTCGACCTGGGATGAGGCATCGGTCGGATAGATCCCGGAAGAGACGCCGCCGGCGCACAGAATGCCCATGTCGACATGGACCCATTCCGGCACGGCGTTGGCGATGATGGAAGCAACGTCGCCGGGCCTGAAGCCGATGGCGTGCAGCGCGTAGGCGATCTCCTTCGAGATCTCCAGCCATTCGCGCCAGCTGGTCGGCTGCCAGATCCCGAATTTCTTCTCGCGTATAGCCGGCCTGTCGCCCCGCGTCTCCGCGGCGCGCAAAAAGCTTTTCGCGATCGTGTCAGCGACCGTCAGCACCGCCGGTCGGGCCATGCACGTCTCCTCCTTGTCGCGCTCCCCTCCACTGCCTGCCTTGCCGGCGGTCTATATTAGCGGATGGGCTTTGGTATTTAAGGCTTCCTCTAACGCCAAGTCTTCTTCTTTTTCCAGCGCCGCTCGCCTCGTGCGCCCGCTTCCTTGGCGCCCAGGTAGAATTCCTGGATGTCCTTCGAATGCATCAAGCGGTCGCAGCTGTCGTTCATCACGATCCGGCCGATCTCCAGCACATAGCCATAGTGCGCCGTCTCCAGCGCCACCTTGGCGTTCTGCTCGACCAGCAGGATCGACATGCCCTGCTCCTCGTTGACCCGACGGATGATGGCGAAGATCTCCTTCACCAGCAGCGGCGACAGCCCAAGCGAGGGCTCGTCGAGCAGCAACAGCGTCGGCCGGTTCATCAGCGCGCGGCCGATTGCGAGCATCTGCTGCTCGCCGCCCGAGAGCTGTCCGGCCGGCTGGTTGATGCGCTCCTTCAGCCGCGGGAAATAGGCGTAGACGCGCTCCAGATCTTCCGCGACGCCGTCGCGATCGCTGCGCGGATAGGCCCCCATCATCAGGTTTTCGCGCACGGAGAGGAACGGGAACACCTCGCGTCCCTCCGGCACGTGGCTGAGGCCCAGCCGCACGATCCTGTCCGCCTCCATGCGCTGGATCGACTTGCCCATGAACTCGATGGCGCCCTTCTGCGGGTCGAGAATGCCCGAGATCGTCTTCAGCACCGTGGTCTTGCCGGCGCCGTTGGCGCCCAGCAGCGTGACGATGCGGCCGCGCGGCACTTCGAGCGAGATGCCGCGGATCGCCATGATCGGCCCGTAATAGCTCTCGATGTTGGAGAGTTTCAGGATGATATCTGGTGTCGCCACGGCATCCATCGCGTCAGGCTCCCAGATAGGCGGCGACGACATCGGGGTGCTCTTGCACTTCGGCCGGCGAGCCCATCGCCAGCACCCTGCCGTAGTTCAGCGCGATGACGCGGTCGGAGACGCGGTTGACCAGCGACATGTCGTGCTCGACCATCAGCACGGTGACGCCGAGCTCGCTCTTCAGGTCGCGGATCCAGAACGACATGTCGTCAGTCTCCTCCACGTTGAGGCCCGAGGACGGCTCGTCGAGCAGGATCAGCTTCGGCTCCGAGCATAGCGCGCGCGCCAGCTCGATCACCTTGCGCACGCCGTAAGGCAGACCCGAGATCAGCTTGTCGCGGTAGGGCTCGAGATCGAGGAATTCGATGACCTGCTCGACCCTGCGGCGATGCACCTTCTCGTCGGCGCGTACGCCTGGCAGGAACAACAGCTCCTGCCAAAGCTGCGTGGTCGAATGCCGGTGGCGGCCGACCAGCAGGTTCGACAACACCGTCGCATTCTCGAACAGCTCGATGTTCTGGAACGTGCGGGCGATGCCGAGCCTTGCGATGTCATGGGGCGGCTGCTCCGTGATGTCCTGATCCTCGAAGAAGATGCGACCCGAGGTCGGCCGGTAGATCCGCGAAATCAGGTTGAAAATCGAGCTCTTGCCGGCGCCGTTCGGCCCGATGATCGAGAGGATCTCGCCCTTTTCGACCGCGAACGACACCGCATCGACGGCCTTCAGCCCGCCGAAATGCAGCGACAAACTCTCGGCGCGAAAATAGCTCATCGGTTGCGCTCCGACTTCACGTAGATCTTCTGCCGCTTGAAAGTGGCGCGCTTGTAAAGCGGGAACAGCTGGAAGAAGAGCTTTATCTTGAGCCAGCGGCCGTAAAGCCCGAGCGGTTCGAACAGCACGAACAATACGATGATGATGCCGTAGATGGCGCCTTTCAAGCCGTTGAGCGAGGCAAAGGCCGCGACCTTGGACTGGACATTGGCCGCGGCTTGCGTGCCCGCTCCGAACGTCGCTGCAATGCCGGCGATGATGCCGGGCATGTCGTCCTTGAGGTAGGTCAGGAACGGATCGATCATCACGATGAAGATCGCTCCCAGCACTGCGCCGTGCAGGCTGAAGGTGCCGCCGATCAGGATCACGATGATGAACTCGATCGAGAGCTGAAGCGTGAACATCTCCGGCGAGATGAAGGAGAGCTTGTGCGCGAACAACACGCCGGCGAAGCCGGTGATCGCCGCGGAGATCGCAAAGGACTTCACCTTGTACAGCGCGACATTGACGCCCATGCTGCGCGCCGCCGTCTCGCTGTCGCGGATAGCGACGAAGGCGCGCCCCGTGGGCGACCGCAGCAAATTGAGCGTGCCGACGATGGTCAGCACCAGCACGGCGAGGCAAAGGAAATAGAAAGTGGGGCTGTCGCGCGAGACTGCGACCCCAAACAGCGACACCGCCTTGATCCGCATGCCCTCGTTGCCGTTGGTGACGCTCTCCCATCGCGCCAGAATCTCCTCGACGATGAAGGCGAAGGAGATGGTGGCGATGACGAGATAAATGCCTTGCAGCCGCAGCGCGGGGAATCCGACCAGCGCACCGATCAGCCCGGTCAGGAGCCCGGCGGCGAGAAAGTAGACCGGGAACGGCACACCATATTTCTGCAAATAGGCCGCCGTATACGCACCGATCGCGAGAAACGCAGCATGCCCGAGCGAGGCCTGCCCGGTGAAACCCGTCAAAATCAGCAGCGCCACGCCGACGGTCGCATAGATGCAGACGAAGACGAGCTGACTCATCAGATAACTGGAGAGCACATAGGGCGCGATCAGCAGCACGGCCAGCAGGAGACCGTAGGAGACGTAATAGCCAGAATGCGGAAACAGCCTGATGTCGTCCTCGTAGTCGGTCTTGAACAGGAAGCGCATGCGTTCAGACCTTCTTGCGGACATGAAGGCCGAACAGACCTTCGGGCTTGAGCAAGAGCACGGCGAGCAGCACGACGTAGGGCGCGACGTCCTTCCAGCCCTCGGCCAGATAGAAGCCGGCCATGCTCTCGATGACGCCGATCAGGACGCCGCCGACGACGGCGCCGGGGATCGAGCCGAAGCCGCCGAGCACGGCGGCCGGAAACGCTTTCAGCCCCAGCACCAGACCGACATTGGAATGGATGAAGGTGATCGGCGCCAGCAGCACGCCGGCGCAGGTCGCAACCGCCGCGCTGATCGCCCAGACGATCGACACCACGCGCTTGACCGGGATGCCCATGTAATAGGCGGCCAGCATGTTCTCGGAACTGGCGCGCATCGCGGTCCCGAGCGTGGTCTTGTTGAAGAACAGCCAGAGCAGGGCGCAGAGGATGACGGTGGCCGCGATCACCGAGAGCTTGTCATGGGCGAGCACCAGCGAACCGATCCGCAGCACGCCCTGGCTGAAGGGCGTGTCGATCTTGAAATCGTCGGTGCCCCAGATCATGCCGGAGACCGAGCGCAGGAAATAGCCGAGCCCGATGGTGGCCATGATGATGGAGAATTGCGGATAGCCGAGGATCGGCCGCACCACCACGCGCTCGGCGAGCATGCCGAACAGCGCCATTGCCGCCACCGCGCCGGCAAAGCCGACCCAGTAGTTCAGCCCCATCATGCCAATGAAGGTGAAGGCAAAGAAGCCGCCCAGCATCATCAAATCGCCCTGCGCGAAATTGACGACCTCGGTGGCCTTATAGACAAGCACGAAGCCGAGCGCGATCAGGCCGTAGACGCAGCCGAGCGCAACACCGCTGACCAGCTGCTGAACGAAATCCAGCATCGTCGCGCATCCTCCCGATACAACCGGCGGTTCTTCCTGACCGCCTTGCCGCATCTTGTGTTCAGTCGCTACGCAGTCGTTTCGCTGCGTTAGCGCCATTCGTCCCTTTGCCAATTCAGCCTGAACCGCCAAGCGCTGTCAACAAACGGTGACTTGCCATTAGTCCAATCCGGATGACGGAATTTGCGGCAGCGCGATTCACGGTGCCGAAACATCTTCGGGGCATGGTCGCGAGCGATGCAAAACCGCAAGGTGTGGCCGCCATGAAGACGGACGACTCGGCGCTCGAAGTCATGGGGTTAACGAAGTGTTTTGACCGTCTGGCGGTCGATAACCTCGATCTCACCATCCATGCCGGCGAATTCTATGCGCTGGTCGGCCCCAACGGCGCCGGCAAGACCACCACTTTGCGCATGGTTGCAGGCCTTTTGCGGCCCGATGCCGGCGCGGTCTCCATCTTCGGCATCGATGCGCTCCAAAACCCCGTCGCCGCCAAGCAGGTGATGGCGTGGGTCTCCGACGAGCCCATGATCTACGACAAGCTCACGCCGCTCGAATATCTCGAATTCGTGGCCGGTCTGTGGGGCATCGCACCATCGGCCTCGGAACCGGTCGCTGCGGGTCTCCTGAACTCGCTCGGGCTCGAGCCGCACCGGCACGAACGCTGCGAGGGTTTTTCCAAGGGCATGCGCCAGAAGGTCGCCCTCGCCGGCGCCCTGGTGCACGATCCCCGCCTCATCATCCTCGACGAGCCGCTGACGGGACTGGATGCCGTCTCCGCCCGCCATGTCAAGGGACTCCTGAGCGAGCGCGTCCGCGCCGGTTGCACCGTCATCATGACCACGCATATCCTCGAGGTCGCCGAACGCATGGCTGACCGTATCGGTGTGATCGCAGCCGGCCGCCTGGTTGCCGAGGGCACGCTGACCGAGCTCCGGCAGCAAAACGGGCACGCCGACACCAGCCTGGAAGATCTCTTCATCGCGCTGGTGACGCTTCCGGAAGCCGCATGAGCTCGGCCACCGCGCTGTCCTGGTTCGCCCGCCACGAGCTCCGGCTCGCCTGGCGCGAATGGCTCGCCATGATGACCGGCGGGCGGCGCAAACGAACACGTGCCGCGGTAATCGGCCTGCTGTTCTTCGCGGCGCTGCTGCACGTACCGGCCTGGGCGGTGATCGGCCGCTTCGCCGACCTGCAATTGCCACTCGACAAATCCTCGCTGATCGTGATCTCGGCGACGATTTTTCTCGCCTGGACGCTGATGCTGTCGCAGGCAATCGAATCGGTGACCCGGGTGTTTTACGCACGCGCCGATCTCGACCTCATCATGTCCTCACCCGCGACGCTGGCCAATCTGTTCTCGGTGCGCATCGCCGCGATCGCGCTCGCCATCACGGTGATGGCGCTGCTGTTCTCGACGCCCTTCATCGACGTGCTGGTATTCGGGGGCGGCGCGCGCTGGCTTGCTGCGTTCGGCGTCGTTGTCGCCATGGGCCTGTCGGCCGCAGCGATCGCGATCGCCGTCACCATCGTGCTCTTTCGCCTGATCGGTCCGGCGCGGACACGGTTCGTCGCCCAGATCCTCGCCGCCATCATCGGCGCCGGCTTCGTGATCGCGCTTCAGGTGGCGGCGATCATGTCCTACGGCACGCTGTCGCGCTTCACCATCCTGACCTCGGGTAGCTTGGCCGCTTACGCGCCCGATGCCGACAGCATCTGGTGGTGGCCGGCGCGGGCGGCGATGGGAGACGCCGAAGCGCTGCTGCTGCTCCTAGCGCTCGGGCTCGTGCTGCTCGGAAGCGTCATGGCGATCTTCTCGGGCCGCTTCGCCGACACGGCGATCGATGCCGCCGCCTATGGCGCGTCCGGCCGTCGCAGCGCGAAGGAGCGCCCGTTCCGCGGCGGATCGCGTCAGCATGCCCTGCGGCGCAAGGAATTTTCGCTGCTCTGGCGCGATCCCTGGCTGATCTCGCAGACGCTGATGCAGCTGCTCTATCTGGTGCCGCCGGCGCTGCTGCTCTGGCGCAACTTTGCCGACAGCTCCGCGGCGCTGACGCTGATCACGCCCGTCATCGTCATGGCGGCCGGCCAACTCGCCGGCGGGCTTGCCTGGCTGACGATCTCGGGCGAGGACGCGCCCGACCTGGTTGCGACCGCGCCGCTGACGCCGTCCAGCGTCATCCGCGCCAAGATCGAGGTGGTGCTGATCGCGATCGCCATCGTCTTCTGCCCGCTGATCGCGGCGCTCGCTTTCGCCTCGGCGTTCCAGGCCGCGGTCAGCGCCGGTGCGGTCATCGTCAGCGCGGCCTCCGCCACCGCAATCCAGCTCTGGTTCCGGGTGCAGGCCCGGCGCAGCCAATTTCGCCGTCGCCAGACCTCGTCGCGGCTTGCGACCTTCGCCGAGGCGTTCTCCTCGATCGGTTGGGCTGCCAGCGCCGCGCTGGTGCTCACGCTGCCCATCGTCGGTCTCGTCAGCGGCCTGATCACCGCGGGCCTCGTCGCCCTCACCTGGAAGTTCAGCCCAAGGCGGGAGTGAAGGCCGCCTGCCTTGAAAGTAAGGATAAAATGCCTTACCTATCGAGATCTCAGTATTGAGGGATCCCATGAGCACGCTCACGGTCACGGCAAAGGGGCAGGTTACGCTACGGAAAGACCTCCTGGAGCACCTCGGTGTACATCCGGGCGACAAGATTTCGATAGAAAAGCTTCCTGGCGGGCGAGTCGAGGTGAGAGCAGTTCGGCCCACCGGAGAGATTTCGGATGCCTTCGGCTTTCTGAAGGGAAAGACGAACGGTCGATCGCTCTCGATCGAGGAGATGAATGCGGTCATTGCTGACGGCTGGGCGGGCAAGCGATGAAGATAACACCCGACACCAACGTCCTGGTACGGGTGCTGGTCGAAGATGATGCAGAACAGAGCAAGGTGGCCGAAGCCCTTCTCGAGAACGCGGACCTCATAGCCATCTCGATCCCCGCATTATGTGAGTTAGCTTGGGTCCTCTCACGAGGCTACAAAACCTCTGCTGGAAATATCGCGGCTTCGATCCGGCACTTGATCAATGCATCCAATGTCGTCGTCAACCGGCCCATAGCTGAGGCTGGATTAGCGCTCCTCGAGGCCGGGGGTGACTTTGCCGATGGCGTCATCGCCCACGAAGGCAACTGGCTTGGGGCCGATACTTTCGTGTCGTTCGACAAAGCGGCCGTGAAACTGATCAAAGCAAGCGGTGGAATGGCGCGGCTCGCCGGCACCACATGACGCGAGGATAATTCGTAGATACACTCATCAGATCGTCGATAAGCGCCGGACGGTTCCTGATGTCTCGATTGTTGCTGACGGTCTGTGCGCTTCTCGGTTGGCTGGTAACATCTGCCTTCGCGCAGCAATCACCTCAGCGCAGCGAATGCCTGGCGATGGCGAATGCGGCACCCCGCGTGACGCCGGTCGCGTTCCGGCAGGCCGCAGCCTCCGCTGAAGTCCAGATTACCTATGCAGGCCATTCCACCTATTTCATCGACACGCCCGGCGGCTTGCGCATCGCGACCGACTATAGCGGGGCCTATCAAGTGGGCCGGCTGCCCGATGTCGTCACCATGAACCGGGCCCACAGCACGCACTATTCTTTATATCCCGACAAGCGCATTCCTCATGTGCTGCATGGCTGGGGCGAGGACGGCAAGCCGGCCATCGTGTCGGAGCGCATCGGCGACACCTTCATCCGCAACGTCACCACCGACATCCGCCGCTATTTCGGCGACGATTCCGGCGCCGACATGATCCGCGACGGCAATTCGATCTTCATCTTCGAGGTCGCGGGCCTCTGCATCGGCCATCTCGGCCATCTTCACCACAAGCTCGACGACAGCCATTTTGCCCAGATCGGGCGGCTCGACATCGTCATGGTGCCGATCGACGGCACCTACACCATGTCGCTCGACGGCGTCTCCGAGATCACCAAGCGGCTGCGCGCCTCGGTCGTGCTGCCGATGCACCGCTTCGCCACCCCGCTCGACGATTTCATGCAACGTATCGGCCAGCAGTTCGAGATCGACCGGCGCATGGAACGAAGTTTCCGGATGTCTCGGGATGCGTTGCCGTCGAAGCCGACGGTGATCATCCTCGACGGGGTGTGACGCGCCAAGCCGGAACGCATGAGCCTCCTCCGACTTGGTTGCTTCGAAATCAGTTACGATCGGAGCAATCATGAGCAGAAGGTTGCTGGTCATAGGCTCATTTGCGGCCATTTACTTGCTGTGGGGTTCCACCTACTTCGCCATCACTTTGGGCCTGAAATCGATTCCGCCATTTCTGCTGATGGCGCTGCGTTCGTTCTGTGGCGGCATCTTGTTGCTGGCCATGAGTGCCGGTGAGGTCGCGAACCTATCCGCGCAGGCGTGGATAAGGGCGAGCCTGTGCGGGCTCCTGTTCTTTGTCGGTTGCCATGGCGTACTCGCCTTCGCGCAGCAATCGGTTCCTTCGGGCGTGGCGGCCATCGTGCTGGCCACGATCCCGTTCTGGATCCTGCTGATCGATGTCTGGTTCCCCGGCGATCAGCGACCGAAGCCCTTCGCCCTGCTCGCTCTCGTGCCGGGCTTCTTCGGCGTCGGACTCGTGGCGTGGCAAAACGTCGAGCAGGCCGGCATCAGTATCCTTCCCGTCGTCTGGCTGCTGGCTGCGGCCTTGTCATGGTCGGCCGGGACTGTCTTGTCCCGGAGCATGTCGAGCCAGGCATCCGCTATCCCGCTTTCGGGCATCCAGCTTTCGATCGGCGGCAGCGTGTTGTTTGCGATCAGTTGGCTGACAGGCGAGATTGGAAACTTCAGGCCGAGCGAGGTTTCGCTGACCTCGCTTGCAGCGGCGCTTTGGCTGATCATCGCTGGCAGCGTGATCGGATTCGTTGCCTACAACTGGCTTCTGGAAAACGTCTCGACCTCGTTGGTGTCGACCTACACTTTCGTCAACCCGGTGATCGCTGTACTGCTCGGCACCCTCGTGCTGAGCGAGCCATTTTCGCGCCTGATGTTGCTTGGTGCGGGTCTCGTGATTGTCTCCGTCATCGTCATTTGGCTCGCGGAACGCGCGACGAGCCGACGAACGAACGATAGGCCCAGTCCTGGCATAGGGCATCTGTCGCCCAACAAGACTTGACGGCGGCGCCGCGCAATTTTCTCCAAGTCGGCTGCCGTCCGGTCGTGCTGATCTCCTCGCAAACAGGAGATGGGACATGACCGACTTTGCGAGATTATTGCACGCGGACGGACCGCACCCCGAGCACGCGGCGGCGCTCCAGCTTTATGGCCGCTTCGTCGGCGATTGGGACGCCGAGATCACCGCCCATGGACCCGATGGAACGAAACACACCGCGCCCGGCGAAATCCATTTCGGCTGGGTGCTGGAGGGCCGCGCCGTGCAAGACGTCTGGATCATTCCGCGCCAGGCTGGCAGCCCGGCCTTGCCGATCGCCGGCAATTGGTACGGTACGACGCTGCGGGTCTATGATCCGACCATCGATGCCTGGCGGATTTCCTGGTTCGATCCCGGCCGCTGCATATTCCGCCAGCAGATCGGCCGCCCACGCGATGCCGACATCGTGCAGGAAGGCACGACCGAAGCCGGCGACCTGACGCGCTGGAGTTTTACGGAGATCGCCGAGGATTTCTTCCATTGGCTCGGCGAGGTCAAGCCGGCCACCGCAACCGATTGGCGGCTTGTGGTCGATGTGAGGGCGAAGCGGCGCAAAGATTGACGACGGCGCCGCTGTGCCCGCGATGACGGGTGCGGTTGCGAAACGCGCGCTGCTGCACGCGAGAACGAGGTGTTAGGCTCCCAGAACAAGAAGCATACATCAAGGGAGCGAACGCCGATGGCTGCAAGCGGTTTGCCCGCCAACACGAGCGGGCTATTCGTCGAGCCGCGCGAGGACTGGCTCGCGCTCCATCGGGAGGAGATCATCGATCCCTCGCGGCCGGTCGTCGATCCCCATCACCATCTCTGGAATCGCGGGCACCGCTATTTGATCGAGGAGATGGCGGCGGATATCGCCTCCGGCCACAACATCACCGCCACCGTCTATGTCGATTGCCGCTCGATGTATCGTGCGCACGGGCCCGAAGCATTCCGGCCGGTCGGCGAGGTCGAGTTCGCCAATGGCGTCGCCGCGATGAGCGCCAGCGGCGGCTATGGCAAGGCGGCGATCTGCGCCGGCATCGTCAGCCACGTCAACCTGCTGCTCGGCGATGCCGCACAACCGGTGTTGGAGGCCGAGATCGCGGCGGGCAACGGTCGCTTCCGCGGCATCCGGCATTCCTCGGCCTGGGACGCAGATCCCGCAGTCGCCGGCATGTATGCGAGCCGGCCGCAGGGATTGTTGCAGGACCCGACCTTCCGGAAGGGCTTTGCCTGTCTCGCGCCGCTGAACCTGAGCTTCGACGCCTGGCTGTTCCATCCGCAAATCGGCGAGCTGACCGAGCTCGCCCGCGCATTTCCCGACACCAGGATCGTGCTCGACCATTGCGGCGGCCCGGCCGGAATCGGCCGCTTTGCCGGGCGACGCGAGGAGGTGTTTGCGCAATGGCGCGCCTCGATCCGGGAGATCGCGAAATGCGAGAACGTCGTGGTGAAGCTCGGCGGGCTCGCGATGTGCCTGCTCGGCTACGACTTCCATTTGCGCGAGAGGCCGCCGTTATCCGAGGAGCTTGCCGCGGCGTGGCGGCCTTACATTGAAACCTGCATCGAGGCGTTTGGACCCACGCGCGCGATGTTCGAGAGCAATTTCCCGCCGGACAAGGGCCAGTGCAGCTATCAGGTAATCTTCAACGCCTTCAAGCGTATCGCGGCGCCCTTGAGCGAGACCGAGAAGACGGCGTTGTTCTCGCAGACCGCGAGTGATTTCTACCGGCTCGATCTGCCTTAAAGTGATTGGCGCCATGACGAGAACAGGGGCCGGGATGTTGATCCCGGCCCCCTGTTCCGTCGTGACCGCTGGGAAGCGTCCTTGAAGCTGATTGAACTCTAACCGGCGCCCATCAGCGAGGCAGGACGGCGCTCGCCGGTGGAGACGAAGATCTTCTTGAGCTTGTTGAGGACGCGGATCAGGAAGCCGATCATCACGGGATTGGTCTTGCGGCAGAAGGCGATCTTCTTGACGTGGCCCTCGACATGCCATTTGGCATGCGCGCCGTTGCGGAAGAAAATGACGTCGCCCGGGCCGTAGCGCTTCGGCGGCATGCCGTCGCTTTCGAGCACGATCGACCCTTCCATGATCATGATCGTCTCGTCGATGTCGTAATACCAGTTGAAGCGGCCTTCGGTGCAGGCCCAGATGATGGTCGAAGCGGTGCCGTCGGCGCTGGTGGACAGGATGTGCGAGCGCGACACCGGATTGCCTTCGATGATCCAGGACGGTTCGATCGGCCGCAGCTCGAGATCTACATTGCAACTACTGATTTCAATCAATGCGCGCGACATCTGTTCCCCCAGGGGATAAAATATGATCCGCCGGGTCTCGGCCCGGATTGTTCAAAGATGGCGGGAACGCTAGTAGCCGGTTTTTAATTCTTTCTTACGCAGGGCCCGACAATCAGCCGCAAGTTGCAGACGCGAAACGGTTAACGCCGCAATTTCCCTGCAATTTCGCGCACATGAACCCTTCTTTTCCGGGGTGCGACAAAGTGCGCGAAGCTATCTGAAAGGAGCCATGCCGATGCCCCTCACCCCGGAGGTTCTCGCAACTCAAGGCGAGGTCGTGGCCTGGCTCGGCAGCCTCGATGTCTCCTTCGCAACCGACGAGGAGCCTTGGTTCACCGTCGACGGCATCGAAAGCCCCCGGCAAATCGGCAGTGACGGCTCCGGCGGCGCGTTCGTTCTGCTGCCGTCTCAGAATGTGCTCTACGTCTCGTCGGAAGGCCGCGCGGGAATCATCGCGAAGAGTTTCGAGGCTTTCGTCAAGCTCGTCGTGGCGCGCCCCTATTGGCTCGACATCCTCAAATTTTCCGCCGGCGGTGATCTCCATGAGATGCGGCGGGCGGCGGATGCGCTGGAGGCCACACTCGACGACGAGGACGACGTCAACGAGGCCCGCGAGCAAATCCGCGGGGGTCTCGACCTGCCCGAGGCGAATGATCCGGTCGGTGCGCTCTACGACGCGGTGGCGGCCTCCGACGCCGTCGTGCGGGCCACCGACGGCAGCCCGTTCACGACGCTGTTCAACCGCTTCAGCATCGACAACAGCCCGATGCTGCGCAACGCGGCGGCGTAGTTACTTCGCCCATTCGCCCTTGCGAAACACCGGCACTTTGCTGCCGTCGGCCAGAATGCCGTCGATGTCGGTCTCGGCCGAGCCGATCATCCAATCGATATGGATCAGGCTCTGGTTGCCGCCTTGCGCCGCGATCTGCTGCGGCGTGAGCTGGGCGCCGTTGACGAAGCACTTCGAGTAGCACTGGCCGAGCGCGATGTGCGAGGCCGCGTTCTCGTCGAACAGCGTATTATAGAACAACAACCCACTCTGCGAGATCGGCGAGGAATGCGGCACCAGGGCCACTTCGCCGAGACGCCGCGCGCCCTCGTCGGTGTCGAGCACCTTGTTCAGTACCTCCTCGCCGCGCGAAGCCTTGGCGTCGACGATCCGGCCGTCCTCGAAGCGCACCGCGATGTTGTCGATCAGCGTGCCCTGGTAGGATAGCGGCTTCGAGCTCACGACATGGCCGTAGACGCGCCGGCAATGCGGCGTGGTGAAGACCTCTTCGGTCGGGATATTGGCGTTGCAGCTGATGCCGTTCTTGGAGAGCGAGGCGCCGCCCTCCCATTCATGGCCGTCGGCGAGCCCGATGGTGAGGTCGGTGCCCGGTCCCGAATACTGGAGCGCGCGGAAACGCTGGCCGTTGAGCCAGTTGGTGCGCTCCCGCAGCACCGCATTGTGGCTCGCCCAATTGGCCGGCGCATCGTCGCGATCGACGCGGGACGCTGCGAAGATCGCGTCCGCGAGCTTGCCGATCGCGACCTCTTCAGGATCGTTCGGAAAGACTTGCTTCGCCCAGGACGGGCTCGGGTAGGCAATGATGTTCCAGTTGGTGTCGAAATTGACGATCTTTTCCAGCGCCGGCTGATAGGCCATGGAATTGGCCTTGCTGGCGCGCGCGACCTTGGAAGCATCTTCGCCCGAGAGCAGCATCGGATTGTCGCCGACGATGGCGAGACGCGCGGTGTTGTTCGAGAACGCCTTGGCCATGCCCTCGTAGAGCCAGTTGGCGGCGCGATCGAAGCTGTCGTCGTGGCCGTGGCGATAGCGCGCCAGCGTCATCTCTTCGTCGGAGAGAATGGGCGTCACGATGCCGGCGCCGGCCTTGTAGGCATGCACCGCGATCCGCCGCACCAGCGGCAACGCGATCGCAGGTGCCGTCAAGAGCAGATCCTGGCCCGGCCGCAAGCCCAGGCCCACCTTCACCGCCACCTCGGCCAGCCGGTCGAGCTTCACGGGATCGATGGGAGTGGAGGTGATGCGTTGATCAGTCATGCCGGATCCTCTGCCGAACGTCTCTCGTCCAATCTAAGTCTAGCATCGCGAGACACAAGTGCGCGAGTGCCTTGCGACCCCCCAAAGATACGCAGTTTCGCGCATTTTGGTTTTCAACGCGTTGCCGATTTCAGCACCCGGTCGACCATGGCGGGAGCAAGGCCGAGGTAATTTTTCGGTGATGTCAGCGCCTCGATCGTGGCACGGTCGATTCTGACAGAGACGCGGGAATCGGACGAGAGCGCGTCCGCCAGCGTAAGACCTTTCTCATTGGCGAGCCGGCAGGCGTCATAGACCACGTCATGGGCCTCCTGCCGCCCTATCTGCGGCGCGAGCCCCATCATGACGGCTTCGGCCACGATCAGACCGCGGCTGACGGCGAGATTCTCGTTCATCTTGCTTTCATCCACGATGAGGCCGGCGAGCGCGAACTTCGCCTGGTGCAAGGCGCCGGCGGTCAGTACGAAGCTCTCGGGGATCGCCATCCATTCGGCGTGCCAGGGCCCGGTGGCGCGCTCGAAATCCTGCACCATGGCATCCAGCATGAGGCCGGCGTGCTGGCGCACCGCCTTCGACGCCGCGAGCATCAGTTCCGAGGAGATCGGGTTGCGCTTCTGAGGCATAGTCGAGGAAGCACCGCGTCCCTTGACGAAGGGCTCGTAGACCTCGGCGAATTCGGTCGAGGCCATGATCATGATGTCGAGCGCGATCTTGCCGAGCGAGCCGGTGACGAGCGCCAGGAAGTTGACGGCCTCGGCAAAACCGTCGCGTGCGACGTGCCAGGTCGAAGCGGGGACGCCAAGCCTCAGTTCGGCGCAGAGCGCTTCCTGCACCTCGAACCCCTTGTCGCCGAGCGAGGCCAGCGTGCCGGCGGCGCCGGCGAACTGGCCGACCAGGACGCGCGGCTTCAATTCACTGAGGCGCTCGGCGTGGCGGTCGAACATCGCGAGCCAGATCGCGGTCTTGTAGCCGAAGGTGACCGGCAGCGCCTGCTGGAGATGGGTGCGGCCCGCCATCGGCGTGTCGCGGTAGCGCTTCGAGAGGTCGGCAAGGATTGTGCGCAGCGCGGCGATGTCTTGCTCGACGATCTCGAGCCCGGCGCGCAATTGCAGCACCACGGCGGTGTCCATGATGTCCTGCGTGGTCGCGCCCCAATGCACATAGCGGCCGGCATCGCCGCATTGCTTCACCATCTGATGCACGAGCGGCAGGATCGGATAGCCGACGACATCGGTCTCCTGCCGCAACAGGTCGAAATCGAGCGCGGCAACATCGGTCCGCGCCGCGATCTGGTCGGCGGCATCGTGGGGAATCACCCCGCACTTCGCTTCCGCTTTCGCCAGTGCCACCTCGACCTCAGCATAGCGCGCGACCGTCGCGATATCGGAAAACACCTCCCGCATCTGCGGCGTGCCGAAGGCATCGCGGAACAGCACGGAATCGAGCACGGTGGTCGAGGCATGAAAAGCGGGCATGGGCGTTTCTTCGTGGTTGGTGTTTTGTGTGGTCGGCAGCTTACGCACGCGGAACTGTTCGGCAATGGACATTCATTGTTCGTCACACATTCGATGCCATCGCGGCGAAGGCCAGGACAACATGGGAAGCTCCCGCACGCCATTGCCTCAACACCGACATTGCGAGGAGCCCTTGCGACGAAGCACTCCACGCTGTCTGCGCGGCGACAGGCTGGATTGCTTCGCTACGCTCGCAATGACGTGAGGAAATCGCGACAATCCGGCCGAACCGGCCACGTTCTAACCAAGGCTGCATTCCTCCCCGTAAACTGCATGCCTGCCATCACGCGATCGTGGTGAACCGGGCAGGCCCCTCGGTGGACTCACAGACATCAGCCGAAATCCGTCTTGATTTCATCGTTGCCCGATGTCGTCGTGAGGTCTGAGTTTCGACGTGCAGTTTCTGTTCCGGGATCACCTGCTCGATACCGACTTGCGCGAGCTGAGCCGCGAGCAGGTTCCCGTTGCCGTGGAGCCGCAGGTGTTCGATCTGGTCGTCCACCTCATGGAGAACCGCGACCGGGTGGTCAGCAAGGACGAGCTGATCGACAAGATCTGGCACGGGCGCAGCGTCTCCGAATCCACTCTGACGAGCCGGATCAATGCGGCACGCAAGGCGGTCGGCGACAGCGGCGCGAGCCAGGCGCTGATCCGCACCATCTCACGCAAGGGTTTTCGTTTCGTCGGCGACGTCGAGACCAAGCGTGGGGCAACCGCGCCGGAATCCGATTTCGGAGCGAAGCTTCTGCAGGCCCCGCTGCCGCTACCGGACCGGCCGGCGATCGCGGTGCTGCCCTTTACCAACATGAGCGGCGACCGCGAGCAGGACTATTTCTCGGACGGGATCAGCGAGGACATCATCACCGCGCTGTCGAAGCTGCGTTGGTTCTTCGTCATCGCGCGCAACTCCTCCTTCATCTACAAGGGCCGCGCGGTGCACATGAACGAGGTCGCGCGCGAGCTCGGCGTGCGCTACGTGCTCGAAGGCAGCGTGCGGCGGAGCGGCGATCGCGTGCGCATCTCCGCGCAGCTCAACGACGTCTCGACCGGCAGCCATCTCTGGGCCGAACGCTACGACCGCGAGCTTGCCGACATCTTCGCCGTGCAGGACGAGATCACCGAGGCGATCGTCGCCGCGATCGAGCCGCAGCTCTATACCGCCGAGAGTTTTCGCGCCCAGCAGAAGCCGCCGGGAAGCCTGGATGCCTGGGACCTCGTGATGCGCGCATTGTCGCATTACTGGCGCATCACCCGCGAGGACAATGCCGCCGCGCAAGGATTGCTCGAAAAGGCCGTCGCGCTCGATCCCGCCTATGGCAAGGCGCTCGGCCTGCTCGCGACCAGCCACATCTTCGGCGCGCATATGGGCTGGTCCGACATGGCCGCGACCGTGCCGGTCGCCGAGCGCGCCGCGCTCGCGGCGGTGGAGGCCGATCGTGAGGATGCCTGGGCCCATCACGGCCTGGCATACACTTATTTATTCCGCCGCCGCTTCGACGACGCACTGGCGGAATTCGAGCTGGCGCTGAACCTCAATCCGAACTTTGCGATGGCGCACGCCTTCTACGGCGTGACGCTGTGCTACGCCGGACGATGGCAGAACGGCGATGTCGCCGCGCGCCGCGCGCTGCGGCTGAGCCCGCGCGACCCGCTCGCGGCGATCTATTGCGGCGTCGCGGCCTATGCCCGGTTCATCGGCCGCGATTACGAAGGCGCCGCACAGATGGCGCGCGAGTCGATGCGGCAGCGCGCCGATTTCGTCGGCGCGCATCGCGTGCTGACGGCCGCCACCGGAATGTCGGGAGATCCCGCGCGCGCGGCTTCCGCCCTGGAAGGCTTGCGCCGCGCCCAACCGGGCATCTCGCTCGCCTGGATCACGCGCGAGCTACCGATGCTGCGGGACGAGGATCGCGAGCATTACCTCGAGGGATTGCGGCGCGCGGGGATGACATAGCGAATCTCTCCTCTCCCCGCTTGCGGGGAGAGGAGAGAAGAAAGCGCATCACTCCTGCATCATCTCGCCGCTGCCGCCGAATTCGGCCGGGAAATCCTTGAGCTTGGGCAGGCCGTCGCGCATTGGCAGCACCGTCTCGGCGTAATTGACGTGGACGCCGGGCGCGAAGGCGAGGGTGGGAATGGTGGCGGTGAAGACGTCGACCAGGCCGAGCGGCGGATGGTTGGTCATGAGATGGCCGCCGCACTTCTTGCAATATTTGCGCTGGCTGAGCGGCGTCTTGGTAAAGGTCTCGACATTCTCTGCACCTTCGGTGATGCGCACGGCTTCGGGTTTCCACAGGCTGAAGGCGTTCACCGGACCGCCCGACCACGAGCGGCACGAACTGCAATGGCAATAGCCCATCGCCTCCGGCGCGCCTGTAACCTCGATCGTGACCGCGCCACAGAAGCAGTTTCCAACATGTTTCATTAGGTCGTCTCCGTTGATGATTGATTAGATTCCTCTCCCCGCTCCTGTTTGCCGATAACTCGGCAAAAAGGAATGCGGGGGTCGCGACGAGCTTCGCTCGCACTGATAGCGTCGGGGTGAGGGGGATTCACCCCGAGAAACGTGGAAGGCCGGGTCGGCAAGCTCCGTTACGCGCCTCGGCGCCGCCGCGCGTCCTCCTTTCGGCGGACGCGGCCGAACGACGCGCAAGCTATACCGACTTGCGCCAGGGAATAAGCATCGACACTCGTTGTTTGTACTGCCGGTACTCGTCACCGAAGAGATCGATGAGGTCGTGCTCCTCCAGCGCGATGCCGACGAAGATGTAGGCCGTGGTCACGCCGGCGAACAGCAGATGGCCCGCGGTCATGACCGGCGCCGCCCAGAACGCGATGATGAAGCCGAGATAGATCGGATGACGGACGAACTTGTAGAGCAGCGGCGTCTTGAAGCGCGGCGGCGACGCCTCCTTACCGACGAGATGATTGGTCACCTGATGCAATCCGAACAACTCGAAGTGATTGATGATGAAGGTCGAGGTAAACACCAGGACCCAGCCCACCAGCGACAGCGTGACGATCGTCACAGCAAGATCCGGGTTCGCGACGTCCCATATGACCGTGGGCAGCGGACGCCACTGCCAGAACAGGAGAAGCAATGACAGGCTCGCAAACAGCACATAGGTGCTGCGCTCGACCGGCTTGGGGACGTACTGCGTCCACCAGGCCTTGAATTGCCGGCGCGCCATTACGCTGTGCTGGACCGCAAACAGGGCCATCACGAGCAGGTTGATGATGACGGCCTCGGCCACGGGCGTGTCGGTCCCGGTGTCGATGGTCTTCGGCACCACCAGCCCCATCACGAAGCCGATGGCGTAGAGAATGGTGACGAAAAACACGAGATACGCCGCAATTCCGTACAGAAAGGCGATGAACTTGAAAATGCGTGAGCCCGCAACCGGGCCGATAGGATGAACCTGATGATCAATTTGGGTCATAAACAGCTCCGTTGTGCCAAAACGCCGGCACTTCATTGGTCGCTGCACCATGCCGCACCGGAGGTCCCAAGACTTTCACGGACGGTTGATTTTCGCCTGAGACGACTTTGATTTTTGCTTGAGACGACAAAAACGTGCGATTTCGCTTTGAAAACAACGTGCTCGACGGCGACCTGCGGGAACTCACCTGCAGCGGTGCGGCTGTGCCGCTGCAGCCGCAGGTGTTCGATCTCCTGCTCTATCTGGTGGCGCAGCGCACCCGTGTGGTCAGCAAGGATGACCTGATCAGTCAGATCTGGAGCGATCGGATCATCTCGGATTCCGCCCTGAACAGCCGGATCAACGCCGCGCGCAAGGCGCTCGGCGATGACGGTGCGAGCCAGCGGCTGATCAAGACCATTCCGCGCAAGGGCTTTCGTTTCGTCGGCGAAGTCCGGGAAGAAGTGGCAGCCGCGACTGCGTCCGCGCAACCCGTCGCTGCCCTGCCGCGCGCCCTGGCGGACCGTCCCGCGGTCGCGGTGCTCGCTTTCGAGAACATGAGCGGCGATCCCGCACAGGACTATTTCGGCGACGGGATCAGCGAGGACATCCTCACCGCGCTGTCGAAGCAGCGCTGGTTCATGGTGATCGCCCGCAACTCGTCCTTTACCTACAAGGGCCGCGCTGTCCACATCCGGCAGATCGCCGAGGAACTCGGCGTCCGCTACGTCGTCGAAGGCAGCGTGCGCAAGTCGGACAACCGGGTGCGCATCACCGCGCAGCTCAACGACGCCACGACGGGCAGCCATCTCTGGGCCGAGCGCTACGACCGCGAGCTGGTCGACGTGTTCGCCGTGCAGGACGAAATCACCAACGCGATCGCGGCGGCGATCGAGCCGCAGATTCATGCGGCGGAAAGTTTTCGCGCCCATCGCAAGCCCCCCGCGAGCCTGGATGCTTGGGATCTCCTGATGCGGGCGCTGTCGCATTACTGGCGGGTGACGCGGCGGGATCACGAGACCGCGCGGGCGCTGCTCGAGCGCGCGGTCGGGATCGACCCGAACTACGGCCAGGCGCTGTCGGTGCTCGCGGCGAATCACATGTTCGGCGTGCATCTCGGCTGGGCCGAGCTCGCCGTGGTGGCGCCGGTGGCGGAAGCCGCCGCGCTCGCCGCGGTGCGCTGCGACCACGAGGATGCCTGGGCGCACGCCGCGCTCGGCAGCGTCTACTTCTCGACGCGACGGCTTGCGGACGCGCTGTCCGAGTTCGAGCAGGCGCTCGCGCTCAATCCGAACTTCTCGCTGGCGCAGGGCTATTACGCACTCGCGCTGTCCTATGCCGGGCGGCCGAAGGATTCGTTCGAGGCAGCGCAGAGGGCCATGCGGCTCTCGCCGCGCGATCCATCCCTGGCGATCTATCACGGCATCGCCGGCTATGCCCGCTTCACCGAGCGGCGCTATGGCGAGGCCATCACGCTCGCGCGGGAGGCGATCCGCCACCGCGGCGACCTTACCGGCGCCTACCGCGTGCTCGCGGTTTCTGCCGGCATGACCGGCGACGGCGTGCTTGCGGAGATGGCGCTGGGCGAGCTCCGCCGCACGCAGCCCAACATCTCGCTGCGCTGGATCGCGACGCAATTGCCATGGGCGAACGACGCCGACCGCGAACACTATCTGGAAGGGTTTCGGCGGGCGGGCTTGCGCTAGACGATCGTCATGCCGGGTCTACGTCACGCTTCCGGCGCAGATGGACGACGACGTCGAGCCGCGCGATCTCGTGGCCCGGAAGCGCCTCGGGCATCCTGGTGAAGGTCAGGCCGTCGGCGACGTCGACCAGCACATCCTCGCCTTCGAGGTAGAAATGCGGATGCACGGACGTATCGGTGTCGAAGAACGACTTGATGCCGTCGGCCGCGATCCGCCGCAACAGGCCGGCTTCGGTGAACTGGTTCAGCGTGTTGTAGACGGTCGCAAGCGACAGCCGCAGATTGGCGGCGGTGGCTTCTTCATAAAGCCCCTCCGCTGTCACATGACGATGAGGGCAGAGGAACAGCATTTGGCCGAGCGCCAGGCGGTGGCGCGTCAGCCTGAGGCCGGCATCGCCGAGCAATTGCGCGCAACGCGCCGACGCCTCGTCCGCGAAGGAGATGGCGATATCGTCTGAATCCGCTTCGGGTGGGGTGGAATGGACGTTCATCGCCGATGGACTCGCAGTTGACCGGGCACGCGGGGCTTCACCCGTCCTGCCATCAGATCGCAGAAGCGGCAGCCCGGCTTTGATCCGAATCAAATCCGGAACGAGCCCGCCTCTGACCTATCGCAAGGCGGCCGAGTTTATTCCCGGCCAGAATAGCTTGACATCAATGAGGCTCACATGTCCAAGCCGGTTCCCGACAAGGCAGAGATCGCGCTCGAATATCCCGACAAGTTCTATGTCGGCACCTTCGGGCATTCATCGCGGTTCGAGGCACGTCTCGACGGAAGCGGCGTTGCGCTGGTGCTGCAGCATCCGGGCACGGCGGACGAGCGCAAATCGGTGCACCTGCACCTCAATTTCGGCCTGCTCGCCGGAATCCTGCGCGAACTCGCGGGCAGTGTCGCGGCCATCCCCAAGGACGACATCGCGCACCGGGAGCAACTCGCGGACGCGCTTGCCGAGTTGCAACGGGTGCTGCGGCCCTCCTGAAGCAGGGCGGCGCGGCGGCGCCGGCTTGGGCGTCAAATGCCATAACAGGACGCGCTGTACATTTTTTGGGCGAACACTGTCGAGACTTTCATCTTGCGGCGCCGAATGAGACTGTGTGAGCCTCGATCCCGGATGGGGACTGGGATGGGCCTGCCGTAGCTTTGCGCGCCATGACGTGCGAAGCGTTTGCGGCTGGTCTCGCTTGAGAAAGATACGACATGTCAAAACGAGTGTTGCTTGGTGTCCTCCTGGCTTGCGGCCTCGCGGCCCCGGCGCTGGCGCAAGAGCCGAAAGCGGGTGGAGCGATCAATGCCGTGATTCAGCCCGAGCCGCCCGGCCTGATGCTGGCGATGGTCCAGAACGGCCCGGTGCAGATGGTGTCGGGCAACATTTTCGAAGGCCTGCTGCGCTACAGCCCCAAGCTCGAACCGCAGCCGGAGCTCGCCGAGAGCTGGAGCGTCAGCGAGGACGCCAAAACCTACACGTTCAAGCTCAGGAAGGGCGTGACCTGGCACGACGGCAAGCCCTTCACCGCCGCCGACGTGCTGTTCTCAATCGAGATGCTGAAGCAGACCCACGCGCGTGCCCGCAACAATCTGGCGCAGGTCGACAAGGTCGAGGCTCCCGACGACTACACGGTGGTGTTCACGCTGAAGCAGCCGTTCGGTCCGTTCCTCGGCATCTTCGAGGTCGGCTCGATGCCGATGGTACCGAAGCATCTCTACGAAGGCACCGACTGGAAGACCAATCCCTACAACAACGCCCCTGTCGGCACCGGCCCCTTCATGTTCAAGGAATGGCAGAAGGGCTCTTTCATCCGCCTGGTCAAGAACCCGAACTATTACGAGAAGGGCAAGCCCTATCTCGACGAGATCTACTGGCAAATCATTCCCGATGCCGCGGCGCGCTCGGTGGCGTATGAGACCGGCAAGGTCGACGTGCTGCCCGGCGGCTCGGTCGAGAATTTCGACGTGCCGCGGCTGTCCAAGCTGAAGGACACCTGCGTCACCGGCGCCGGCTGGGAGTTCTTCTCGCCGCTGGCCTGGCTGTGGCTCAACAATCGCCAGGGTCCGCTCGCCGACAAGCGAGTGCGGCAGGCGGTCATGTTTGCGATCGACCGCGACTTCGCCAAGGACGTGATCTGGAACGGGCTCGGCAAGGTCGCGACCGGCCCGTCGGCCTCGACCATCAAATACTATACCAACGACGTGCCGAAATACCCTTACGATCCCGCCAAGGCCAAGGCGCTGCTGAAGGAAGCCGGCTACAAGGGCGAGAAGATCCGCCTGTTGCCGCTCGCTTATGGCGAGACCTGGCAGCGCTGGGGTGAAGCCGTGAAGCAGAACCTCCAGGACGTCGGCATGAACATCGAGACCATCGCCACCGACGTTGCCGGCGGCAACCAGAAGATCGGAGACTGGGACTACGACATCGCTTTCACCTATCTCTACCAGTACGGCGATCCCGCGCTCGGCGTCGGCCGCAACTACGTCTCCAGCGCCATCGCCAAGGGCCAGGTGTTCAACAACGTCGAGGGTTACTCCAACCCGGAGATCGACAAGCTGTTCGCCGACGGCGCGGTTGCTACGCCGGACTCCAAGCGCAAGGAGATCTACGAGAAGGCGCAGAAGATCCTGGTCGAGGACGTGCCGGTGGCCTGGATGCTCGAGCTGCAATTCCCGACCATCATGCGCTGCAAAGTCAAGAACCTGATCACCACCGGGATCGGCGTCAATGACGGCTTCAAGGACGCATGGCTCGACAAGTGAGGGCGTGCCTTCCTTCACCTCTCCCCGCTTGCGGGGAGAGGTCGACGCGCTCGCAGAGCGCGGCGGGTGAGGGGGTACAGATCCATCGGCATTCTCGCCCGTGGAGAGAGGCCCCTCGCCCCAACCCTCTCCCCGCAAGAGCGGGGCGAGGGAGCACAATGCCCCCGTGGCTTCAGGTCACGCTCCAAGATATGACCCTCTAGATGCTCTCCTTCGTCGCTCAGCGTGTCGTGAAGGGCGTGATCGTCCTGCTTGCGATCGTCGTCCTTAATTTCTTCCTGATCCGGCTCGCGCCCGGCGATCCCGCCGTCGTGATGGCGGGCGAGGCCGGGGCGAGCGACCAGATCTTCGTCCAGCAGCTCAGGGAGAAGTTCGGCCTGGACAAGCCGCTGCCCGAGCAGCTCTTCATCTATGTCAAAGGCATTGCTACGCTCGACCTCGGCTTCTCCTCCCGCCAGCAGGCGCCGGTGGCGAAGCTGATCGGCGAGCGGCTGCCGGCGACATTGCTACTGACGCTGACGGCGTTTGCGATCTCGCTCGTGCTCGGCGTTCTCTTCGGCACCTTCGCCGCGCGCTTTGCCGGAACCTTTCTCGACACCGCGATCACCGTCTTTGCGCTCATCTTTTACGCCATGCCGATCTTCTGGGTGGCGCTCATGAGCATCCTGCTGTTCTCGGTCACCATGGATTGGCTGCCGAGCTTCGGCTACGAGACGGTCGGCGCCAACCTCACCGGCCTTGCCCATGTGGTCGACGTCGCAAGGCACCTGATCATGCCGGCGATGACGCTCGGCGTGTTCTTCATGGCGACCTACACCCGCATGACGCGCGCCTCGATGCTGGAGGTGAAGCGTCTCGACTTCGTCAAGACCGCGCGCGCCAAAGGCCTGTCCGATGCCGTGATCCAGCGTCGCCACGTCCTGCGCAACGCGCTGCTGCCCGTCGTGACACTCGCTGGCGTCCACTCCGGCACCCTGATCGGCGGCGCCGTCATCACCGAGACCGTGTTTGCCTGGCCCGGCATCGGACGCCTGATGTACGACGCCCTGCTCCAGCGCGACTACAATCTGCTGCTCGGTGTCTTCGTGATCTGCTCCGCCATGGTCCTGACCTTCAACCTCATCACCGACCTGGTCTATCGCCTGGTCGACCCGCGCATCGAATTCACCACATGAAACAATTCTGGAAATCGATGCTGAGAAGCCCGAGCGGCGTCATCGGGCTGATCATCCTGCTGCTTGCGATCTCGGTCGCATTGTTCGGTCCGATGCTGTTCCCGAACTCGCCCTGGCGCATGGTGCAGCGGCCGTTCCTGCCGCCGTTCACGCTCGCGACCGTGCCGCTCGGCACCGACGCGCTCGGCCGCGACGTGTTCGCCGGCATGATCTTTGGCGCACGCGTCTCGCTGCTCGTCGGCATGGTCTCCACCCTGGTGGCGCTGGTCGTGGGCGTGCCGATCGGTGCCATGGCCGGCTATTTCGGCGGCAGGGTCGACGACGCCCTGATGCGCTTCACCGAGTTCTTCCAGACCATTCCTAGCTTTGCGCTCGCGATCGTGCTGGTCGCGATCCTGCAGCCCTCGATCTATTCGATCGTCGCCTCGATCGCGCTGGTAAGCTGGCCGCCGGTCGCGCGCCTCGTCCGCGGCGAGGTGCTGTCGCTGCGCACGCGGGAGTACGTCCAGGCGGCCGTGGTCACGGGCCAGAGCAACACCTGGATCATCCTGCGCGAAATCCTGCCGAACACGCTGTCGCCTGTGATCGTGCTGGCCTCGCTGATGGTGGCGACCGCTATCCTGCTCGAATCCTCGCTGGCGTTCCTCGGCCTCGGCGATCCCAATCTGATCTCCTGGGGCTACATGGTCGGTGCCGGCCGCACCGTGATCCGCCAGGCGTGGTGGATCACCGTGTTTCCCGGCGTCGCCATCCTGATCTCGGTGCTCGGCCTCAATTTGATCGGCGAAGGCCTCAACGACGCGCTCAATCCGCGGCTGTCGCGGGAGGGCCGCTGATCATGACCGCTCCGCCCGCCGTCTCCATCAAGAACTTGCGGATCGCGTTGCCCAAGGGCGCCGAGCGTCCGTTCGCGGTCGACGGCGTCTCGCTCGATCTGCGGCCCGGCAAGATCGTCTGCGTCGTCGGCGAATCCGGCTCCGGCAAATCGATGTGCGCGCATGCGCTGATGGGACTGTTGCCTGACACGGTCACCGTCACCTCCGGCGAGATCCAGTTCGAAGGCCGCGACCTGCTCAAACTCGACGACGACGGCTGGCGAGATCTGCGCGGCCGCCGGCTCGCGATGATCTTCCAGGAGCCGATGACCGCGCTCAATCCGTTGATGCGGATCGGCGATCAGATGGCGGAGATGTTCGAGGCGCACGGGCTGCTCACGCCGAGGGAGCGGCGCGCCAAGGCGCTGTCGCTGGCGCGCGAGGTCGGCCTCCCCGACCCCGAGCGCATCGTGCGCGCCTATCCGCACCAGCTCTCCGGCGGCCAGCGCCAACGCGCCATGATCGCGATGGCGCTCGCGCTCGAACCGGCGGTGCTGGTTGCGGACGAGCCGACCACCGCGCTCGACGTCACCACGCAAGCGCAGATCCTGAAACTGATCCGCAACCTCCAGCGCAATCGCAACATGGCGGTGATGTTCATCACCCATGATTTCGGCGTGGTCGCCGACATCGCCGACCAGGTCATCGTGTTGCGCCACGGCAAGGTGGTCGAGGAAGGCCCCGCCTCGGCCGTCTTCAACGCGCCGCAGCACGACTACACCAAGGCGCTGCTCGCCGCCGTGCCCACGATGGACCCGCCCGCCCGCAACCCCCTCGGCGACCAGGCCAAAGCGGTTGAGGTGATCGGACTGGACAAGACCTACGTCACCTCAGGCGGCTGGTTTCGCGAGGACCGTCGCGTCGATGCCGCACGCGAAGTCAACTTCACGATTCTCAAGGGCGAGACGCTCGGCCTGGTCGGCGAATCCGGTTCCGGCAAATCGTCGGTGGCCCGTCTTGTGATGCGGCTGATCGAAGCCGATCGCGGCACCGTGCGGATCGGCGAGACCGATCTCACAAAGCTCGCGGGCAAGGCGCTGCGCGCCGAGCGCCACCGCATCCAGATGATCTTTCAGGATCCGTTCGCCTCGCTCAATCCGCGGCGCAAGGTCGGCCACATCATCGCCGACGGCCCGATTGCGGCCGGCACCGATCCGAAGGTGGCGTTCGACCGCGCCCGCGATCTCCTCAAGATGGTCGGCCTCGATGCCGGCGCACTCGAACGCTATCCGCACGAATTCTCCGGTGGCCAACGCCAGCGCATCGGCATCGCGCGCGCGCTCGCGCTCGAACCCGAAATCATCGTCGCCGACGAAGCCGTCTCCGCGCTCGACGTGTCGGTGCAGGCGCAAGTGCTGAGACTGCTTGAAGACCTCAAGGCGCGTCTTGGCCTGTCGATGCTGTTCATCACCCACGATCTGCGCGTCGCTGCTCAAATCTGCGATCGCATTGCGGTGATGCAGCGCGGCGCCATTGTCGAACTGAAGCCGACCGCGCAGCTGTTCGCCGCGCCCGAACATGCCTATACGCGCGAGCTGCTCGCGGCAGTGCCGGGGCGCAAGGATCGCGCGCCGGCGGCGTAAGTCAGCCGATCGCGATTTCTACTTCGGTCGGGGATTCGTGTTGTTCCAGGTGGGGACCGAGTTTGTTACGCCGACGGAGGGCTGGTTGGACGTTCCGACCGATGGCGCTGTCACGGTCCCGACGGTCTGCCCGGAACTTCCAATAGTCCCTTGCTGTACTGGTGCTCCGGAGCGTCCGCTCGTGCTGCTTGGTGTCCCCGTCCCCGACGTTTGTGCGTTGACGGCGAGTGGCGCTGCAGCCAATCCGAGAGCGATAAGTGCAGCAATGGAGCGTTTCGTTCTTGTCATGGCTGATCCTTTCGGGCGCGGTCTCTCAATCGCGATGCCGTTCGTCGAGGCACCCGTGCACTGAGTGACCTTACAACTCCACGCGCGACAAAATGTGCCGCAGTGCCATCATCCCGCGGGGCTCAACTCTTCATCACGATGCTGCGAAGCGGTCCCCGCCGAACAGATGCGCCGTGAGATCGGCGCATCGCTGAAGGTACCCCGGTCCCCCTCAGGAGCGGAATCCTCACGGGCTTTTTATCCCTCGTGATCGCCCGCACGGCTGCAAAGCCGAAGGCGACACCCCACATCCAGATGAAATGATTTCCATCATGTGATGATGGATTGAGAATCTATTGGAGACGACATGGGCCAGGTTATTGAGTTTGTCTCGAAATCCGAGCGCGAGCGCATTCGCCTCATCCAGGAAGCGCGCGCGATCTACGACAGCATCTTCCCGCCGGCTGATCCGGTGAGCGAACGATCAAGCGGAGCCTCCGCGCGTCGCAGCGACGGAGGCAACCTCGCGTGATCAAGATCATCGCCGTGCTCTGCAACCTCGCCTCTCCAGCGAACTGTCATGAGCAAACCGTCACCACATCCGATTTCGCCGACGTCTCGATGCAATCGTGCCTGATGGGTGCGCCGCAGCTTGCCGAATGGATGAACCAGCATCCGGCCGAGCGCCTCGCGGGATGGCGCTGCGTGATCGGCCAACAGGCCGGCCGGGGCGCCTGAGGATGCATGCTCCCTGCTGGGGCGTTGCGATCTTCACCTTGCGACCGGCCGCGCTGATCGACATCGGCTCTCGCCCAGAGCGTTCGTGTGCTATCTGACCGGCGGGTTGGTATTGCTCCAGGTCGGAACCGAGTTGGTGACGCCGACGGAAGGCCAATTATACGTGCCGATCGACGGCGCCGTGACCGTCCCCACCGTCTGTCCTGAGCTGCCGTAAGCCCTCGACGGCACGGCCATCGACCCTCCAACGCTGCCATAACTCGGGGCCGCCATAACGGAGCTGTAGTGTCTGGCGGACCTGTGCTTCTTCGCCTCGACAACGGAGGGGGTCGTAGCTAGGCCAACCGTGATAAGTGCGGCAATCGCGAATTTGATGCCTGTCATCGCTGATCCTTTCGTCGCCGTAGACCCCGTACGCCAAGTGTTCATTGTTCGGAAGAATTCCATAGCACTTCCGTTCATAACTCCGTGCGCACACGAAGGTGCCGGAGCGCGGTCGCACGGCATGATCAGCGCCGCCGCGGACGACAGGCCTTGCGGTTGTGGCGCTCCTTGACGGTCGCGACCGAGTGCATCAGCTCCTTGAAGGCCGCGATTGCCTTGTCATCGCCGAGTGCGCTGTCACCGAGCGCTTCCAGATGCTCAATGACCACGAGCAGCGCATCCGCGACCTGGCCGATCTGCTTGCCGTAACTGCCGACATCCGACAGTAGGTCCTTCTCGACATCGGGCGCCGAGGATTGGCCCACCGTGATGTTCACGAGACCGAACTGGCCGCCGGCCGGGCTGAAGAACGACGTGATCGGGTTGATGGACTGCACGACGTCCCCCGACAGAGGCAGCTTGAACACGGGCATGCGACTATTCTTTCCTTTGCTGAGCCCGGCGGGCGCGAGACTAGCACGCCCGCCCGCTACCGCGCCTCGCCTTCGGATGGACCCGAATCAGCGCTAAAGCGTTTTCGAGCGAAGTGGATGCCGGTTCGCGTGAAGAAAACGCGTCGAAACAAGGATCTAGAGCTTCGGTTCTGATTCAATCAGAACCGATAATGCTCTAGTGCATTCACCTCATCGACTTCGCGTATTGAGGCGATATGACCGGTCCCGAACTGAAGCAACTCCGCAACGATCTCTCGGACGTCCTCGAACGCAAGCTCACCGCGGCCGACATGGCCCGGCTTTGCGGATTGCCGGAGAAGGGCGGCGCCGACACCATCCGGCGCTGGGAAGTCAGCGGCCCGACACCGTCCGCGACCAAGGTGCTGCGCGTGCTCGCGATGGCGAGCGAGCGCTACCCGATCCTGGAGAAGTTCGACGTCTTCGATCGTCATGACGTGCGCGAGGAAGACCGGCCCGCAAAGCGCGCTGCATTCCGCGAACAGATGCGCGATGAGGCGCGGCGCCGTCTTGGTTAATGAGATGCGCGCGCAAGTTACACTGACAGCGCCGAGTTAAGCCTTCCTTCACCACTTCTTAAGCCGACATTAAGCACGAAAATCATTTACGGCCCAATACGTTAGGTTGGCTGCCGCTGTGCCACGGATGTGACAGCATTTTCGTCAAAAGCGAGCTATCTGCAAAATCAACGACGGCGCGGAAAGCGCGCCTGCCGGGGACCTAAGTGTTGGAGTTTGGACGATGAAGAAGATTCTGTTTGCGACCGTTGCGCTGCTCGTGCTGGGCGCTGCTGCGCCGGCGGTCGGTGCCGATCTCGGTAACCGCAATTACTATAAGGCGCCCGCGCCCGCTTATGCCGCGCCGATCTACAACTGGACCGGCTTCTACATCGGTGGCCATGTCGGCGGCGCGTTCTCCAGCGACAACAATTTCAGCGGCCTCTCCACCGGCAATAACGGCAACGGCCGTTTCCTCGGCGGCGTGCAGGCTGGTGCGGACTGGCAGTTCAACCCGAACTTCGTCGTCGGCGTCGAAGGCCAGTATTCCTGGCTCTCCGGCAGCGTCGGCGCGGTGTTCCCGGGCGGCGTCGCCTACACCAACGACCAGCGCGGTCTCGGCTCGATCACCGGCCGCGTCGGCTACACCTGGGGTCCGGGCCTGCTCTATGTGAAGGGCGGCTACGCCTACTCCGACAACAACGAGAAGGTCACTGTCGGCGGCGTGCCGGCGGCCTTCGTCATCACGGGCGATCACCGCAACGGCTACACCGTCGGCGCCGGCCTCGAATACATGTTCGCCCCGAACTGGTCGGCCAAGGCCGAGTACCAGTACTACAATTTCGGCGACGCGCACTTCACCGGTGGTCCGCTGGCGGGCACCGGCAACTTCACCACCGACGACCACACCATCAAGGCGGGCGTCAACTACCGCTTCAACTGGGCCAACTCGGCGGTCGCGCGCTACTGAACGGTTATCAAAACCTTATCATGATGACGGGCCGGCATCGTTGCCGGCCCTTCTTTTTTCGCTGTGCGGAACGTGCGCAACCAATTGAGCGACTTGCGATTTTTTAACCTGACCCGAGGATACTCCGCGGCGAAAACATAAAGATCACGCGTGGGGGAATTTCGATGGCGATCCGTCTGGGCCTTGGCCGTTTGCTTGGTCGTATCCGGCCCCGTTTCAAAACGCCGACATGGGGCGTGCGCGGCAGCCTGTTCACGGCCTTCGCGGTGATCGCGGGCATGGGCCTCGTGATTGCAGCCGGCGCCGGCTTCGTCTTCAACCATCTCGGCAGCACCATGATGGACCTGAGCGGCCGCGACATCCCGCGCCTTTCCGCCAGCCTTCAACTCGCATCGCAAAGCGCAACGCTCGCGGCGCAGGGGCCGGGTCTCCTGGCGTCGCCGTCCGATGAGGCGCTGAACGAACGCACCAAGAAGGTGCAGGAGATCCAGCAGCTTGCCATGGCCAAGCTTGGCGAGATCATCGAACTCGGCGCCGACAAGCAGATCGCAACCGCATTGCGCGACACCGCCAAGAGCATCGACGAGGCGACCCAGAGCCTGGTGTCGGCCGCGCGCGAGCGGCTCGATGCCGGCGCGCTGCATGACAAGCAATATGAAGCACTCCGCAAGGCGCAGCTCACCTTCGTCGGTGCGGCCGGTCCTGCCATGCTGGATGCGCAAACGCGCCTGAACGCGATCCTCGGCGCGGCGGAAGTTTCCGCCGATGATGCCACCGAAGCCGCCCGCACCGTCTCCCAGGTCGCGACCATCTCCGCCAACGGCAATCTGATGGCCGCCGACATGATGGCGGCGCTGTCGGCCAACAACAGCGATACGCTGGAGGCGATCGAGAAAGAGTTCAAGGCGACGCGCGACCGCGTCAAATCGAACCTCGAGGACCTGCCGAACATGGGCTCGATGCAAGCGGTGCGCGACACCGTGCAAAAGCTGTTCGCCTTCGGCGAAGGCAAGTCCGGCGTGTTCAAGATCCGCCAGAAGGAGCTCGACGCGATCGACTACGGCCAGACCATCCTGGACGAGACCCGCAAGCTCAATGTCGGCCTCGGCATCAGCGTGCAGCAGCTGGTCGAGGGTGTGCAGAAGGAGACCAACGCGTCGACCTTCCAGGCGCGGCAGGAGATCTCGCTCGCGACGACCGCGATGCTGGCACTCGGCGCTCTGACGCTGGTCGGCTCGGCGCTGTTCGTCTGGCTCTATGTCGGCCGCAACATCCTGCGCCGTATTCGCGAGCTTCAACGCGCCATGCAGTTGCTCTCTGCCGGCGACCTCGACACCGAGATCGTCCGCTCCCGGCAGAACGACGAGATCGGCGCGATGAAGGAAACGCTGACGGTGTTCCGCGACAGCATGATCGAAGCCCGGGCGCTTGCGAGCGAGCAGGACAGGGATCGCGTCGCCAAGGCCGAGCGTGCGGCGCAGATGGAGGCGAAGATTGCAGAATTCGAGGGCACGGTCCGCTCCGCGCTCGACAATCTCGCGCAATCGGCCAATTCGATGCAATCGACCGCGCAGAGCATGTCGAACACGGCAGACCAGTCCAATGCGCTGGTGAACGCGGTTGCCTCCGCAGCCGAAGAGACCTCGGTCAACGTGCAGACCGTATCGTCAGGCACCGAGCAGCTCTCGTCCTCGATCGAGGAGATCAGCAAGCAGGTCGTCACCTCGGCCGCGATCGCCAGGAAGGCGGTCGACGAAGCCGGCGCGACCGACGCCACGGTGCAGAGCCTCGCCGACAGCGCGAGCCGCATCAGCGTCGTGGTCGACCTGATCCAGACCATCGCCTCGCAGACCAATCTGCTGGCGCTCAACGCCACCATCGAGGCGGCGCGCGCGGGCGAAGCCGGCCGCGGCTTCGCGGTGGTCGCCTCCGAGGTGAAGAGCCTCGCGAGCCAGACCGCGAAAGCGACGGACGAGATCCGTAGCCAGATCGCCAGCATGCAGTCGGTGACGACTTCGGCGGTCGGCGCCATCCAGGGCATCGGCCGGATCATCGGCGAGATCAACGACGTCACCACGACGATCGCCGCCGCGGTCGAGGAACAGGGCGCGGCGACACGCGAGATCGCCCGCAACATCCAGCATGCGGCCGGTGGCACCAGCGAGGTCTCCAGCAACATCGTCGGCGTCTCCACGGCTTCGGCGGAAGCCGGCGCAGCGGCGAACGAAGTGCTCGGTGCCTCCGACGCGCTCCGCCGCGAGGCCGACATGCTGCGCGGAGAGATCGACGCGTTTCTCAACAACATGCGGGCGGCGTAGGCGCCGTTCCGTAACCCGGAATGACCGCTATGCGGGCCCCGCCAGCGCCCTTTTTCGGCTGGCGCGCCGCAGCGAGCGGGTTTAAGCCGGTAGCATGAACGCAAAGACCGACACCGTGCAGTCCTCCGCCGACGCCCTGCGCTATCCCTGGGAACAGCATCCCGGCCCCGAACAGGTCGTCGAGGTGAAGCCCGGCGTGTTGTGGGCGCGGCTGAAGCTGCCGTTCCGCCTCAACCATGTGAACATCTACCTGCTCGCCGACGGCGACGGCTATGCCATGATCGATGCCGGCTTCGGCAATGAGGAGACGATCGAAGCCTGGACGAAGCTGTTCGACGGACCGCTGAAGGGCGTCAACATCACGCGCCTGATCGTGACCCATTCCCATCCCGATCATGTCGGTCTGGCCGGGTGGATCGTCGAGCGGTTCAACTGCCCGCTGGTGATGTCGCAGGTCGAATATCTGCAATCGGTCTATCACCAGAACCGCGGCACCGAGGAGCGGCAGGAGGCGCAACGGCTGTTCTTCCGCCGCCACGGCATGGACGAGTCGCTCACCGAAAAGCTGCTCGGCCGCGGCCAGGATTATCTCAAGCGCGTCTCGGTGTTGCCGCCGTCCTACCGCCGCATCTCGCATGGCGAGGACGTCGTGATCGGCACGCGCCGCTTCAAGGTGATCACCGGCGGCGGTCACGCGCTCGACCAGGTGATGCTGTATTGCGCCGACGACAAGCTGTTCCTCTCGGCCGACCAGGTCCTGAGCAAGATCTCGCCGAACGTCAGCGTGTGGGCGGTCGAACCCGACCAGAACTCGCTCGGCGAATATCTGGCCTCGCTCGCCAGCCTCACCACGACGCTGCCCTATGACGTGCTGGTGCTGCCCGGCCACGGCGTGCCGTTCTACGGGCTGAAGACCCGCATCAAGCAGCTCGCCGATCACCACGAGGAGCGCTGCCGCCTGATCGCGGAAGCCTGCCGCGAGGTGCCGCAGACCTCGCGCGCATTGGTGCCCGTGGTGTTCAACAAGCACGTGCTGGACGAACACCAGATGGGTTTCGCCGCCGGCGAGCTGGTCGCTCATATCAACTACATGATCGTGGAAGGCCGGCTGACGGCTGAGATGAAGGACGGCGTGCTGCAGTTCAGGACGACCTGAGCGCCGACTTCACTTCCGCGGATGTTGCAGGGCAACATCGCATCTCGCGCGAACTTGATCCGGATCAAGTTTCAAATCGCACGATAGGGCATTTTGCCCAAATGCCCCGCAGGTCCAAATGTGGGATAGCGCATAGACATTGGAGCTGGAAAAGCTCTAAGGATATGCGGGTCTTTGGTCGGTTCCGCTGCAGGTTTGACGATGGATTACGCCCAGTTCTTCAATTCCGCCCTTGATCGTCTCCACACCGAGCGGCGCTACCGCGTGTTCGCCGATCTCGAGCGCATCGCCGGCCGGTTCCCGCATGCGCTCTGGCACTCGCCCAAGGGCAAGCGCGACGTCGTAATCTGGTGCTCCAACGATTATCTCGGCATGGGGCAGCACCCGAAGGTGGTGGGCGCGATGGTCGAGACCGCGACCCGCGTCGGCACCGGCGCCGGCGGCACCCGCAACATCGCCGGCACGCATCATCCGCTGGTGCAGCTCGAGGCCGAGCTCGCCGATCTCCACGGCAAGGAAGCCTCGCTGCTCTTCACGTCGGGCTACGTCTCGAACCAGACCGGCATCGCGACCATCGCAAAGCTCATTCCGAACTGCCTGATCCTGTCGGACGAGCTCAACCACAATTCGATGATCGAGGGCATCCGCCAGTCCGGCTGCGAGCGGGTCGTGTTCCGCCACAACGACCTCGCCGATCTCGAAGCGCTGTTGAAGGCCGCCGGCCCGAGCCGGCCCAAGCTGATCGCCTGCGAGAGCCTGTATTCGATGGACGGCGACATCGCCCCGCTCGCCAAGATCTGCGACCTCGCCGAGAAGTACGGCGCGATGACCTATGTGGACGAGGTCCACGCCGTCGGCATGTACGGTCCGCGCGGCGGCGGCATCGCCGAGCGCGACGGCGTGATGCATCGCATCGACATTCTCGAAGGCACGCTCGCCAAGGCGTTCGGCTGCCTCGGCGGCTACATCGCCGCCAACGGTCAGATCATCGACGCCGTGCGCTCCTATGCGCCGGGCTTCATCTTCACCACCGCGCTGCCGCCGGCGATCTGCTCGGCCGCGACCGCCGCGATCAAGCATCTCAAGACGTCGAGCTGGGAGCGCGAGCGTCACCAGGACCGCGCCGCCCGGGTCAAGGCGATCCTCAACGCCGCCGGCCTGCCGGTGATGTCGAGCGACACCCACATCGTCCCGTTGTTCATCGGCGATGCCGAGAAGTGCAAGCAGGCTTCCGACCTCTTGCTCGAACAGCACGGCATCTACATCCAGCCGATCAACTATCCGACGGTCGCCAAGGGCTCCGAACGCCTGCGCATCACGCCCTCGCCCTATCACGACGACGGCCTGATCGATCAGCTCGCCGAAGCCCTGCTGCAAGTGTGGGACCGCCTGGGTTTGCCGCTTCGCGAGAAGTCACTGGCGGCGGAGTAGGCTTCTTCGCCTTCTCTTCGATCTAAGTTTCACCGTCCCCGGAGCTACCCCCCTCCCCACCCTCCCCCACAAGGGGGGAGGGAGCGAGAGAGTTGCGGCTCCTTACATCGGGTAGCCGCACAGCGTAACGGTCGGTCTCGAATTCTTGCGACGCGGACGCTCTCTCCGTTCCCTCCCCCCTTGTGGGGGAGGGTCAGGGAGGGGGGTACCGCGCGGGGACTCTCTCGGTGAGCCCGAGGCAGCGCAGCTTTGGGGCAGCGCACCTTAACGACAACCCCGGTTCCCGCGCCCGCGCGGGATTTCGCTGTCGCCTCCACCCGCCCAACGCGCTAGATTTACAGGGAAAATGAGATCGGGCGCAGCCAGCGCGCCCCCGGGAGAAGCACGCTCGCCATGCTGCACGATTGGGGCGTGATCGCCGCCGCCTTCGGCTATATCGGCTTTCTGTTCCTGGTGGCGAGCCATGGCGACCGCCGCTCGCGGGCCGGGCGCGGCCGCGCCTCGGGGCTGATCTATCCGCTGTCGCTGGCGATCTACTGCACCTCCTGGACCTTCTTCGGCTCGGTCGGCTTCGCCACCCGCACCTCCACCGACTTCCTCGCGATCTATGTCGGCCCGATCCTGATGATCGGGCTCGGCGCCGGCGTCCTCCGCCGTGTGATCCAGCTCGCCAAGGCCCACAACATCACCTCGATCGCCGATTTCATCGGCGCGCGCTATGGCAAGAGCCAGGCGGTGGCGGCAACTGTCGCACTGATCGCGATCATCGGCTCGGTGCCCTACATCGCGCTGCAGCTCAAGGCGGTGGCCTCCTCGCTCGAAACCATCCTGAGCGAAGACCAGGCCTTCTCCCACATCCCGATCGTCGGCGACGTGGCGCTGATGGTGACGTTGGCGATGGCGGCCTTCGCGGTGCTGTTCGGCACGCGGCAGACGGACGCCACCGAGCACCAGCACGGCCTGATGCTGGCGGTCGCAACCGAATCCATCATCAAGCTGGTCGCCTTCCTCGCCGCGGGCATCTTCGTCACGTTCTGGATGTTCTCGCCGCACGAACTGATCGAGCGCGCGATGAAGACACCGGAGGCGGTGCGCGTCATCAACTATTCGCCGTCGATCGGCAACTTCCTGACCATGACGCTGCTGTCGCTCTGCGCGATCATGCTACTGCCGCGCCAGTTCCACGTCAGCGTCGTCGAGAATTCCTCGGATGCCGAGGTCGGCCGCGCGCGTTGGCTGTTTCCGCTCTATCTTATCGCCATCAATCTGTTCGTGATCCCGATCGCGTTCGCCGGTCTCGTCAGCTTCCCGTTCGGCGCGGCCGATCCTGATATGTACGTGCTGGCGCTGCCGATGGAGGGCGGCGCGGATCTGCTCAGCGTCGCCGTCTTCGTCGGTGGCCTGTCGGCGGCGACCGCGATGGTGATCGTCGAATGCGTCGCGCTCTCCATCATGGTTTCGAACGACCTCGTGGTGCCCCTGGTGCTGCAACGACGACCCGAGGGGCGCACCGGCGGCGCCGATTTCAGCGACTTCCTGTTGCGTTCGCGCCGGCTCGCGATCTTCGCCATCATGGTGATGGCCTATTTCTACTACCGCGCGCTCGGCAACACTCAGCTCGCGGCGATCGGCCTGCTGTCTTTTGCCGCCATCGCCCAGCTTGCACCAAGCTTCTTCGGCGGACTGCTGTGGCGGCGCGCGACCGCGCGCGGCGCGATCGGCGGCATGCTGGTCGGCTTCGCGGTGTGGCTCTACACGCTGTTCATCCCGAGCTTCATGGATACTTCGACGGCGGGGATCCTGCTGCTCCAGCACGGCCCGTTCGGGATCGAGGCGCTGCGGCCGCAGGCGCTGTTCGGCGCCGATTTGCCGCCGCTGATGCACGGCGTCGTCTGGTCGCTGTCGCTCAACATCCTCACCTATGTGCTGCTGTCGCTGGCGCGCCGGCCGTCTTCGATCGAGCTGGTCCAGGCCGATCTGTTCGTCCCCAACACGCTCGCGCCGATTTCCCCGAATTTCCGGCGCTGGCGCACCACCGTCACGGTGCAGGACATCCAGACCACGGTGGCGCAATATCTCGGGCCTGACCGCGCGCGGCATTCGTTCGAGGCATTCTCCGCGCGGCGCAATGTGCGGCTGGAGTCCGGGGCGCCCGCCGATTTCGAGCTGCTGCAGCACGCCGAGCACCTGATCGCCTCCTCGATCGGCGCAGCCTCCTCGCGTCTGGTGATGTCGCTGCTGTTGCGCAAACGGACGGTGTCGGCGAAGGCTGCGCTCAAGTTGCTCGACGATTCCCATGCGGCGCTGCATTTCAACCGCGAGATCCTCCAGACCGCGCTCAACCATGTGCGCCAGGGCATCGCGGTGTTCGATGCCGATCTGCAACTGATCTGCTCCAACCGGCAGTTCGGCGATCTCCTCAATGTTCCCCCGCATTTCATCCAGTTCGGCACGCCCTTGCGTGAAATCCTGGAATTCATGGGCGTGAGCGAGCCGACCGATCCGATCGAGCGCGAGGCCATGCTGGAGCGCCGGCTGCTGGCTTACACCACCGACGGCGAGCCTTATCTCGAGCGCCTGCCCGACCGCCACATGGTGATCGAGATCTTGACCAACCGCATGCCCGGCGGCGGCTTCGTCATTACCTTCACCGACGTCACGCCCACGTTCGAGGCGGCCGAAGCGCTCGAGCGCGCCAATGCGACGCTGGAAAAGCGGGTGCGCGACCGCACCGAGGAGCTGACCCGGCTGAATTCCGAGCTGGCGCTGGCCAAGAGCGCGGCCGAAGACGCCAGCATCTCCAAGACGCGCTTTCTCGCCGCCGCCAGCCACGACATTCTCCAGCCGCTGAACGCGGCGCGGCTCTATGTCACGAGCCTGGTCGAGCGTCAGCACAGCGGCGAGGAGACGCGACTGGTCGAGAACATCGACGAATCGCTCCAGGCGATCGAGGAGATCCTCGGCGCGCTGCTCGACATCTCCAGGCTGGACGCCGGCGCGATGACGACCTCGATCTCGAGCTTCAAGATGGCCGATCTGATGCGTTCGCTGGAGATCGAGTTCGCGCCGATCGCGCGCGCCAAGAATCTGGCGCTCGTCTTCGTGCCGTGCTCGCTGCCGGTCGAGTCGGATCGTCTCCTGCTGCGGCGGCTGCTCCAGAACCTGATCTCCAACGCGATCAAATATACCCCGCGCGGGCGCGTGCTGGTCGGCTGCCGCCGTCGCGGCGCCTCGCTCAAGATCTGCGTCTACGACACCGGCGTCGGCATCCCGGCGGTCAAGCGCAGCGAGATCTTCAAGGAATTCCACCGCCTCGAGCAGGGCGCGCGGATTGCCCGCGGCCTCGGCCTTGGCCTGTCGATCGTCGAGCGGTTGGCGCGCGTGCTCAAGCACGACATCGCCATCGATTCCAATGTCGGCGGCGGCTCGGTGTTTTCCGTGACGGTGCCGACGGCGAAGGCGATCACCCACACCGCGGCCGTGACCAGTGCGACGCCGCTCGCACGCACCTCGATCTCGGGGACCCTGATCGTCTGTATCGAGAACGACGCCGCGATCCTCGACGGCATGCGCACGCTGCTGAAGGCCTGGGACGCCGAAGTGATCGCGGTCGCCGATCCCGAGGGCGCGATCGCCGCGATCGAAACTGCCGGCCGCCGCGTGACCGGCCTGCTGGTCGATTACCACCTCGACCGCGGCAACGGCATCGCGGCGATCCGCGACATCCGCCGCCGCTTCGGTGACGGCATCCCCGCGATCCTGATCACCGCCGACCGCAGCCCCGCCGTGCAAATGGCTGCGCGCGACGAAAAGGTCGCGGTGCTCAACAAGCCGGTCAAGCCGGCTTCGCTGCGCGCCCTGCTCGGCCAGTGGCGCACGCAGCAGATGGTGGCGGCGGAGTGAACTTCCGCACTCAAGGTGCAAGCCTCGTAAACACGTAGTCGCGGCTCTTCACACGAGCTTCGTGGCAGGCGAAGCAGGTGCGATGCTGGGCCTCGTCGACCGGCTTGCCGTTGACGAAGCGACCAAATCCCCAGCCGCCGGTCGAGGCATATTTTCTGGAATCCTTCACCATCACCTGGACGGTGGTGGCCTCACCGGGAATCGTCGCGGACGCAAATTCGGGCGGTTGCTTCCGCTTCCAGGCCCGCTTGACCAGAATTGTGCCGTCCGGGAACGGAAGCTTGTTGTCTTGATAAGCATCGATCGCGGTCCTGTTGCCGACGACGGCACGCAGCTCGTCCAGGGGAGCCGCCTCCTCGGCCGGCGCGATCAGCTCCCACTGCTTGTAGCCTTCCGGGACAGTGACGCCGAAGATCGGCGAGGCATCGGCCTGCCCGTGCGCGAACGCGATCGTGACCAGATACGGCACGCAGGTCAGGACAACGACGAGGAGGAGCACGGCCAACACGATCATCGCCGTAGAGGATGGAATTCTTGACTTTCCGGATTTCATTTTCGCTGACGCTTCATTGAACTGCGATCGCATGTCAGGCCTCGGTCCGGCCTTGCCGGACCGAAGTGGCCAAAATCATCAAGCACCGCCGTCGGCGTCGATGACGGCCTTGGCAAACGCTTCTGGGGCTTCCTGGGGCAAATTGTGGCCGATGCCGCCGGTGATCAGGCGGTAGTCGTATCGGCCCGAGAATTTCTTGGCATAGGCGCTTGGGTCGGGATGCGGCGCGCCATTGGCGTCGCCTTCCATCGTGATCGTCGGCACGTCGATGACGGGAGCTGCCGCGAGCTTCTTTTCGAGCTCCTCGTATTTCGCTTCACCCTGAGCGAGCCCGAGCCGCCAACGGTAATTGTGGATCGTGATCGCGACGTGATCCTTGTTGTCCAGCGCCGCCGCGCTGCGGTCGAAGGTGGCGTCGTCGAACTTCCACCGCGGCGAAGCCAGCTTCCAGATCAGTTTTGCGAAATCATGCGTGTACTTCGCGTATCCTGCGCGGCCGCGCTCGGTCGAGAAATAGAACTGGTACCACCACAGCAGCTCGGCCGACGGCGGCAGCGGCGCATTGCCCGCGGCCTGGCTGGAGATCAGATAGCCGCTGACCGACACCAGCGCGCGGCAGCGCTCCGGCCACAGCGCGGCGATAATGTCGGCGGTGCGCGCGCCCCAATCGAAACCGGCGACCACCGCTTTCTTGATGTCGAGCTTGTCCATCAGCGCGATGATGTCGGCGGCCATTGCCGCCGGCTCGCCGTTGCGCGGCGTCTCGGCGGAGAGGAAGTGGGTCGAGCCGTAACCACGGAGATAGGGGATGATGACACGATAGCCTGCCCTTGCCAGGATCGGCGCGACGTCGACAAACGCGTGAATGTCGTAGGGCCAGCCGTGCAGCAGGATCGCGACGGGGCCGTTCGCAGGACCGGCCTCCGCGTAGCCGACGTTGAGGACGCCGGCATCGATCTGCTTGATCGCGCCGAACGACGCGTTCGTCGCGGAAGAGCGCGGCGCTTCCGATTCGGCGTGGGCGAGGCCGATCACGCCGAGGCCGGTGGCGACGGTTCCGGCGGCGATGCCGAAAAACTGGCGGCGGTGCTGATCGATGATCTGTTTCATGATGGTGCTACCTTGTTGATGGTTGGAGGTGGTGCCGTCAGATCAGCGCGACCGTGACGTCGATGTTGCCGCGGACGGCCTTGGAATAGGGACAGGTCTGATGCGCCTCATCGACGATCCCGCGCGCGATCTCGCGATCGAGGCCGGGCAGGCTGACATCGAGGCGTGCCCTGAGGGAATAAGCGCCCTCGTCGAGCACCAGGTCGATCTCCGCATCGATCGCGCATTTCCTGGGGAGCTCGATCTTCCGCTTGCGGGCCGCGATCTCCATCGCGCCCTCGAGGCAGGCCGACCAGCCGGCCGCGAACAATTGCTCGGGATTGGTACCGATGCCGGTGCCGCCCGGCGGCGACAGCTTGACATCCAGGCGGCCGTCGGAACTGCGCGATATCCCGTCCTGTCGCCCGCCGCTGGTGTGGGTCCGGGACGTGTAAAGCAACTTTGCCGCCTGGGTCATGAAGGTCTCCTTGCCGTCGCACAACTGACTAGCAGCGGCTGCCGCGACACACCCGTTGGGACTTGTGAGAAGTTGTGAGGTCTCGGTTCGCGCTCCTCAAAGGGCCTGCATTCGCGGTCTGATCGCGGCGGCGGACGGCCTTGCCGGATTGCGATCATCTGGCTATCCGATCCGCTCGAAGGGATCAGGATTCCGCCATGATCGAGCCGGCCGGCACCGCAACGGGAACCCTCTCGTTTGGGCCATTCACCGTGACGCCAAATGAAAGACTTGTGACGCGCGACGGCGTCGCGCTGCCGCTCGGCGCAAAGGCCTTCGACACGCTGCTCGCACTGATGTCGCGGCCGAACCAGGTCGTCAGCAAGTATGATCTGATGGCGCTGGTGTGGCCCGGCATGACGGTCGAGGACGCCAATCTCCGCTTTCACGTCGCGGCGCTTCGTAAGGCCCTTGGCGACGGCAAGGACGGTGCCCGCTACATCACCACACTCTCCGGCCGCGGCTATTGCTTCGTGGCGCCAATCTCGCAGGTGAATATCCCGGCAGAGCGGCGCACCGCCGCGCAAACGGAATTGCCGCCCGTCAAACTGCCGAACCGGCTGCAACGGATGGTCGGGCGCGACGATGCGGTCGCCGCCGTCTCCGACAGGCTCGTTGGCTCGCGCTTCGTCACGATCGCCGGCCCGGGCGGTGTCGGCAAGACCGCCGTTGCGGTTGCGATTGCTCACGATCTGCTCGCGACATTTTCCGACGCCGCACATTTCGTCGATCTTGCCGCGCTGAGCGATCCCGATCTCGTGATCACCTCGATCCTGCTGATGCTGGGCTTGCCGGCGCAAACCGAGGATCCTCTGCCTGCCCTGCTCGCGCATCTCAGGGACAAGCGGATGCTGCTGATCCTCGACAATTGCGAGCACGTCATCGCCACGGCGGCGCCGCTGGCCGCCGACATCTTCCACGCCGCACCGCATGTCCATATCCTGGCGACGAGCCGCGAAGCCCTGCGGGTCGAGGGCGAGCAGGTCTATCGCTTGGCGCCGCTCGCCGTTCCGCCCGACAATCCTGGGCTGACGGCGGCCGCGGCGCAGACTTATCCCGCGCTTCAACTCTTCCTCGAACGTGCCACGGCCGGCGGCGCGCAGATCGCGCTCGACGATGTCAATGCCGCGATCGTCGCCGGGATCTGCCGCAAGCTCGACGGCATGGCGCTGGCGATCGAACTCGCCGCCGGCCGCGTCGAAGCCTACGGCCTGGAGCAGACCGCAGCACTGCTCGACGAGCGCCTCAATCTGCTCTGGCAGGGCCAGCGCACCGCGCCGCCGCGACAGAAGACGTTGCAGGCGACGCTGGCATGGAGCTACGGGCTCTTGTCCGACATCGAACGCCTCGTGCTGCGCAGGCTCGCGGTTTTCGCCGGTCACTTCACCATCGACGCCGCACTCGAGATCGTGCCGGACGAACGTGTCGACCGCTCCCGCCTGTTCGACGCCATCGACGGCCTGGTGGCCAAGTCGATGGTCGCGGCGCGGCCGGTCGGCGCCATGATGCGTTACCGTCTGCTCGACACGACGCGCGCCTATCTGCTCGAGATCGAGCCTGATGACGCGGCGCTCGCCGCCCGGCACGCGACCTATTACCGGCAATGGCTGGAGCAGGCCGGCACGACGTGGGCCACGGTGCCGAGCGCCGACGAGCGCGCGATCCACTTTTCCGCGCTTCACAACGTGCGCGCGGCGCTGGACTGGTGTTTTGGCATGGACGGCGATGCCAGCATCGGCATTGCACTGGCCGCAGCTGCAGCGCCAATTTTTCTCGCGATGTCGTTGCTGGTCGAGTGCCGGCGCTGGTCTGAACGGGCGCTGCTTGCGATCGATCCCTTCTCGCGCGGCGGCGCCGAGGAAATGCACATCCAGGCCGCGCTCGGACTGACCTTGATGTTCACGCGCGGCGGCAGCGAAGCGGCGCGTGCCGCCTTGAGCCGAAGCCTTGCGATCGCCGAGGCGCGCGGCGACGCGCCGAACCAGCTCCAGCTGCTCGGGCGCATGCATATCTTCCACGAGCGGATGGGACAGTTCGACGCCGCGCTCGGCTATGCGCAGCAAAGCCTTACGGTCGCCGGGACACTCGGCGATGCCGCCTCCCTCGCCCTCGCCCATTCGCTCCTCGGTGTCTCCTTGCATCTTGCCGGCGAGCACCGCGACGCGCTGACGATGCTGGAGGCCGCCTGGCATGGGCCGGGCACGGAACGGATCAGCACCGTCTATGGCTTCGATCACCGCAACCGGGCCGGCATCTCGCTCGCGCGCGAGTTCTGGTTGCAGGGCCGCCCCGCGGATGCGCTGCAACTGGCCCGACAGACGGTCGTCGAGGCCGCGCAGATGGACCATCCGATCACGCTCTGCATTGCGTTGATCTGGGCGGTCTCGATCGATCTCTGGAGCGGAGACCTCGATGCCGCGGAAGAGAACATCGACCGCTTCATCGCCCATGCCGAATCGCGCTCCATGGGCCCCTATCTTGCGGTCGGCCGCGGCGTCAAAGGCGAACTGGCGATCCGGCGCGGCCATGCCGCCGAAGGCGTCGAGACGATCGGGACGTGTCTGCGTGAGCTCCACGATGCCGGCTACGAGCTGCTCACCACGACGTTCAACATCGCGCTTGTTCAGGGCTTGATGGCGCTTGGGCAGATCGAGCGGAGTGCGGGCCTGATCGACGATGCGATCCGCCTCGTCGAGCAAAGCGGCGATCATCTGTACATGCCCGAGCTGCTGCGCATGAAGGGAAGGGTTCTCTTGGCGAGGCCCCAGCCCGACGCTGATCAGGCAGAAGCCCACTTCGTCCAATCACTGGAATTGAGTCGTCGCAAAGGCGCCAAAGCCTGGGAGCTGCGGGCCGCGATCGATCTCGCGGGGCTCCTTGCCGAACGCGGCCGGCGCGAGGAAGCGAAGCGATGGCTTCAATTGGCGTATGAAGGCTTCGCCCAGGGCTCAGAGACAGCCGATATCCGGGCCGCCGACAAGTTGTTGCAAACATTGTGACGCGGACTCGGTGCAGCTCGTGTCCTGGGCGCGCTGCAACGCTCTTGCGTTGCTGCGCAGAACCGGGACCCAGCAGTGACATGATACAGTGCGGCGAGATGGGCCCCGGCTCTGCAGCGCATCGTCGAAGGGACGCTGCGCTGCGTCCGGGGCACGAGAGCGGAGTATGTCGCACGTTCTCTCCACATCGTCATTGCGAGCGCAGCGAAGCAGTCCAGAATCCCTCTGCGGAAAGACACTGGATTGCTTCGCTGCGCTCGCAATGACGGAGCAAGGGGCAGCATCGTCATCCTCCAATGCAGATTCAACTTGCAGACACACCTTCGCGTCCTCGCGGCGTGTTTCGCCCGAGCTTTGCTTCGTCACTCCACCCTCTTGTCCAAGAGGGCGCAGGGAAGGCCGGGTGCCGGCTGGCACCCGCGGTCCGCTGCGCGAAAATGGTGCGCAAGGAAACCGCACAGCAGCATACAGGTGGTGCCAATCACTCGGCCTTCCCTGCGCGATGATTGGACGGCTTGTGCCGTGCTCTCCCGGGAGCCGAGTTCCTTTTGGCCTCCCTCGTCCCGACGAAAGTCACCGACACCGCGCCGGTTGACGCAGATGCCGCATTCGCCAGGGCTTGACCGTAGCAACGACGGCCAGGACCACACGGTTTTGCCGTACGCACGGCTCGCCATTTCGCCGCAGTTTTTCCAGCCCTGTCGACAGAGCCGGAAACTTACAGACGAGACGAAGCCTAGCAGCGCCGCTCGTCGGAACGAAGCCTTGGGCTCACGGAGAGCAATCCGCCCTGCCCTTAGCCACTCGTACCCGAACGCTGCCGCGTCCACCGCAAGCCCGGCTCGCGAACGTGACGACCACAAGATCGCCCCTCAAGGATGAGCCGGGATGAGCGACACATACGCTAAAACCGAATTTCGGCAAAGTGGAATATTTTTGGGCATAAGGATTGACAGCCGCGCGACACAGGCGCGGTCCCGTAGCCCGGATGAGCGAAGCGATATCCGGGGTTTTCGCTAGCTAGCCGCACTAGCGGTCCCGGATGTCGCTTCGCTCATCCGGGCTACAGGCTGCGAGAGGCCCTCTTCCAGGCTCACCCTGTCGGGGTACCCTGCTTCCACTGGCCGCCGGCAATTTTCGCGGCAGCGATCACGGCTTGGGTCCGGCTTTCGACGCCGAGCTTTTGCAGGATCGCCGAGACATGCGCCTTGATGGTGGCCTCGGAGACGCCGAGCTCATAAGCGATCTGCTTGTTGAGCAATCCCTCCGACAGCATCATCAGAACCCGGACCTGCTGCGGCGTCAGCGTCACCAGCCGGTCGCGCAGGCGCGTCATGTCGGGGTCGGCGACTGCCGACAGATCGGTGTCGGCGGGAACCCAGACGTCGCCCTCCATCACCTTGAGGATGGCATCGCGCAAGGTCTCGACGCCGAATCGCTTCGGAATGAAACCGGAGGCGCCGAAATCGAGCGAGCGGCGGATGGTGGCGCTGTCGTCGGACGCCGATACGATCACCACCGGAATGGCCGGATATTGCGCGCGCAGATAGATCAGGCCGGAAAAGCCGGAGATCCCGGGCATCGAGAGGTCGAGCAGGATCAGGTCGACGTCGGAGGTCTGTTCCAAAAGTTTGGTCAGATCCTCGAACGATCCAGCCTCGTCGATCCTGGCCGAGCTCAGGACGCCCGCCACCGCCTGCCGCAGCGCGGCGCGGAACAATGGATGGTCATCGGCAATGACGAGATGGGTGGAGGGAGCGTTCATCGTTCTCTTGCTGGCAATCGCACCGGGCCGGTAGGCCGGCGCAGGGCCTTGGTCAATTGTTTCCCGACCAGCCGTGGCATGCAAGTGGACATTATCCCTTTGCGGCAACGGGGTTAATCCACAGGCCGGCACTATGTTGCCGGATGGAACGCCCGCGGCGTCAGGTGAGCGTCAGTGCGAAAGGCCGAAAGTCGTATTGGGGCGGGTTTCACGCCAATGTTACCTTGGGGGCAAGGCTTGGGTTGATCCGGCATGACCGGACATCCAGGGCGCGAGGAAACGATTTTTCGGGGAGCGACTCAACATGTCGACATTGGCTGTGTCTCAAGCAGGCGCGGGAGGGATGACGAAGGACGAACGGTTCGTCATTCTCGCCTCCTCGCTCGGTACCGTCTTTGAGTGGTACGATTTCTATCTCTACGGTTCGCTGGCTAGCATCATCGGCGCGCAGTTCTTCTCGGCCTATCCGCCGGCAACCCGCGACATCTTCGCGCTGCTGGCCTTCGCGGCGGGCTTCCTGGTGCGCCCGTTCGGCGCAATCGTGTTCGGCCGTGTCGGCGACATCGTCGGCCGCAAATACACCTTCCTCGTCACCATCCTGATCATGGGTCTGTCGACCTTCATCGTCGGCCTGCTGCCCAATGCGGCGACCATCGGCATCGCGGCCCCGATCATCCTGATCGCGCTGCGTCTCGCCCAGGGCCTGGCGCTCGGCGGTGAGTATGGCGGTGCGGCGACCTACGTCGCGGAGCATGCTCCGAACGGCAAGCGCGGCTACTACACCTCCTTCATCCAGACCACGGCGACGCTCGGCCTGTTCCTGTCGCTGCTGGTGATCCTGTTCACGCGCTCCGCGCTCGGCGAACCCGACTTCGCGGCATGGGGCTGGCGCATTCCGTTCCTCGTCTCCGTGCTGCTGCTCGGCGTCTCGGTCTGGATCCGGCTCCGCCTCAACGAATCCCCGATCTTCCAGAAGATGAAGGACGAGGGGAAGAGTTCGAAGGCCCCGCTGACGGAAGCCTTCGGCAACTGGCAGAACGGCAAGCTCGTGCTGCTGGCGCTGCTTGGCGGCGTGATGGGCCAGGGCGTGGTCTGGTACACCGGCCAGTTCTACGCGCTGTTCTTCCTGCAATCGATCCTCAAGGTCGACGGCTACACCGCCAACCTGCTGATCGCCTGGTCGCTCCTGCTCGGGACCGGCTTCTTCATCGTGTTCGGCATGCTCTCCGACAGGATCGGCCGCAAGCCGATCATCCTCGGCGGCTGTCTGATCGCGGCGCTGACCTTCTTCCCGATCTTCAAGATGATCACCACCAACGCCAACCCGGCGCTGGAAAAGGCGATCGAGTCGGTCAAGGTCGACGTCGTGGCGGATCCCGCAGGTTGCGGCGACCTGTTCAACCCGGTCGGCACCCGCGTCTTCACCTCGCCTTGCGACACCGCGCGTGCCTACCTGTCGCAATCGTCGGTCAAGTACTCGACCACGCCAGGTGCGGCCGGCTCCGGCGTGAAGGTGATGGTCAACGGCAAGGAAGTTGCCTACGCCAACGCCAAGGACGGCAATCCGGCAGTCCTCGCCGCCGTGCAGGCAGCCGGATATCCGAAGGCCGGCGATGCGGGCATTGTGAAGATGGCGCATCCGTTCGACATCTTCCGTCCGCAGGTGGCGGCGGTCGTCGGACTGCTGTTCGTCCTGGTGATCTTCGTCACCATGGTGTACGGCCCGATCGCCGCGATGCTGGTCGAACTGTTCCCGACCCGCATCCGCTACACCTCGATGTCGCTGCCCTACCATATCGGTAACGGCTGGTTCGGCGGCCTGCTGCCGGCGACCGCCTTCGCCATCGTGGCCTCGACGGGCGATATCTATGCGGGTCTCTGGTATCCGGTCATCTTCGCATCGATTACCGTCGTGATCGGCTTGTTCTTCCTGCCGGAGACCAAGGACGTCGACATCAAGTCGACCTGATCGACGCAGGTCGAGATCAACACCAACCGGCCGCGGTTTCCGCGGCCGGTTTTGTTTTGAACTCCAGATTCTTTGTTTTGACGCGTTTTCTTGACGCGAACCGGCAGCCACTTCGCTCGAAAACGCGCTACTGATTGCTGCCGAGAAATTGCAGCACCACCTCGCGCCGATGCGGGCGGGCGCGATGCTCGATCAGATAGATCGCCTGCCAGGTGCCAAGCGCCAGCCTGCCGTTCAGCACCGGCACCTGGAGCGATGTCCCCGTCAGCATGGTTTTGATATGCGCCGGCATGTCGTCCGGCCCTTCGGTGTCGTGAGTCCAGCCCGCATCTTCATCGTCGGGCGCGAGCCGCGCCAGCACCGTAGTGAGGTCGACCAGCACCGACGGGTCGGCATTCTCCTGGATTGTCAGAGACGCCGAGGTGTGACGGATGAACAGCGTGAGCACGCCGTCCCGCGCATGAACGTCGGCGATGAACCGCGCCGCCTCGGCGGTGAGGTCGCTGAAGCCGCACCCCGGCGTCTGCACGGTCAGCAGCGAAGATGCGATGGTGGTGGCCGGCCCTGACGACGGCGCCGAGCGCGAGATGGATTTGGCTGATGTCATCATCATCACTCTCAATTCGGAAAGCTGCCGTAGGGTGGGCAAAGCGAAGCGTGCCCACCGACTCACTCAACGGAGACGCAAATGGTGGGCACGGCGCTTCGCGCCTTTGCCCACCCTACGGCATCTCACCACGCGCTAAATCTTCCCCGAGACGTCCTTCTGCACGCGGTTGGCCATGTCGATCAGGCGACGCCAGGCTTTTTCCAGGAACGACATCACGCGATCGACGTCCTGGTCGCTCGGCAGCGGGATCTCGATCCTGCGCTCGCCCTCGGCGGCCTTTGGTTCTCGTGCTTGCGGCTCCGCCTTCTTGAGCGGATCGGTTTTCGGCAGCGCCTCGTCGATCTTGCCTGACACGGTCGGCCCCGCTGCGAGCCGTCCCTTCAGCGTCTCGACTTCGGCCTGGAGCCTGCCGATCTCGGCGTCGAGCGCGCTACGTTCATCGGGCACCGCGTAGCAGGCCCAGCCGGCGCCGCTCTTGGTGCAAGTCGACACCGTCCCGGTGCGGCTGTCGAGCCGCAGCACGCCCTCGGGGATGGGGGTCATGCTGTAGCGGCCGTTTTCGCTGTCGGGCGCGGATTGCGCGGCGAGGCAGCCGGCGCTGACCGCCATCGCCGCGGCGAACGCCGCCGCCGCAAGCCATGATGCTGTGGATGAATTCGTTGGTCTCATCGCGTTCTCCGCCACGACGCGCCGGCAGCACTTCCAAAGGTGGCGCTCATAAAGGTGGCACGTCTCGCAAATTCTACACCCCGGCGAGGCGATCCGCCGCCCAAAACGCGCCCTTGACATGAACGATCTCGGCGCCCGCTTTGATCCCGGCAGCCGGGCGAAATGGCGACGGCGTCCGCCGATCAAGCGGAGACCTGCTGCGGTGCGGCGTCACGCTGTGCGCAGCGCCGCCGCTCGCGCCGATATTTCCAAAGAAATCAGATACATAACGGGAATGGACGCAATCGTGACTTGGCTTGACTTGATTATGGGCCATCAGTATGGTCCGCGCGGCTTTTGAGGGTGGCGGGCGCAATTTCCATTCAGCCGCGGCGTTTCGGGTCTTCGTTGCATGACACAGGGCACGGGACACGGCGAGAATGGAGATCGCGATAGATCGCCCGAGGAAGCTGCGCTTTCCGATCGGCTCGGAAATCTTGATCAGCGGTTGTCCGAATTTCGCGGCCGCCACGTTAAGACCGAGCAACCCGCAGGTGACGGTGAGGACAGAGCGGCCAGAGCCTCGGCGATGGCGCTTGGTTTCCGGTTATCCTCCGAGTTGGTCGCCGGGGTCGTTGTCGGAGCGGGGATTGGCTGGGGTTTCGACCGCTTGCTGTCGACGTCGCCTTTCGGATTCATCGTGTTCCTGCTGCTGGGCTTCGTCGCCGGCGTGGTGAATGTGGTGAGAACGGCAGGCGCGGGTCAAAACAGGCGCGGTGGTTCTTAAGCGATCCACTCCAGGAGAGGAATGATCGTGCCGGCTTGAGCCGGTACGGGCCGGGCCCGACCGGCAGACCGAGACCCGCCGGCATCGCCCGGCAGACCAAGAGATGCCGCGCTGATGAAAATCGATCCGATCCACCAGTTCAACATCGAGCCTCTCTTCACCCTGGGCCATATCGGCAACCACACGATCGCCTTCACCAATTCGTCGCTCTACATGCTGGTGGCGGTCGCGATCATCTCGATCCTGATGCTCGCCAGCGGCACGCAGCTGGTTCCCGGCCGCCTGCAGTCGGTCGCCGAGATCTCCTACGAGTTCGTGGCCTCGACCATCCGCTCGACGGCCGGCTCGGAAGGCATGAAGTTCTTCCCGCTGATCTTCTCGCTGTTCATGTTCATCTGCGTTTCGAACCTGGTCGGCATCATCCCCTACACCTTCACGATCTCGAGCCATCTGATCGTCACCGCGGCCCTCGCGCTGCTGGTCTTCTTCACGGTGCTGATCTACGGCATTGCCAAAAACGGCCTGAAATTCTTCTCGATCTTCGTGCCCCACGGCGTCCCCGGCTACATCCTGCCGCTGGTGATGTTCATCGAGATCCTGTCGTTCTTCCTGCGGCCGGTCTCCCACAGCGTCCGTCTGTTCGCCAACATGCTGGCCGGCCACATCGCGCTGAAGGTCTTCGCGGGCTTCGTCGCCATGCTCGGCTTCTCGCTCGGCGCCCTCGGCTGGGTCGGCGGCGTGCTGCCGCTGGCGCTCACGGTCGCGCTGTACGCTCTCGAGATTCTGGTCGCGTTCCTGCAAGCCTATGTGTTTGCGATCCTGACCTGCATCTACCTCAACGACGCCATTCATCCGGGACACTGAGCGGTCCGGGGAATTTCCACCCAAAACCCAATCTTTCTTCCAAGGAGTCTAAAATGGATCCGGCAGCAGCAAAACTTATCGGCGCGGGCATCGCATGCATCGGCATGGGCGGCGCGGGCGTCGGCGTCGGCGTGATCTTCGGCAACTACCTCGCCGCAGCCGTTCGCAACCCCTCGGCCGCTCAGGGCCAGTTCGGCAATCTGATCTTCGGCTTCGCCGTGACCGAAGCGCTCGGCATTTTCTCGCTGCTGATCGCGCTGCTGCTGCTGTTCGTTCCGCTCTGAGGACGATTTTCGCGCCGCTTCAACCGAAGCGACGCGCATGACAGCAACAGGAGTACTCCATGGCTGAAAGTCATGGCGGCGCAAAAGGTCCGGCGGCGGGCGCTCACACCGAGGCTGACGGTGGTCACCACGGTGGCGGTTTTCCGCCGTTCGAGAGCAGCACCTATGCTTCGCAGCTGGTGTCGCTCGCGATCTTCTTCGTCGCGCTTTACGTGATCGTGTCCAAGCTCGCTCTGCCGCGCGTCGGCGGTGCGATCGAGGCGCGTCAGAACAAGATCGAGGGCGACCTCGCCGAAGCGCAGAAGCTGAAGGACCAGTCCGAAGCGGCGCTGAAGGCCTATGATAGCGAGCTTGCTTCGGCACGCTCGCGCGCGCAGGCCATCGGCAACGAATCCCGCGACAAGGCGAATGCGCAGGCGGACGCCGAGCGCAAGGCTTTGGAAGAGCAATTGGCGGCCAAGCTCGCCGAGGCGGAGAAGACCATCGCCTCGACCCGTGCGACCGCCATGAGCAACGTCCGCGGCATCGCGGCCGATGCGGCAGGCACCATCGTGCAGCAGCTCACCGGCGTGGTTCCGGACGCGGCATTGGTCAATGCCGCCGTTGATGCGTCCTTGAAGGGTTAATCGATATGTTCTTCGATCCTGAAACCTGGGTCGCCATCGCCTTCGTGATCCTGATGGTCGGGTTCGGCTATCTCGGTGTCTTCAAGAAGGCCATGACTGCGCTCGACCATCGCGCCGATCGCATCAAGGCCGAGCTCGACGACGCGACGCGCCTCAAGCAGGAAGCCGCCAAGGTACTCGCCGACTACAAGGCGCGCACCGCCTCGGCCGAACGCGAGGCCGCCGACATCATCGCCAACGCGAAGAGCGAAGCCGAGCGCATCGCAACCGAGGCCAAGGCCAAGGTGGAAGATTTCGTCGCTCGCCGCACCAAGACCGCGGAGGGCAAGATCGCGCTCGCCGAGGCCCAGGCGGTGGCCGATGTCCGCGCCGCAGCCGCCGAAGCCGCCGTCCAGGCCGCCTCCACCATCCTGTCGCAGTCGGTCAGGGGCCAGGTCGCCGACGATCTGCTCGCCAAGGGCATCACCGAGGTCCGGCAGAAGCTGAACTGAGGGGCTTCGCCTTCACCCATCAAAAAGCCGGCGCGATGAGCGCCGGCTTTTTTGTTGGTATGGCTTCTTCTCGTGTCCCGGACGCGGCCCAGCGTGTAACGCTGCTCCGCAGAGCCGGGACCCATGCCTCACACGATAACGCTGACCGCAACATGGGCCCCGGCTCTGCGTCGCACCGCTGCGCGCCTGCGCCGCGTCCGGGGCACGAGACCGCCCTACTTCTTCTTCACCCGCGCCTTCGGCTCGGGCGACAGCGCCTGCGGATCGAAGCCGACATAGAAGATATAGCTATCGGCGTCCTTGGCCGAAGGCATCGGATAGACCAGATCCTCGGCCACGAAGGTGAACGGCACGCTGCCGCCCTCCGACATTCCGACCGTGGTCCGGTAGGCCTTGGAAGCGATCACCTTCTCGCCGACGCCGCCCTGCACCACGGCGACGCGCAGCGGCACCTCGACGGTCGCAGGCGCGCCGGCGGGACCGGCAATGACGCGGCCCTGGATGCCGATCCGGGCCGTGATATCGCCGCCATCGCGGGCGCATTCGCGCGCCATCTTGGTGATGGTGGCCTGAAAGCGGATCTCGTTGCCGACGGCCGGCTTGCCGGTGGCACCGACCGCATAGGTGGAGGCTCCGGCACGCACCGTGACCTGCGGGCAATCAAGATCGTCATCGGCCGCCGGCTGGCCTGGCGCAGGTGCCGGCTTGGGTTGAGCCGGCTCGTCCGACTTGCCGCCGAACAGGCCCTTGAATCGATCGGTCAGCGACTGCGCCGCAACCGGCGAGACGGAGACGAGTGCAACCGACAACGCCAGCGCGACCGCCGCCCCCCGCCGCAACGCATTCCGCGATGACCGAAGCTCCTGCACCATCAACACCCACACTCCATGACAACATCACGGCCGATCACCGGCCGGGTTGCGCCGTTATATCGTCAAAACCGGCGAACCCAAGGCAGGCACACAGGAGACTTTGGTCACATCAACGAACGGCTCAGCCGCGGAAATCCTCGTGCAGCAGGCCGAACAGCAAATGGTCCTGCCAGACCCCGTTGATGCAGAGATAGCGGCGCGCCAGCCCCTCGCGCGAGAAACCGCACTTCTCCAGCACCCGGATCGAGGGCGCATTGGTCGGGATGCAGGCCGCCTCGACCCGGTGCAGATTGAGCTCGCCGAACAGCGTCGGCAGCAGCACACGCAGCGCGGCCGTCATGTAGCCGCGCTGGGCGTGGGGCTTCCCGACCCAATAGCCGATGGTGCCGGCCTGGACGATGCCGCGGCGGACATTGGCGAGCGTGATGCCGCCGACCATGGCGCCATCAAGCTCCCGGAAGATCAGAAAGGGATAGGACCGGTCCGCGGCGATGTCCTCGGAATAGCGGCGCAGGCGACGGCGGAAACCGGAGCGCGTGAGATCGTCCGACGGCCAGATCGGCTCCCAGGGCGTCAGGTAATCGCGGCTGGACTCGCGCAGATGGGCCCACTGCAGGAAGTCCGACATCTGCGGCGCGCGTAGCAACAGGCCGTTGCCGCGCGGCGCGAGAGCGGCGGGTCCACTGGATGGCAGGCGAAAGAGGGCCATGGTGATGCTTCCCGGGGGCGGATCAACCCGTGCGCGGCTCCTAATGCAGCCGCGCCTTGGCGCGTGCCCGGGTCAATCCTTCCGCAAAAGACACCGCCGTGTCCAGACCCCTGCCACTGCCTAATGCGACAACCGCGGGGCGGCTGCGCGAAAGCAGTGCACGCGCCGCATCCCGGGTCGATTCGACGCTGACGGCGTCGATCCGGGCCACCAGCTCCTCGGCGGTCTGGGGCCGGCCATAGGCCAGCACATGCCGGGCGAGCTGCTCGGCGCGGGACGAGCAGCTCTCCAGCGCCATCAGCAGCCCCGCCTTCATCTGCGCCTTCGCCCGCGCGATCTCGACCTCGGTCAGGGTCTCGACCGAATCGTTCATGATGTCGACCACGACCTCCATCATCTCGGGCGCGTCGGCCGGATCGGTGCCGGTGTAGAGGCCGAAAAAGCCGGTGTCGGTATAGGGGGCGTGGAACGAGTAGATCGAGTAACAGAGGCCGCGCTTCTCGCGCACCTCCTGGAACAGCCGCGACGACATCCCGCCGCCGAGGATGTTGGTGAAGACCTGGAGCGAGAACAGCGACAGATCGGTCTGCGGCACGCCCTCCAGCGCCAGCGTCAGATGCGCCTGTTCGAGCTCGCGATGCACCACCTTGGTGCCGCCCTTGCCGAACTGCGCGGGTTGCGGCTTGGGACCCGCTGTCCCCTCAAAACTGGCAAAGCGCTGCTCGACCTCGGCGACCACCTGCTTGTGATCGACCGCCCCGGCGGCCGCCACCACCATGTCCGGCCCGCGGTAATGCGTCGACAAATAGTCGCGCAGCGAGTCGCGGCTGAAGGCACGCAAGGTCTTCGCGGTGCCGAGCAGCGAGCGGCCCATCGGCTGGTCGGGATAGCAGAGCTCGTTGAGGTGCTCGAACACGACGTCGTCAGGCGTGTCCTGCGCCGCGCCGATCTCCTGCACGATGACGTTCTTCTCGCGCTCGAGCTCGTCGGGCTCGAAGGCCGGATTGGCCAGGATGTCAGCGAGCACGTCGAGCGCGAGCGGCACGTCAGCCTTCAGCACCCGCGCATAATAGGACGTGGTCTCGGTCGAGGTGCCGGCGTTGAGGTCGCCGCCGACCGCCTCGATCTCCTCGACGATCTCGCGCGACGAGCGCTTCGTCGTGCCTTTGAACGCCATATGTTCCAGGAGATGCGAGATGCCGTGCTCGTTGGGCTTCTCGTCGCGCCCGCCGACGCCGGCCCAGACGCCAAGCGCCGCGGTCTCGAGATGGGGCATCTTGTCGGTGACGACGGTCAGGCCGGACGCAAGCTTGGAAATCTCGACGCTCATCCGGCAACTCCCTGTTTCGCGGCGCGGCTGACCGACAGCACGAACCGCTCGACCTCGGCCTGGTCGTTCTTCATCACCTTCATGTGTTCGGATTTGGTCATCAGACCATCGAGCCAGGCCGGCAGTTGCGGCCGCTGGCCGCAGGCCGCTTCGACCGCATCGGGGAATTTGGCAGGATGCGCGGTGGACAGCACGATGCTGGGAACCGTCCTGTCCGTGGTGTCGCGGTCGGCGACCGCAAGCGCGACCGCGGTGTGGGGATCAACCAGCTCGCCCGCCTCGCGCCAGGCGGCGCGGATCGCGGCCGCGGTCTCGGTCTCGTCGGCGCGGCCTGCGTCGAACCCCTCGCGGATCGCGGCCAGCGTCGCATCGGGCAGCACGAAGCGGCCGGATTGCTTCAGCGAATCCATCAGACGGCGCACGCCGGCGGCATCGCGCCCGCCGGCCTCGAACAGCAGCCGCTCGAAATTCGAGGAGATCTGGATGTCCATCGACGGCGACGCCGTCGCGTGGACCTCGCGTACCTCGTAGATCCCGGTCTTCAGCGTGCGCGCCAGGATGTCGTTGACGTTGGCGGCGATGCCCAGGGTCCGCACCGGAAGACCCATGCGCTTGGCGACATAGCCGGCAAAGATGTCGCCGAAATTGCCGGTCGGCACGACGAAGTCCACCGCGCGCGCGGGTGCGCCGGCGGCAACGGCGGAGGTGAAATAGTAGACCACCTGGGCGACGATGCGCGCCCAATTGATGGAATTGACACCGGACAGCGAGGTCGCATCGCGGAAGCGATGGTTGTTGAACATCGCCTTCACGATGGCCTGGCAATCGTCGAAATTGCCCTCGACGGCGAGCGCATGGACGTTGGCCGCGCCCGTGGTCGTCATCATCCGCCGCTGCACCTCGGAGATGCGGCCATGCGGGAACAGCACGATGAGATCGACATTTTCGAGCCCTGCGAACGCGTCGACCGCAGCACCGCCGGTGTCGCCCGAGGTCGCGACCACGATGGTGGTGCGCTGGCCGCGCTTGGCGAGCACGTGGTCCATCAGCCGCGAGATCAGCTGCATCGCCACGTCCTTGAAGGCGAGCGTCGGACCGTGGAACAGCTCAAGCACAAACTGGTGCGGCGCCATCTGGCGCAGCGGCACCACCGCCGGATGGCGGAAGGTGGCGTAGGCCTCGTTCGCCATGCGGCCGAGCTCGGCGTCCGAGATCTCGCCGGCGACGAAGGGGCGGATCACCTCGACCGCGACCTCCCAATAGGGACGACCGAAGAAGCCGGCGATGGCGTCAGGCGAGAGTTGCGGCCAGGTGGCCGGCACATACAGGCCGCCGTCGCGAGCGAGCCCGGTCAGCATCACGTCGCAGAAGCCGAGTTCGGGGGCCTCGCCCCGGGTCGAGATATAACGAGTCAAACTGCCCTCCAAAGGCCGGCCGAGCCTGGGCTCGATCCGCAAGCCTTTGATTTTACGAAATTACTTGTTAACAGCCAGAGGCTTTGGGCCACCATAAAGTGTTTTGCGGCATCAGGAAACCGCTTCGCGCCTGGGGCCATTCAAGGAAAAAGGCTGCCAACGAAAAACGCTGCCAACGAAAAGGGCTGCCAACGAAAAGGGCTGCGGCAATGCCGCAGCCCTCTCTTGGAAGGTCTGTCGTTGTGTGCAGACCGGTTCGGCCTCTTGGGGTCACCGACCCGCAAAAACTGTTCGCGCAAGCTTTCGTCGGCTGTCACGACATCGTCAAGGGACAAAACGGGATGTGCGAGAAAATGTTCCTGTTTTTCCCGACACGCTTCGGCGCGGGCAAACGTTCGCGAGCGGTCTTGCGTCACGCACTGCCATTATATCCCGAACGATCGGACAGTTCGGGAACGAACGATGGCTGCGCTCATTGTGTCGGCGGATGGTATCGGCGCTATCCATGCATTGCCCGGCTGAGCGCCGAGACCGGTCCGCCCGCCGAACCGGCAGCATCCTGGAGCAGCCGGTTCGGCGCCCGGGCGTCAATTCATCCCGATTTCCACCGCGATCCGGATCAGGTCGGAATGGTTCTTGGCACCGAGCTTCTGCTTGAGCAGGGAGGTGGTGTTGGCGACGGTCTTGTAGGAGATACCGAGCGCCTCGGCGACCTCGACGATCTTGTCGCCTCGACCCAGCAGGCGAAGAATCTCGAGCTCCCGCGGCGTCATCTGCGAGGCAGGATTGGCCTTGATCGCCGCGCCGGAAAACGTCACGGCTTCCGCGAGCTGCGGTGAGATGAAATTGTCGCCCGCAACCACCTTGCGCACCGCTTTGAGCAGGATCCGGGGATCGTCGCCCTTTGAGACGTAGCCTTGCGCCCCAAGCTCGACCGCCCGCACCACGAAGGCCGGATCGTCGTTCATGCTGAACATGATGATCTTGGCGTCAGGATCGTCCTTGCGAATGCGCCGCATCAGTTCAAAGCCGGAGACGTCGGGCAGGCTGATGTCGATCACAGTGACGTCGGGCCGCTTGCTGACATAGGCGCGATGCCCGGATTTGGCGTCGGTCGCCTCGTCGATCCGGATCGAATGGTCGGTGGCGAACAGGGTGCGGCAACCGGACAGCACCACGGGATGGTCGTCGACAATCAGGACGCGGGTCGCCGGCTTGGCAGTATCTTGCATTGTAATTCTCTAGTTTTTCGACTCATAAACCGACGGGAACAAATGGAAAGAGCAAAATCCCCTGACGCGCGTTAGAATTGACCTAATGTGGCAACGCTTCTCGTTCAGGACCCAACTGTTTCTGCCGCTCGGCTTGAGCTTCCTCGCCGCGCTGATCATGGGCGGCGTGCTGCTCCAAACCTTCGCGACCGGCCAATTGGCGGACGAGAACGAGCCGGGGCGGCGTTCGATTCAGACCATTGCCGCCGCGCTCAACAATACCCTGCGCACCTCGAACAACCCGCGGCAGACGCTCGACGCCTTTGTCCATTCTCTGGACACCTCCTCCGATATCCAATTCCGTGCCGTGGAGACGGGTCCCGCGTCCTCAGCGAGGGACGGCCTGCGCAAGCCGCATGGCGTACCGCAATGGTTTGTCGACCTGCTCACCATTCCGGACATGGACGCGGCGGCTCCGGTGACGATCGGCGGCCAGCGTGTCGGCGATCTCGTCTTCCTGCCGGACCTGTCGGCCGACCTGTTCGAGAAGTGGATCGGCTTTCTCGCGCTGACCATCCTCGTTGCCGTGCTGATGGTGCTCACCGGCACCATTGCCTATGTTTTCGCGGGATCGGCCCTGCGCCCGCTGCAAGATCTCGGCGAAGGACTCACGCGGATGCGGCGCGGCGACTACGCAACGCCGATCCCGGTCAGAGGACCGCCGGAAATCCGGCAAAGCTGCGAGGAGGCCAATGCGCTGGCCGAAACGCTGGCGCAATTGAGCCAGGATAATCGCGACCTGCTGCACCGCCTGGTGTCGCTTCAGGACGACGAGCGGCGCGATCTCGCGCGCGAACTGCACGACGAACTCGGTCCGTTGCTGTTCAGCATCCGCGCCGGCACGATCGCATTGGCCGACGCCTCGCCCCCGGCGGGAAATCCCGGCAGTTCGGCGCAGGATGTGTTGCAATCGGTCGAGGCGCTCCAGCAGACCAACCGCCGCATCCTCGACCGGTTGCGACCGCTCTACATCGAGGAATTGGGTCTGGAGACCACCGTGCAGACGCTGCTCCGGAATTTTCGCAAGCAGGCGCCGTCTATCGACCTGACGGACACGATCGATCCGGATCTCAACGCGATCGGCGGGCCGCTGGCTCAGACCGTCTATCGCGTGATTCAGGAGGCGCTGACCAACGTGCTGCGTCATGCCGGCGCCAGCAATGCCCATGTGCAGGCGACCTTCGCCGGGGAGACGGTCGTCATCGAGATTTCCGACGATGGCGGCGGCTTTCCCGAAGGTAATGTGTTCGGCCGCGGCCTGACCGGCATGCATGAGCGCGTGCGCGCACTCAGCGGATCGCTGTCACTGCTGCGCGTGGACGACAGGACTTATGTGCGCTGCCGCCTTCCCGCCGAGCCGGCACGCGAGGCGCCGGTCACCGGCTAGAGCCTTTTCGAGCGAAGTGGATACCAGTTCGCGTGAAGAAAACGCGTCAAAACAGAATCTGGTGTTCGGTTCTGATTTAATCAGGACGGAAACTCTAGCACGCCCAGCCAAGCTGCGCGTTCTGTCGCGCCGGCTCGCACAGCGTGGTGCGGATCTTGCCGTCCGGACTAAAACAAAACGAGGCGCGGAAGCGTAGCGCGCCGGCGACGGAATATTCGAGATCGACGCCGTGTGGCGCAGGATGGATTTCCTCCAGCCCGAAAACGACCGACGAGAAAGCGCTGAGCCGCGGCTGCCAATAGGCTTCGAGCTCGCTCCGGCCGCGATAGCGCTGCGTGCCGTTGCACGTGCATTCGACATGGGCGTCGTCCGCATAGAGGTCGAGGAGCGCCGCGAGGTCGCCCTTCCTGCAGGCATCCACCCAGTCGACGACAATTCCCATCTGGTCGAAATCGCTCACGCTGCAATCCTGTCGGCCGCGGAAAAACGATGGCGGCTTAGGACCACACTCGTGAATGTGCGCTGAATGGTAAACCCCGGGCGATACCGGGTTCCCTGGCAGGGCTGTCGCATATGAAGAAACATATTCGACTGCGGCCATCCTTCGAGACGCCCGCCTGCGGCGGGCCCTCAGGATGAGGGATGAGTATGCGGCAGCATTTCAACGCGGATGGATGCAGCTGAGCCTCATCCTGAGGAGGCCGCGAAGCGGTCGTCTCGAAGGATGAGGCGTTCGCTCTGGCGCCGCCGAGACGTCATATGCGATAGCCCTGGGTTTCCTGAGTGGATCTACGGAGCTCGGCCCCGTCGCCGCCCTCTTGCCCAAACGGCGAAGGCGATGAGCACGGCGCCTGCAAGCGTGAACCAGGTGATGGCGTATTGCAGGTGATCGTCCTTGAGATGCACGTCGAGCGGCCCCGGCCGCGGAATGCCGTTCCCGGGCGCGGGCTGCTCGAGGTCGACATAGAACGGCGCAACCGCGCCCCAGCCCAGCGCGCTCGCGATCGCCACGTGATCGCGCACGAACCACAGCCGCTTGTCGCGGTTCGCCGCCGGGGTCAGCCAGCCAGGTGCCTCGGGGAAGCGCAGATAGCCGGTGAACGAGACCGCCTGCCCCGTGACGAGCTTCTTGACCGCGCGATCCTCGACGCTGCGATCCTGCATGGTGTTTTCGACGAAGCCCGCATCGATGACCACCGTCTCTCCGCTCGGCAGCCGCGCCGGCAGGAACGCCCAGGTGCCGGGGCCTGACGCATCCTTGCGTACGGCGGATCCGGGGGAATAGACCATCGCATCGGGCAACGGCGCATAGGTCGCGGTAAAGCTGACACGGCGGAATTCATCGCGCGCGGGACTTAGCGCGGCCCATCGCGCCGGCGGCGGCAGAGCGACCGGTGCCTCCGCGAGACGCTCGGTGAGTGCGGCGATCAGCTCGTGCTTGGCGATGCGGCGCTGCAATTGCCAGATACCGAGCACGATGCAGACCGCAGTCAGGAATAGCGTGAACAGCGCGAAGCCGGCCACGCGGGGCTTGCGCACGGTCTCGTTCATTTCGCGCGGTCGACCAGCCGGCCCGGTGCCGCCTTATGGTGGAATTGCAGCGCGATCAGCAGCGACTTCATAGCGCGCAACGGCAGCAGGGTGGTCGCAAGGATCAGCGGCAGCCACAGCACCGCATGCAGCCAGTACGGCGGCTGGTACTTGACCTCGACGACGAGCGCGCAGCCGACCACGATCGCACCGGCCAGCATGATGATGAAGATCGCCGGACCGTCACCGGAATCGATGAAGGCGTAGTCGAGGCCGCAATGCTCGCAGGACGGCGCAAGCGTCAGGAAGCCCGCATAGAGCTTGCCCTGGCCGCAGCGCGGGCATTTGCAGGCAAGCCCGCGCAGCGCGCTCTGCAGGACGGTGGCTTGCGACTCGGACGTGTCGTCGGCTTTGTTCATGATGACAGGGTCTATCACAGTTTCTGCCGAAACCCCTGCGCGCAGAAAAGCAAAAGGGCGGCCCCGGGGCCGCCCTTTCTCGATCCGAAGTCAGCCCGCTCAGTGCGCGCCGTGGGCCATGGTCTCGGCGCCGTGTCCCCAGACATAGATGCAGAGGAACAGGAACAGCCAGACCACGTCGACGAAGTGCCAGTACCAGGCGGCGAACTCGAAGCCGAGATGCTGGGTCGGCGTGAAGTGGCCGGCATAGGCGCGGAACAGGCACACCAGCAGGAAGATGGTGCCGACCAGCACATGAAAACCGTGGAAGCCGGTCGCCATGAAGAAGGTCGCGCCGTAGACGTTGCCGCCGAAGGAGAATGCCGCGTGGCTGTACTCATAGGCCTGCACGCAGGTGAAGAGCGCGCCGAGCACGACGGTGAGGATCAGGCCATACTTCAGGCCCTGGCGATCGTTCTCGAGCAGCGCATGGTGGGCCCAGGTCACCGTGGTGCCGGAGGTGAGCAGGATCAGCGTGTTCAGGAGCGGCAGATGCCAGGGATCGAAGGTCTCGATGCCGTGCGGCGGCCAGGTGCCCGGCACGGCGCAGGCGCCGGCCGCTGTCCCGAGACCACAGCCGAACACCGCATCGCGGGTGGCGTGGACGGCGTCGGCCGGGAACAGCGCCGCGTTGAAATAGGCCCAGAACCAGGCGACGAAGAACATCACCTCCGAAGCGATGAACAGGATCATGCCGTAGCGGTGATGCAGCTGCACGACGCGGGTGTGGTCACCCTTGTACTGGGCTTCCCTGATCACGTCGCCCCACCAGCTCGCCATGGTGTAGAGCACACCGACGGTGCCGACACCGAAGATGATCGGCGCAGCCGAGAACATGTGGTGCATCCAGGTGATCGCGCCGACCGCCATGATGAAGGCGGAGATGGAGCCGACGACGGGCCATGGCGAGGGATCGACCAGGTGGTAGTCGTGATGCTTGGTGTGCGCCGTTGCCATTTGCGGTCTCGCTCCTCAATCCCGTGCCTGTCAGGCACTTATCCCCTTATGTCCAACCCCGGCGCGTGAGCCCGGAGATCAGAGATTTCCCTTGCGTTTGTCGTCTTCGCTGGCCGCGAGCGGCTTCACCACCGGATCCTTCACCGGATAGAACGTGTAGGACAGCGTGATCGTGTTGAGACCGTCGTTCTCGTGGTCGTCGGTGATCGAGGGATCGACGTAGAACACCACCGGCATCTCTCGCTTCTCGCCCGGCGCCATGGTCTGCTCGGTGAAGCAGAAGCAGTTGATCTTCTGGAAATAGGATCCGACCGTCAGCGGCGCGACATTGTAGGCGGCCTGGCCTGCGGTGGTCCGCGCGGCCTGGTTGGTCACCGTGTAAAAGACGGTCACGACCTGGCCGATATTGACCTCGATCTCGCTCTGCTCGGGCTCGAACTTCCAGGGCAGGCCGGGCGCGACGTTGGAATCGAAGCGCACCGCGATCTTTCGTGCGATCGGACCGCTGGCCGGCGCCGAGGTCGCGACCTGGGTCGTGCCGTTGAAGCCGGTGGCGCGGCAGAACCAGTTGTAGAACGGCACCGCCGCGTAGGAGGCGCCGACCATCAGCGCGACCACGCCGCCGCAGATCGAGGCGACCACCACGTCGCGGCCAAGCCCTTTGGAAGGCCTGCGGCCTTTGGCGGCCGTCCGGCTCTGATCCTGCGATATGGTCGGCTTCTGATCCATGTTTCCTACATCGGCCGGACGAGCACGGCCGGCCCCTTGACCATGGTGACGGCGAAGAACAGCACCACGAGCACACCGAGCGCGAGTGCGATCGCGATCGAGCGCTGACGACGGCTCTTCTTCTGCGCCTCGGTGAGGACGATTCCATCTATCTCGGGTTTGTCGGCCATTCCTGCGATCATGCGCCCCCTACCATCGGCGCGAGCGCCCGGAACACGACCTCGGCCAGCAAGGTCGCAAACAGCGCGAACAGATAAAGGATGGAGAACGCGAACAGCTTGCGGGTCGCCCGCAGCGATTGGCTACGCTCGCGACGCACGTAGACGTTGACGGCGAACGCCAGCATGCCGGCGCCGAGGATCAGCGAGACGATGCCATAGATGGCATCGAAATAACCAAGCGCCCAGGGCGCAGCAGCGACCGCGATCAGCACGATAGTATAGAGCAGGATCTGAAGCCGGGTTGCGTCGGGGCCGGCGACGTTGGGCAGCATCGGAATGCCGGCGCGCGCGTAATCGTCGGAGCGGAACAGCGCCAGCGCCCAGAAGTGCGGCGGCGTCCAGAAGAAGATGATGGCGAACAGCAGCAGCGGCTCGACGTCGACCGTGCCGGTGACCGCGGCCCAGGCCACCACCGGCGGCAGCGCGCCGGCGGCACCCCCGATCACGATGTTCTGCGCGGTCCAGCGCTTCAGACCGATCGTGTAGATCACGACGTAGAAGAAGATGGTGAAGGCGAGCAGCGCGCCCGCGATCCAGTTGACCAGGATGCCGAGCGTCATCACCGAGAAGAAGGCGAGCGTCATGCCGAAGGTCATCGCCTCGGGGCGGGTGATGCGGCCGCGCGGAATCGGCCGGTTCGCCGTGCGCGACATCTTGGCGTCGATGTCGCCTTCGAGCGCCATGTTGAGCGCGCCGGACGCGCCGGCGCCGACCGCAATGCAGAGCAGCGAGGTGATGGCCAGCACCGGGTGGAAATGCCCGGGTGCCATCGCCATTCCGACCAGCGCGGTGAAGATCACAAGCGACATCACCCGCGGCTTCAGGAGCGCGATGTAATCGCCAACCTCCGCTTCGGAGATGCGGGGATTGATGTCGACGGCGTTGTGGTCGAGGACGGACACTAGACTGACTCGCTTGGTTGTCGAGCCGCGGCGCCCGTCACGGGCGCCGCGAGCATTTGCTTACTGCACGCGGGGCAGCACTTCGAACTGGTGGAAGGGCGGCGGCGAGGGCAGCGTCCATTCCAGCGTGGTCGCACCTGCACCCCACGGATTGTCGCCAGCCGGCACCTTCTTCGCGAAGGCGTCGATCACGCAATAGAGGAAGATCAGCACGCCGAAGCCGGAGATGTAGGAGCCGACAGACGAGACCAGGTTCCAGCCCGCGAACGCGTCGGGATAGTCGACATAGCGGCGCGGCATGCCTGACAGGCCGAGGAAGTGCTGCGGGAAGAACACCAGGTTCACGCCGATGAAGGTGACCCAGAAGTGCGCCTTGGCGAGCCCTTCATTGTACATGTAGCCCGACATCTTCGGGAACCAGTAGTACCAGCCAGCGAAGATTCCGAACACCGCGCCCAGCGACAGCACGTAGTGGAAGTGCGCGACGACGTAGTAGGTCTCCTGGAGCACGCGGTCGACGCCGGCATTCGCCAGCACCACGCCGGTGACGCCGCCGACGGTGAACAGGAAGATGAATCCCACCGCCCAGATCATCGGCGCGCGGAACTCGATCGAGCCGCCCCACATCGTGGCGATCCACGAGAAGATCTTCACGCCGGTCGGGACCGCGATGACCATCGTGGCGGCGACGAAATAGGCCTGCGTCGCCGAGGACATGCCGACCGTGTACATATGGTGCGCCCACACCACGAAGCCGATGCCGCCGATCGCGACCATGGCGTAGGCCATGCCGAGATAGCCGAACACGGGCTTGCGCGAGAAGGTCGAGACGATCTGGCTGACCATGCCGAAGGCGGGCAGGATCAGGATGTACACTTCGGGGTGACCGAAGAACCAGAACAGATGCTGGAACAGCACGGGATCGCCGCCGCCTTCGGGGTTGAAGAACGTTGTGCCGAAATTGCGGTCGGTGAGCAGCATCGTGATCGCACCGGCGAGCACCGGCAGCGACAACAGCAGCAGGAACACCGTCACCAGGATCGACCACACGAACAGCGGCATCTTGTGCAGGGTCATGCCCGGCGCGCGCATGTTGAAGATGGTGGTGATGAAGTTGATGGCGCCGAGGATCGAGGAGGCGCCCGCCAGATGCAGCGACAGGATCGCAAAGTCGACGGCCGGGCCCGGATGGCCCGAGCTCGACAGCGGCGCGTACATGGTCCAGCCGGCGCCGACGCCGTTGGCGCCCGGCTCGCCCTCGACGAAGGTCGACATCAGCAGCAGCGCGAACGAGGCCGGCAGCAGCCAGAACGAGATGTTGTTCATGCGCGGGAACGCCATGTCGGGCGCGCCGATCATCAGCGGCACGAACCAGTTGCCGAAGCCGCCGATCATCGCGGGCATGACCATGAAGAAGATCATGATCAGGCCATGGGAGGTCACGAACACATTGTAGGTGTGCGTCTCGTGGAAGATCTGCACGCCCGGATACATCAGCTCGGCACGGATCGCGATCGACATCGCGGCGCCGATGACGCCGGCGATGACCGCGAAGATCAGGTACATCGTGCCGATGTCCTTGTGGTTGGTCGAATAGACGTAGCGCCGCCATCCGGTCGGATGGGCGTGCTCGTCATGTCCGTGGTCTTGCGCGTGATCGCCGTGTGCCGCTGCGCTCGTTGCCATTTTCTAATCCTGCCTTGCGTCCCGATCGGACCTCTGGAGGTCCCGCCTTATGTCGCTTTCAGTTTCCTCGAACCCTTCGCCCGGCGCTCACTGCGTCGGGCCGGCAGTGGAGGCGTAGGTGCTGGTGCCGCCGCTCGCGTACTTCTTCTTCGCCGTCTCGACCCAGGAGGCGAACTCCTGGTCGCTCACCACGCGGATGGCGATCGGCATGAAGGCGTGGTCCTTGCCGCACAATTCCGAGCACTGGCCGTAGAACATGCCGGTCTTGGTGGCCTTGAACCAGGTCTCGTTGAGCCGGCCCGGAATAGCGTCGATCTTGACGCCGAAGGACGGCAGCGCAAAGGCATGAATCACGTCGGCCCCGGTCACCTGAACCCGGACCACCTTGTTGACGGGCACCACCATCTCGTTGTCGACGCCGAGCAGGCGGGGCTGCTTGTCCTGGGCCATCAGCGAGTCGAACTCGAACTTGCCGTTATCAGGATAGGCGTAGGACCAGTACCACTGCTTGCCGGTCGCCTTGATGGTCAAATCCGCCTTCGGCACGTCGAGCTCTAGGAACAGGAGCCGGAACGACGGCACCGAGATACCGACCAGAATCAGCACCGGAACGAGCGTCCACGCTACCTCGATCAGCGTGTTGTGCGTGGTCCGCGACGGCACCGGATTGGCTCGCGCGTTGAACTTCACGACCACGATCACGAGCAGCGCCAGAACGAACAGCGTGATCAGCGTGATCAGCACGAACAGGAAATTGTGGAACCAGACGATGTTGTCCATCACCGGGGATCCGGACTGCTGCAGCGTCCACTCCCACGCAGCCGGTTGCCCGAGCTCGGCAAATGCCGCACCGCCCGTCGCCAGCGTCAGACCCGCTACGGCCAATCCCAGCAAGTGCCGGCCCACCGGGCCCATCGACATCTTCATGCCGTTCGCGCTCCCCTAACGAAATCACCCCAAGTGCATTCCCCTATTTTCGGGAAACGCTTTATTCGATCCCCCCGTCTGACAAACCGCCGCGCAAGAATACCTCTAAGAGGAATTGGGGCCAGATCGCTAGAACGCCGAAATCAAGCCTCTCAAACCATAATTCTTGATCTATCGCAATGCAGTCTTGAGCCTCGTCTGTCAGCCATCACCCGCAAGATATTTCCTAGTAACATCAGACAAAAATACCATTTCCCGGGATGCTGCCGCTTGACAGCGGAATTGCCCGCGGTAGGCACTGGCGGACAGCCGCACAGGAACCTGATTCGTGCGGGCGACGGCGGCCGGGGCGGCGTGGAATTTGCTTGCGAATCGCCTTCAAGACGCCGTCATTCCCGTATCAGTCCGCCGGGTGCGAGCGACCCAGGCGAGCAGAGGGACCGACCCGATGGGGTTTTCGAGATCCATGGCAAGGCGGGCTAAAAGCCAGGCTGGCGGCCTTACGATGCTGGCTGCCGTGCTGGCGGCGGTCGTCGTCCTGGCGCTTCCGGGCCTCGCCCATGCGCAGGGCGCGGTGCGCTCCGTCCATGGCGACTGGCAGATCCGCTGCGACACCCCGCCGGGCGCCCAGTCCGAGCAATGCGCCCTGATCCAGAGCGTGGTGGCCGAAGACCGCTCCAACGCCGGCCTGACCGTGATCGTTCTCAAGACCGCCGACCAGAAGAGCCGCCTGATGCGGGTCGTCGCCCCCCTCGGTGTTCTCCTGCCCTCCGGCCTCGGCCTCAAGCTCGACAACCAGGATGTCGGCCGTGCCGGCTTTGTCCGCTGCCTGCCCAATGGCTGCGTCGCCGAAGTCGTCATGGACGACAAGCTGCTCGGCCAGCTCCGCACCGCCAAGACCGCGACCTTCATCATCTTCGAGACCCCGGAAGAAGGCATCGGCTTCCCGCTCAGCCTGAACGGGCTCGGCGAGGGATATGACAAGCTGCCATAGGCTCTAACGGCCTAATAGATCTCAAGGCAGGCAGTGCTGTCATCGCTCTCGAAAGACTCAATCGTCCGCGCGTGCCGGCGAAGCAGAGCCGCAATCGTCGCGGTCGTTTGATTGCCCGCCCGAAGCCAAATCACTTTGGGTGGAGAGCCCAACAGGCCCGCCAGCTCGGCAAAATCGACGTCCTGGGTCACAATCGCGAAACCATTTGCCTTCGCAAACTCCCAAAGCGCACCGTCGGCGACTTCGGACAGACCATGAGACCGGACGTGACTCGAATCCGGAAAAAGGTCGTCGATCATCTGGCAAAGTTTGAAGCTGAGGTTCTGATCGAACAGCGCCTCATATCGGTGCGGTCACCAATCGCCTCTCGCGGTCGGCGGCATAGGCCAGGCAAGCGCGGATATCGTCCTCGGTCAGTTCGGGGAAGCCGTCGAGGATTTGAGCGTGGGTCTGGCCAGCAGCCAGCCAGCCGAGCACATCTGCCACAGCGATCCGCATGTGGCGGATGCAGGGTCGCCCACCGCGTTTGCCAGGTTCAATCGAGATGATATCTCGGTAATTCATGAAACTAGCATAGCACCGATCGGCATCCGCGTCAGGGCCCCTTACTCCCGTGCCAATCCTATCGTTTCCGTAATGTGACGGCCAAGCCCCTCGCGGAACTGCCGGGAAACCATTATCTTGCCTCACATCCCCCGATAATGGACGGACGCATGACCGACCCTGCCACAACCTCCCTGCTCGACCGCGCCAATCTCGACCGCGATCAGGTTCGCAACGAGCTCGCGCGCGGGCTTGCCGGTGCCGACGACGGCGAATTGTTCCTGGAATACAGCCAGACCGAAGCGCTGATGTTCGACAATGGGCGGCTGAAGCAGGCGACCTACGACACCTCGCAAGGTTTTGGCCTGCGCGCCGTCAAGGACGACGCGGTCGGCTACGCGCATTCCTCGGACGTGTCGCTGCCGGCGCTGATTCGCGCTGCGGACGCGGTCGCGGCCGTGCGCGGTGGCTATTCCGGCAACTTCGCCGCGCCTCCAGCGCATACCAACGTGCGGCTTTACAGTGACGACAATCCGCTCGATGCCCCCGGCTTCGAGACCAAGGTCAAGCTGCTCGCCGAGATCGACGCCTATCTGCGCGACAAGGATCCGCGGGTGCGGCAGGTCAGCGTCAGCCTGGGCGCGACCTGGCAGGTGGTCGAGATCCTGCGGCCCGACGGCGAGAGCTATCGCGATATCCGCCCGCTCGTGCGCGTCAACGTCTCCGTCGTCGCCGGTCAGGGCGACCGCCAGGAAAGCGGCAGCAAGGGCTATGGCGGCCGCGCCGGCTACGCCGAATTCATCGAAGCTAAGTCCTGGCGCGACGCCGCCGACGGCGCGCTGCGCGAGGCTCTGGTCAATCTGGAATCGATTCCCGCCCCCGCCGGCGAGATGGACGTCGTGCTCGGGGCCGGCTGGCCCGGCGTGATGCTGCATGAGGCGGTCGGTCATGGCCTCGAAGGTGACTTCAACCGCAAGAAGACGTCGGCGTTTGCCGGCCTGATGGGCCAGCAGGTCGCGGCCAAGGGCGTGACCGTGGTCGACGACGGCACCATTGCCTCGCGCCGCGGCTCGCTGTCGATCGACGACGAGGGCACGCCGACCAACCGCACCGTGCTGATCGAGGACGGCGTCCTGGTCGGCTATATGCAGGACCGCCAGAACGCGCGCCTGATGAATATGAAGCCGACCGGCAACGGGCGCCGCCAGGGCTATGCCCATGTGCCGATGCCGCGCATGACCAATACCTACATGCTCGCGGGCGACCGCGATCCGGCCGAGATCCTCGCGTCGGTGAAGAACGGCGTCTTCGCCGCGAATTTCGGCGGCGGTCAGGTCGACATCACCTCGGGCAAATACGTGTTTCAGTGCACCGAGGCCTACAAGATCGAGAACGGCAAGATCGGTGCGCCCTTGAAGGGCGCCATGCTGATCGGCAACGGGCCGACCGACCTGCATCGCATCCGCATGATCGGCAACGACCTCGCGCTGGATACCGGCATCGGCACCTGCGGCAAGAACGGTCAGGGCGTGCCGGTCGGCGTCGGCCAGCCGTCGCTGTTGATGGAACGCATTACGGTGGGTGGAACAGGCGGATGAGCGTCGAGAAGATAACTGTCACCACCAAGCGGAAGGGCAGCGGCTGGGCAGGCCAGCTCGTGCAGCTCGCGGGCATCGTGGCGGCGGTGTTCATCGCCAAGGGTGCGCTGGCCGAGCCGTTCTACGTGCCGTCGGGCTCGATGGAGCCGACGCTGTTGATCGGCGACGCCTTGATCGCCTCGAAATTCCCCTACGGCTACGGCACCTCGTCGCTGCCGATCCAGATCAACCTGCCCGAGAGCGGCCGCGTGTTCGCGGAGACGCCGAAGCAGGGCGACGTCGTGGTCTTCCGCTGGCCCGGCGACCGCTCGCAGGCCTGGGTCAAGCGGGTCGTGGGTCTGCCCGGCGACCGCATCCAGCTGCGCCAGGGCCAGCTCTTCGTCAACGACCGCCCCGCCGAGCTGAAGCCGGACGGCGTTGGCGCCGCCGAGGACGACAATGGCGGCAGCGAACCCGCCTATCGCTATGTCGAGACGCTGCCGAATGGCGTCTCGCACCTGATCTTCAAGATGCGCGACAACGGTCCGCTCGACAACACGCAGGAAGTGACGGTGCCGGCGGGCCATCTTTTCGTGCTCGGCGACAACCGCGACAACTCCGCCGACAGCCGCGTGCCCCTGCGCTCCGGCGGCGTCGGCATGTTGCCGATCGACAATCTGGTCGGCCGCGCGGATGCCGTGCTCGGCTCCTGGGATCTCGGCATCCGGGGCCAGCCGGTGTGGACCTGGCTGTCCGGATTTCGCATGGCGCGGTTTTTCACCGCCGTACATTGAAGGCCGGAATGCCCTCACCTCTCTCCTGCACGCGGGAGAGGAAGCGCAACAGTGATGATCCGCGACGAATTTCTGGCTCTTGCCCTGCGAAATCCGTTGAACGCGGCGATCCTCGATGAAATCCATCGCCTCGCGCTGCCGGATGCGTGGCTCGTCGCGGGCTGCCTGGTGCAGACGGCGTGGAACGTGCTCACGGGCCGCCCGATCGATCACGGCATCGCCGATTACGACGTGTTCTATTTCGATTCCGACACCTCATGGGAGGCGGAAGACGCGGTGATCCGCAAGCTGCACGCACAGCTCGCGCATCTCGGCCCCAAGGTCGAAATCCGCAACCAGGCGCGCGTGCACCTTTGGTATCCCGGCAAGCACGGTCTGCCCTATCCGCCCTTGATGCGCGCGACCGACGGTATCGACCGCTTCCTCACGGAGAATACGCAGGTGGGCATCCGCCCTGCCGGAGGGGATTTCGACGTCTACGCGCGGCACGGGTTCGACGACGTCGCGAAGCTGATTGTGCGACCCAATCGGACGCCGAATTTTTCCGCCGCCAATTACGCGGCGAAGGCGGCACGCTGGAAGACGCTGTGGCCCGAGATCACGGTGATCGCGGCGGAGTGAGATGTCCGCTTTACCCTCCTCGTCATTGCGAGGAGCGAAGCGACGAAGCAGTCCAGAGTGCCGCCGCGGAAGCAATTCTGGATTGCTTCGCGGAGCCTGTCATCGGGCCGCGCTTCGCGCGGACCCGGTGGCTCGCAAGGACGGTGGTGAGAGCTGCATGCTATCTCACCACGCCCGACGTGAAGCCCGCCTTCCGCCGCGGCGGCTTGATTTCCTTTTTCAGGAAGCAGCGCGCTTCGCGTCCGGTGTAGCCGGGGCGGGCATAGGTGAAGGCGCGGCATTTGTTGTCGGCGGTACAGGCGGCCTTGCAGGCCTCTTCGCCTTCGCCGTCCTTCATCTCGAAATTGCGCAAATCGCCGCCGGGGCGGTCGATCGAAGTCTCCACGCCTTCGACACGCGGCTCGATCACGCCGGCGCCGCGCACACCGGAGATGCAGCAGCTTCCCGGCACGCGCGCAGGCACCGTGTTCTTCAGCCAGCACACGGCCGAGCCGCCTTCGACGTCCGGATAGCTGAAGCTCCACGAGCGGCACCGGCGGTCGCGCTCGCACAGCAGCGCGCAATCCTCCGGATCGCCCGACGTGACCGGGGTGCTGAAATAGTCTCCGCCGGGCCGGTCGAACGCCGTCTGGGCGCGCGCAGGCCAGCTCGAAAACGCGAGCGAAAGCAGCGCAGCGCAGGCCACGACGCTTGCCAGGACGCTTGCCATGACGGCCAGGCGGCCCTTCCCCATCGGAACAGCTTTCGAGTTATTGACGACGCTCGGGTTTTTCAGCCGGCCATTTGATCGCCGCAAACCTGTACGGGCGATGAACGGCTCGGCTCCCGATCGCTGGCCTTGGGTCTAGAACGCGTATTCCGCGTAGGCTGGTTCCACCGAGCCGTTCCAAGGACCCTTGAACTTGTCGAGCATCTCCTCAGCCGGCGTGCGGCCGGAATCGATGATGCGATCGAGCGGCTCCAGATGCCTGGTCTCGTCGCGGCCGAGCTGGTCGATCCGGCCGCGCCGGCGCAAGCCGGCATGTGCCAGAACGAGGCACTCCTTGGCGATCTCGAACAGATAGCGGTCCTTGATCCGCGACTTGAAGCCGAAGCGCGGCACGTCGTCGCGCAGGGCCTGACGCTCATGCGCGCTCCAGTGCTTCACAAGGTCCCAGGCGGCATCCAGCGAGACATCGTCGTAGAGCAGCCCGGCCCAGAACGCTGATAGCGCCGGCAGACGGCCCCACGGGCCACCATCGGAGCCGCGCATCTCGAGATAGCGCTTGAGCCGCACCTCCGGGAAAATCGTCGAAAGATGGTTGGCCCAATCCGACAACGTCGGACGTTCCCCGGGCAGATTGTTGTTGCGGCCATCGAAGAAGGCGCGGAACGACGAGCCTGAGACGTCGATGTAGTCCTCGTCGCGTTTGACGAAATACATGGGCACGTCGAGCGCATAGTCGACATAGCGCTCGAAGCCCATGCCATCCTCGAATGCCCACGGCATCATGCCGGCGCGCGCGTTGTCGGTGTCGCGCCAGATCTCGGACCGGAAGGAGAGGAAGCCGTTCGGCTTGCCCTCGGTAAACGGCGAATTGGCGAACAAAGCGGTCGCGACCGGCTGGAGCGCGAGCGAGACACGCAGCTTCTTGACCATGTCGGCTTCGGAGGAGAAGTCGAGATTGGTCTGTACGGTGCAGGTCCGGTACATCATGTCGAGGCCGTACTGGCCGACCTTCGGCATGTAATTGGTCATGATCTTGTAGCGGCCCTTGGGCATCACCGGGATGTCGGCGCGCGACCAGGACGGCGTCATGCCGAGCCCGAGGAAGCCGATGCCGAGCGGCGTTGCGATCTCGCGCACCTGCGCCAGATGCGCCATCAGCTCACTCTGGGTCTGGTGCACGTTTTCGACCGGAGCGCCCGAAAGCTCGAACTGCCCACCGGGCTCCAGCGAAATCGCGCCGCCGCCGGTGACGTCGTAGAGGCCGATGATGTTGCCCTTCTCCATGATCGGCTCCCAGCCGAGCAGGAGCTTCATGCCTTCGAGCAGCGCGCCGATACCGCGCGGGCCCTCATAGGGCACCGGGCGGTGGCCTTCGAGCGTGAACGGCGTCTTCTCATGCTCGGTGCCCATGCGGAATTCGGACGGGTCCTTGCAGCCTTCCTCGAACCACTTGACGAGTTCGTCACGCGATTGCAACGGCGTCATATCGATCTGGTCTCGCGCCATATCAGACTCTAATCAAAAGCGCTTCGATCGAACGCGCGTGGGTGACAGGGATGGTCCGCGCAGCCACCGGCTGCACGGACGAGCTGGTGTGCCGCGCGATCATCGCAACGGCGTGGTTTCGTTGACGTGGGCAGGCGGCAGTTTCGTCTCGCCGCACGAGCAGCCCAGACGGTCGAGCAGACCGCTGAGCTTCACGGCATCCGCATCGGACAGCTTCGAACCGACATATTTCTCGATCGCGGCCGAATAGGCGCCCCACATCCGCTTCTGCAATTCGCGCCCGGCTTCCGTGATCTCCACGAACTGGCCACGCTTGTCGATCTTGCATTCACGCCGCGAGGCGAGGCCTTCGTCGACCAGGCGGTCGATCAGCCGCGATGTCGAATATTGCGGGATCAGCATCTGCCGTTCGAGCTCGACCGGCCGGAGCTCGCCCGAGGGCGCCCGTGACAGTTCGAGCAGCGCGTCATACCATGCCAGCGGCGGGAAGCCGGCCTTCTTCAGGTCCTGTTCGACGCAATTGAGCACGCGGCTCTGTACCCGCATCAAGCGGATCCAGGCGGAAGTCGCCTCGGTCGATGGTTTGCGTTTCATGGTCCCGCTCAAGCTCGTCGCCCGTCTCTTACCCTATTCGATGCACCTGCATCAATCTTGACTATTTCAAGCAGATGCATGTAGTCGTTCTTTCGCCTGAACCAAGCAACAAGAGGAGGAAATTCCATGAAATTGTACTATTCGCCCGGTGCCTGCTCGCTATCCCCCCATATCGCGCTGCTGGAAGCCGGCCTGCCTTATGAACTGGTCAAGGTCGATATCCGGGCCAAGAAGCTCGAAAACGGTGAGGATTATCTGAAGCTGAACCCCAAGGGCCAGGTCCCTGCGCTGGGCCTCGATAGCGGAGAGATCGTGACCGAAGGCCCGGTGATTGTCCAGATGATCGCCGATCAGGCCTCGGCCAAGGCGCTGGCGCCGGCCCACGGCAGCTCCGAGCGCTACAAGCTGCTCGAATGGCTGAACTTCCTCACCTCGGAGGTCCACAAGAGCTTCGGCCCGATGTTCGCGCCGGCGCTGAACGACGAGGCCAAGGCCTTCTTCAAGGACCGCGTCATGGGCAAGCTGAAATACATCGACAGCCAGCTCGCCGGCCGCGACTACCTCATGGGCAAGCAGTTCACGGTGGCCGACGGTTATCTCTTCACGATGCTGACCTGGGCCGACCGGATGAAGTTCGACCTGTCGGCGATGCCGAACCTTGCCGCGTACAAGACCCGCGTCGCGGCGCGGCCGCAGGTGCAGGAAGCGATGAAGAAGGAAGGATTGATCCAGGCGGCCTGAGCGCACATGCGAAAGGCCGGATCGAGAATCCGGCCTTTCGTAATTTTCGTCCCGGCTACGGTTCGGAGAATCACGCCGCCGCCTTGTTCGGAGCGAAGCGGCCGTAGAAGGTTTCTCCCTTCGCGGCCATCTCCTCGAGGAGTTTCGGCGGGGTAAAGCGCGAGCCGTATTTCGCCTCCAGCTTGTGACAGAGCTCGACGAACTTCTTCGTGCCCATGAAGTCGATATAGGACAGCGTGCCGCCGGTGAACGGCGCGAAGCCGAAGCCGAGGATCGAGCCGACATCCGCCTCGCGCGGATCGGTGATGACGTGGTCCTCCACCGTGCGCGCGGCCTCCACCGCCTGCACCACCAGGAAGCGCTGCTTCAGCTCCTCGACGTCGAGCGTATCAGGATCGAGCTGCTTGGGCTGCAGTGCGGACAGGCCCGGCCAGAGGCTCTTCTGACCCTTGCCCTTCTCGGGGTAGTCGTAAAAACCCTTGCTGTTCTTGCGGCCCAGTCGGCCCTGCTTCTCGACCATTTCCACCATCAGCTTCTTCTGATCGGGATTGATGGCGTTGGGGCCGAGGTCGGCTTCCGTCGCCTTCATGATCTTGAGCCCGAGGTCGAGCGCGACCTCGTCCGACAGCGAGAGCGGGCCGACCGGCATGCCGGCCATCTTGGCGCAGTTCTCGATCATCGCGGGCGGCACGCCCTCGAGGAACATCTCGTTGCCTTCGGCGACGTAGCGGCCGACGCAGCGATTGGCGAAGAAGCCGCGGCTGTCGTTGACGACGATCGGCGTCTTGCCGATCTGCCGGACGTAGTCGAGCGCGGTCGCGATCGCGAGATCGCCGGTGTTCTTGCCCTGGATGATCTCGACCAGCATCATCTTCTCGACGGGCGAGAAGAAGTGGATGCCGACGAACCTGCCCTGGTCCTTGAAGGATTCCGCCAGCGAGGTGATCGGAAGCGTCGAGGTGTTGGACGCGAAGATCACGTCCGGCTTCATATGCTCCTGCGCCTTGGCAAAGGTATCAGCCTTGACCTTGCGGTCTTCGAACACGGCCTCGATGACGAGATCGACGTCCTTCAGTGCGGAATAGTCCGCCGTCGGCGTGATGCGCGCGAGCAGGGCTTCTGCGTCGCCGGGCTTGGCGCGGCCCTTCTTGATCTGCTCCTCGATCACCTTTTGCGCATGCGCCTTGCCCTTGTCGGCGCTCTCCTGGTCGCGATCGATCAGGACGACGTCGAGACCGGCACGGGCCGAGACATAGCCGACGCTCGCACCCATGAAGCCGGCGCCGATCACGGCGATCTTCTTCACCTTGGTCGGCGGCACATCCTTCGGACGGCGCGCACCCTTATTGAGCTCCTGCATCGACAGGAACAGGCTGCGGATCATCGCGGCCGCTTCCTTCGAGCGCAGCACCGAGGTGAAGTAGCGCGACTCCACCCGCAATGCGGCGTCGATCGGCAACTGCAAGCCCTCGTAGACGCAGCTCATGATCGCGCGCGCAGCCGGATAATTGTCGTAGGTCTCGCGGCGATAGATCGCATTGCCGGCCGGGAACATCATCATGCCGGCCTTGGAGAACACCGGACCGCCCGGCAGCTTGAAGCCCTTCTCGTCCCAGGGCGCGACGGCCTTGCCGCCGCCCTTGATCCAGTCCTTTGCCGCCTTGATGAGATCGGCGGCCGGAACGATGGCGTGGATCAGATTCAGCGCCTTGGCTTTCTCGATCGTGACCGGATCGCCCTTGAGCAGGATCGTCATCGCGTCCTGCGGCGGCACCAGGCGCGGCACGCGCTGCGTTCCGCCAGCGCCCGGGAACAGGCCGACCTTGACCTCGGGCAGGCCGAGGCGGGTCTTGGGATTGTCGGCCGCCACACGATAGTGACAGCACAGCGTGATCTCGAAACCGCCGCCGAGCGCGAGGCCGTTGATCGCCGCCGCCCACGGCTTGCCGGAGGTTTCGATCGAGCGCAGCACCTGCGAGAAGCGCCGGCTCTGCTCGAACAGCATCTGGTTCGCCGCGGTCTCGCCCTGCTCCTTGAACAGTTTCGCGTAGGCCTGATTCATGCTCTCCAGCATGGAAAGATCGGCACCCGCGCAGAACGCTTCCTTGGCGGAGGTGATGACGACGCCCTTCACCGTAGCATCGGCCGTGGTCGCCTTGACGATCGCGTCGAGCTCGCTGGTCGAGGTCTCGTCGAGCACGTTCATCGAACGGCCCGGGATGTCCCAGGTGACAAGCGCGATGCCGTCGGAATCGGTCTCAACCTTGAAGTTCTTGTAAGCCATGCTGGTTGCTCCCCTACCCTTAGACGCGTTCGATGATGGTGGCAGTGCCCATGCCGCCACCGATGCACAATGTCACCAGTGCAGTCGCCTTGTTGGTGCGCTCGAGCTCGTCGAGCACGGTGCCGAGGATCATGGCGCCGGTGGCACCCAGCGGATGGCCGAGCGCGATCGCACCGCCATTGACGTTGATCTTGGCGTTGTCGATGTCGAAGGCCTGGATGTAGCGCAGCACGACGGAAGCGAACGCCTCGTTGAGCTCGAACAGGTCGATGTCCGACTTCTTCATGCCGGAGCGCGCAAACAGCTTTTCAGTGACGTCGACCGGGCCGGTCAGCATCATCGCGGGCTCGGAGCCGATATTGGCGAATGCGCGGATTCTTGCACGCGGCTTCAGGCCGTATTTGCTAGCCGCTTCCTTGCTGCCGAGCAGAACCGCGCCGGCACCATCGACGATGCCCGACGAATTGCCGGCGTGGTGCACGTAATTGACGCGCTCGATTTCCGGATGCGACTGCACCGCGACGCCGTCGAAGCCGCCCATCTGCGCCATCATCGTGAACGCCGGCTGCAGCTGCGCCAGCGACTGCATCGTCGTCGACGGACGCATATGCTCGTCCTTGGCGAGGATGGTGAGGCCGTTGATGTCCTTCACCGGGACGACCGACTTGTCAAAGCGGCCTTCATCCCAGGATTTCGCCGCGCGCTGCTGGCTCTGCACCGCATAGGCGTCGACATCGTCGCGCGAGAAGCCGTATTTGGTCGCGATCAGATCGGCCGAGATACCCTGCGGCATGAAATAGGCCGGCACTGCCATCGACGGGTCCATCGGCCACGCGCCGCCGGAGGCGCCGATGCCGACGCGGCTCATCGATTCGGCGCCGCCGCCGATCACGAGTTCGTGCTGGCCGCTCATCACCTGGGCTGCGGCAAAATTCACGGCATCGAGGCCGGAGGCGCAGAAGCGGCTGATCTGCACGCCCGGCACCGCTTCGCCGAGGCCCGCCTTCAGCGCGGCAAAGCGCGCAATGTCGGAGCCGGCTTCGCCGACCGGATCGACTACGCCGAGAATGACGTCATCGACGGAATCTTCCGGCAGGTTGTTGCGGTCCTTGAGCGCCTTGAGCGGCACGGTCGCGAGCGCGAGCGCGGTGACTTCGTGCAGCGCGCCGTCCGCCTTGCCGCGGCCGCGCGGGGTGCGGACGTGGTCGTAGATGAATGCCTCAGGCATGACGCCCTCCTGATGTGATGATCTTCTGGTCTTGATCTGGTTTTGGACGGGTCGCAGCGAAAGCAGCTTCAGAACGCTTCCGCCGGCAGTTCCATGATGGTGGCGCAGCCGGCCTGGATGCGCGCGAGATTGGCGGCGGTCTCCGGCAGCATCCGCTCCATGAAGAAGCGGCCGGTGACGAGCTTGGTCGAGAGATAGGGCGTCGTCCCGCTCTCGGCAATCTTGGCCTGCGTCACCTTCGCCATCTTCGCCCACATGTAGCCGAGCGCGACGAAACCGAAGAGATTTAGGTAATCGGTCGCGGCGGCTCCGGCATTGTCGGGCTTCGCCATCGCGTTCTGCATCAGCCACGTCGTGGCCTGCTGGAGATGGCCGAGCGAAGCCGAGAGCGGGGTGATGAAGGGCTTCATCGCCTCGTCGCCGCCGTTCTCCTTAGCGAAGGCCATGACCTCGCCGAAGAACGCCATGATGGCGCGGCCGCCATCGCGCGGCAGCTTGCGGCCGACGAGGTCGAGCGCCTGGATGCCGTTGGCGCCTTCGTAGATCATGGCGATGCGGGCATCGCGCACGAACTGCTCCATGCCCTGCTCGGCGATGTAGCCGTGGCCGCCATACATCTGCTGCGCCTGCACCGCGTTGGCGAAGCCGTAATCGGTGAGAAAGCCCTTCAGCACGGGCGTCATCAGGCCCATGTGATCGTCGGCGGCCTGGCGGTCCTTGGGATCCTCGGAGCGATGGGCGACGTCGCTCTTCAGCGCGGTCCACATCACGAAGGCGCGCGCGGCCTCGTTGAAGGAGCGGATCGACAGCAGCGTGCGACGCACGTCGGGATGGACGATGATCGGATCGGCCGGCTTGTCCGGCGCCTTGGCACCGGTGAGCGAACGGCCCTGGATGCGATCCCGGGCATAGGCGACCGCGTTCTGATAGGCCACTTCCGACTGCGCGAGACCCTGCACGGCGACGCCGAGGCGGGCCTCGTTCATCATCACGAACATGCCCTGCATGCCCTTGTTCTCTTCGCCGATCAGCCAGCCCACGGCGTTGTCGTAATTCATCACGCAGGTGGAATTGCCGTGAATGCCCATCTTGTGCTCGATCGAGCCGCAGACGACGCCGTTGCGCTGCCCCACCGAACCGTCGGCATTGACCATGAATTTCGGCACCACGAACAGCGACACGCCCTTGATGCCGGCGGGCGCGCCCTCGATGCGGGCGAGCACGAGGTGGATGATGTTGGGCGCGAGGTCATGCTCCCCGGCCGAAATGAAGATCTTGGTGCCCGTGATCTTGAAGCTGCCGTCGGCCTGCCGCACCGCCTTGGTGCGGAGCATGCCGAGGTCGGTGCCGCAATGCGGCTCGGTCAGGTTCATGGTGCCGGTCCACTCGCCCGCCACCATCTTCGGCACATAGGTCTGCTTCTGCTCCGGCGTGCCGTGGACGATCAGCGCCGCGGTCGCGCCCATGGTGAGGCCGCCATACATCGAGAACGCCATGTTGGCGGAGATCTGGAATTCGTTGACCGCCTGGCTCAGCGTCACCGGCAGGCCCTGGCCGCCGAACTCGGTCGGCGCCGACAGGCCGAGCCAGCCGCCCTCGGCGACCTGCTTGAACGCCTCCTTGAAGCCCTTAGGCGTGGTGACGCTGCCGTCATCGGCGCGCTTGCAGCCTTCGAGATCGCCCACGCGGTTGAGCGGCTGCAGCACCTCCTCGGCAAGCTTGGCGGCTTCGCCGAGAATGGCTTCACGCACGTCGCTCGACGCATCGGAGAAGCCGGCCAGATTGTCGTAGCGGTCGATCTGGAAGACGTCGTTGAGCAGGAAGTTCACGTCTTCGACGGGGGCTTTGTAGATCGGCATGGTGGTCTCCCGGCAGGCCTTGAAGTGATGATGCTGGCTTAGGATTGAGCGGCGGCCAACTGCTCCGCCATCAGGCGATGCAGCATGTTGATGGCCTTGAGCGGCCGCACCATCACCTTGAAATGCGTGATGCGTGCCTCGCCGTCGAAACTGATGATGTCGACGCCGTTGATCTCGATGCCGTCGATCATGGTCTTGAATTCGAGCACGGCGCCGCTCTCACTCTTCCATTCGCCGACATAAATGAAGCCGGGACCGCCAAGCACCTTCTCGGCGCTGGCGAGATATTTGAAGGTGATGTCGCGGCCGCGCTGCGGCGCGTGCACGACAGGGCTTTCGAAGATTGCGTCGGGATGGAGCAGGTCCCAGAGCGCTGCCCGGTCATGCGACTTTATGTAGCCGTACCAGGACTCGAGGCCGGTCATTCAGCTGCCTCCCTAAAGGCTTCGGCAAAAAAACGCGAAAACAACCCCATGCACAGTAGCGCGAAGGTTGATTCCACTGGGATTTTCGGGGCGATGTTTGCCCTCGTTCTTGGGTCGCCTCATATGCACATTGACGCATATGCGCCGATGCGCATAAAGTCAAGCCAATTGGTTAAGGTCGAGAACAGGAGGACCGGTTGTGGCACTGGGCGACGCAATCCTCGCATGCCTGACGGAACGTCCGATGACGGGCTACGAGCTCGCCAAGACATTCGATTCCTCGATCGGCTTCTTCTGGAAGGCCGACCACCAGCAGATCTACCGCGAGCTCTCCAAGCTGCGCGACCGCGGCTACATCCAGGGCCGCGAGGTCGTGCAGACCGGCAAACCCAATAAACTGATCTATACGCTGACTCCGGAGGGCCGAACAGCGCTGCGGCACTGGGCCGCGCGGCCAAGCACGCCCCCCTCCATCAAGGACGACCTCCTGGTGCGGCTGCATGCACTCGACAGCATCGGCCTCGAGCCCATGCGCACCGACCTGATGGCCCGGCTCGAGCATCACCGCGATCGCCACGAGAACTACGAGCGCATCCTGAAGAAGCGCTTTCCCGAAGGGGCGGCGTCCGGCGTGCTCGACCTCGGTAATCTCCTCCTGCTTCAGCTCGGCGCCCGGCATGAGCAGATGGTGGCCGATTTCTGCGAAGAGGCGCTCGAGGCCCTGTCGGCGATGAGCGCTGGCGGCACCGTGGTGCCGCTTGAGGACGGCAAGCGCGAGGGCAAGGGCTGAGGCCGCTAGGTCACGGACTCAAACCGAGCCATCCCCGAGGCCCACGTGGATAAGTTCATCGCGAACTTCGTGCGACGCATCCTGTCGTTCGACCAACAGCCGCTGAGCACCTGCAAAGCGACGATCAACCAGCACGGATCAGCCCTGACCCTTGCCTCAGGGGACGATGACGAGCTTCCCGCGCGTGTGTCCGCCGACTAGACTCTGGTAGGCGGCAGGGAGCTGATCGAGACCATAGGTCGCGCTCACGGAGGCGCGGATGGCGCCGGTGTCGATCAGGGCCGCGATCTCCGCCAGTTGAGCGCCGTCCGGCCGGGTGAGAGGGCCATGGAACTCCGCCTTGCGGGCGGCGGCGCGCTCGATGAACGGTCGAACGCCCGCCGAAGCTTGCTCGGCCACGGGAGGCGGGAAGCCTAGTTCGCGATAGCTCTGGGCGTCGGCGGTGCGCACGAGGCCGACATAGCGGCCGCCTTCGCGCAGGGTGTCGATGCCACGCTCGGTCAGCGGACCGCACACGCCGTCATAGACCACGTCGAACGGGCCGGCAGCCTCGAAGCTTTCGGTTGTGTAGTCGATCGTGCGGTCCGCTCCGAGCCCAGCCATGAACGTCTGGCTGTGCGGTCCGCCCGTCGCAACGACGTAGGCCCCGAGGTGCTTGGCGAGCTGGATGGCGAAGGCGCCGACGCCGCCCGCCCCTGCCTGGATCAACATGCTTTCGCCGGCCTTGAGCCGCGCGCGCTCCACGAATGCCTGCCAGGTGGTCAAGGCGACCGTCGGTAGGCTCGCCGCCTCCTCGAAGGAAAGGGTGCGCGGCTTGTGGGCCAGAAGACTGAGTGGAACGGCTGCGCGCTCGGCATAGGCGCCGGGACGCCGGTTAGGCAGGCGGGCGTAAACCTCGTCGCCTGCCTTGAACGCCCCGCCCGAGGGCGCGGAGACAACGACGCCCGCGACGTCGTAGCCCATCACCTGCGGAAAGGTGAATGGAAGGGCGGCATGGAATAGACCCTGGCGCATGGCGATCTCGACGGGATTCGCACCGGCCGCCCGAACCTCGAGCAGCGCCTCGTCGGCGCCCGGAACGGGGTCGCTGACCTCCCCGCAGGTGACCACGGAGTTGTCGCCATAGCCGGTGATATACGCTGCCCGCATCTCATTCTCCTCGCTCTAGGTCGCCCGACCAATTAGTCTCATTATTGAACTTTTATGCGCATGAATGAATGTTGACAAGCCCCGTCGCGGCGCCGGCGTGAATTAGCGGTTGCCGGCCCGAGCCTTCGGCTTGCCCGCGGCGCGCCGGCGCAAGCGAATATCGGCAAGCGTGATCTCGCGCCCATGGGAGGAGCGGACCTTTATCGGCTCCAGTTCGCTGCCGTCGACGCCGTCAAGCATTCGAATAGGCGGCGGATCGGGCCGGAACAGCCATCGATCGCCCCATTGGCGGAGTGCGATGATGGTCGCAAAGAGATCCTTGCCCATTTCGGTCAGAACGTACTCGTGCCGCCGCGCTTCCTCGGCGATCGGCCGGCGTTCGAGAATGCCACAGGCGACGAGTTTCTTCAGTCGCGCGGTCAGCAGGTTCCGCGAGATCTCCAGCTCCTTCTGGAAATCGTCGAATCGGGTCGTGCCCCCGAAGGCTTGCCGCAGGATCATCAAACTGCCCCAGTCGCCAATGACGTCAACGGAGCGGGCCATGGGGCACTCGTACGAGGCCCAACTTTTCCGCTGCATGGACTGATCTCCTTCTCGCCGGTGTCGCCTGGACAGGAATTAATGCCAGATACGATAGCCTGACGACTTGTACTTTCAATATCCCGTCCTTCGAAGAAGTCCGCTGACTGTTCTTGAAAATCTTGGTCGTAAGTTCGTTGCACGTGAACCGGTCTGCGGCCTCTGGGAATTCTGATATTGAGTGGAGTGGCGCTTCGACAAAGCGCCACTCCATGATCGAGTGTCGAAGGCAGTCGGTGATCACTTGGACTCAGAAACCAGATTTCCGACGTTCTTTCCCAGATTCAGCTCGAACTCGCCGGGCTTTCCTATTCCCCGCTGGATCACGATCGGAATGCGCTTCTTTGCGCCATCCCACGCGAATGACGTGAAAAAGGTGTCCTGTATGGCCTTCAACTGTACCGGATCGGCCAAGCCAGTTCGATTGATAGCTGCCTTCGCAGTGCTCAAGGCTTGTTTGTCGAACGAGAGGACACGGCGGACGTAATTCGCCACGAACGCGTCAAGTTCAGCATCAGGAATTGCCCGATTGATCCAGCCGTACCGTTCGGCGGTGTCGGCGTCGTAATCATCCGCCCCAAGGATGATCTCAATCGCTCGCGCACGGCCCACGAGAAGCGGCAGCCTGTCAAGTGCGCCGCCACCCGGGATCAGTCCAGTGCCGACCTCGGGTTGGCCGAAGATCGCTTTTTCCCGGCTGGCAAACCGGATATCGCAGCCCATGGTGAATTCACTTCCGCCACCACGCGCGCGGCCACGCACAACGGCAATGCTCAGCACACTGCTCTTGGAGAGACGATCGGCTGCCTCGATCCAGCGCGGCACACCGAACCGGCTACGCGGCTCAGCAGTACTGTAATGGGCAATGAAGAAGTCCGGATTGGCGCTCTCGAAGCTGACGACCTTGAGCGACTGGTCAGCTTCGATTTCACCCACCAGATCATAGAACTCATCGTACATGCGATCGGTAATAGTATTGATGGGAGGGTTATTCAGCGTGACCCGCCAATAGCCGGGCACGGACTTATCGGTGGTTAGCGCCTTCTGTTGCTCAGTCATTTTTGTGGTCCCCTGGCCATGCGTGAGAGACGTGGAAAGAGCGCTTGCCGCCACCGCGGCAGCAAAGATGAGTTTGATCGCGTTTTTGAAGCTCATGTTGATCCCTTGATTGCGGGAAGTTCTATCGCTTTAAAAGTTCAATAACAAGACTAATTAGCGTGAGCGAAGTTGTTTAAGGCGTTCGTATGCCTCACGACTATCGCCAGCTGACCGGTCGGTAACCTGCTGCTGCTTCAGCTCGGCGCCCGGCATGAGCAGATGGTGGCCGATTTCTGCGAAGAGGCGCTCGAGGCCCTGTCGGCGATGAGCGCAAGCGGCACCGTGGTGCCGCTGGAGGACGGCAAGCGCGAGGGCAAGGGCTGAGCGAGTCGACCATTCCAGCCCAGTTTGATGTGTCAGCTAATGTCTCCGAACACCTGTCAGTGATCTGTCCGGTCTAAACAGAAGGCGGGCGATCCAGCATTCCAGAGGCTGCGCGGCTGAATCGAGGGGCTGCGGCGTACTGGATGCCCCGCTTTCGCGGAGCATGACAGCGGTGGGTGTCGCACACCGCCGCCCAACTTTAAGACACCGTCAACGGGTTCCTTAACCCGTTATTTACCGTAACAGACAAAAGTCGGTTTTCGAGGCAGACGACCCACGCGAAATTCGATTGTCTTTGCAACGGGCACGCGTGGGGAGGCTGGAGGCGCCGGGTGAGGCGCCGGAGTCGGGACCGGACAGAGTCATGAATTCGCGCGTATCGTGGAGTGTTGACGGCATCGATCCCTCCGTCCGGGAGCGGGCCGAAGCTGCTGCGCGTCGCGCCGGCATGTCACTCAACGATTGGCTGAACTCCACGCTCGGCGAGACCGCGCCGCCAAACTTTCGCGGACTCTACGACCAGCGTCCGCAAGCCCAGCACGTCCCGAGTCAAGCACCGAGTCACGTGCCGAGCCAGGAAAGCCGCGAAGTCGCCGACATCCACCAGCGGCTCGACGCCATCACCCAGCAGATCGAACGGATTTCGAAGCCGGCGCCGCGGCAAGATTCTTCGCGCCAAGATCCTTCGCGACAAGACACTTCGCGGCAAGACACTTCGCGGCAAGACACTTCGCGACCAGACGTGTCGCGCGAGCAGGGCGTTGCGCGCCAGCTCAACGACGCGATCTCGCGGCTCGATGCAAGGCTGTCGCAAATCTCGAAGCCGCAGCAGGCTCCGGCACCACGACAGGCTCCCGTTGAAACGCGCCAGCGTCAGGCCGATGCGGTCGAGCGTGCGGTAGCGCAGGTCTATCGCAGCTCACCGCCCCTGAGCCCCGCTTCGTTCGACGTCGCGGTCGCCGAGATCACGGCACGGCAGAGCGAGCTCGACGGCTTTACGCCCAGGCAGATGCCGCCGCGCGCAGCACCCTCGATCGCGCCTGCGGCAGCTCCTTACGCGCCCCCCGCGCCGCCTGCCTACGCTCCGCCGCCACCGCAGCCGGGGCCGGATTTCTCCGCGCTCGAGCGCCATCTGCTCAAGATCACGAGCCAGATCGAATCGCTCCAGCGTCCTGACAATACCGAGCAGGCGATCAACAGTTTCCGCAGCGAGCTTGCGGAGATCCGCAACGCCATCACCGAGGCGATGCCGCGCCGGGCGATCGAATCGATCGAGAACGAGATCCGCTCGCTGCATCGGCGCATCGACGAGACCCGCTCCAACGGCACCGACGGTCAGGTCCTGTCCGGCATCGAGCACGCGCTGTCCGAGATCAAGCAGGTGCTCCGCACGCTGACGCCGGCCGAGCAGCTCACCGGCTATGACGAGGCGATCCGCAATCTCGGCGCCAAGCTCGATCTGATCCTGCGCGCCAATGACGATCCCTCGACGGTCCGCCAGCTCGAGGGCGCGATCTCGGCGCTGCGCGGCATCGTCTCCAACGTCGCCTCCAACGATGCGCTGGCACGGCTCTCGGACGACGTGCAGCTGCTGTCGTCCAAGGTCGACCAGGTCACCCGCGCGTCCGGCCAAGGCGACAGTTTTGCGGTGCTGGAGCAGCGCATCGCCGCGCTCACCGCCGCTCTGGAAACGCGCGAGCGCCCTCAGCCGTCCGAGAGCAGCGAGCAGCTCGAAAGCGCGATCCGCGCCCTGTCCGACCGTTTCGATCGCATGCAGGTCGGCAACGACTCGGCTTCGACCTTTGCTCATCTTGAACAGCGGGTCTCGTATCTGCTGGAGCGGCTCGAGGCCGCCTCCGATCCGCGCAACGGCAATTTCAGCCGCGTCGAGGACGGGCTGCACGACATCCTGCGCCACCTGGAGCGGCAGCAGGCGACCTATTCCGCGCTGGCCGAGAGCCGCAACTCCACGCCGCCTTCCGAGTCCGGCATGGTCGATCTCGTCAAGCGCGAGCTCTCCGACATCCGCTTCAGTCAGGCCGAGACCAACCGGACCACCCAGGATTCGCTGGAGGCCGTCCACAACGCACTTGGCCACGTGGTCGATCGTCTCTCGATGATCGAGGGCGATCTGCGCAATGTGCGCACCGCGCCGCCCGCCCCAGCGCCGCAGCCGATGCCGATGGCCGCTCCCATGGCGCCCGCGCCGATGGCGCACGAGCCGCGGCCGCAGCAACAGCAGCACCCGAAATACGATCCGAAGCCCGAGCTGCCCAATCCGGCCGCCGCGCAGGCGGCGCAAGCCGCCTTCGCCGCCGCGCCGCGCGAATTCCATGCCGCCGCGCCGGCGGCGCCGCCGCCGCCGATGCCGATGCCGATGGCACCGCCGCTTCCGCCACGCGCGATCAGCGAAATCCTGGAGCCGCATACGGCGCCCACGCGCGCCGCGCTTGCGCCCGAACTGCCGCCGGATCATCCGCTCGAGCCGGGCACCCGGCCGGGTGCACGCATCGCCACGCCTTCCGAGCGCATTGCCGCGTCCGAAAGCGCAATCAGCGAAATCCCGGCCGCGCCGAAGGAGCCGGTGTCGTCGTCGAGCTTCATCGCCGCCGCGCGCCGCGCAGCCCAGGCCGCCGCCGCGCAGCCGCCCGAGAAGCCGGCCCGTGGCGCCAAGGCCGCAATCGCCCGCGCCAAGGACAAGGGCCAGGAAGGTGGCTCGACCATCACCTCGAAGATCCGCTCGCTGCTGGTCGGCGCGAGCGTGGTCGTGATCGTGCTCGGCACCTTCAAGATGGCGATGAACCTGCTCGATGGCAGCAGCCCGTCGCCGTCGCCGCAGGCGATGGAGAATTCGTCACCCGCGCCCGCGCCGCAGGCTCCGCCGCCGGTCGAGAACAAGCCCGCCACGCCCGAGCAGGTCACGCCGTCGATGACCTCGCCGACCCCGATCGGAAAACAGTCGCAGAACAATGCCGCGCCGGGGCCCGTGACGAGCCCGAGCGGCACCGCTTCGGTCGAAATCCCGCAAACCGCGGCGCCAACCCCGCCTGCGGCCTCCAGCGACGTCACCGGCGCGCTGTCGGGCACGAGCCGTGCGAAACTCGCGATGATCCAGGTGCCGCCGAGCGAAAAGCTGCCTGACGGCATCGGTGGCCCCGGCTTGCGCACCGCCGCGATGAAGGGCGATGCGACCGCGGCCTACGAGATCGGCGTGCGCTTTGCCGAGGGCAAGGGCGTGGCCGCGAATTACGACGAAGCCGCCAAATGGTACGACCGCGCGGCACAGGCCGGCGTGGTGCCCGCAACCTTCCGCCTCGGGACACTCTACGAAAAGGGTCTCGGCGTGAAGAAGGACGCCGACATCGCCCGCCGCTACTACACGCAAGCCGCCGAGCGCGGCAACGCCAAGGCGATGCACAACCTCGCGGTGCTCGATGCCGACGGCGGCGGACGCGGCGCCAATTACAAGAGCGCGGCACTGTGGTTCCGGAAGGCCGCCGATCGCGGCGTCGCCGACAGCCAGTTCAACCTCGGCATCCTCTATGCCCGCGGCATCGGCGTCGAACAGAACCTCGCCGAATCCTACAAATGGTTCACACTCGCCGCCACCCAGGGTGACGCCGACGCAGCAACCAAGCGCGACGACGTCGCCAAGCGGCTCGACCCGCAATCGCTCGCCGCCGCCAAGCTCGCGATCCAGACCTTCAGCGCCGAGCCGCAGCCCGACGACGCCGTCAACGTTGCGGCCCCGAACGGCGGCTGGGACAGCGCCCCGCAGGCCAACGCGAAGCCTGCGCCGAAGCCGGTCGCGAGCAAGAAGTCGGCGTCGGCGGCGCACTGAGGCCCTCTCCCCTCATGGTGAGGAGCGCGCTCTTGCGCGCGCCTCGAACCATGCAGGCCCGCCTCTTGATCCGGGCCTCGCCCTTCGAGACGCCTGCTGCGCAGGCTCCTCAGGGTGAGGAGCTAAAGCGTCGATGCCGCCGACACCCCCATTCACCACGCCCGAAATTCCTGGTCCCGCCCGCCGTCGAATTCCGCTATTGAGGGACGCGGCAATCGTTCTGCTCTCCTGCGAGCATTCCGCGCAATCGATCCGTCTCGCCGGAAGCGTGGTCTCTCGATGCAGCTCTATCTCCCGATCGCCGATCTTCCGGTCAACGTCTTCCTCGTGCTGGCGATGGGCGCGGCGGTCGGCTTCGTCTCCGGCATGTTCGGGATCGGCGGCGGCTTCCTGATGACGCCGCTTTTGATCTTCATCGGCATCACGCCGGCGGTCGCGGTCGCTTCCGTCGCAAGCCACATCGCGGCCTCGTCCTTTTCCGGCGCCCTCGCTTATTGGCGGCGACGCGCGATCGACCCGGCGCTGGCGAGCGTGCTGTTATGCGGCGGCGTAACCGGGACGGCTCTCGGGGTGTGGACCTTCACGCAGCTGCGCGCGCTTGGCCAGCTCGATCTGATGATCGCACTGTCCTACGTCGTGCTGCTCACCACCGTCGGCAGCCTGATGTTCTCCGAAGGCCTGCGTGCCCTGATGCGGACCCGGCGCGGCGCGGTGCCGCCGCGACGCACGCATAACTGGATCCATGGCCTGCCGCTGAAGATGCGGTTCAAGCGCTCCAAGATCTACCTCTCGGTCATTCCGGTCGTGATCGTCGGCATCCTGATCGGCTTCATCGGCGCCATCATGGGCATCGGCGGCGGCTTCATCCTGGTGCCGATCATGATCTATTTGCTGCGGGTGCCGACCTCGACGGTGATCGGGACGTCGATGGTCCTGACGCTGGTCACGATGCTGTTTGCGACCCTGCTGCATGCCGTGACCAATCATCTGGTCGACGCGGTGCTGGCGCTGATCCTGATGGTCGGCGGCGTCACCGGCGCCCAATTCGGCGCCCGCGCCGGCCAGAAGATCCGCGGCGAGCAGTTGCGGCTGCTGCTTGGCCTCTTGATCCTCTCGGTCGGCGTCCGCTTCGCCATCGAGCTGGTGATCCGGCCAGAGGATCTCTTCACCATTCGCGAGCTGGGGGTGAACGGATGATGCGCGCAGCTCTCGCAGTCCTGGTTGTCCTGCTGCTCGGCTCCGCCGCACGGGCCGAGCGCCTGATCGTGTCGGTCTCCAACCATCGCGTCACGGTGACTCCGAACTATTCCGGCGAGGAGCTCGTGCTGTTCGGCTCGGTCGAGAAGGACGCCTCCACGCCCGTCGACCGCAAGAGCTACGATCTCGTCGTCACCGTGATGGGCCCGCGCGCCGACATGGTGACGCGGCGCAAGGAGCGTACCTTCGGGATCTGGATCAACACCGACTACCGCCAGTTTCTGGAGGTGCCGAGCTATCTCGCGCTGTTCGCCAACCGCTCCTTCGATGTCATAACCTCGCCCGAGATCGCGCGACGCCAGCAGATCGGGCTCAACAACGTGCTGCTGACCCAACGCGTCAGCGGCGACTATGCCGATGTGGTGCCGAACGACGCGTTCCGCTCCGCCTTCATCCGCCTGCGCACCCAGCGCGGTCTCTACCGCGAGGATCCGAGCGCGGTGACGTTCCTGACACCGACCCTGTTCCGCACCGGCATTCCACTGCCCGCGGAGGTGCCGATCGGCACCTATGAGGTGGAGATCAAGCTGTTTGCCGACGGCGCGTTCATCGGCAAGACCGAGACCGCGTTCGAGATCGTCAAGGTCGGCTTCGAGCAGTTCGTCGCGACGACGGCGCGCCAGAACGGGCTGATCTACGGCCTCGTCACCGCCGCGATGGCGCTGATGACGGGCTGGATGGCGTCGATTGTTTTCAGGAAGGATTGAGGGAACTACGCTCTCTCCTCTCGTCGTCGCCCGGCTTGACCGGGCGACCCAGTATTCCAGAGGCTGGCGTTAGGCAGTTCGCTCTCACAACTACCGCCGCGGCGTACTGGATGCCCCGGTCAAGCCGGGGCATGACAGTTGGGGCTACGGCGCCTGCACCACGGTCGGCACCCCCGGCTCCAGCAATCGCAGCCTTGTGCCAAAACCCAGCACATCAAACGTCTTGCGCAGATCCTCGCCGTTCTGACGGAAATGCGCCCAACCCTCCGTATGAACCGGCACGATCATCGCATCGGGGAAGGCGCGTGCGGTCTCGATGGTGTCGTTGGTGTCCATGGTGAGATGGAACGGCCCGCGCGTTTGCGCGGCGCCGGCGAAAGGCATCACCACGCCGCATTTGAAGCGGCGCGCGACCTCGGCGACGCCGTCGAACCAGGTGGTGTCGCCGCTGATATAAACCGAAGTGGTGTCGGTCCGGCTCGACGACACCACGAAGCCGATGACGTCGCCCGACAACGGCTCGATGCCGGCCGGGCCGTGACGCGCGGGCGTGGCGGTGATCGTCAGCGTATTGCCGTCACCGTCTTTCAGATGCGAGGTCGCCCATGGCGCGAGGCCTTCGACATGGCCGCCCAGGCGCTTGACGCCGGCCTCGGTCGTCAGCGCGCGCGGCGCTTTAAGCAGATAGTCGCGGCCGGAATTGTCGAGATTGTCGGAATGCTGGTCGTGGCTGAGCAGGACCGCGTCGACCGGGCCGATTGCGTCGGCCTTCAGCGCGGGTCCAATCGTCTTCTCCAGCTTCACATGCGGCAGTTGATAGGCGCCGGGCGCATCGAAGGTCGGGTCAGTGAGCAGGCGGAAGCCATCGATCTCGATCAGCGCAGTGGGACCGCCGATCAGGGTGATGGAAATGGGCATGATGGACTCCTGTTACGAGACGGATTTTGCGGGCCGCGTCACCAGATAGATGCCAAGTGCGACCGGGATGATTCCGAGCAGATCGCGGGCCTCGACATGCTCGCCGAGCACGAGATACGCGAACAGCATGCCGAGCGGCGGCATCAGGAAATGATAGGCACTGGCGGCCGTCGCGCCACACACTTTCAGGAGATGAAACCAGAGCCAGTACGCCATGATCGAGCCGCCGAGCACGAGGAAGGCGAAGGCGCCGATCAAGCCCAGCGTGAGGTCGATGGCATGAATATCGGCGAAGGTCAGCGCCACCGGCGTCAGCACGATGCCGGCGGCGAGATTCTGCACGCCATTGCCGATCCACAACGAGCCCTTTGGCGCGAGCAGCTTGAACAAAATGGTGCCAGCGACGAGGGAGGCAAGCGAGGCCAGCGTGAACACGATGCCGTGCAGCGAGTCGGTGCCGACCGACAGGCGGTGCCAGACGATCAAGGTCACGCCGATGATCCCGAGCAGGAGGCCGCTCGCCTTGCGCCACGTCATGCCTTCGCCGAGCAGAAGCGCGGCGAGGCCCGCCGTGAACACCGGATTGGCGGACACGATCAGGCCGCCGAGGCCGGCGGAGACCGATTGCAGCCCGGTGTAGCCGAGGCCGAGATAGAGCGCGTTGTTGGCAACGCCGAGCGCGGCGAAGATCGCGGCATCGCGCCACGACAGCGACCAGTCGTTGCCGCGGGCCAGCGTGGCACCGAGGATCAGGATGCCGGCGAGCGAGAAGCGGGCCGCGAGGAGGATCAGCGGCGGGCAATGGGTTACGCCGATCTTGCCGGCGACGAAGGCGTAGCTCCAGAGCAGGCAGAACGCGCCGATGGCGAGCGGCAGCGTATTGAAGCGGCTGCGGGAAGCGGCAAGCGAGGGGGCGAGCGACATGAGGGACATTCTCCTGAGCCCTCGATCTAGGGAGCCGGCTTGTCATTTGGAAATTAAATGATTAACTTCTAGTCAGTGGATTTTCGAATGGAGGCATCCATGCTCGATCTGGAGCTCCTGCGCAGCTTCGTCTCGGTGGTCGATGCCGGCGGCTTCACCCGCGCCGGCGAGCGCGTCCATCGCACGCAATCGACCGTCAGCCAGCAGATCAAGCGGCTGGAGGAGGATGTCGGCCAGGTCCTGCTGCATCGTGACGGCAAGGACGTTCGCCCGACCGAAGCCGGCGAACGGCTGCTGTCCTATGCGCGGCGGCTGTTGTCGCTTGCGGAAGAGGCCCGCGACGTGCTGCGCCAGCCCGACGGCGAAGGCGCGATCCGGCTCGGCATCCCCGAAGACTTTGCGGCGTACCGGCTGGCGAAACTGCTCGGCGCCTTCTCGCGTTCGCATCCGGGCCTGCGGCTCGATGTGCGCGCCGATCAGAGCAAGAACCTGGCGCGGGACCTCGATCGCGGCGAGCTCGACCTCGCACTGTTCAAGCGCGCAGCCGGTGAGAAGGGCGCGATCGCGGTGTGGCCGGAGCAGGTGCACTGGGTCACCAGCAAGAGCCATCCGATCCACGCCGATGTCGCCTCGGTGCCGCTGATCGGCTTTCCGCTCGGCTGCCTCTACCGCGCCGGCGCCATCCACGCGCTGGAAAGCGCGGGCCGCATTTGGCACATGTCCTACACGTCATCGAGCCTCGCCGGCATCCAGGCCGCCGTTGCCGCCGGCATGGGGCTGAGCATCCTGTCGGAGATGGCGATCCAGTCCGACCACCGCGTGCTGACCGCAAAGGACGGCTTTGCGCCAATCAACCGGACCGAGGTGGCGTTGATGGCCGCGCCGGGCGCAAGTCCCGCGACGCTGCGGCTCGCCGATCGGCTGGCAGAGTTCTGCGATGACGTGCAGGCGAAGGCGGCGTGAACCGTTGCGATAGTCGCGATCTGCGGCTGCGAGACCGGTACGTTCCCTCCCCCCTTGTGGGGGAGGGTTAGGGAGAGGGGTACCACACGGGGACTATCTCGATTCGCACACGCGTTTGCGCGACGCCAACGCGCAACTTTTCCTGGGCTACCCCCCTCCCCTGCCCTCCCCCACAAGGGGGGAGGGAGCGCAGTGTGCGCGTGGTGAGAGGGTTCAGCCCGATCGAAGCGATAGCTAGTCAATAACACCGCGACGCCGCAATCGCATGGACGCGGCGGTCGCCGAGCAAATGCGCGACAAAACCGTTCTTTGGAAAGATCTTTGCAAACGCCACGTCACGGATGCTGAGGCCGCCGGCATAGGCGCCGAAGGCGGGCATCACGGCGCGCATCCCATCACAGGCGAAACAGCGGCGCTCCATCGAGCGGCCGCGCGCGGAGACGCGGGCCTTGGGATGGAGATGGCCGGCGATCTCGCCGCCCGCGCCGGTCGGCTCGTGGCGGAAGGTGATCGGGCCGATCGCGACTTCGTCGGCGACGGTGCCGCCGAGATCACGCGGCAGCGCCGGATCGTGATTGCCCGAAATCCAGATCCAGTCGCGGCCGGCCTGCAAGGCAGCGACCGCGTCGCGATCCTCCGCCGACAGCCGTCCATGCGCGGTGCGATCGTGAAAGCTGTCGCCGAGCGCGATGACGATTCGGGGATCATGGCGGGAGATGACAGCAGCGAGACGACCGAGCGTCGCGATGGTGTCGTAAGGCGGCAGCAGCACGCCGCGCATGGCGAAGCTGGAACCTTTTTCCAGATGCAGGTCGGAGACGACGAGCAGGCGCTGCTCTTCCCAGAACAGTGCCCCGGAAAGATCGGCCACGAACGTCACGCTGCTGATGCTGACATTCGAAACGCGCATGTCCTCGTTATCTCCTGAAACCAGCGCGCCTGCCGTCACGTCAAAACCTGCTGTTATCCCATCGCCTCTTTGACCAGCTCGTCGGCGGCTTCAGCCAGGAGCTCGTCTCCCGCTTCGCCATAGACTGACTCGCGGCCGATTTCCAGCATCACGGGGACCGCGAGCGGGGAGACACGGTCGAGTTCCCGATGCGTGATGTGGCCCTGGATGCGGGTGAGCATGTCGCTGAGGCGGCGCAGATCGAGCAGGCCGGTGGCGGCATCGGCCCGCGCGGCGCGCAACAGCACGTGGTCGGCCTGATGTTTTCGCAGGACGTCGTAGACGAGATCGGTCGAGAACAGCACCTGGCGGCGGCTCTTCTCCTCGCCGGTGTGACGGCGCGCGATCAGGCCGGAGATGATCGCGCAATTGCGAAACGTGCGCTTCATCAGCGCGGATTCGGCAAGCCAGGCTTCGAGGTCGTCGCCGAGCATATCAGGGTCGAACAGCGCATCGAGGTCGATCCTGCCGTCCCGGATCATGGAGGACAGGTCGCCGAGCGCCCAGACCGCGATCGCATATTCGTTGGCGACGAAGCCGAGCGGTCGGGCGCGGGCACGCTCCAGCCGGCGCGTCAACAGCATGCCCAGCGTCTGGTGCGCGAGACGGCCTTCGAAGGGATAGCAGACGATGTAGTGCTTGTTGGCGCGGGGAAAACTCTCGACCAGCAGCTCGCGCACTTCAGGCACACGCGAGACGTCCTTTTGCTGCGACAGCCAGTCGCGCACCTGCTCCGGCAAGGCGCCCCACGCGCGCCCGTCATCGAGCAGGCGGCGGACCCGTTCGGCGAGATAGGTCGAGAGCGGGAACTTGCCGCCCATATAGGACGGCACCTTCGGGTCCTTGTCGTTGGCGCGCGAGACATAGACCTGGTCCTCGACCAGGGTCTCGTAGCGCACCACCTCGCCTGAGAACACGAAGGTGTCGCCCGGGCTGAGGCCTTCGATGAAGGCTTCCTCGATCTCGCCGAGCAGCCTGCCGCCGCGCGCGATCACGCCCGTCGACCCGCCTGCTTTTCCTTGACCACCGCCGCGCGAGCGAACCAGCCGCACCTTCAGCATGTCGTCCTCGACGATGGTGCCGACATTCATCCGGTAGCTCTGCCGCACCTTGGGATTGGCGACGCGCCAGCGCCCCTCCTTGTCCTGCTTGATGCGGGCGAAGCGCTCATAGGTCTTCAGCGCGTAGCCGCCGGAGGCGACGAAATCGACCACGTCGTCGAAATCCTGCCGCGTGAGATCGGCGTAAGGTGCGGCGGTGCGCACTTCGTCGTAGAGCTCGTCGGAGAAAAATGGCTCGCCGCAGGCGCAGCCGAGAACGTGTTGGGCCAGCACGTCGAGGGCACCGATCCGCAGCGGCGGCGTGTCCTGCGCATTCTCCGCGATGGCGTCGATCGCGACGCGGCACTCCAGCACCTCGAAGCGGTTCGCCGGCACCAGCACCGCGCGCGAGGCTTCGTCGAGCCGGTGGTTGGCGCGGCCGATGCGCTGCATCAGGCGGGAGGAACCCTTGGGCGCACCGATATTGACGACAAGGTCGACGTCGCCCCAGTCGACGCCGAGGTCGAGCGAGGAGGTGCAGACCACGCCGCGCAGTTTGCCCGCCGACATCGCGTCTTCGACCTTGCGGCGCTGGGCAACGTCGAGCGAGCCGTGATGCAGGGCAATGGCGAGATTGTCATCATTCATGCTCCAGAGATTCTGGAACAGCATCTCGGCTTGGCTGCGGGTGTTGACGAAAACCAGCGTGGTCTTGTTCGCCTTGATCAGCTCGTAGATCTCGGGAAGCGCATGGCGCGCACTGTGGCCGGCCCAGGGCAGGCGCTCGCGCGTGTCCATCATTTCGACCAGCGGCGGCGCCGCGCCGCCGGCAATGACGATGTCGGCGGCCGCTTCCTTGCCGCCGGGCTGCGGCACCAGGAAGCGCGCCAGCGATTCCGGCTCGGCCACGGTCGCCGACAGGCCGATCGCGCGCATCTGCGGCGCCAATCGCCACAGCCGCGCCAGCCCGAGGGAGAGAAGATCGCCGCGCTTGGACGTCACCAGCGCGTGCAGCTCGTCGAGCACGATGCGCTTCAGCGAGGAGAACAGGAACGGCGCGTCGTCTGAGGACAGCAGCAGCGCGAGTTGTTCGGGCGTCGTCAGCAAAATGTCAGGCGGATAGCGTCGCTGCCGCTGCCGCCGCGACGTCGGCGTGTCGCCGGTGCGGGTCTCGATCTTGATCGGCAGCGCCATCTCGGCGACGGGACGCTCGAGGTTGCGCGCGATATCGACCGCGAGCGCCTTGAGCGGCGAGATGTAGAGCGTGTGCAGGCCGCCGGTGCGTTGCAGACTGCGGCCGGTGGAGATCACCGATTTCGCCGAAGCTTTGGGCGCAGAACTCAACTCCACCAGCGTCGGCAGAAATCCCGCCAGCGTCTTGCCGGCGCCGGTGGGCGCGATCAGCAGTGCGGACCGGTCCTCGCGCGCCTTCTCCAGCAGCGCCAATTGATGCGCGCGGGGCGACCAGCCGCGGGCTGCGAACCACGCCTGGAAGTGGTCGGGCAGCAGCGCGGCAGGTTCGGCCGGAGATTTGCGGATGCGGGGCGGCACGGCATCACAGGTAAGCCGTGGGGGTGGGTTCGTCGAGGGGGAGGTCCCGTAGGGTGGGCAAAGCGAAGCGTGCCCACCATGTGCACCCAAACGCATGGAGAGATGGTGGGCACGGCGCAAGTGCGCCTTTGCCCACCCTACAGCATCCCGCCCGCCCCTACTCCGACATCGGCTTGTCGGAGATGTCCCAGTCCTTGCCGGTGAACGTGGAGATGAAGAGCGTCTTCATCGGCGTGTAGTCGTCAGGTGTGTAGTCGTAGGTGACGCCGTCGAGGAAATAAGGCGAGTGGAAGCCTTTGAGGTTGGAGGCCTGCTTCAGCACGTTGGCGCGCGTGAGCTCGTCGCCGCAGCGGCGCAGAATCTCGCCCATGGTGACGGCCTGGCCGTAGCCGGCGAAGGCGATGGTGTTGTCTTGATCGATCGCCGGCGTGTACTTCTTGCGCAGCTCCTCGAACGCCATCACGTCGGGGTCCTTCTCCCATTTGGGCAGGCCGACTTCCTTGTTGTAGCGGATGGCGACGATGCCGGCGGCGTTCTCGAGGCCCGCTGCATTGAGGATCGAGCGGCCGGTCGAGCCGGCCGAGAGCAGCTGCAGTGGCTTCCAGCCGAGCTCGGCCACTTTCCGGATCGACTGCGACGACGCCTTGCCGGTGGAGATGTTGTAGAAGACGTCCGCACCCGACTTCGAGAGGTTGATGAGCTGGGAATCAACCGTCGGATCGGTCAGATCGTAGGTCTGCTCCATGATCACCTTGGCGGTGCCGCCGGCATCTTCCAGAACCTTCTTGAAGGGGCCGAGGAAGTCGCGGCCGAAATCGTCGTTCTGGTAGAGGATGCCGACCTTCGCGTTCGGCTTCACGCTGACGACGTGCCGCGCCAGGATGCGCGCCTCGGTCGGATAGAGCGGCAGGCCCGCCATGGTCCATTTGAACTCTTTCGGATTATTCCACTTCGACGCGCCGGTGTTGAGCAGCAGCTGCGGCACGCCCTTCGAGTTCAGGTATTTGTGCACGGCGGTCTGCGGCGCGGTGCCGAGCGAGCCGTAGAGCGCGAGCACCTCCTCCTGCTCGACCAGGCGCCGCGTCGCCTCGACGCATTTCGGCGCGCTGTAGGCATCGTCCATGGTGAGGAATTTGACCTTGCGTCCGTTGATGCCACCCTTCTCGTTCAGCATCTGGAAATAGGCTTCGCCGACGCGCCCGAGCACGCCGTAGAGCGAGCCGGGGCCGGAATGCGGCACGGTCTGCCCGATCTTGATCTCGGTGTCGCTGGCGCCGGCATCGTATTTCTTTTCCGCGGCCCAGACATAGGGCGCGGGCAAGGTGGATGCCGCGATGGTCGCGAGCGCGGCGGCGCTGAAATCGCGCCGCGATGGATTCTTCGTCATTGTTCGTTTCTCCCTGGTGCGCGCATTGTGCTGGCATCGCCGCACGGCTCGCAAGTGGGAAGTCACGGCTTTGCGACGCAATGACGCTTAAAGCGCCGCTTATAGCGCCTAGACTCAAGTTTTCTCGGCGACCACGACGAGGCCGCGCACCGGCTCATTGTTCTCGGTGCGTGGCGAGGCCCGCTCCAATGTGAGGACCTTGAGGCCGGCCTGCGCCATCGCATCGCGCACATATTCCGCCGAATGGGCATAGCGCAGGCCTTCGCCGAGAACGATCCCGCTGCCGTCATGGGTCTCCAGCGTGAACGCAAGCACGCCGCCGGGCGCGAGCACGCGCCTGGCCTCACTGAGCACTGGCGCGAGATCGGGGAGATAGACGAACGCATCGGCAGCGACGACGAGGTTTGCGCTCGCCTCGCTCCTGCTGCGCAGGCCTTCGATCATGTCGGCGACTTCGAGCTCGGCATAGAGGCCCGTTGCGCGCGCCTCCTTGACCATGCCGGGCGACAGGTCGATGCCGATGAATTGGTCGACCTGTTTTGCGAAGGCGGCGGCCGCGAGCCCCGTCCCGCATCCGAGATCGACGGCGCGCTTGAACAGGGCGGGCTTCTTCGCGGCGACGCGGGCGGCCACCACTGCCTTGAAGATTAGCGACGGCGCGCGATAGCCGAGATCGTTGATCAGCACGTGCTCGAAGCGCGGCGCGTATTGATCGAACAAGGCCTGCACATAGGCCTTCGGCATCTCCGACAATTGCGCATCGCCGAGGCGTATCAGATGCAGATGAGCGCCGTGCTGATCGCCCGGGTCGGACTCGCGCGATTTGCGAAAGGCCGCAATGGCCTTGTCGCGCTCGCCGAGTTGCGCGCGGATTTCGCCGAGCGTGAACCAGGCCGAGGTGAAATTCGGCGCAAGCTCGATGGTCTGCTCCAGCAGGTCGGCGGCGGCCGCCAGATCACCCTTGAGCTGGAGGTCGCGCGCGAACTCGAAGCGGCGGTCGGCCATGAGATCGCCGGAGGTCAGGAACAGACGCAGGGGCATTGGGGGAACCAGGGAACGAAGCGGTGATGACTCGAAGACGCGGGGTCGCAACCTATATAACAGGCATGCGTCCGCAAGACATCCTGCTGCCAGTTGCCGCCGGCCTATGCTGCAAGCCGGGCGGCTTCCATATCGACCCCGTCCGGCCGGTCGAGCGGGCCGTGATCACCCACGGCCATTCCGACCATGCCCGCGCCGGCCACGGCGCGGTGCTGGCGACGCAGGAAACGCTGGACATGATGCGGCTGCGCTATGGCGAGAATTTCGCCGGCTCGACGCAGGCGATCCGCTATGGCGAGGAGATCCGGCTCGGCGATGTCAGCGTGAAGTTTCACCCGGCCGGCCATGTGCTCGGTTCGGCGCAGGTCGCGGTGACCTGCAAGGACACCTGCATCGTCGCCTCCGGCGACTACAAGGATGCACCCGACCCGACCTGCACGCCGTTCGAGCTCGTGCCCTGCGACGTCTTCATCACCGAGGCGACGTTCGGCCTGCCGGTGTTTCGCCATGGCGATGCCGCCGACGAGGTCAAGAAGCTGCTGGCATCGGTGGCGCTGTTTCCGGAGCGCGCGCATCTCGTTGGCGCCTATTCGCTCGGCAAGGCGCAACGCGTGATCGCACTGCTGCGCCAAGCGGGTTACGACGTGCCGATCTATCTGCATGGCGCGATGGAGAAGATCACGCATTACTATCAGAGCCGCGGAATCGAGCTCGGCGATCTCAGGCCGGTGAAGGGCGTCAAGAAGGCGGCACTTGCCGGCACCATCACGCTGGCGCCGCCCTCTGCGACGTCCGATCTCTGGACCCGGCGGTTTCCCGATCCAGTCACGGCATTCGCCTCCGGCTGGATGCGGGTGCGCGCCCGCGCGCGGCAACGCGGCATCGAGCTGCCGCTGGTGATCTCGGATCACGCCGATTGGGACGGCCTCACCGCCACGATCGCCGCGACCGGCGCCGGCGAGATCTGGGTCACCCACGGCCAGGAAGACGCGCTGGTGCATTGGTGCCAAAGCAAGGGTTTGCAGGCACGGCCGCTCGATCTGGTCGGCTATGGCGACGAGGAGGAGACCGAGACGCCGCTCGCTGACGAGGCCGAAGCATGAACCGCTTCGCCGAACTTCTCGACCGCCTCGCCTACGAGCCCGGCCGCAACAACAAGCTGCGGCTGATCACAAGTTATTTTCGCGAGGTCGCCGATCCTGATCGCGGCTATGCCCTGGCCGCGCTGACCGGCGCGCTGAGCTTCAAGCACGCCAAGCCCGCGCTGATCCGAGATCTGATCGCGTCGCGCACCGATCCGGTGCTGTTCGGATTGTCTTACGATTATGTCGGCGACCTCTCGGAAACGGTGGCGCTGATGTGGCCGAAGCGGAATGCACACAAGGACGAATCTTTTCCGGGCTACCCCTCTCCCCCGCCCTCCCCCACAAGGGGGGAGGGAGCGCAGTTGCGCGCGGCGCTATCAGTGAGCGCGAGAGCGAACAGCGATTCCCAAAGTGATGGATGCACGAACCTCACCGTTCCCTCCCCCCTTGTGGGGGAGGGTCAGGGAGGGGGGTACCGCGGGCGAGATGCCAGCGATGCGCTCCATCCGAGCAACCACAACAATCCACCGCCGCCGACGCTGACCGAGGTCGTCACCACGCTGCGCACACTCGGCAAGACCGAGCTGCCAAAACAGCTCGAGCGCTGGCTCGACGAGCTGGATGAGACCGGCCGCTGGGCCCTGTTGAAGCTCGTCACCGGCGCGTTGCGCATCGGCATCTCCGCGCGGCTGGCCAAGACCGCGGCCGCGGCACTCGGTGACAAGGACCCGCATGAGGTCGAGCTGATCTGGCCCGGTCTCGCGCCGCCCTATCTCGACCTGTTCGCCTGGCTGGAAGGCCGCGGCGACAAGCCGGTCAATCGCGATCCCGCCCCGTTCCGCCCGGTGATGTTGGCGCACGCGATCGAGGACACCGATTTCGCCGCGCTCGATCCCGCCGATTACATCGCCGAATGGAAATGGGACGGCATCCGCGTGCAGGCGGTGGCCGGCCGAGACGAGCACGGCCACATCACGGCGCGGCTCTATTCGCGCACCGGCGAGGACATCACCGGCAGCTTTCCGGACCTCGTGCCGTCATTGCGCATGCCCGGCGCCATCGACGGCGAGCTTCTGATTCTGCGCGAAGGGCGCGTGCAGAGTTTCAATGTTCTGCAGCAACGGCTCAACCGCAAGCTCGTGTCTCCGAAGCTGATCAAGGAGTTTCCGATTCATCTGCGCGCCTACGATCTGCTCGGCGACGACGAGAACGATTTGCGCGAGCTACCCTTTGCGGAGCGGCGCGAACGGCTGGAGACCTTCATCGGCAAGCTTGACGATCCCCGCATCGATCTGTCGCCCACCGTCGCCTTCGCAAGCTGGGAGGCGCTGACCGCCGCACGCGCCGATCCCGCGAGCGCCGGTGCGGGCGAGGACGCGGACGCCGTCGAAGGCGTGATGCTGAAGCGGCGCGATGCACCCTATCTGCCGGGACGGCCGAAGGGACAGTGGTGGAAGTGGAAGCGCGATCCGCACATCATCGACGCCGTGCTGATGTATGCGCAGCGCGGCCACGGCAAGCGCTCGTCCTACTATTCCGACTACACCTTCGGCGTCTGGACCGCAGGCGCGGGCAGCGACGAGCTGGTGCCGGTCGGAAAAGCCTATTTCGGCTTCACCGACGAAGAGCTGCTCCAGATCGACCGCTTCGTGCGTCGCAATACCACCGAAAAATTCGGCCCCGTCCGCCACGTCGTGCACGAGCCGGACAAGGGCCTGGTGCTGGAGGTCGCCTTCGAGGGGCTGCAGCGCTCGCCGCGGCACAAATCTGGCGTCGCGATGCGCTTCCCCCGCATCAGCCGCTTACGCTGGGACAAGCCGCCGCGGGATGCCGACCGGCTCGAAACGCTGGAAAAAATGCTGAAAGCGGAGGCGGCGGAGATTGAGGCGTGAGGCGTACTAGGTGCGCTCCCTCTCCCGCTTGCGGGAGAGGGTCGGGGAGAGGGTGTTTCCCCATTGGGAATCCCCAATAGGAGAGAGCCCTCACCCGCGCCTTCGGCGCGACCTCTCCCGCAAGCGGGAGAGGTTGCAGCGAGCCTGCGGCACGATCATCTCGCAACGAAGGCGTACCCGCCCTGCCCGAATTAAAATCCCGTAAGCCGATTGACGCGCCATCGCGGGTTCCCCATGTCCCCCGCCTTGCCCTATGATAGAGTCGAATCCCCTGAGGAGTTTGAGATGGCCCACGACGTCAGAGATTTGCCGGCCGGCCGCGCTGATGGCCTGAACCGCTTTCTCGGCGGCTCGCCGCTGGCGGTCGCGTTTCGCCTGGTGCTGCTCTCGATCCTCGTCGGCGTCGTGCTGACGGCGATCGGCTTCGATCCCTGGAATATCATCTTAAGCATTCGTCTTCTGTTCCAGCGTTTGTGGGATCTCGGCTTCGACACCGTGAACTGGCTGTGGCGCTACTTTCTGCTCGGCGCTGTCATCGTGATTCCGATCTGGCTGCTGATGCGCGTTTTCGGTGCGCCGCGCAGGTAAGTCGTTAGTTTTGAGCATGATCTTGTCGGAAAACCGCTTCACACTTTTCCGGATCATGCTCTAGGGAGCCGGCGGCCGATGCAATTGCGCTTTGTCGGCTGCGGCGACGCCTTCGGATCCGGCGGCAGGCTCAACACCTGCTTCCACGTCTCGGGGCGCGAGGCCAACTTCCTGATCGATTGCGGCGCGTCGGCTCTGCCGGCGCTGAAGCGACTCGAGATCGACTGCAATGAGATCGATCTCATCCTGATCACGCATTTCCACGGCGACCATTTTGCCGGGCTGCCGTTTGTCCTCCTCGACGCGCAATTCTCGCGGCGGACGCGGCCGCTCACCATCGCCGGCCCCAAAGGCATCGAGACGCGGCTGCGTACGGTGATGGAGGCTCTGTTCGAGCATTCCTCCAAGACGGACCGGCGCTTCGAGCTGTCGGTCGTCGAGCTCGCGCCCGGGCAGAGCCAAAGCTTCGGCGCGGTGACGGTGACGCCCTATCCGGTCGTGCACGGCGAATCCGGCGGACCGTTCCTCGCCTATCGTATCGAGGCCGAGGGCCGCACGCTGGCCTACAGCGCCGATACCGAATGGACGGAGACGCTCATTCCGCTGGCGCATGGCGCCGATCTTTTCATCGCCGAAGCCTATATGTACGAGAAGGTGGTCAAGAATCACCTCAGCCTGAAGACCTTGGAACAGCACCTGCCCGAAATTAGCGCAAAACGCCTCGTCCTCACCCATATGAGCGAAGACGTGCTGTCGCGCCTCGACGACATCGCCCATCTCGCCGCCGAAGACGGCATGGTGCTCGTGTTCTGACATGCACGCACCCGTTCACTTGAAGATCGGTTCCCGTCAGGTCTTCGCCATCGCAGGCCCGGCGATGGTCGCCAACCTCACCACGCCGTTGATCGGGGTGGTCTCGACCACCGCGATCGGCCGGCTCGACGATGCCGCGCTGCTCGGCGGCGTCGCAATAGCGTCCGTCATCTTCGATTGCCTGTTCTGGCTGTTCGGCTTCCTGCGCATGAGCACGCTCGCCTTCACGGCGCAGGCGCTCGGCGCCGGCGAGACGCGCGAGCTGACCGCGATCCTGGTGCGCGGCTTCATCGTCGCCGGCTTGATCGGCGTAGCCCTGATCGTGCTGCAACTGCCGCTGGCCGCCGGGCTGTTCGACCTGATGGGCGGCAGCGAAGGCGTTACGCGCGCGGCGAAAACCTACTTCGTGATCCGGATCTGGTCGGCGCCGCTGGCGCTCGCCAACTATGTCATCCTCGGCTGGCTGGTCGGCCAGGCCCACGCCAATCCGGCGCTCGCGCTCCAAATTGTCATCAATCTCGTCAACGCGGCGGCGACGATCCTGCTGGTGCTGGTCTACGACACCGGCATCGCGGGTGCTGCGATCGCCGCGCTGCTGTCCGAAGCGGCCGGATTCGGGCTCGGCATGATGGTCTGCCGCCGCTATGCGGACGGTGGGTTCGCGGTGCCATACGCAGAGCTGTTCGACCGGGCCAAGCTGATGCGGCTGCTGGCGGTGAATTCCGACATCCTGATCCGCACCGCGGCGCTGATCGCGGTGTTTCTGTTTTTCACCGCCAAGGGCGCGCGGGCTGGCGACGTCACGCTGGCCGCCAATTCCGTGCTCAACAATTTTCTGCTGGTCAGCGCCTTCTTCCTCGACGGTCTTGCGAACGCAGCCCAGCAGCTTTGCGGCCGTACGCTTGGCGCACGCGACGCCAGGGGATTTGCGGATTCGACCCGGCTGGTGCTGCTATGGGGGCTCGGCTTCGCGCTGGTCGTGTCCGCGCTGTTTGCGCTGTTCGGACCGAACTTGATCGATTTCATGACGGCGAGCGAAGCCGTCCGTCGCGGCGCCCGGGAATTCCTGCCGTTCGTCGTGCTTGCGCCCATTCCCGGCGTGTTCGCCTTCGGCTTCGACGGCATCTATATCGGCGCGACCTGGGCGCGCGAGATGCGCAATCTGATGCTGGCCTCGCTCGCGATCTTCCTCGCCACATGGTGGGCGCTGCAATCGTTCGGCAATGCCGGGCTGTGGAGCGCGCTGATCGCCTCCTACGTCTCGCGCGGCGGCTTGCAGGCCGCGCGCTATCCGGCGCTGTACAGGAAGACGTTTTCGAAGCAGTCGCTGTAACGCGTAGCCCGGATGGAGCGAAAGCGTAATCCGGGACCTTCGCGTCCGCGGATAGAATCCCGGATTGGGCTTCGCTCCATCCGGGCTACGCGGCGAAGAGCTACATCCCCGGCCAGGCTTCCGCCGTCAACGTGGCGGCGTCGGAGCCGACGATCTCGGAGAGAGAATCCCGCCCGGTGCGCAATAGGGTCGAGGCGAGATCGCGCTTGATCTCGTCGACGAGGCCGAGGCCCTTGTAGACCAGCGACGAATAGAGCTGGATCAGGCTCGCGCCGGCGCGGATTTTCGTCAGCGCGGCGCCGCCCGAGTCCACACCGCCGACGCCGATCAGGGGGAATGCGCCCTCGACCCGCACATAGGTTTCCGCGACCATCCGCGTCGACAGCCGGAACAGCGGCCGGCCGGACAGGCCGCCCTGCTCCTTGGCGCGCATCTCCTCGCGCAGCGTGCTCGGTCGCGCGATCGTGGTGTTCGACACGATCATGCCGTCGACCCGGCGCGAGCGTGCGACCTGCACGACGTCGTCGAGCTGGGCGAGGCTCAAATCCGGCGCGATCTTGAGCAGCACCGGCGTGTCGCCGGCCTTTTGCCGCACCCGCTCGCGCGCGTCGATCACCCTGGCGAGGAGATCGTCGAGCAGCGCGCCTTCCTGCAGATTGCGCAGGCCCGGCGTGTTCGGCGAGGAAACGTTGACGGTGAAATAGCTCGCGACCGGCGCAAAGGTCTCGATCAGCTTGACGTAGTCATTGACGCGGTCGGGCGAATCCTTGTTGGCGCCGACATTGACGCCGACGATGCCGCCGTGCTGCGCGCGCGCCGCGAGCCTGCGCAGCGCTGTCTCCGCGCCGTCATTGTTGAAGCCCATGCGATTGATCACGGCTTCGTCGCGTTCCAGACGAAACAGCCGCGGTCGCGGATTGCCGCTTTGCGGCTTCGGCGTCACCGAGCCGATCTCGACGAAGCCGAAGCCGAGCCGCAGCAGCGCATCCGGCACTTCGGCGCTCTTGTCGAAACCTGCTGCCATGCCGATCGGATTGGGGAAGTTGAGCCCGAACGCACGCACCGCAAGCTTGGGATCGTCAGCGTGCGGCTTGCCCGGCGGCAGGAAGCGCAGGCCCTGGATCGCGAGGCGATGCGCATCCTCCGGATCGAGCCAACGCAACACCGGCAGCGAGAGAGCGTCGAAAGCGCGGATCACGGGGCAAGCTCCGGAACATCGTGGCCACCGTCGGAGCGCGTGTTGAGGTTCATCACGGCAATCACCGCACCGAGATCGAGTTCGCCATAGAGATGCGGAAACAGCTCCTCATTGCGCGAACGCTCCCAGCGCAATGCGCTGCCGAGCGCATCGCCGTCGACCTCGACCAGGAACAGCGCGCGCTGCCCGACGTAATGCTTCTGCAGGGTCTCGGGAACCTGGACGGCGGTCGAGAAATGGATGAATCCGTCGCGCGAATCGTCCGCGCTGCCGCGGTAGACACCCTGCCGTTCCGCCTCGCGCCAGGCCGAGGCCGGACAGATTTTGTAGATCTTGACCACCGCTTACGCAGCCCTGTTTGCTCGTTGAGTCTTTTGGGGTTTTTGGGTCGTGCGGGTCCCTGAAACCCGGGCGCGACCGTAATGGCCGCCCCCTCCGAACTCAAGACTTAGAGCCATTTCCGTTCCGATGAAATCGAAGCGGAGCGCCAAATTCCTGCTTTGACGCGTTTCCTGGTGCGAACCGGTAACCGGTTCGCTTGAAAACGCGCTCAGCGCGCCCCTTGCGCAAAAAGCGGAAAACCGGTTGATTCGAGGATAGTTTTCCTGAGTTGCGACGGGCTGGACCTTTCATGGTCAGGCAGGCCAAAGCGCAGAGGATCCTCACTCACGACCAGATCTGGGGCGCGCTGGATCGGCTGGCGGCGCGCGCCGGCTTGTCGCCGTCGGGCCTCGCCAAGCGCGCCGGGCTCGATCCCACCACCTTCAACAAGTCCAAGCGCGTCACCTCCGACGGCCGCGAGCGCTGGCCCTCGACCGAATCGATCGCGAAAGCGCTGGCGGCGGCAGATTCCTCGATCGACATTTTTGCCAGGCTGGTCGGCGATGAGGCAGGCGGCGGCCGCTCGGTGCCGCTGCTCGGCTTGGCGCTGGCGGGCGCGAGCGGCGCCTTCGACGAGTCCGGCTTTCCCATCGGCAAGGGATGGAGCGAATTTGCCCTTCCCGCCGCCGAGGGCAACAACAGCTTCGCGCTGCAGATTTCCGGCGACGCGCTTGCGCCCGCCTATCGCGACGGCGATATCATCCTGGTCGCGCCCGGCGTGCCGATCCGTAAAGGGGATCGCGTGGTGGTGAAGACTAAGGCGGGCGAGGTGACGGTGGCGACGCTGAAGCGCCGCACCGCAAAGGCTGTGGATTTGCAGCCGCTCGATGCCTCCCAGGCCGAGCGCAGGATGGCGGTGAGCGAGGTCGGCTGGATCGCGCGGATCGTGTGGGCAAGCCAGTGATCGCGTCTCGCTTGGCGTCGTGACCGGGCGATGATGTCAGCCGCGCCGCATCCGCCGCAGGCAGCCTTGCGACTCAGCGTCTCTCTCGCATAGGTTGCGGCCACTCATTGCCGAGCAAATTCATGTCAGGGGGAATATGATGGATCGCCGTCACGCATTGAAGGCCCTCGCAGGTCTTGCGCTTTGTCCGCTCTGCAAGCCGGCCTTCGCCGCCGAAGGTGCGCATTGGAGTTATGAAGGCGCCGGCGCCAAATGGGGCGATCTCGACGCGGCCAACAAGGCCTGCGCGGTCGGCCTGCAACAATCGCCGATCGACATCGAGGCGACGGTCAAATCGCAACTGCCCGCGCTGAAGCTGAACTGGGGCAAGAGCGCCGACACCATCGTCAACAACGGGCACACGATCCAGCTCAACTTCACCGAGGGCAGCACGCTCACGCTCGGCGACGTCAAATACAAGCTGCTCCAGGTGCATTTCCACCGGCCGAGCGAGCACATGATCGGCGGCAAGAATTTTCCGATGGAGGCGCATTTCGTTCACCGCAACGATGCCGGCGGGCTCGCCGTGGTCGGCGTGCTGATGGCCGAGGGCAAGCCGAACCCTGCCTTCGGCAAGATCGTCAAGACCATGCCGGCCGCGGAAGGCCCCGCCGTGAAGGCGGATTCGACCATCGATCCCCACGCCATGCTGCCCACGAGGCTCAGCTACTTCCGCTATCCCGGCTCGCTGACGACGCCGCCTTGCTCAGAAGTGGTCGAGTGGCTGTTGTTGACGACCCCCATCCAGGTGTCGGCCACCGACGTCGCCGCATTCGCAAAGCTCTACCCGATGAACGCGCGCCCGGTGCAGAAGGATAACCGGCGCTACGTGCTGCGGTCGACCTGAGCGGGGGGCTGAAGGTCCGTAGCCCGGATGAGCGAAGCGACATCCGGGACCGCTGGTGCGGCTAACTAGCGAAAACCCCGGATGTCGCTTCGCTCATCCGGGCTACGCGTTCGCTACAACCGCCTCACGCACTCCGCGCCAGCGCGCCGTCGATCATGTTCACCGCGTTCTGCACGCCATACACCGCGACAAAGGAGCCGAAGCGCGGGCCCTTTTCCTGGCCGAGCAACACCTGATAGAGCATGTTGAACCAGTCGAGTGTCACGCCGGGACGGCCGTCCTTGCCCTTCTTGACCGGATCGAGGAACGGCTCGCGGCGGCCGATCTCGTAGACGACATTCTGGATGTCCTCGGCCGAGGCGTCCTGCGGCAGCTGCGATAATGCATCGCGCAAATCCTGCAGCGCCGCGCGCTCGGTCTCGGTCGGCTCGCGGAACGTCTTCGTCGGCGCGACAAAGTCGCGATAATAGTTGATGGCATAGCCGACCATCGCATCGAGCTTGGGATGCGTCTGCGGGCTCACGCCGGGCCGATAGCGGCCAATGAAACCCCACAGCGTCTCGGCATTCTCCGCATTCGACGACGACACCAGCGTCAGCAAGAGCTGGAACGTGACGGGCATATCGAACTTCGGCGGATGGCCGCTGTGGACATGCCAGACCGGATTGCCGAGCTGCTGTTTGGCGTCCTGCTTCGCAAAGCCGTCGATGAACTGCTGGTAGTCGTCGACGTTGCGCGGGATGACGTCGAAATACAGCCGCTTGGCCGCCTTCGGCTCGCGATACATGAACAGCGACAGCGATTCCGGCGAGGCGTAGCGCAGCCATTCGTCGATGGTCAGCCCGTTGCCCTTCGACTTCGAAATCTTCTGGCCCTTGTCGTCGAGAAAGAGCTCGTAGTTGAAGCCCTCCGGCGGCGTGGCGCCGAGTGCCCTCGCGATCGCGCCGGAGAGTTTGACCGAGTCGATCAAATCCTTGCCGGCCATCTCGTAATCGACGCCGAGCGCAACCCAGCGCATCGCCCAGTCGGCCTTCCATTGGCACTTGACGTTGCCGCCGGTGACCAGCGTCTCGACTTCCTGGTTGGTATCGGGATCGAGATAGGTCACGGTGCCGGCCGCAACGTCGCGGCGGATCATCGGCACCTGCAGCACCACACCCGTGGTCTTGCTGATGGGGAGGAACGGCGAATAGGTCGCGCGGCGATCGGGGCCGAGCGTCGGCAGGATGATCGCCATCACCTTGTCGTAGGCCGCGAGCATTTTAAGCAGCGTCGCGTCGAAACGGCCGGACGTGTAATAGTCGGTCGAGCTCGCGAATTCGTAGTCGAAGCCGAAATGATCGAGGAAGGCGCGCAGCCGCGCATTGTTGTGGTGCCCGAACGACGGGTACTCGTTGGAGAACGGGTCCGGCACGCGCGTCAGCGGCTTGCCGAGATGCGCGGCCAGCATCTCCTTGTTGGGGACGTTGTCGGGCACTTTCCGAAACCCGTCCATGTCGTCGGAGAACGCGAGCAGGCGGGTCCTGATCTTGTTCTCGGTCAGCACATGAAAGGCGTGCCGCACCATCGAGGTGCGCGCGACCTCGCCGAAGGTGCCGATATGCGGCAGGCCTGATGGCCCGTAGCCGGTCTCGAACAGCACCTCGTCCTTCGGGCTTTTCTTCAGCCGCGCGACAATGGCCTTCGCCTGCTCGAACGGCCAGGCGTTGGATTGTTCGGCGAGCGCACGCAGATCGCTCGGGTTCGCGGCAAGATCGATAACGGACATCTAAGGGGCCTCCGGGCCGCGGAAAATAGCGATTTCCGGGCAGAATGCAATTTTGCGAGACGGTGCAACCGCACCCACCGTCATTGCGAGCGAAGCGAAGCAATCCAGAATCTTCGCGCAGAAGCACTCTGGATTGCTTCGTCGCTGCGCTCCTCGCAATGACAACGAGGAGGCAGCGAACTAAAACGGGCTCACCGAGAAGTACCGCAGCCACAGATCCGTGTAGCGGCCCTTTTCCCAGACGCGGAACATCGCCCAGTTCAGGGCCTGGCGCAGCACGTCGTTGCCCTTGCGCACCGCGATGCCGATGCCTTCGCCGAAAAAGCGGCTTTCGACGAAGGGACCGCCGGAGAAGGCGCAACAATCGCCGGAATCGGTGCCGTTGATCCAGAACGCAAGCGCGATGGCGTCGCCGAAGATGAAATCGACCTCGCCCTTGCGAAGCGCGCCGCGCACGGCGTCGTCGTTGGGATAAGGATGCAGTTCGGCGTCGGTGAACATCGCCTTGAGATAGGCCTCATGCGCGGACCCGGCGATGACGCCGACCTTCTTGCCTTCGAGATATTCGGGCCGGATCTCCGGCATCACCGCGTCCTTGCGCGAGACGAAGCGCGCCGGCACGCGGTAATAGGGATCGGTGAAGTCGACCCGGGCGCGGAGCTGCGGGCTCACCGCCATCGAGGCGATGATGGCGTCGCCCCGGTTGGAGGCGAGTGCATCGACCAGCGTCTCGAAGCGGCGCATCTGCACCGTGCAGGTGACCTTGATCTCCTCGCACAGCGCGCGGGCGAAGTCGACGTTGAAGCCGGCCGGATTGCCGTCGGCGCCGGTATAGTTGAACGGCGGATAGTCGGTCTCGGTCAGGAAACGGATCACTGTCAGGCGCGACAGGTCCGGCCGCTCCGGCCGCCGCCGTGGGTCCCAGAAGCCTGGCACGGCCTGGGGTGCGGCTTGCGGCGCGACCTGAGGTGAGGCTTGCGGCGCCACGGGGGGCTGCTTGGCCGGAGCCTGCGCCTGCGCGCACGGCGCGGCAGCGAGCAGGCAGACGCCGACGACCAGCCCGGTCAGCAAGCCACGGGCGGATTTGGACGATTTCGCCTGTTGCGATGGAGCCATCGGCTGAAAATGAACGATTTTCGTTGGGATCGGAGGGCCTTATAGCCCATCCGGCCGGGAACGCGAGCGCGGATTGCGGCGAATAGGGAGCCTACAGATACCGCTTCAAGTCCACCGCGGCCTCTTCCGGCGTGCGCTTCAGGTTGAACGGCGAGACGAAGCGGCCGTCGCGGTCCATCAGATAGATCAGCGCGGTATGGTCCATGGTGTAGTCGCCGTCCTTGGTCGGGACCTTCTTGGCGTAGACCCGGTAGGAGGTGATCACCTTGGCGGTCTCGGCAGGATCGCCGCTGAGGCCTTCGAGGTGCGGGTCGAAGCTCGACAGATAATCCTTCATCGTCCCCGGCGTATCGCGCTCGGGATCGACCGAGATGAAGACGGCGTTGACCTTGTCGGCGTCCTTGCCCATCGCGCGCAGCACTTCCGAGATCTCGAACAGCGAGGTTGGGCAGACATCGGGGCAATGGGTGTAGCCGAAGAAGATCAAGGTCGGCTTGCCCTTCAGGTTCTTGTCGGTGACGGGCTTGCCGTTCTGGTCGGTGAGCTGGAACGGGCCGCCGATCGCGGCCGGCTGCGCCACCTTGCTGACCCCGCCCATGGCCCAGAATACGATCAGGAGCCCGAGGACGAGGCTTGCGGCGAAGGCGGTCGCGATCACCAGCGGACGGGCGGTGGAGCTCATGGGCGGAAAACTTCCTGTCGCGGGTCAGAAGCAGGCGGCAAAACCGGTCCTGATCATTTCGAAGAACACCTGGCTGCCATAGTGGAACCAGAGCGCGAGCGCACCGAGCACGACCAGGCCGCCGACGCCGGCACCCGCCAACAGCAGCACGAACGGCATCCGGCCGGCAGTGGGCGAATTGTCCGATACAGGATGGGCGGGGTGCAGTGGTTGAGCCATGACAACGATCGGGGTGAAAACGTGAGTTTCCCGAGCGTTCAGATAAGCTTTGCCCCGCCTGCGGGCAAGGCAGCACTGGCTGGCAAAGAATCCCGTCAGGCCGAGGACGTCAGTGCAAGAGCTGGCCCCGGGCGGATTCGAGCCGATCCGCTTGCGGGAGTGGCGCGCGCGACGGCTTGTTGGCCGAGGCCTGCGCGTCGAGGTAGCAGGGCTTGTACATGGCCTGGAGCTGCCGGCCCTTCAGGAACAGCATATGCGGGGTGAGCCCGCCGCGCTGATTGATCCAGCGCTTCACCTGCGAGGGATACATCGCATAGAGCATCTGGGTCGCTTCGGTATTGGTGACGGCACGGCCGTTGCTGCCGAAATCCCACGCTGCGTGGAAGCCCAATGTCGCGTGCGACGTCACGCAGATGCGGTCGGGCGGGATGGCGCCGAGGACGATGGTGCAGGCAGAGGCGCAGAGACCGTCGATGATGACGGTGTCGCCCGACTGTCGCAGGTCCTGGTATTTGTCGACGTAGGTTCCGATCCGGCCGCCGCGGTCATCCGCGATCCGAACCACCGCGTGAGAAGCGCCCATGCTCGCGATCAGGAGAACCGCCGCAAGCAACCCCGTCAGAAACTTCATTGGCCCCCGCCCCAGTCGAATTCGAATCTGTGTGTCAGGTGGTGATGCCCTGCTAGGGTCCGTCGTAACCGCGGTTTTGTCTAGGCATGCCGGCTCGCTCAAAACAAATTCAAATCCAGTGTTGCGCCGGCGCTGCACTCAGCCGGTCTTTTTCCCGAAGTGGAACAAGTTAACGATGTCTTACGCGCCGTCCCCTTGATCTCAGTTGCAACCGCCGGCTTCAATCCGGGCAACTACAGGGAGGAACCTGTGGAGGGGGAACACATGGAGGGGGAAACATATGGCCGAACAGATGGCTGAAGAGACTGACGTCATCGTTGTCGGCGCAGGACTGTCGGGCCTCGTGGCCGCAACCGAGATCGCGGACGCCGGCAAGCGCGTGATCGTGGTCGACCAGGAGGGCGAGCAGTCGCTCGGCGGCCAGGCGTTCTGGTCGTTCGGCGGATTGTTCCTGGTCGATTCGCCGGAGCAGCGCCGGCTCGGCATCAGGGACTCCTTCGACCTTGCGATGCAGGACTGGCTTGGCACCGCCGGCTTCGACCGCGACGAGGATTTCTGGCCTCGGCAATGGGCCGAGGCCTATGTGGCGTTCGCGGCCGGCGAGAAGCGTGCGTGGCTGCGCGCGATGGGCCATCGCATCTTTCCCGTGGTCGGATGGGCCGAGCGCGGCGGCTATGATGCGATGGGCCACGGCAATTCGGTGCCGCGCTTTCATGTCACCTGGGGCACCGGGCCCGGCATCGTCGAGCCGTTCGAGCGCCGTGCGCGCGAGGCCGTCAGGAGCGGCCGGCTGAGCTTTCGGTTCCGCCATCGCGTCGACGCGCTCTCGATCACCAACGGCACGGTGGATGGCGTCGGCGGCGCCATTCTCGCCCCGGATAATGTCGAGCGCGGCAAGAGCTCATCGCGCAACGTCGTCGGCGAGTTTGCGTTGAAGGCGCAAGCCGTGATCGTGGCGTCCGGCGGCATCGGCGGCAATCACGAGCTGGTGCGGCAGAACTGGCCGAAGCGGCTCGGCGCGCCGCCCAAATTCATGATCTCCGGCGTGCCGGAGCATGTCGACGGCCGCATGATCGGCATCACCGAAAAATCAGGCGCGCGGCTGATCAACCGCGACCGCATGTGGCATTATGTCGAAGGCATCCAGAACTGGTCACCGATCTGGCCGCGCCACGGTATCCGCATTCTGCCCGGCCCTTCCTCGATGTGGTTCGACGCCACCGGCACGCGCTTGCCGGCGCCGTTGTTTCCCGGCTCCGACACGCTCGGCCAGCTCCAATACATCATGTCCACCGGCTACGATTATTCCTGGTTCATCCTGACCCAGAGCATCATCAAGAAGGAGTTTGCGCTGTCGGGCTCGGAGCAGAATCCCGACCTCACCGGCAAGAGCTGGCGCATGACAATCAAGCGCGCCACCAACAAGGGCGCACCGGCGCCGGTGGAAGCGTTCAAAAGCCATGGTGTCGACTTCATCGTGCGCGACAAGATCGAGGATCTCGTTGCGGCCATGAACAAGCTGGCCGGCAGCGACCTCCTCAAGCTCGAGCACATCAAGATGCAGATCGAGGCGCGCGACCGTGAGATCGCCAACCCTTACGTCAAGGATGCGCAGGTGATGAACATCCACAATGCGCGGCGCTATATCGGCGACAGGCTGATCCGCACCGCCTCCCCGCACCGCATCCTCGATCCCGCGCAAGGGCCGCTGATCGCGGTCAAGCTCAACATCCTCACCCGCAAGACGCTGGGCGGTTTCGAGACCGACCTCTCTTCGCGCGTGTTCGGCGAGGAGGGCAGCGTCATTCCCGGCCTCTATGCAGTGGGCGAAGCCGCCGGCTTCGGCGGCGGCGGCGTGCACGGCTATCGCTCGCTGGAAGGCACCTTCCTCGGCGGCTGCCTGTTCTCGGGCCGCAATGCAGGCCGCGCCGCGGCGCAGGCCGTGGGCTAGATCATGCGGCGGCGGCTGCGTATCGCGGCGTTTGTTGCGGCATTGGCCGCCGCCCCGGCTGCGTCCGCCGATACGATCGATATCGACGGCGTGAAGCGGTCCTACGCTGTGCAATTGCCGGCGAAGCGGCTGGTGCCGCTCGTGGTCGTGCTGCACGGCAAGACCCAGCGCGGCGCCGACATGATGACGCGGACGGCGTGGCCGCAGGTCGCAAAGCGCGAGGGGTTTGCGGTGGTCTTTCCTGATGGCCTCAACCACGCATGGGTCGATGCGAGGACCAAGGCGGGACCGGCGCTCCGTGGCCCGCCCGCGGGCACCGACGACGTCGCCTTCATCGCAAAGCTCGTGGAGACGATGGTGGCGAACGGCACCGCCGACCCTCGCCGCGTCTATGTCACCGGCATCTCCAATGGCGGCGCCATGGCCATGACGCTCGTTTGCGCCCGCGCCGATCTCTTTGCTGCCGGCGCGAGCGTGAGCATGAACCTCACGGATGAGGCCGCAGTCACATGCCATCCGTCGCGGCCGCTGCCTATGCTGCTGATGAACGGCACCGCCGATCCGCTGGTCCCCTACGAGGGCGGCCGCGGATCGAGCTATTATGCCGCAGACGGCTTCTGGTCCACCGACGAGACGCTTGCGTTCTGGCGCAAGCTCAACGGCTGCGAGACCGATAATTCCGACATGACCGATTTGCCCGACAGGGCGCCCGCAGACCAGTCCACGGTGACACGGATCTCCTCGCGCTGTCCTGGAGGGCACGACGTCGTGCTCTATCGCATCAATCAAGGCGGTCACCGCATGCCCGGATTTTCTCCGGATGCCCGCTTTCCGAAGGTCGCAACCAGCTTGCTCGGGACGCAGAACGGCGACATCGACGCCGCCGAGACGATCTGGACGTTCTTCGGCCGGTTTCCTTGAAGTGCATCGCATGCATGGCCACCGACGCATGCGTGCCTGGCAACGCATGCGTGCCTGGGGTGGCACAGGGCAAGCCGCTGCGCTAGACAGGGCCGCCATTCAAAGGAGACTCCCAATGAGCATTCAGCGTCTTGAAACCGGCCCGCGCATGAGCCAGGTCGTCGTGCACGGCAACACCGTCTATCTCGCCGGTGTCGTCGCCAACAACGCCGCCGGCGAAAGCGTGACGAAGCAGACCCAGGACATCCTGGCGACCATCGACAGCCATCTCGCCAAGGCCGGCACCGACAAGTCGAAACTGCTCTCGGCCACGATCTACATCACCGACATGAAAACGTTCGGCGAGATGAATGCGGTGTGGGACGCCTGGGTCTCGCCCGGCAACACGCCGGCACGCGCCACCGTCGAAGCCAAGCTCGCGGCAGCACAATACACCGTCGAAATCATGGTCACTGCGGCGAAGTAAGTTCGCGACAAACATTTGCGCGCGCTTGTCGGCGCATGATCCGATCGGGAAACCGCTTCACACTTTCCCGGATCATGCGCATGACCTCCGAGGTAATCGATCAGCGCGCGCAAACCTTCGATAGTCATGTCAGCCGAACGACACGGCGCCATCGAAGGAGACGACAATGACCGACCCGATCACCATCGCCCGCCGCTATATCGACCTCTGGAACGAACGTGCAGCCGATCGCCGGCGCGAACTGCTGAGCCAGAACTGGACGGCGGATGCGAGCTATGTCGATCCCCTGATGAAGGGCGACGGCCATGACGGCGTCGATGCGCTGATCGCAGGCGTGCAGCAGCGCTTTCCCGATTTCAAGTTCAAGCTGATCGGCGAGCCCAACGGCTACGGCGACCATGTCCGCTTCAGTTGGGGCCTTGGTCCTGATGGCATCGACAGCCCGATCAAGGGGACGGATTTCGCCGTGCTGAAGGACGGCCGCATCAGGAGCATCACGGGATTTCTGGACCAGGTGCCCGCCGGCGCGTGAGCGCGCGCTGATCGTTGCTGCGCCCTCTCCGCTGGTAAGGCAGGGCAATCGCATATGGATTTCACGAGGACCGCGGGCTTGCTCCGCCTCTCCCGCTTGCGGGAGAGGCCGGCGCCCCGGGCGATGCGCAGCATCGTCCCGCGCGGGGCGGGTGAGGGCTCTTCACCACACAGGGACATCCTGCGCAATTCTCAGCAATCCCGACGCGGAGACACCCCACCCCAGCCCACCCCAGCCCACCCCAGCCCTCCCCCGCAAGCGGGAGAGGGAGCCCACTGCCGATGCGGCCGCATCGTGCACCCGATATGCAATTGCCCTGCCTTGTAAGGAGAGAGGACGCAGCGGCGCTCGTCGCACAAGCGCTAGTTATTCGCGCTCGCGGAATCGTCCATCGCCTTGAAGGCTTCCTCCAGCTGCAGCGAGATCGGCACGTTCAGCCGCTCGCCGGTCGGAAGCCGTGCGGTGAACCATTTGTTGTAGAGCGGAACGAGGTCGTGGTTGGAGCCGAGCTTGCGGAAGGTACGGTCGACCACCGCCGCCAGTTGCGGTTCGCCCTTGCGGAACATGATGCCGTAGGGGTCGTAGGACAGGTAATCGCCGGTGACGCGGAACTTGTCCTGTGCCTTGTGGCGCACGATCAGGCTGGACAGCAGGATGTCGTCGGTCGCGAACGCATCGGCCTTGCCGTCGACGAGCATCTGGTATGACTGCTCGTGATCGGCACCGACAACGATGGTCAGTCCCAACGAGGACTTCTTGTCGGCCGCCTGGATCGCCTGCTCGTTGGTGGTGCCCTTCGTCACCACGATGGTCTTGCCCTTCAGATCAGTCAGTGACTGGACGCTGGAGGCCTTCGGCACCATCAGCTTGGTGCCGGCGACGAACATCAGCGGCGAGAAGGCGACACGCTTGGCGCGCTCGGCATTAGCCGTGGTCGAGCCGCATTCCAGATCGATCTTGTTCTGGAGCACGGCGTCGATGCGGTCATCGGAGGTGACCTTGACGTAGGCGATCTTCAGATTGGGATCGTCGACTTCGACGCCGATCTCCTCGACGACAGCCTCGCAGAGCTCGAGGCTGTATCCGATCGGCCGGTTGGCCTGGTCGAGGAAGGAGAACGGCGGCGAGCTCTCGCGATAGCCGAGCCGCACGGTGTGCGCGGTCTTGATGGCTGACAGCGTCGGGCTAAGCCCTTCGCTGCCGCCGGTCGTCTGGGCGGAGGCACCCGTGGCCAGCTGGCACGCTGCCAGCAAGAGGCCGCCCGATATCGCCATTGAAAGGCGCATGATGCACTCCAATCAATGGCCGGCCATCGCAGGCACTTCGCCGGGAATCATGTCCCCCGGCACGGCATCGCTCGGTCCAAGCTCGTGCTCGGGCCCGAGCTCGCCTTCCCACTTGGCCACGACCGAGGTCGCGAGCGTGTTGCCGATCACGTTGGTGGCGCTGCGGCCCATGTCGAGGAAGGTGTCGATGCCCATGATCATCAACAGCCCCGCCTCGGGGATGCCGAACTGCGACAGCGTCGAGGCGATCACCACGAGGGAGGCGCGCGGCACGCCGGCGACGCCCTTCGAGGTGATCATCAGGGTCGCCAGCATCGCGAGCTGCGTGCCGAGCGGCATGTCGATGTGATAGCTCTGCGCGATGAAGATGCTCGCGAAGGTGCAGTACATCATCGTGCCGTCGAGATTGAAGGAATAGCCGAGCGGCAGCACGAAGCTCGATATCCGCGACGAAGCACCGAACTTGTTCAGCCCCTCCAGGGTTTTCGGATAGGCCGCTTCAGAGCTTGCGGTGGAGAACGCGATCATCAGCGGCTCGCGGATCAGCTTCAGCAGATGGGCGTAGCGCGGCCCGATCACGATGAAGCCCACGACCACCAGGATGCCCCACAGCAGTGCGAGCGAGAGATAGAAGCCGCCCATGAAGACGATGAGCTTCCAGAGCACCAGCAGGCCGTTCTTGGCAACCGTCGCGGTGATGGCGGCCCAGACAGCGAACGGCGCGAACAGCATCACATAGCCCGTCACCTTGAGCATGATGTGGCCGATGTCGTCGATCAGCGCCAGGATCGGCTTGGAGCGCTCGGGCATCGAGCCCATCGCCACCGAGAAGAACACGGCGAAGATCACGATCTGCAGGATCTCGTTCTGCGCCATCGCATCCGCGATCGAGGTCGGGATCAGATGGGTCAGGAATTTTTCGATCGAGAAGGCGGAAACCGGCAGGCCGGTCGACTGCGCCTTGTCAGGCAGCGTACCGGGGAAATTCGCGCCGGGCTGGAGCAGATTGACCATCACGAGGCCAAGCATCAGCGAGACGAAAGAGGCGCTGACGAACCAGCCCATGGTCTTGGCGAAGATGCGGCCGAGCTTGGAGCCCGAGCCCATATGAGCAATGCCGCCGACCAGGGTTGCAAACACCAGCGGCGCGATGATCATCTTGATCAGGCGCAGGAAGATCACGGCGATCAGGTTGATGGACGAGGCCCAGTCGCCCCGCGTGTCGGGCAGGAAATTGTAGATCGCCGCGCCCATGATGATGCCCAGCACCATCGCCACCAGAATGAATTGCGTAAACCTGTTCGACATTGAACACCCCCGCTACACCGATCGCTTCATGATGTCGCAGATATGACGGCTGCGCAACACGCTTGGCGTGCGATCGTCGGGGCGGATGTTCCCATTGCGAAACTGGCGCCCGCGATCTAGCCTGCATGCAGCGCACAACGAAAGCGGCTTGCACGTTTTTCTTGCGGCAGCTGCATCAATAATCGTCAAGCGACCGAGGGGAAACATCATGAGCGGCAGCGTCAATCGTCAGATTCTTCTGGTGGAAAAGCCAAGCGGCAAGCTCGGCCCCGAGCACTTCAAGCTGGTCGAAGGCGCGGTACCTGAGCCGAAGGACGGCGAGGCCTTGCTGCGCGTGCGATACATCTCGCTCGACGCCGCCAACCGCGCCTGGATGCACGGCGCGACCTATCGCTCAGCCGTCGAAGCCAACAGCGTGATGGCCGGCGGCGCCATCGCCGAGGTCATCAGCTCGAAGGCGTCGGGGCTTGCGCCGGGCGACATCGTGTTCGGCGACACCGGCTGGCAGGAGTTGGCGGCAGTGCCCGCCAAACATCTCACCAAGATGCCGAAGCTCGAGCCGATGACGCATCTGCTCAGCGTGTTCGGCATCGCCGGCCTCACAGCCTATTTCGGCCTGCTGGAGATCGGCAAGCCCAAAGAGGGCGAGACGGTCGTAGTCTCCGCGGCCGCGGGCTCGGTCGGCTCGATTGTCGGGCAGATCGCGAAGATCAAGGGATGCCGCGTGGTCGGCATCGCCGGCGGCGCCGACAAATGCAACTGGCTGACCTCCGAGCTCGGCTTCGATGCCGCCGTCGACTACAAGGACGGCGCGGTGTTCAAGACGCTGCGCGCGGCGGCTCCGAACGGCATCGACGTCTATTTCGACAATGTCGGCGGCGACATTCTCGAAGCCTGCCTGCCGCAGATGAACAATTACGGCCGCATCGCGTGCTGCGGCGCGATCTCGCAATATGACGGCGCGCCCTCGGCACACGGCCCACGCGGCGTGCCCGGCCTGATCGTGGTGAAGCGGCTCGTCATGCAGGGCTTCATCGTGATGGACTACATGAAGGAAAGCCAGCATGCGCTCGCCGATCTCCAGGCCTGGGTCACGTCCGGCAAACTGAAGGTGCAGGAGGACATCATCGACGGCCTCGAGAACACGCCGAAGGCGCTGATCGGATTGCTGGCGGGCGAGAACCGCGGCAAGCGGATGGTCAAGCTCTGACGACCTAGTTACGTCGCAATTGCAACGCCAATATCTACTTGCGGTAGAGGTCGCGGCGGCCAATGATGTAGCGCGCGGCATCACCCGCGACGATTGTTTGCATCACTTTTGAAAAAAAGTCGGCGTTACCGACAGGGCAGGATTCACTCAGATGTTCAACACGTTGAAACATGCGCCGGCACGCGGGGCGTTGCTGGCGGCGGCTCTGTTCGCAACTGCAGCAGGCGCATTCGCACAGGCACCGACCGAGGCGCAGAAGAGCGCGATCCGCTCCGCATGCCGCTCGGACTTCATGGCGCACTGTTCGAGCGTCACGCCCGGCGGCGTGGAAGCCTATCAATGCCTGCAGAAGAACATGTCCAGCCTGTCATCGGGATGCCAAACCGCGGTTCGCGCGGTCGAGCCTGCTGCGGCGCCGAAGACCGAAGCCGCGCCGAAGACCGAGGCTGCACCCAAGGAGGCCGCACCCAAGGCGGAGGCCGCGCCTGCCGCGCCGAAGGCTGAAACCGCTCCCGCCGCAAAGCCGGCTGCGGCGGCCGCGCCCAAGGCTGCTGCAGCCGCCGCTGCAGCCAAACAGCCGAGCAGCGCGCAGGTCGCTGCCGTCAAGAGCGCGTGCCGCGGCGATTATCCCAAGGTGTGCGCCAGCGTGCCGCCGGGCGGCGCGCCTGCGCTCGAATGCCTGGAGAAGAACAAGGCAAAGGTTTCGCCGGCCTGCGAGAAGGCCGTGAACGCCGCGGCCGGCGGTGGCGCGGCAGCAACGGCGGCACCTGCGGGCGCAGCTCCTGCGGCAGCTGCACCGGCAGCCCCGCCTGCCGTGATCGTGCTGCGCCCGCTGCGGCCGCGCGAAGAGCTGTTCATCGTCCAGTCCGCATGTCGCGAGGATGTCCGCACGCTGTGCGGCAGCGTGGCGCCAGGTGGCGGTCGGATCATCCAATGCGTTGCCAACAATGCCGCCTCGCTGTCGCCCGCCTGCAAGGACGTGCTGGCGCCGTTCGCTGCACGCTAGAGAAGCGTGCCATCCGGTGGTCCGCTTTACCAGGGGTGCTGGTGGACGGGGTCTACGTGAAGCGCTGCGTCTGACGGGGCGGATGGCCAAGCCGCCACGGTTTGGCTATGCTTCGCAAGGTCACTGCTTCGGACACGCGCCAAACGCGCGTCCGGACGTGAGCTTCGGCGTGCCGCGCGCCTTCCCGATAATTCCGCTGGCGCGGGCGACCCGAGCACATTAGTCTACCCCTAGATAGTAAGTATACTGTCAATCAGGGAGGACAGACGTTGCGGATCGCCGTGATCGGCGGGGGGCCCGGTGGGCTCTACTTCGCCTATCTCTGGAAGAAGCGTCACCCCGAGGATCAAGTCGACCTGTTCGAACAGAACCCGGCCGACGCGACCTGGGGCTTTGGCGTCGTGTTCTCGGACCAAGCCCTGGAATTCCTGCGCGCCGACGACCCCGAGACGGTCGACGCGATCGCGCCGCATATGGAGAGCTGGGAGAACATCACCCTGAACCTGAGCGGCGACAGCGTCGCCATCGACGGCGTCGGCTTCTCCTCGATCGGCCGGCTCGAGCTGTTGCGGTTCCTGCAGCAGCGCGCGCTCGATGCCGGCGTCACCCCGCGCTTCGACACTCCGATTCATGCGATCGATCAGCTCAACGGCCACGATCTGATCGTCGCCGCCGACGGGCTGAACTCGCTGGTGCGCCGCGCCTTCGAGGGCGATTTCGGCACCTCGCTGTCCTACTCCTCGAACAAGTTCGTCTGGTACGGCACCTCGAAGCGCTTCGACACGCTGTCGCAGACGTTCGTGAAGACCGACCGCGGCGCCTTCAACGCCCACCACTACCGCTACTCACCGACCATGAGCACGTTCCTGGTCGAATGCGATCATGCGACCTGGCAGGCCTACGGTTTCGCCTACAAGGACGTCGAGCAGTCCAAGGGTGTTTGCGAGGAGGTGTTCGCCGACACGCTCGGCGGCCGCTCGCTGGTCTCCAACAAATCGGTCTGGCGCAACTTCCCCTGGGTCTGGAACGAGCACTGGTCGTTCAAGAACATGGTGTTGCTCGGCGACGCGCTGCACTCGGCGCATTTCTCGATCGGCTCGGGCACGCGGCTCGCGATCGAGGACGCCATTGCGCTGGTCAAGGCGCTGGAGTCGGATGCGCACCTGTCCACTGCCCTGCATCGCTACCAGGCCGCGCGAAAGCCGGTGGTGCAGAAGCTCGTCAACGCCGCGCGGACCAGCGCTTTCTGGTACGAGCACTTTGCTCAGCATATGCAGCAGGGCCTGATGGACTTTGCCTACAGCTACATCACCCGTTCGGGCCGCATCGACGACTCCCGCCTGCGCGCGATGTCGCCGGCTTTCATGGCGCGCTACGAAGCCGCCAAGAACGGTGGGGACGAGGCATGAGCGAGCAGATTAACGATCAGGTGCCCGCCGACTGCGCGGGCGCGCGCGAGATCGGCTTTTCCGTTCCGCAGGTCTACAATGCCAGCCGCGTGCTGTTCGACAATCTCGCGAGAGGATGCGGCGACAAGCTCGCACTCATTGGCCCCGCGGGGACGCGCAGCTACGCGGAGCTCTGCGCGGAAGCCTGCCGCTGGGGCAACGGCTTTGCCTCGCTCGGCCTCAAGCGCGGCGACCGCGTGCTGCTGTTCCTCGACGATACCCCGGCCTATCCGGCCGCGTTCCTCGGCGCGGTGCGCGCCGGCTTCGTGCCATTGCTGATCAACACGTTGACGCCGCCGGATCTGCTGCAATTCTATCTCGCCGATTCCGGCGCTTCTGTTGCGGTGGCGGATGCCGAGTTCTGTGCACGGTTCAACGCCGAGGCGTGCAAGGACACGGCCCTGCACACCCTGGTCGTCGTCAATGGCGCTGTGGGCGATCACGCCGCACCGAACGCCGTCTCTGCCGCCGGCTGGCTCCCGCAATTGCCGACTGAGCTCGCGGAAGCCGACACGCATCGCAACGAGATGGCGTTCTGGATGTACTCGTCCGGATCGACCGGCCGGCCCAAGGGCATCGTGCATCTCCAGCACGACATGGCCTATAGTGAGGCCGCCTTTGCGCAGAACGTCTTGAAGCTGACGCCGAATGACATCTGCTTCTCGGTGCCGAAAATCTTCTTCGCCTATGGCTTTGGCAACGCGATCACCTTCCCGTTCTCCGCGGGCGCGACCACGCTGCTGTTGCCGGGCCAGCCGAAGCCCGCGGCGATCTTTTCGGCGATCGAGCAGTACAAGCCGACGGTCTTCTTCGGCCTGCCGACGCTTTATACAGCGCTGACCAAGGCCGAGGGGGCCGACAGGACCGACTTCTCGTCCCTGCGCATGGCGCTCTCGGCCGCCGAGGTGCTCTCGGCCGACGTCTTCAACGGCTGGAAGACGCTCACCGGTCTCGAGATCGTCGAAGGCCTCGGCTCGACCGAGGTGCTGCACATCTATCTCTCCAACCGTCCCGAGCGGAAGAAGCTTGGCGCCGCCGGCCTGCGCGTGCCCGGCTACGAGGTCGCGCTGCGCGACAAGGACGGCCGCGATGTCGCCGACGACGAGGAAGGCATCTTGTGGGTGCGCGGCGATTCCAACACGCCGCTATACTGGAACCGGCCGGACAAATCCGCCGAGACCATCCGCGAAGGCGGCTGGATCTACACCGGCGACCGCTTCGTCCGCGATGCCGACGGCTTTCACTTCTTCCGCGGCCGCGCCGACGATCTCATCAAGATCTCCGGCCAGTGGGTCTACCCGCTCGAGGTCGAGCTGTGCCTCGCCGACCACCCGGACATCCGCGAATGCGCGGTGTTCGCCGCCGAGCTGCCGGACCGGCGCATGACCCTGAAGGCGGTCGTGGTGATGAACAGCCGCGCGGCCGATCAAAGCGAAGCGACCCGCAGGCTGCAGGATTACGTGAAGGGCAAGCTGCTTCCGTACAAATATCCGCGCGAGGTGATCTTCATCGACGAGCTGCCGAAGACCGGCACGGGGAAGATCGACCGGCAGGCGCTGTTGCGGATGTGAGCCTCCGCTGTCATCGCCCGCGAAGGCGGGCGATCCAGTACTCCGAGACGGCGAGTTATGCAGAGAAGCTGCGGCGTACTGGATTCCCCGCCTTCGCGGGGAATGACAACCAGGATTAAGGCGCCTTCCCCAGATGCTCCAGCGCGTCCTCGGCCCGGAGCGGCACCCGCGACGCTTCGTTGTTGAGATCCACGAGCTGCACCAGGAGCCCCATCAACGCCTTACGGTCCGCCGGCTTGAGCGGCTCGAGCATCCGCGCCTGGGCGCGTTCGACGGCGGGAATGATGTCGCGCAGGATCGCCGCGCCTGATTTGGTCAAATAGAGCAGCTTGATCCGCTTGTCTTCCGGCGCCGGCCTGCGCTCGACGAAATCCTTGGCCTGAAGCCGCTCGATCACGCTGCCGAGCGTGGAGCGATCGAAGGCGATCACCGCGGACAGCCGCGTCGCGTCGATACCGGGGTGAGTGTGGATCGCGATCAGCGCCGCGTATTGCACCGGCGTGAGGTCGAACGCCTTGCATTCCTCCATGAAGATCGAGACCGCGATCTGCTGCATGCGCCGGAACAGATAGCCCGGCGCGGCATAGACCGCGTCTATCGTGATCGGAGGCGCAGGCTTACTCGGCATCGGGTTGCTTCTCCGGCGCGGCGTTGACGAACGCCGGCAGCGCCTTGGCCGCGGCTTCCGCCCCGAGCAGACGCGGATAGGCCGAGACGTCGACGCCGAAGCGGCGCGCATTGGCGAGCTGCGGCACCAGGCAGAGATCGGCGAGCGTCGGCGCATGCCCGAAGCAGAACGGGCCCGGCTCGGCCCTGATCAGCGTCTCGCAGGCCGCAAGCCCCTCGCGGTTGACCCAGGCCGCCCAGTCCTGAACCTTTTCCTCAGGGAGCCCGAGCTCGCGCAGCCGCGCCAGCACCTTCAGATTCTGCACGGGGTGAGTGTCGCAGGCGATCGCCAGCGCGAACGCCCTCACCTTGGCGCGCTGCAACGCATCCCTCGGCAACAGCGGCGGGTTGGGATGGGTCTCGTCGAGCCATTCGATGATGGCGACCGACTGGGTCAGCACTGCGCCCGCATCGTTCTCGAGCGCGGGCACCAGGCCCTGCGGATTGATGGCGAGATAGGCCGGCGCGCATTGCTCGCCCTTACGAAGGTGATGCGGCAGGTGCTCGGCACCGAGACCCTTCAGGTTCAGTGCGATCCGTACCCGGTAGGCGGCGCTGGAGCGGAAATAGCCGTGCAGCTTCATCGGAAACCTCCCGTTTCGTTCTTGTTCGCACGTTGACGCTACCTAGATCGTAAGTATACTGTCAATCAACAAAACGACGGGAGCCGCACCATGGAAGCCGTGACCAAGACGCCGGAACGCGAGGCGTTCTACAAGAAGATCGACGGCGAGAACCTCACCGCGCTCTGGACGGTCATGAGCGATTTGATCACGCCGGAGCCGAAGAGCGCCTGCCGGCCGCATCTGTGGAAGTTCGACATCATCCGCGACTACATGACCGAGGCCGGCAAGCTGATCACGGCGAAAGAAGCCGAGCGGCGCGTGCTGGTGCTGGAAAATCCCGGCCTGCGCGGGCAGTCGAAAATCACCACGTCGCTCTATGCCGGCGTGCAGATGGTGGTGCCCGGCGACGTCGCGCCCGCGCACCGGCACAGCCAATCGGCGCTGCGCTTCGTGCTCGAAGGCAAGGGCGCCCACACCGCGGTCGACGGCGAGCGCACCGCGATGGAGCCCGGCGACTTCATCATCACGCCGTCGATGACCTGGCATGATCATTCCAACGAGACCGACCAGCCGATGTTCTGGCTCGACGGTCTCGACATTCCGCTGGTGCAGTTCTTCGACTGCTCCTTCGCGGAAGGCTCCAACGAGGATCAGCAAAAGATTACAAGGCCCGCCGGCGACAGCTTTGCGCGCTACGGCCACAATCTGCTGCCGGTCGACGTAAAGCGAAGCTCGAAGACCTCGCCGATCTTCAGCTATCCCTATGCCTACACGCGCGAGGCACTGGAGAAAGCCCGCACGAGCCAGGAGTGGGACGCCTGTCACGGGCTGAAGCTGAAATTCAGCAACCCCGAGACCGGCGACTTCGCGATGCCGACCATCGGCACGTTCATCCAGTTGCTGCCGAAGGGCTTCAAGACCGCGCGCTATCGTTCGACGGACGCAACGGTGTTCTGTCCGATCGAAGGCCACGGCCGTACCCGCATCGGGGACTCGACCTTCGAATGGGGCCCGCGCGATTTGTTCGTGGTGCCGAGCTGGCAATGGGTCACGCACGAGGCGGACATGGATGCAGTGCTGTTCAGCTTCTCGGATCGACCCGTGCAGCAGAAGCTGGATTTGTTCCGGGAAGATCGCGGGAATGCGTGAATGTCGTAGGGTGGATTAGCCGAAGGCGTAATCCACCATCGGTTTCTCCACGGCGACACAAGGTGGTGGGTTACGCTTCGCTAACCCACCCTACGGCTGCAGTGACTGCGGCTATCGCCAGTGCAAGAGCCGTATCTCCAGCCAGTTGATCACCCGCCCCACGATCAACCCAAACACCGATAAAATCACCACGCCCGCGAGCAGCTGATCCGTCTGCATCAAATTGCCGGCCTGAAGCACGAACGCGCCGATGCCGTACTGCGCGCCGATCATCTCGGCGCTGACGACGAGCAGCAGCGCCACCGACGACGTGATGCGGAAGCCGGCGAGGATCGCGGGCAGCGCGCCCGGCCAGACCACCTTGCGCACGATGGTGGCGAACGGCACGTTGAAGCTCTGCGCCATGCGGATGAGGTTGCGCGGCACCGCGTCGACGCCGCTATAGACCGAGATCGCGGTCGAGAAGAACACCCCGAGCGCAATGGTCGCGATCTTCGGCTCTTCACCGATGCCGAGCCAGAGGATCAACAGGGGCAGCAGCGCGATCTTCGGGATCGGGAACAGCGCCGAGATGAAGGTGATGCCGACGCTGCGCGCCAGCCGCGACAGGCCGATGGCAAAGCCAACCGCGACACCGGCCGCCGTGCCGAGCAGCCAGCCGACACCGATGCGCAGGAGCGACGCGGAAAGGTGCTGCCACAGCGCGCCCGAGATCGCGAGCTGGTAGATCGCCCGCGCGATCGCCGATGGTGGCGGCAGGAACAGCGGATTGACGAGGCCGGTGCTGCCCGCCGCCTGCCAGACCGCAATGAGCAGCGCGAGCGCGATCCAGCCGCCGAAGCGGCTGCTCGCCGGCACGAAACCGGCGCCGCGAAAGCGGACGCGTCGGACCGCTTCATCCTTCGCAGATGGTCCCGCCGGAGCGCGATCAAGCATGCTGAACCTCGCGCTCGGCATCGATCGCCTCGTTGCGGATCAGCGACCAGATCTGGTTCTGAAGCGCGAGCAGCTTTTCACGGGCTGCAATGTCACCGCGCTCAGTGCGCGTCATCGGCACGGTGACGACCTCGCGAATGCGGCCAGGACGCCGCGACAGCACCACGATGCGGTCGGCGAGCCGCGCCGCTTCCTCGAGATTGTGGGTAACATAGACCGCGCCCATGCCGCCATCGGCGAGCAGCCGGACGAAATCCTCCATCAGCAGTTCGCGGGTCTGCGAATCCAGCGCCGACAACGGCTCGTCCATCAGGAGAATGGCCGGCCTGACCGCGAGCGCGCGCGAAATGCCGACGCGCTGGCGCATGCCGCCGGAAAGCTGCTTTGGATAGGTTTTGCGAAAATCGGTCAGGCCGGTGCGGCGCAAGGCGTCGTCGACCAGCGCGCGGCGCTGCACGGGCGAGAGCTGGGTGTGCAGCAGCGGGAATTCGACGTTCTCCTCTACATTGGCCCAGGGCAGCAGCGCAAAGTCCTGGAACACGAAGGTGAGCGGATTGAGACTGTCCGCCGGCGGCGATCCACGCAGCTCGGGCGCGCCGGAGGTCGGCAGCAACAGCCCACCAAGGATCGACAGCAGCGTGCTCTTCCCGCAGCCCGAGGGCCCCACGATCGCCACCACCTCGCCCGCGCTGACGGTGAACGAGACGTCGTCGAGCACGGCGAGCTCGCCGAAGCGATGGGTGATGTGGTTGGCGATCAGGTCCATGCGTTGCGTTCTACTCTCAATCCGCCTTCACAAAGTCCTTTGCGATGATCGCGTTCGCGTCGAAGCCCTTGTCGGCAAAACCCTGCTCCTGGAGCCATTTGATCTGGTTGTCGACATTCTTCACATCCAGCTTGCCGTCAGGATCGATATAGGCGCAGTTGCCGACCACCTGCTCCACCGGCAAATTGGTATATTTTGCGATGATCTCCAGCAGTGGCTTTGTCTTGTCGTTGATCGGGGCGATACCGTCCTTCATCGCGGCAAGGATGACGTCGTGATATTCGCGGTCGGCTTTTGCCAAAGCGCTGAGCAGCTTCGTCACCAGCACCTTGTTGGTCAGCGTCTTCGGTGAAGCGAACACCGCGCCCAGTTGCCAGGGTGTCTCGTCGCCGACCCAGCCGAGAAACTTCGCACCGCCGTCGTCCATCAGCTTTCGCGCCGTGGAGATCGGCAGCAGCGCTGCATCCACGGTCTCGCCCTTCAGCGCGGCCGCGGCATTCGACAGCGATTGCAGCGGCACGATCTTCACGTCGGCAAGCTTGAAGCCGTATTTGTCGGCAAGCAGGCCGAGCGAATAGTGAAAGGACGAGCCAACCTGCGTCATCGCCACGCGCTTGCCCGCGAGGTCCTTCGGCGTCTTCAGACCGCTCGCATAGGCGTTGTTGCTGGCGAAATAGCCGATCAGGGGATAGCCGGCCTTCTCGCGGCTCATGCCGCCGATCACCTTCAGCACGCCCTTGCCGGCGAGATTGTAAAGGCCGGCGGTGAAGGCGGTCACGCCGAAATCGATGTCGCCCGAGGTCGTTGCCACCGCGATCGGCTGCGCCGCGTCGAAGAATTTCAGCTCGACGTCGAGGCCGGCCTCGCGGAAATAGCCCTTGTCCTGCGCGATGAAGACGGGCGCGGAGGAGGACAGCCTGAGCACGCCGATCCTGGCCTTCAGCGCGTCCTCGGCTCGGGCCGTGCCCATCGCTGTGATCGCCATCAGGCTAGCTAGCGCGAGCCGCACAATCCCGGTCATTTCGTTTCCTCGCCGTCGTTATCTTGCAGTCGGTTACAGGCCCTCGGGCACGGGCTGGTCCCGTCCGATGAAGGCGCCCTGTTGTTTCAACGTTTCCTGCAGCTTTTCAACCGGGATGTCACGCGGGATCCGGTTTCCGGAGAGCGCCAGCGCGGCGGCGGAACCGGCCGCCTCCCCCATCACGAAACAGGCACCGGAGACCCGGGCCGCTGATTGGCCCTCATGGGTCATCGAGGCGCAGCGGCCGGCGACCAGCAGATTGTCGACACCTTCGGGCACCAGCATGCGGTAAGGCAGCTCGTTATAGCCGCGCGATTCCGGGATCGGCGGGAAGGTGAAGACGACGTCGCCGGGGACATGGGCCTCGATCGGCCAGCCATTGACCCCGATGGAATCCTCGAACGAGGCGCAGCCGAGCACGTCCTCGCCGCTGAGCTGATAGCCGCCATTGATGCGGCGGGTTTCGCGGATGCCGAGCTGCGGCGGCAGGTCGACGATGTAGGATTTTTCAAAGCCCGGCACGGTGCGCAGGAATTCGAACGCAGCCAGCGCTTGCTTACGGCCCTCGATCTCGCCGCGGGTGAGATCGTCAGGCTCGATGCCGTTGATGGCATGGCCGTCCTCGCGCGCCACTTGCGTAAAATTCACCCGCCATTCGATGCCGGACTTTTGCGGCCGCACGATCGCGCTCTTGCGCGGGAATGTGTGGGTGCCGGCGGCGGTGGCCTGCTCCATCAATTGCGGGATGGTGCGCCAGGCATCGCCCGCCTTCGCGGGATCGATGCCGTTGAGACGGAGCATCATCGAGGGATACATCGGATGACCGTGCTCGTCGCCGAATTCGAACGGCGCGCCGGCCCACACCGCAAGATCGCCGTCGCCGGAGCAATCGATGAAGATCTCCGACCGCACCGCCTGCCGGCCCGCCTTGGTCTCGACCATCAGCGCATCGATGCGGCTGTTATCGCCCATCACGACGCCGGCACCGAGCGCGTGGAAAAGGATGTGCACCTTGTGGCTGGCGAGCAGCTGGTCGGCCGCGATCTTGTAGGCGGCGGTGTCGTAGGCCTGGGCGAAGACCTTGCCGAGGATCAGATGCGGCGCGTTGAGGCCGTTCAAATGATCGATCCGCGCCAGCAGCTCGGACGCCATGCCCTGCACCAGCCGGTGGGCCTCGCCGTAAACATTGCCGTGCAGGCCGCAGAAATTGGTGACGCCTGCGGCAGTGCCCATGCCGCCAAGAAAGCCGTAGCGCTCGATCAAGAGCGTCTTCCGCCCCGCGCGCGCGCTTGAGGCCGCCGCCACGATGCCGGCCGGACCGCCGCCGAGGACGACGACTTCATATTCGCCGTAAAGCGGCACATGGCGCGCCGGTTCTTCGATCGTGGTGGCCTGCATGGCGCGTCCCGTCCCTGAAAATCTCTTGCTTGGGCCGGACTATGAATTAACGCAAGTGGGGCTACAATCTACCAAAATAAGCGATCACCTTTCTCGAATCGCGAAAGGCCGAAAATGGACATCCTGGTAAACCTTCAGGCGTTCCTCGCCACCGCAGACGCGGCCGGATTTTCCGCCGCGGCAAGAAAGCTCAACGTCGCAACTTCGGTGGTCGCAAAGCGGGTCACCCAATTGGAGGCGCGGATCGGCACGCCGCTGTTTCATCGCTCGACGCGGCAATTGCGGCTGACCGCGGCGGGTCAGGAATATGTCCAGAGGGCGCGGAGCGTGGTCGCCGATGTCGGCGATCTCCTGTCGCGCATGGGCGAGAAAGGCCATGATCTTATCGATCATTTGCGTATCAAGGCACCGACATCGCTGACCATCGCCCGGCTTGCCGATGTGTTCAGCACCTTCCAGACTCAAAACCCGAAGCTGAAGCTCGAGATCGTCCTGATCGACCGTCCCGTCGATCCGGTGACCGAAGGCTTCGATATCGCCATCGGCGCGTTTCCGCATTCGTTCGGCGGTGTGGTCGACGAGCCCCTATGCCGATTGAAGCGCTTGTTGTGCGCGTCGCCGGCCTATCTCGGGGCGCACGGCGTGCCGCGACATCCGCGCGATCTGGTCGATCATCGTTGCCTGAGTTTTCTTCCCACCGGTCCGGACTGGGTGTTCGACGGGCCGCGCGACCGTATCACGGTTCAGGTCCGGCCGCTGTTGAGTTCGAACGAGGGCCACGTGCTCGTGAAAAGCGCGATCGCCGGCAACGGCATCGCCTTCATCTCGCACTACCTTGCGGAAGAGGCCCTACGTCAAGGCACGTTGCAGGTCGTGTTGCCGGATTTTCCAATCCCGGATTTATGGGTGAAGGCAACCATTCCAGAGCGACGGGTCCAGGCCGCAGCGGTTCAGGCGCTATTGCGCGAATTGAAGAGCTCGCTGCTGCCGGTGCTGTAAGGCCGGTTTGGTTTGCACCCGCGGGATCGCCGGTTTCTCCGGGAATTCAGGCCGCCGAGCGGATGGTGTGGAGGAAATCGTCAACGTTCGACTTCATTGAATCCGCCTGCTGCTTCAGGGCCGCTGCGACCGTAAGAGCGGCTTCGGCACCGGCGTCGGTCTCGCCCGCCACCGCGCGCACCTGACCGATTTCCTGCGTCACCGCCGTGGTGCCGTTGGCCGCCTCTTCGACATTGCGCGCGATTTCGCCCGTTGCCGCGCCCTGCTCTTCGACCGCCGCCGCGATCGCCGTGGCGATGTCGGCCATTTCCTTGACGGTGGTGCCGAACTGCTTGATCGCCTCGACCGATTGGCCGGTGGCACTCTGGATCGTCGCAATCTGGCTGGCGATCTGCTCGGTCGCCTGCGCTGTCTGGGTCGCGAGACTCTTGACCTCGCTGGCGACGATCGCGAAGCCCCGGCCGGCGTCACCGGCGCGCGCCGCTTCGATGGTCGCGTTCAGCGCCAGCAGATTGGTCTGGCTGGCGATGGCCTGAATCAATTGAATGATGGTACCGATCTTTTCAGCCGCATCCGACAACCCATGGATCAAATCGGAGGTGCGGTTGGTCTCGTCGGTCGCCCGGTTCGAGACCGCGACGGAGCGGTGCACCTGGCTCGAGATTTCGCGGATCGAGGCCGCGAGCTGCTGGGTGGCGGAGGCGACGGTCTGCACGTTCATCGATGCCTGCTCGGCGCGGGTCGCGACCGCTTCGGCGAGCCCGCGACCGCGCTCGGCGACCTTTGCCAACTCCTCGGCGCTACGCCCCATGTCGTCGGCGCGACCACCGACACCGGCAATCACCCCCTGCATGCCCTGCTCGAAGCGGCCGGCAAGATCAGACATCATGCGGGCACGGTCGGCCTCGGTGGCTTCGCGCTGCGCCGTGGCCTCGCCTTCCATGCGACGAACCGCCAGTGCATTTTCGCGGAAGACCTCGACGGCACGCGCCATGCGGCCGATTTCGTCGCGCGATTCGCCGCCCGGAATGGGGTCATCGAGCTCGCCTGCCGCCAGCGATTGCATTCGGTCCGTCATGCCGCGAATCGGGCCGGATACGCTGGCGCCGATGAGCCATGCAAGCACCGCTCCCAGCAGCAGCGCGCCGGCCGCAGTCGCGATGACGGTCTGTTTGGTTTGATCGACCGCTGCCGAGGTCTTGTCACCCTGCTCGGCGCGCATGGTGCCGAGCTTCGCATTGATCTTGTTGACCTGATCGTCGATCGCCGCACTCGCCTTCTTCAATTCGGCCTGCCTGGCGCGCAGATCGGCGGCAACCTTGATGACCTCTTCGAGCGCCGTCGTGTCGGCGGCGATCGCGGTCTTGAGTGCTGCGACCAGCGTCTTCAATTTGGGGGCGTCCGCCGTCGCCAGCTCAGCCTCAGTGTCTGCGATCGCCAACTGGGCGTAGGACAACGCCTGCTTGGCGTCGTCGGCATCGCCCGTCGACAAAGTGGACCCATAGCGCATCACGGTGACGCGCAGCGCGTCGACGACGCCGGCCAGGCGCATCGGGTTGACAAGCCGTTCCGCATCTTCCGGGCGATTGGCAAGCGCAACCTGAATGCCGCCGACATTGAGGCCGGCGGCCGCGCCCTGGGCGTCGGTCTTCGTGGTGGCGGCGCGCAGCCGATCCGCGGCATCTGCCGCCGCGGTGAAGGACGAACGATAGGTTTCCAGCGCCGTCTTGACCGGGCCGATGCCTTCCGCGATCGCTTGCAGTTTGCCGAATTGCCGATCGGCCTGATCGGCCAGTTTGCCCACGCCGTCGATCGCCTTGGCTGCGGCATCCTTGTCGCCGACATTCCAGGTCCGGATGAATTTCTCGACCGCCGAGTTCGCTTCCAAGAGCGCGGCACGCGCCTGCGACATGCCGGCGTCGCCAGCCGCGCTGGTCACGAGGTCATTGACCGTTCCGCCGATCCGCTCGACCTGAACCACGGCGAAGCCCGCGAGCAGGACCAGGAAGCTCAGAACCAGCGCGAAACCGCCAAACACCCGCGGACGGACACCGACCCGGGACATCATGTGCGATAATTTCATGGGAATCCCGAAATTCTTACTGGGTGGACCGGATGGTGGCGAGCAGATCCTTGCCGAACCGCTTCTCGAATTCCTGATCGAGCGGCTTGACCGCGTCGACGAAGGGTTGGCGATCGAATTTCTCGATCACGTCCATGCCGCCGCTGCGCACCTGCTCGAGCGCCGCGGCATCGAGCTTCGCCTGCCATGTCGCCTCCGCCCCCGCCTTTGCCTGCGCGATCAGTGTTGCCTGGTCGGCCGGAGTGAGCTGCTCGAACATGGCGCGGTTGGCGATGAACACGATCGGCGCGAAGAAGTGGCCGGTCAATGTGAGGTATTTCTGGACTTCATAGAGACGGGAGCCGGCAATGGTCGGCACGGGATTTTCCTGCCCATCGAGCCGGCCGTCCTTGAGCGCGGTATAGACCAGCGGAAATTCCATCGGGACCACTTCGGCACCGAGCGCCTTGAACGTCATCTGATAGATCGGGTTCGGGATGACGCGAATCTTCAGACCCTTGATATCGTCGGGGCTGCGAACGGGCCGCTTGGAATTCGTGACGTTGCGGAAGCCCTGTCGGCCAATCGCCAGCAGGGTCAGCCCCTTATCGCCGAATTTGGCGGCGATTGCCGCGCCGGCCGGACCTTGCGCCACGGCCTTGGCGTGAGCCGTATCGCGAAACAGGAAGGGAATGTCGAACACGCCGAGTTCGGGGACGACCGCACTGACCACCGAACCCGACAGCACCGCCATATCGACGGCGCCGGCCTGCGTCGCGGCGAGAATGGCGTTCTCGCTACCGACTGCATTGGTGGCGCGCTGGTCGATCACGATGGGCTTGCCGGGCAATGCCACCAGCTTCTGGCGAAACTCATCCGCCCCGATCTGCTGCGGGCTCCCCAACTGGGAATTGAACGCCAGAGAGACCAGCCGAGGTGAAGCGGCAACCGGATGCAGGACCAGCAGTGTTGCCGCCGCGACGATCGATCCGGCCTTCCAAAATCCCAGAACTTCTCTGTGCATCCGACACCATGGCGTGACAATTGTCGTAACCATAATGGTCGGGAATGATTGAACTCTTAAGGATGGCCCCGCGGAATTACGGGGATTCGAATCGATCCCGCGTGCAGGATTTGGGGAAGGTGCACGATGCAGGTCGTATCGGGTTGCTGCTGAGCGGCGCGCTCAGGCCTTGCCGCCACTCCAATTCGCCGCGCGCTTCTCCGCGAACGACGCCAGCCCCTCCGCGGCTTCCGCACTCTGGCGCTTGACCGAATGCAGGTGCACGAGCCGCTCGTAGGCGGCATCGTCCACCGCCATTCCGCCGAACGAGCTCTCCAGTGCCAGCCGCTTGGTCTCGGCCATCGCTTCAGGTCCGTTGGCAAGCAACTGCTCGACCACCTTCGCGCCGGCGGCTTCCAGCTCGGCGAGCGGCACCACCTCGTGGACGAGGCCGATGCGGCGGGCGTCCTCGGCGCCGAAACGTTCACCGGTCAGCGCGTAGCGGCGGACTTGCCGTACACCAATGGCATCGCAGAGCTGCGGGATGATGATCGCCGCCGTGAGGCCCCAGCGCACTTCGGTGATCGAGAACAGGGCGTTGTTGGCCGCGATCACGACGTCGCAGGCTGCGATCACGCCGGTGCCGCCGCCAAAGCAGCCGCCCTGCACCAGCGCGACCGTCGGGATCGGCAGCGTGTTGAGCCGCTGCACGGCCTCGAACGTCGCACGCGACGCGGCCTCGTTCGCCTCGCTCGATTGCGGCCGCACGCCGTTGATCCATTTGAGGTCGGCGCCGGCCTGGAAATGCTTGCCGTTGCCCTTGAGCACGACCACGCGAAGGTTGGGCTTGCTGCCGAGATCGTCCATGGCCGCGAGCACGCCCGCGATCAATGCACCGTCATAGGCATTGTTCACTTCGGGCCGATTCAACGTGACGGTCGCAACCCCACGCGCATCCAGGGTCCACAGGACGGGGCTGTCGGTCATCGGTGTTCCTCCGCTCGTTTGTTTGGCGCGTACTATGGCCGAGGCTCCGCACCTTGATCCATATCTTTCGAGCGTAGGGCAGCCGCGTCCATCGCATGGCGGCTTGTGTCATGCTGTCGCGGGGCGGCATCAAGGGATCAGGGACGGACATCACATGCGCATCTGCATTTTCGGCGCGGGCGCCGTCGGCAGCCAGCTCGCGGTCAGGCTGGCCCGCGCCGGCCACGAGGTCTCGTGCGTAATGCGCGGCGCGCACCTGGAGGCGGTACGGGCCAACGGCCTCAAGCTGCGCGTCGGCGATTCCGAGGTCTCCGCCAAGGTGAACGCCTCGGGTGATCCGGCCCAACTCGGCCCCCAGGACGTCGTGATCAGCACCTTGAAGGCAACCGCGTTGACCGGGCTGGTCTCCAGCCTCAAGCCGCTGCTGCAGGACGACACCGCGATTGTGTTCGCGCAGAACGGCATTCCCTGGTGGTACGGGATCGGCCTGCCGCCGCGGCACCCGACCCCGCCGGACATCTCCTTCCTCGACCCGGGCGGGCGCTTGCGCGCCTGCATCCCGAAAGAGCGGATCGTCGGCGGCGTGGTCTTCTCCTCCAACGAGGTGATCGCGCCTGGCGTGGTGCAGAACCTGACGCCGGACCGCAACCGCCTGCTGATCGGCGAATGCGACGACCGCAATTGCGAGCGCATCACGACGCTGCGCGGTGTCTTCACCGACGCGCGGCTGGAATCGCCGCCGGTTGCCGAGATCCGCGAGGCGATCTGGTCAAAGCTGCTGACCAACATGTCGTTGTCGGTGCTGTGCCTGCTCACCGGCCAGACCGCGCGCGGCGTGCGCGACGATCCTGCGTTCGCGGAGGTCATCCCGCGGATGCTGAACGAGGCCAACGAGATCGCCCAGCATTTCATCCCCGAGGTCAAGCGCGTGAGCCGCAGTGGTCCCGCGCCCAATCACAAGCCGTCGCTGCTGCAGGACTACGAGCTCGGCCGCGCCATGGAGATCGACGTCCTGGTGAAGGCGCCCCAAGCCTTCGCGCGCACCGCCGGCCTGTCGACGCCGACCCTCGATCTCATTGCCGCGCTGGCGATCCAGAAGGCGCGCGACAAGGGGCTATATTCGGCGTGAGATTTCAGGCGAGCTTGTCGATCCAGACCGCGAGCGTATCAAGCACCTCTGTCAGCGCCTCTTCGTTGGTGCGGCCGGACTTCTTCAGCACCGCGAAGGAGTGATCGCCGCCCTCGACCTCGTGCAGCGTCGCCTTCGGGGCAAGAGCGGCGATGACGGGCTTGAGGAGGCCGAGATCGGCGAGCCCGTCGCGGGTGCCTTGCAGGAACAGCATCGGGATCTCGACACGGGCCAGGTGCTCGGCGCGCTCCGTCGACGGCTTCTTGTCGGCGTGCAGGGGAAAACCGAGGAAGGCGAGCCCTTTGACATCAGGCAGCGGAGTCTTGGACTGCGCCTGCGAGGTCATGCGTCCACCGAAGGATTTTCCGCCCGCAACGAGCTTCACACCGGGGCAGAGCCGCGCGGCTTCCTCGGCTGCCGCGTGGATCGTCGCATGGGCGACCGCCGGCTGGTCGGGACGGCCCAGCTTGTTCTCCATGTAGTGAAAATTGAAGCGGAACGCCGCGATGCCGCGAGCAGCGAGCCCCTCCGCAATCTTGTCCATCGATGCATGCCGCATCCCTGCGCCGGCGCCATGGGCCAGCACGTAACAGGCGCGCGCATGGTCCGGCTGTGTCAGGATCGCCGAGACCGTGCCGATGCGCGCGATGTCGAGCTTGAGCTCTTGGGTTTTGACGGTTTGCGTTTTGACAGCCACAATCAATGATCCCGATAGACGCTGCTCCGGTCGCCTTGGTAGCGTCACCGGCACAGCCTGAAAACACAATAATTGCCGCCAAAGGCTGGCCTAACCAAGCCGGAACGCCGCATTGACCGAGGTGACCATGTCCTACCGCTCCTCCTGGATGACCGAAGAGCTCGAAATCTTCCGCGATCAGTTCCGGAAGTATCTTGCCAAGGATCTGGCCCCGCATGCCGAAAAATGGCGCGAGCAGAAGATGGTCGACCGCTTTGCCTGGCGCGGGCTCGGCGAGATGGGCGCGCTGCTGGCAAGCGTGCCGGAGGAATATGGCGGCCTCGGCGCGACCTTCGCCTATGATGCCGCCGTACTCGACGACCTCGAAAGCACGGTGCCGGAGCTTGACGACCGGCGTCTCCGTGCACAGCGCCATCGTCGCGCACTACATCCTCAATTACGGCTCCGAGGAGCAGAAGAAGCGCTGGCTGCCGAAGATGGCCTCGGGCGAGATGGTCGGCGCCATCGCCATGACCGAGCCCGGCACCGGCTCGGATTTGCAGGCCGTCAAGACCACCGCCAGGAAGCAGGGCAATTCCTACGTCATCAACGGACAGAAGACTTTCATCACCAACGGCCAGGCCGCCGATCTCGTCATCGTGGTCGCGCGCACCGGCGATGTCGGCGCCAAGGGCATTTCGCTGATCGTGGTCGAAACCTCAGGCGCGGATGGATACAAGCGCGGGCGCAACCTCGACAAGATCGGCCTGCATGCCTCCGACACGTCCGAGCTGTTCTTCGACAACGTCGCGGTTCCGCCGGAGAACCTGCTCGGCGGCGAGGAAGGCCAGGGCTTCGTCCAGTTGATGCAGCAATTGCCGCAGGAGCGCCTCGCGCTCGCGGTCGGCGCGGTCGCCGCGATGGAACGCGCGATAAAGCTCACCGTCGACTACACCAAGGAGCGCAAGGCTTTCGGCAAGCCGCTGATGGATTTCCAGAACACCGCCTTCAAGCTCGCCGAGCGCAAGACCGAAGCGATGATCGCGCGCGTCTTCGTCGACTGGTGCATCGAGCGGCTGGTCGCAAAGGACCTCGACACCGTCACGGCATCGATGGCGAAATACTGGTGCTCGGAGAAGCAGGTCGAGACCGCCGACGAATGCCTCCAGCTGTTCGGCGGCTACGGCTACATGCAGAAATATCCGATCTCGCGCATTTTCATCGATTCCCGCATCCAGAAGATCTATGGCGGCACGAACGAGATCATGAAGCTGTTGATCGCGAGGTCGCTGTAATCAGATCGCTGTGAGCGGCTATTTCATCCGCGGGTCGGCCACGAGAAAGTCGATGAAGGTCCGCACCTTCGCAGAGAGATATTTGCGGCTCGGATAGACCGCGAACAGCTTGCCCTCGAAGATGACCTGCCCGGGCACGACGTGCTCGAGGCGGCCGGCGGCGAGATCCTCCGCGACCAGCCATTTCGGCAGGAAGGCGAGGCCCATGCCTTCGAGCGCTGCCATGTGCAGCAGCGTTTCATTGCCACTGCGCAGGACCGGATTGAGCTTGACGGTCTCGGTGCCGTGCTCGCCCTCGAAGGAGAAGCTTTCACCCGGGTACAGCGCGTAGTGCAGCATCGCCTGCCCGGCGAGATCGGCAAGCCTGGTCGGGCGACCCGCGCGATCGAGATAAGCGGGCGCGCCGACCATATGGAACGCAACCTTGGTGATGGGACGCGCGATCAGCGCTTCGTCGATTGCTGCCGTTGCGCGCAGCGCCAGATCGAATCCCTCCTCGACCAGATTGACCATCCGTCCGCTGAGATCGACGTCGAGGCGCACTTCGGGATAGCTCGCCTGGTAGTCCGCCAGCATGCCCACAAAGATCGCGTTTGCCATCCACACCGGCGCAGTCAGTCGCAGCGTGCCGCGCGGAACGACCGTCGCATTGCTGACGGCGGCTTCGACCTCGTCGAGCGAGTCGAGCATCTGCCGCGCCTGCTCGAAATAGAGCGCTCCGCTTTCGCTCAGGCTGACGCGCCGACTGGTGCGGTTGAGCAGTCGCGTGCCCAGCCGCTTCTCGAGCTGCATCACATGCTTGCTTGCCATCGCGGGCGAGATGCGCAGGCGTTGCGCCGCGGTCGCGAAGCTCTTCAGCTCGGCGACCAGGCAGAACACCCTCATGCTGACCAAGGAATCCATGAAACCATCAACACCCAGGAAATGAACTAATCCCGGGACACATAATGATCAAATATGAAGAAACTATCAAATGGTGGCGACCGTCATCATTTGGAGAACCACCGTGTCCACCACCGCCTTCGAGACTGCCTCCCCCGGCCGCGCCATTCGTATCGGCCTTTGGATCGCACAGGGCCTGCTCTTTTTCGTTTTCACCGCGGCCGGGCTGGTCAAGCTGCTGACGCCGATTCCAGAACTTGCCGCGATGATGCCTTGGGCCGGCCAGTATTCCGCAACGTTCGTCCGGTTCATCGGGCTGGTCGATCTCGCCGGCGGAATCGGCATCCTGCTGCCGGCACTGACGCGGGTCCTGCCCCGGCTGACGGTGCTGGCCGCGCTGGGCTGCTCCATGTTGCAGGTGTTGGCGCTCGTCTTCCACATCTCGCGCGGCGAGGCGCCCGTCACGCCGCTCAACGTCCTTTTGCTCGCGCTCAGCCTGTTCGTGCTGTGGGGGCGCGACCGCAAGGCGCCGATCGCGCCGCGTCAGTTCTGAACAGCTGAACGCCGCGACCATGATCTCCGCCAGCGGATGGTCCCGCAGGGGCCTGCTCGCCGGCACTGCGATCCTCACGGCCGGCGGCACCGCCGCGGCCAAGGAGGATCGTTTCACCGAGGGCGTCGTGATCCTGATCGACAGCAACGAGCCCTATGTGATGGGTCATGCGATCAGCTACTCGGCTAACCTCTCGAAGCACTTTGCGGACAGGGGTGCGAGATTGCTGATCGAGGTCGTCGCCAACGGCAAGGGCATCGACGTCTTTCGGGCGGACAGGACTCCGCTGGTCGAGCCGCTCGCGGCGCTGCGGCAGTCGCTGCCAAACCTCGCCTACAGCATGTGCGCATCGTCAAAAGCGATCGCCGAAGCCAAGGAGCAGGTCTCGATTCCGCTGATAGCAGGTGCCATCCTCGTGCCGTTCGGGATCGGCCGCGTGGTCGATCTGCAGCTCAAGGGCTGGGCCTATATCCATGCGTGAGACCGCGCGCGAAAGCGGTCCATTGCCGTCGCGGCGATCGATCATGATGGCCGCGCCGGCGCTTGTTGCCTCCTTGCGCGCGGCCCATGCGCAGGAAGGCTGGCCACCGGTGTTCGAGGCCGGCCGCAGTCAGTTCACGCTGGTGCGGCCGCGCGCGTCGATGCCAACGCTCAGGGTTCAAGACATTGGCGGGAAGGACGTCGCGTTGAGCGCGCAGCCGGGCCGCATCACCCTCGTCAATTTCTGGGCGACCTGGTGCGCGGCCTGCCGGCTCGACCTCCCTGTGCTCGCAAGTCTCGCGGGATCACGGTCGGACCGGCTCGACGTTGTCGCGATCTGCACCGATACCAAAGACCTGCGCAAGATCCGCACATTTCTCGGCGGCCTCGCCGTGCAGAACCTCGCTTGCTATATCGACGCCTATGGCGCGGCGGCCGAAGCATCGACGGCGATATTCTCCCTCGTCGGCATGCCCATCACCTATCTCGTTGGAACAAGCGGTCACGTCGAGGGCTACATCGCCGGTGCGCCCGACTGGCTTTCTCCGGCAGGCGCGCGGCTGCTGCAATTCTATCGCGAGCGAGGCTAGCGCCGCTCAATTCGGATGCCACCAGCGGCCGCCGATCACGACACCCTCGGAGACGATCTTGCGGTCGCCGATCAGGTGCTCGCCGACGACGTCCTCATAGTCGAACTGGCCTTCCCTCACCGAGATCAGCGTGGCGTCGCCGACGCTGCCCGGCTTGAGGCTGCCGAGCTCGGGGCGCCGCAGCGCCATCGCGGCGTTGACCGTCGAGGTTGCGATGACGTCGGACAGCGGCATGCCCATGCACAGGAATTTCGACAGGGTCGTGACCTGGTCGAAGGCCGGGCCGTCGATGCAGAGCTGATGGATGTCGGACGAGATGGTGTCCGGATAGAAGCCGTTGGCGAGCATGGCGCGTGCGGTCTTGAACGCGAACGAGCCCTTGCCGTGGCCGATGTCGAACAGCACGCCGCGCTCGCGCGCGTCGAGCACCGCCCGCTTTACCGTGCCCTGCGCGGTCGCGGGCGTGTTGGGGAAGGGCCGGAACGCATGGGTGAGCACGTCGCCGGGGCGCAGGCGCGCCAGCACCTCCTCGTAGCTCGGCGGCGGATGATCGATATGCGCCATCAGGGGCATGCCGACCTCGTTCGCAACCTCGATCGCGATGTCGAGCGGCACGACGCCCGAGGTGCCCGAGGAGTGCAGGCCGACGCGCACCTTGATGCCGACGATGAGGTCGCGGTTGGCATCGGCCACCTTGGCCGCCTCGATCGGATTCATCAGCCGCAGCTCCTCGCTCTCGCCGACCATGATCCGGTGCGAGAAGCCGAAAATGCCGGCATGCGAGACGTGCAGATAGGCGAGAATGCGGACCTGGCTCGGCTCGATCACATGCTTGCGGAAGCCCGCGAAATTGCCGGGCCCCGCGCTGCCGGTATCGACCGCGGTGGTGACGCCGGAGAGGCGGCAAAATTCCTCGGCATCGATGCCGAGCGACGTACCGCCCCAATAGACATGGGTGTGAAGATCGATCAGCCCCGGCGTAACGATGTAGCGTGACGCGTCGCGCACATCGGTGCCCGGATCGGCCTTGAGCCCGGTGCCGACGGCCGCGACCTTGCCGCCCGCAAAGGCGACATCGGTCACGGCATCGAGCTTCTGGGACGGATCGACCACACGGCCGCCGCGCAGGATCAAGTCGAAGGGCATTGTCGTCTCCGGATATGGCAGCGAGGCGGGGCTGGCAGTCAGCCCGGGCCAGGAAGGAAGCTTCATGCTTCTAGCAATTTTTGCGCCGACAAGCGTGGCAAACGCGACGATTGCTCACTGAAAAACTGGCGATCCCGGGAAGACTCGAACTTCCGACCTACGGTTTAGGAAACCGTCGCTCTATCCGGCTGAGCTACGGGACCGCGGAACCCGCAGAGCGGGTTACCGGGGCTTCATATCAAAGCGGAGGGGAGATCGGAAGCCCTCCGCGTTGCTCAATGCGGAGGGCTGCCGGTCATCTCACGCCCTGATATTGTTGTCCTTGACCACCTTGCCCCAAATGGCGACCTGCTTGTCGAAGAAGGTCTTGAAGGCGGGGCCATCCTCGAGCAGCAGCGTCATCTGCTGCGTTTCCTTGAGCTGGGCGGCGGTGGCGGGCTCGCTCAGGATCTCCTTGGACGCCGTCGCGAGGGCTGCGACGATGTCCGGCGGCGTGCCGGTGGGCGCGAAGATGCCCCACCAGGCCAGCGTCTCGAAATCCGGGAAGCCGGCCTCGATCGCGGTCGGCGTATCCGGCAGGCCGGGCAGCCGCTCGCGGCCGAGCTGCAGGATCGGACGCAGCATGTTGGTGCCGAGCTGGGCTGCGACCAGCGCCGCCGATCCCGCGATCAGATCGACATGGCCGCCGAGCACGTCGTTCATCGCGGGGCCGCCGCCGCGATAGGGCACGTGCGCGATCTCGACGCCCGCCTTGTTGCCGAGCACGGTCATGGCGAGATGGCCGAGCGTCCCGATGCCGACGGAGGCATATTTCACAGCGCCGGGCGTCGCCTTGCAGGCCGCCACCACGTCGGCGAAGGTCTTGTAGGGACGGCCCGCACCGGCGGCGATCACGTAAGGCGCGGTGCCGACCAGCAACACCGGCATCAGCTCGCGCTCGACATCGACCGGCGGCTTGTCGAGGATGGAGGGGATCACCGCGTGGGAATCGAAGGTGACCAGGAACGTCGAGCCATCAGGCGGGCTCTTGGCGACCTGCGCAGCGCCGAGCGCGCCGGCGGCGCCCGACTTGTTCTCGACAATGACGATGCGGTTGAGCTTGGTCTGCAGATGGCTCTGAAGCAGCCGCGCCATCGCATCGGTCGATCCGCCCGGCGGAAACGGCACCACCAGCGTGATTTTCGAAGCCTGCGCCAACGCCGGCTTCATCGCGAGAATAGCCGGCGCAGCGAGCAGCGCGCGTCGTGTGATCGTCATGGTCCCCTCCCCTGTTTTCTCGTGCCCGGCTTTTTGCTCTTGGCGCTTTAGGTCGTCCCGAAACCGGATCCCGCTTTTCGGTATTCTGGCCGCGGCGGACTGAAAATGTCCAGCACGCGGGCGCCGTCGGGGCCGGCGCGCATGGTGTGCGGCACGTTGCCGGGCGTACGCCAGAAATCGCCCTTCTTCACCGCAATCTCCTCATCGCCCTGGACGCGGATGGCGGAGCCGTCGAGCAGCACGCCCCATTGCTCCTCGGGATGATGGTGCAGCGTGCCTTGCGCATGCGGCGCCAGCGTCACCACCGACAGCATCGCCTGCTCGCCGGAGAAGATGCGCGTGGTCACGCCTGCCGCGAGTTCGCGAAACAATCCGTCGCCGGTATCGTCGAGATTGTGGAATTCGTCCTTCTGGCTCACGCCGTTCTCCCCTTTACGCTTTATTTTGCAGCAGACTGGCTCACGGCGGCCAGAAGGCGGTCCTTGAACTCACCCTTCACGGTAACATACACGCTCGACCAATGCCGGCTCTTGAACTCGCAGCTGCCTCGTGGGCAATATTCTTTGTCGTGATAGTCTCCATTAAGGACGCCGAACAGAGTCATTCGACCGTCCAACAGACGAAACAAAGCGCTACCTGATGCCCCTACTGTGAATTCGCAGCTCGTTTCGAATATCGACCAGTCCCTTACGTCGCGTATCTGGCACTCCTGAATCGTCTTGTTGAAGGGGCCGTACCTGTCCCTCTTTCCCGTGGCTTCGATGTCGTAACCGACAACCACCAGGACACGCTCCAGCTCGACCACACTTTCAGTCCGTTCATTGATCTCGTAAGGCGTCACTTCCGCGGCAGACTCGAGCTTTGCCACTGCCCAATCGCTGACAATCGCCTTGGGCGCACTCTCAACGCATGTGCCCATCCATAGGGTCGATGACAGAGGAATGGTACGCCTCTCGGCTCCGAGATAGTACTCGAAGATACACTTGTCAGGTGACGTATGGGGTTTGCAAAGGTCCCGAAACGCGTGAGCCGCCGTGGTAATCACGTCGCGCGCACCAGTCACTTGAGCGCTGCTATCTCCACCAGGACAGCGCAGGACTCCACTTGCCGCAAAGCGCTTTTCCACCTCACCTGGAGGGAGACCGTTGGCTTTTGCGTAGACCCCTTCAGTTAGTCGTCGCTCTGTATCGGTGGAAGCGACCTCGACTGCCAGATGACTATCAGTGACGCGATCGCGATTGAAAATGGGCGCTGCCCCGCGGCCGGAGCCAAAAGGCGGCATCTTCCACGAACCAACCTCGTTGCTGCCAGAGACCAGCAGAACGAAGAAGCTAGGCAGGACGATCGCGTAATTCCTCGTCACTCGAAGTATCCCCAGCAGCAAAAAGCATGAAGCAAGTCTGACCGAAACAAAGTTGTGGGATCACTTTTGAAGAGGCAATGGCCAACATCGACGTGCGATCGAGCCGACCATTGCTTGACTAAAGCCTCGCGTTGATCAGGATTTGCCATACGAGCTCTGATAACGGCCCTCGCGGATCGCCTTCAGCGTCTCCTCCTCGCGCGCGACCTGGGCGCGCACGGCGTCCAGCAGCGCTGCGGCACCGGCGGCGGCAAACGACACCACGCCGTCCTCGTCGCCAACGACGATGTCGCCGGGCGAGATCACGCTGCCGCCGATGGTCACAGGCACGTTGATCTCGCCGGGGCCGTTCTTGTAGGGGCCGCGGTGGATCACGGCGCGAGCGTAGCAGGGAAAGTCATCGGCCGCGAACGCCGCGACGTCGCGGATCGCGCCGTCGATGACATAACCTTCGGCTTTGCGCCACTGCGCGATGTTCTTCATGATCTCGCCGACCAGAGCGCGGGTCTCATCGCCGCCGCCATCGACCACGATGACGTCGCCGGGGCCCACCAATTCGAGCGCGCGGTGGATGGCGAGATTGTCACCGGGACGGGTGCGGACCGTGAAGGCCGTGCCCACCAGCTTGGCACCGCGATGATAGGGCTTGAGTCCCACTGCGCCCGGCAGCCGGCCGAGATTGTCCGAAATGACCGAGGTCGGCGCACCGCGAAAACCTTCGATGATCTCGGCCGGCGGCTTCGGCACAGCGTTCGCAGCAATGGTGATGGTCATAATCTCAGTCCTTCCCGTGAATTCTTTTACTCGGCGTGCGTCCGCGCCTTCGCCGGCCAGATCCGGAAGGCGCACCCCTCCTTCATCCATGCTGCGCGCTCGTCGCGCAACAGCGTGCGGCGCACTTTACCGGAATCGTCGCGCGGCGGGGCGGTGACGATCTCAAAAGTTTCTGGATGCTTGTAGCGGCTGAGCCGGTCCTTCAAAAAATCCGCCATGCCGTCGGCGATGGCCTGACCGTCCGCACCGCCCTCCGGCTCGATGATGGCGTGCACGCGCTGGCCCAATTCCGGATCGGGCAATCCCACCACCACGCAGGAGCGCACGCCCGGACAGGCGGAGACGGCAGCTTCGACCTCGGCCGGATAGATGTTGGCGCCGCCGCGCAGCACCATGTCGGCGAGGCGGTCGCCGAGATACAGATAGCCTTCCGCATCCAGCCTGCCGATATCGCCGAGCGATTCCCAGCCGTCGGCGCGGCGCTTCGGCTCGGCACCGAGATAGTGATAGGTGGCATCCTTGCCGTCATTGTTGAGGAAATAGATCTCGCCGCTCTCGCCCGGCGCGACGTCGTTGCCGTCCTCGCCGATGATGCGCAAGCGCGCCATCTCGCCGATCTTGCCGACCGAGCCCTTGTGCGTCAGCCATTCCGTGCCGGAGATGATGCAGGAGCCTTGTCGCTCGGTACCGCCATAGAGCTCCCAGATCCGCTCAGGCCCGAGCCAGGCGATCCAGTTCTCCTTCAGCCATGGCGGCATCGGAGCGGCCATGTGGAAGACGGTCTGCAGGCTCGACACGTCGTAGGCGTTGCGCACGTGCTCCGGCAGCGCCCAGATCCTGTGCATCATGGTCGGGACGAAATTGACCCATTGCACGCGCTCGCGCGCAATTTGTCGCAGCGCCTCCTCGGCGTCGAACTTGACGAGGCCGGTGAGCTGGCCGCCGGTGAACAGCGCGTAATGCGACACGATGAACGGCGCATTGTGATAGAGCGGACCGGGATTGAGCAGCGAGACCCCAAAGGGAATATTGAGCGGCGGCGCGGCGACCGTGTCGATCACGGCCGGCTGGTGATCGAGGATCACCTTCGGCCGCCCGGTCGATCCGCCGCTGGTCATCGCTTTCCAATAGCGCGCCACCGGTGCGGTGAGCGGCTCGTCCGAAAACCCTTCCGGCATGAAATCCGCGGGCAGACGGTTCGGCGCATTCCAATCGGCTTCGCCGCCGACCACCAGCGCCGGCTTCAGGATATCGAGCACCGCGGCGGCTTCGCCGCGCGGCAGCCGCCATGACAGCGAGGTCGGCGTCGCTCCGCATTTCCACACCGCAAACGAGGTCTCGAAGAACGCATTGCCGTTGGGCAAACCGATTGCGATAAAATCGCCGGGCCTGACGCCCTTGGCCATGAACGCCCGTGCGCGCCGGTTGGCGCCGCGTTCGAGCGCGTCCCATGTCAGCGTATCCTGCCCGTGACGGACGGCGATCGTGCCTTGCGGTTTGCGCTCGGCGTACCAGCGTGGCACATCGGACAGGGGCAGCAGCATCAGGCGTTTCCACTTCGTTTTCTTGGCGTCGCCAATGAGGCGAGCGCAGGATGAAGTGACGCTGTGACTCCTGCGCCACGTCAAGCAAAAAATGTCAGCATCGCAGCCATGAAATTCCCGGGTTCCATGGGTGACAAGCCGGCCATAAAGGGGCAAAAATCAGTCCGACTCAGTTCGGGTTGAGTTTGCAAGGAATGCTCTCGTAGAATGTCGGACGTAGTTGCATCGCGTCGTGCGGCGCTTGTCGCTGCCGCAGCAGGATTTTTCCTGCTGGCGCCGTCGCATGCCCAGGCACAATGGTGGAAGCGCGCGCCTGTCGACTTCGAGGCCTGCGCCGACGCCGCCGAGAAAGCGACGACCAAATCCGAGAAGACGGCTGCGCTTGCAGACTGCAACGCCAAATTCGCCGGCCGGCGCAAGGCTGGCGGCGGCTATTCCTATTACGACTTCCTCCAGGACCGCACCTTCGACATCGCCGGCCCCAATCCGACACCGGAGGAGCAGAAGAAGATCGACGAAGCCTACACCGCCTATCTCGCAAATCAGCGCCGCAGCAATGAAGCCGCGCAGGCCACCGCGCGCCAGCAGCGCGAGCAGCAGGAACAACAGGTGCAGCAGCTCCAGCGGGTCGCGTTGCGAACCGAGGTCGAGCGCGTGCCGGTGCCGGTCGAGCGGCCCAAGGTCCAGCAGGCCGCCATCGGCGACGCGCGACCGCGGCCGAAAGGCGCCCCGTGCACCAAGGGCTCGTTCTCCTGCGAATGGCCGCGGCTGTCGGATGGATTGAACGACATCAAAAAGCTGTTCAGCCCGACGCCGAGCAAGCCCGCGAAGAAGGGCTGAGTCACCGCCGTCATTGCGAGCGCAGCGAAGCAATCCAGAGTCTTTCCGCGTGGGGATTCTGGATTGCTTCGCTGCGCTCGCAATGACGGGTGTGATGGAGATCGCGCTTACATCCTCAGTTCAGAGGCTTCTTCTTGCTGCGCTTCGGTTGAGCTACCGGGGAATTCGCAGGCGCCGTTGTCGTCGGAGAACTGCCCAGTTGCGAGCGGCTCTCCTGCAATCGCCTGTCATAGCCGGGAGAGTTCATGACCGTCGGCGGCCGGGCCTCCGCGACCGAGGACGCGGCGCAGAGCGCGGCCAACGCGAATCCGATCATCAGATGACGCTTCATCGTTGCTCCTCCGGTCGCGCAGCTTGCACTCATGCGTTACCCGCGAATCTGCTGCGGCGTCAGCCGCGGCGGACCCTTGCCCGCGGCCTCAGCCTGTTTGATCAGCGCAACAATGCGGCGCGACAGCGGCACGTTGACATTGTTCTGCTCGGCGAGCGCGATGATCGCGCCCTGGAGATAGTCGATCTCGGTCTTGCGGCCCTGCTTCAAATCCTGCCACATCGAGGAACGCGCCTCGGGATCGATCTTCATGGTCCTTCCCAGGATGAGGTTGAAAATCGGATCGGGCAGTCTCAGCAAGGTGGGCGTCCAGGACGACGGGATTGGCGTCGCCGAGACCGGTGTGATGCCGGCAGCCCTCATTGCAGCCAGCCCCTCCGCCATCTGATCGGCGAACAGCCGTCGCCAGTCGCGGTTCGCCAATTGCGCGGCGAGCGGCATGTCGGACAAGGCGCTGAGCGCGTTGTTCAAATTGATGATCAGCTTGCCCCATTGCACGCCGATGATGTCACGGCTCGCGCGCATGGTGAGCCCCGGCACCGACAGCGCTGCGGCCGTGTTCGTATCATCTTGACCAACATGAATGTCGCCGGAGGTCGAGCGGTGGAAGCGGCCCTCGTCCATCGCGACCACGTTGAAAGGCACCATGCCGGCGAGCACGCGGCGGTCGCCGAGGCGCTCGCGCAGCACCGCGACATTGCCGACGCCGTTTTGCAGCGAGACGATGACGGCCTCCTGCGGCGCATGCTGCGCGATCTGGTCCGCGATACCGGCTGTGTCGGCGCTCTTCACCGTGACCAGCACGATGCCGGCGCTGTGGAAGATCGCGGGATCTTCCGACAGCGCGAGTTGGCCCGCGCCGATCTTCTTCTCGGAGCCGTCGAAATCGGTCAGAAGCAGGCCGAACCGCTCGATCTCGGCCTTCACCCGCGGCCGCACCAGGAACGCGACGCGGCGGCCAGCAGCCGCCAGGGTGCCGCCGACGAAACATCCGATGGCGCCTGCGCCGGCCACCACGATCGGTCGATCCGTAACCACCTTGGCTTGTCTCCTTAACGGTCTGCCCTCGATAGCAGAGGCGCTGCCTGCTGCCCATTCCCGCAGTTGCGGCGCAATCGCCTTGTAACCGTCATGACGGCCTCATATGTTTTCGATCGGGGCTTGTTACCAGCAAGAAAGCGCCAAGGGAGAACGCCATGGGTTTGCTCGACGTCCTCAACGGCATGCAGAACGGCCCGCGCGGCCCAAGCACGCCGAGTTCACAATCCTCATCCAGCGGCGGCATGTCGCCAATGACCATGGCGCTCCTTGGCCTGCTCGCCTGGAAGGCATTCAAGCATTTGAGCGGCAACCAAACCGGCAGCGCGCCGCAGCCGTCCCCGGCACCGACGCCGACGCATCTCCCCCCGTCGGTGAATGCAGGCGCTGGCGGCGGCCTCGGTGACCTGTTGAAGGGTGGCCTTGGCGGCCTGCTCGCGGGCGGCGCGGCCGGCAGCGTGCTCAGCGGCGGTCTCGGCGATCTCCTCAACCAGCTCCAGCAGAGCGGTCATGGCGACGCCGCCAATACCTGGGTCGGCAAGGGCGAGAACAAGGCGATCGCACCAGGCGATCTCGCCAATGCGCTCGGCGCCGACCAGATCGAGAGCCTGTCGGCCCAGAGCGGCTTGTCGCGTGACGAGCTGCTCTCCGGCCTCAGCCAATATCTGCCGCAGGTGGTCGATCATCTGACGCCGGACGGACGGCTGCCGACCGAGCAAGAGATCGCGGGCAGAGTCTGATTTAGTTTAGTCAAACGAGGGGAGCACGGACATGAGCATGGGTGGCTTGTTGTGGATCATCGTCGTCGGCTTCGTCGCCGGCCTCATCGCGCGTTGGCTGGCGCCGGGACCGAACAATCCGAGCGGCTTCATCCTCACCACCATCCTCGGCATCGCCGGCGCGTTTCTCGCGACGTTCATCGGCCAGGCCATCGGGCACTACAGTCCCGACCAGGGCGCGGGATTCATCATGGCCACCATCGGCGCCGTGGTGGTGCTCTTCATCTGGCACCGGCTGGTCGCGAGCGGCGTGATCAAGGGGTAGCACGCCAGTGTGAGCTATCAACATACTCGGTGTCGTCCCGGCGAAGGCCGGGACCCATAGCCACCGAATTAAATTTGGCGAAGACTGGCAATTCCCGGTTTCGCGCCTCGCTACCTCTTGTGTTATGGGTCCCGGCCCCCCGTGCGCAATTGCGCACTAGGCCGGGACGACAGTTGTATTTGCCGCGCTAGCCGCGCGCCCTCACGTCACCAAATGCATCCCCGCATCCATGCGCACGACCTCGCCGGTCATGTTGCTGGAGGCCGGCATCGCCAGGAAGCAGACGAGCTGGGCGATGTCTTCCGCCGATGATGCGACCTTCAGCGGCACCTTCGCCACGACGCTGTCGCGCACCTGCTTGGCGCCCGCCTCGCCACGGCCCTTGGTGAACCAGGGCGTATCGATATAGCCGGGACATACCGTGTTGACGCGGATCAGCGGCGCCAGCGCACGCGACAGCGACAGCGTCATGGTGTTGAGCGCGCCTTTGCTCGCGGCATAGGCGATCGACGATCCGACACCGCTAATGCCGGCGACCGAGGAGATGTTGACCACGGCGGACGGCCGCCCAGAGGCCTTGGCGCCGGCCTCGAGCAGGCTGCGCGCCGCGCGCACCATCTGAAACGGGCCGATGGTGTTGACGCCGTACAGGCGCTGGAAATCTTCCGCAGACAATCCGTCGAGATCGGCATGGGCGACATGCTTGGTGGTGCCGGCATTGTTGACGAGCACGTCGAGCCGGCCCCAGCCGCCAGCTGCCGCAACGATCTTGCGGCAATCGTCATCCTTCGAGACGTCGCCCTGCGCGACCAGAACTTCCGGTGAGCCCGCCTTGCGGCAAAGCTCCGCGGTCGCCTCCGCTTCCCTCTCGCTCGAGGAATAGTTGATGACGAGCCGCGCCCCGCTCCGTGCGAGAATTTCCGCGGTCGCAGCACCCAGGCCGGAGGCGGACCCCGTCACGATTGCGCACAAACTGTCCTTTGCCATCCGGCTTTCCTTCCCCTTGATTGAATATCGACGTCCTGTTTAGCGAGTTTGCCGCGCCCTGCAAATCGAGCAAACTCCGCTAAGCGGAATTAGCCTTCTATAGTCCCTTGCGCCCATGCCCGCGCCGCAGGTTGACCTGCGATCAACGCTTGTCAGGGCCATGGCTTTTTCGGATCATCGGGCGCAAGAAGAACCTGCGCGCCCAGCCCCACGGGGCCGGATGCGCCAATGGCAAAACACGGGGAACGCTGTGGCGGAGAGTGACAATATCGTCGTCGAGACCGCGGAGAAAATCTTCGCCGATCTCGCCGATCCGCAGACCGTCAACAACGACAAGAAGGATTCGTGGCGGGCGCCTCTGTGGCACGCGCTGAACGAGGCCGGTTTGCCGCTGGCCTGGGTGCCGGACGATCTCGGCGGCTCCGGCGCGAGCCTTGCCGACGGCTTTGCGCTGCTGAACGCCGCCGGCCGTTTCGCGGTCGCGGTTCCCCTGGCCGAAACCATGCTGGCCGGCTGGCTGCTGGCGCAGGCGAAGATCGCATCCCCCGAGGGGGAGATGACGGTGCTGCCGGCGTCGCCGAAGGATCGCATCACCCGCGATGCCGACGGCGCGCTCTCCGGCCGTGCCCGCGGCGTGCCGTTCGCAAAGGCGGCAAAGCACTTCGCAGTGCTGGCCCACGGCAAGGACGGCGCCTCGATCGCGCTGGTCGACGCGAGCAAGGGTCGGATCGAGACCGGACTCAATGTCGGCTACGACCACAGCGACACCGTCACACTCGACAAGGTGCAGCCCGTCGCCATCAAGCCCGCACCGAAGGGCTTTGACCAGACCACAATGATGCTGATGGGCGGCGTCGCGCGCAGCCTTCAGATCGCGGGCGCGCTAGAATCGATGCTCGACATCTCCGTGCGCTATTCCAATGAGCGCGTCGCCTTCGAGAAGAAGATCTCCAAATTCCAGGCGGTGCAGCACAATCTCGCCCGCCTCGCCGGCGAGTCGGCTGCCGCTCTTGCCGCGGCGACCTCGGCCGCCGATGCCATCGCGAACGCAAGATCGTTCGACGACGCGGTCTACCTCGAAGCCGCCTCGGCAAAAATCCGCTGCGCGGAAGCCGCGGAAAAGGGCGGCGCCATTGCGCATCAGGTCCATGGCGCGATCGGCTTCACACTGGAGCACATCCTGCACCGCTATTCGCTGCGGGCATTGGCCTGGCGCGACGATTTCGGTTCGGAAAGCCACTGGGCCGTCGAGCTCGGCAAGCTCATTGCCAACCGCGGCGCCGACGAATTGTGGCCGCTCGTGGCTTCGCGCTGATCAGGGACGAGACAACAATGACCGCTGCCCTCCGTTTCGATCCGATCCGCCTGCCCGAGAAATGCGAGCAATTGCGCAAGGAAGTGCGCGCCTTCCTCGCGGAAGAGATCGCCGCCGGCACCTTCGATCCGCACAAGCCCAACCGCGAAGACACCGACGCGCCGGAATTTTCACGCCGGGTCGGCGCCAAGGGTTGGCTCGGCATGACATGGCCGAAAAAATATGGCGGCCAGGAGCGCTCGTTCCTCGAACGTTACGTGGTGACCGAGGAGATGCGCGTCGCCAACGCGCCGACGCGGCGCTTCTTCGTTGCCGACCGCCAGAGCGGGCCGGTGCTGATCAAGTACGCGCCCGAGCACATCAAGATGGACATCCTGCCGCGCATTTGCCGCGGCGAGATCTGCTTCGCGATCGGCATGAGCGAGCCGAACTCCGGCTCGGACCTGTTCGCCGCGAAGACGCGCGCGACCAAGACCGACGGCGGCTATCTCATCAACGGCACCAAGATCTGGACCTCGTCGGCGCACATCGCCGATTACATGATCGCGATCTTCCGGACGTCGCAGCCGACCAATGAAAACCGCCGTCACGGCCTGACGCAGTTCCTGGTCAAGATGAAGCAGCCGGGCATCCAGGTGAACCCGATCGGCCAGATCACCGGCCAGTACGAGTTCAACGAGGTCGTGTTCACCGATTTCTTCGTACCCGACGATCACGTGCTCGGCGAAGTCGACGGCGCCTGGAAGCAGGCGACGAGCGAGCTCGCTTATGAGCGTTCGGGCCCCGAGCGTTTCCTGGAGACCTATTACGTGCTGACCGAGCTGGTTCGCGCGGTCGGCCCCAATCCTGATACCCGCAGTGCCGAAGGCATCGGCCGGCTGGTGGCGCAGCTCCACACCATGCGGCGCATGTCGGTCTCGGTCGCGGGCATGCTGCAGGCCGGCAAGGAGCCGGTCGTCGAAGCCTCCATCGTCAAGGACATCGGCACGGTGTGGGAGCAGCAGCTGCCGCACCGCGTGCGCGATCTCGCCGCCTTCGTCGAGGAGACCGCGACCAACCGCGAGACGCTGGAGCGGCAGCTCGACTTCGCCATCAAGACCGCGCCGAAACTCACCATCCAGGGCGGCACCACCGAGGTGCTGCGCGGCATCATCGCCCGCGGGCTTGGTTTGCGCTAACTCTTCGAGGACATCATGAGCACCTATAAAGATATCGGCGTCGAAAAAGTTGGTCACGTCGGCACCATCGAGATACGCCGCCCGCCGCTCAACTTCTTCGACATTTCGCTGATCAACCAGATCGCGGACGCGCTCGACGAGTTCGATCGCGACATCGAGATTCGCGCCTCGGTGCTGTCGGCGCAGGGCAAGGCGTTTTGCGCCGGCGCCAATTTCCAGGACCCTGCACGGCAGGCGCAAGAGGCGCGCGAAGCCGATAAGACGGCCAAGGGCGATCCGGCCGACAGCCTCGGCGCGATCAATCACCTCTACATCCAGGCCGTGCGCATCTTCCGCGCCAAGAAGCCGATCGTCGCGGCCGTGCAGGGCGCCGCCATCGGCGGCGGATTGGGCCTCGCGGTCTCGGCGGACTTCCGGGTCACCTGCCCCGAAGCGCGCTTCTCCGCGAACTTTACAAAACTCGGCTTCCATCCCGGCTTCGGCCTGACCGTGACGCTGCCCGAGCTGATCGGCAAGAACAACGCCGAGCTGATGTTCTACACCAGCCGCCGCGTCACCGGCGAAGAGGCCTTCAAATGGGGCCTCGCCAACGAACTCGTGCCGCAGGACCAGGTCAAGGCAGCCGCACTGAAGCTCGCCGGAGAAATCGCCGAATGCTCCCCGTTGGGCCTCGTCTCCACCCGCGCCACCATGCGCGCTGGCCTCGCCGATCGCGTCATGGCGGCGACCAATCACGAGCTCGAGGAGCAGACCCGGCTGCGCGCCACGGAAGACTTCAAGGAAGGCGTGAAGGCCACGGAAGAGCGGCGCGTGGCGAATTTCAGGGGGCGGTGATTCCGACTTTTGGCCGGATCACTTTGGCGCCGCCACAACTTCCCATGTCGTCCCGGCGAAGGCGTTAATTGTGACTGTTATCTCCGCCCCACCACCAGCGCATCCACGATGGTCACGCCCTGGCCTTCGGCGTGCACCAGCACCGGGTTGAGCTCGATCTCCGCGATCTCCTCTGCATGCTGCGCGGCAAGCAGAGAGATATCCGCGATCAACTGCGACAGTGCCGCGACATCCGCCATCGCGGCCCCGCGAAATCCTGTCAGCAGCGGTGCGGCTTTCAAGCGCGCCAGCATCGCGCCGGCTTCTTCTGCGCTGACCGGCGCCGGACGATAGACGACGTCGCGGAATAGCTCTGTCGTGATGCCGCCAAGGCCCACCATCACCATCGGCCCGAACGTCTTGTCCGTCATCGTGCCGACGATGATCTCGACACCCTGCTTCGCCATCGGGCAGACCAGCACGCCCTGAATGGCTGCCTCAGGCCTGTGCTTGCGCGCGTTGTTGAGCAGCGCCTCGAACGCCAGAAACACTTCGCCCTTTGTGGTGATATTGACGCGCACGCCGCCGACCTCGCTCTTGTGCGCGATGTCCGGCGACTGGATCTTCAGCACCAGCGGAAAGCCAACGCGGGCGACGGCGTCGTCGAGCCCGCCCTTGTCCTTCACCAGGACTTCATCCGGCAGCGCGATGCCGGCGGCGCGAAGCAACGCCTTGCTGTCGGCTTCCGAGAGCGCCGGCGATTGCAGGTGCGCAGAGATGTCCCGCACGGGGACTTGCGCAACGTCCAACGGTTTCTGGAGCTTGAACTTGGCGTAGTCCACGAGTTGCCGCATCGCGACGCCGACATGGGTGAGGCCCGAGAGCACCACGACGCCGGATTTGGCAAGCTCGCGCCGGGCGAAATCGGACGGCACCGTGTAGGAATAGAACACCACGGGCTTGTGCTGCGCTGCCAGCACCGGCGTCAGCTCGGCTTCCCTAAAGGGCTTGCGGATCTCGCTCGACAGCGACAGCACGACCAGGATCGCGTCGATCTCGTCGGATGCGGTGAGCACATCGACGCTCTTTTGCAAGCCGCCCGAGGTCACGCCCTGCGCGGTGACGTCGATCGGGTTGCGCGCAGTGCCGTAGGAGGGCATCAGCGTCCTGACCTGCGCTTGGACTTTTTCGGATAGCTCCGGCACCTGCAGGCCTTGCAGCGCCACGGCATCGGCGCCCCAGATGCCGGCACCGCCGGAGACGGTAACGACGGCGACGCGATCGCCTTTCGGCAACGGATTGCTCGCAAGCACCGCCGCGATCGTCAGCGCCTCGTCGAGATCGTTGGAGACGATGAAGCCATATTTGGCGAACACCGCGTCGTAGGCCGCCGACCATCCGGCCATGCTCGCGGTGTGCGAGGCGGCCGCGCGCGTCCCGGCGCCGGAGCGGCCGACTTTTGTCACGATGACTGGCTTTTTCAGGCCGGCGGCCCGCCGCGCTGCCGCGAGAAACTTGTCGACGTCGCGAATGCCTTCGATGAACAGCAGGATCACGTCGGTGGAAGCATCCTGCACCATGTAGTCCAGGAACTCGCCGGCCCCGAGATCGGATTCGTTGCCGGCACTGACGACATAGCTCACGGCAATGCCGAGCGCGCTGGCGCGGTGATAATAGGCAAAGCCGATGCCGCCGCTCTGCGCGACGATGCCGATCCGCTTCGTCGTGGCGACCAGCGGCACCACGCCCGACTTGACGTCCACGGCGGGACTGAACGTCGCGGCCACGCGCTGCACCTGGCTGAAAAAGCCCTCGGCGTTCGGGCCGGAAATCCGCATGTCGGTGCGTCTCGCCAGCGCCGCGATCGCGTCCTGCATCGCCGCGCTCTCCCCGCCCTCCTCGGCAAAGCCGGAGGAGATGATCACGGCGTTCTTCACGCCGACGGCGGCACATTGCTCGAGCGCGGCAAGCACCGCGCGGGCGGGAATGAGGATGATTGCGAGATCGATCGGCGCGCTGACGTCGGTGATCGATTTGTAGCAGATGAGCCCGTCGATCTCGGCATAGTTCGGGTTCACCGGATAGATTTGTCCGGGGTACTCGTTCTTGCGCAACATCGACAGCAGCCGGCCCGGAATCTTCTCATGATCGCGCGAGGCGCCGATCAGTGCGATGCTCGCGGGTGCAAAGAAGCTATCGAGCGGATGCGGCACGACGTGATACCTTTTCTTGTTCTTGGCCCACCGCGCTCTCCCACCCCGTCATCCTGAGGTGCGAGTGATGGGGCGCTGAGCGCCCCATCGGGAGCCTCGAAGGACGAACGGCCCCGCTGGTGACCGTCGCCCTTCGAGGCTCGCCGAAGAGGCGAGCACCTCAGGGTGACGGATCACTATCAGACAATCAACCAGCCGGAACGTCACTCCGCCCAGCAGAAACTCATTGCCGGCAACCGCGAGCCCCTTGGCCCTGGCGGCATGCAGCACGCGCGCCGCATCCGCAACCTGAAACTCCAGTGCGCTCATGATCTCGCTGACGCCCTTCACGAAGCGGAATGTCGCATTGGGCAGCTTCAATTCGGCATCGCCACTCGGCGCAACCCCAATGATCTTGCCCCAATGCTCCGCCAGCCCTTGCGGATCCGGGCTCTGCATCTCCACGCTCGTCAGCGCCTGCGTCACGTCCTTGCGGATGAATTTTTGCCAGTCAGGGCCGGCAGGTGGATACGGCCCCAAAATGTCGTCGCTGCCTTCGGTGTGGTTGAACTCGATGAAAGCGGCGCGGCAGTCGCGGGGGTGGAGCTGCACGCCGTGATAGGGCGCGTGGTCGATGACGTTGGCGGTGCGCACGCCCAGCGCGTTGGCGTTACGACCGCGCTCGTCGGGATCGTTGCAGCAGAAGATCGCCATGTAGCCGCCACGCCCGCCGCTCTTCTCGATGAAGCGGCCGGCCGTGGTGCCGTCCTTGAACGGCGCGACCACCTCCAGCAGGATCGTGTCGACCGGCAGCAGCGCGTTCTCCAGGCCGTATTTCGCAACATTGCCGTCGCGGTAGCAGACAGCGAGGCCCATGATATCAGCGATGTCGGAGATCACGGGCGCGAGCTGCGGCGCGACCAGGCAGATCTGCCGCAACCGCATATAGGGCGCCATCGTCATGCGCCCTTGAAGGTCGGCTTGCGCTTCTCGACGAACGCCTTTGCGGCCTCCTTGTGATCCTCGGTGTCGCTGCAGCGGGTGTGGTGGATCGCCTCGCCGTCGAAGCAATCCTCCAGCGCGAGATGCTCGGCATTGTTGATGTTGCGCTTGATGAAGCCGAGCGCGATCGACGGGCCTTGCGCCAGCGACAGCGCGAGCTCGTGCGCGGCCGCGTCGATCTCGGCGTCGGGGACGACCTTGGTCACCATGCCGATCGCATGAGCCTCCTTCGCGGTCAGCACCGGCGAGGTCAGATAGAGCTCGCGCGCCCGCGCACTGCCGAGCAGCTGGGTGAGGAAATAGGTGCCGCCGTAATCGCCGGAGAAGCCGACTTTTGCGAACGCGGTCGTGATCTTGCAGGATTCGGAGGCGACGCGGAGGTCGCACGACAGCGCCATCGACAGACCCGCGCCGGCCGCCGCGCCATCGAGCTGCGCCACCACGGGTTTCGGCATCTGGTGCAGGATGCGCGACACCTCCATGCCGCGGCGCAGGTTCGCCATCTTCACTTCGAACGGCAGCGGCGCCCGGCCCTCCGCCATCGACTTGACGTCGCCGCCGACGCAGAACGAGCCGCCCGCGCCCTTGAACAAGACCGCGCGCACCTCGGGATCGTCTGCCGCGCGCCGCGCCGCCACGACCAGCCCGGCGACCATGTCGGGGTTGAGCGCGTTCTTACGCTCGGGCCGGTTCATGGTGATGGTGAGCAGCCCACCCTCGAGCTTCTGCAGAACCATGTCGTTCATGGGACGTCTCCCTTGTCGTTGTTTTGCTTGATCTATCACCACACTCGTCATTGCGAGCGAAGCGTTTCCGCGGAGACAGCCTGGATTGCTTCGTCGCTTCGCTCCTCGCAATGACGGTGTTTATTTCTTCACCAGCGGACAGCGCGACTGCTCCAGCGACTGGAACGCCTCGCTGCCGGGCACCGTGGCGAGCAGCTTGTAGTCGTCCCAGCGGCCCTTGGATTCCGACGGCTTCTTGACCTCGAACAGGTACATGTCGTGCAACATGCGGCCGTCCTCGCGGATCTTGCCATTCTTGGCGAAGAAGTCGTTGATCGGTGTCTCCTTCATCACTTTCATCACCGTCGCGGCGTCGGTCGTGCCGGCCGCCTTCACTGCTTTCAGATAGTGCGTCACAGACGAATAGACGCCCGCTTGCGCCGAGGTCGGCGGCCGCTTCATGCGCTCCTGGAAGCGCTTCGAGAACGCGCGGGTGTCGTCGTTGAGATCCCAGTAGAAGGCTTCCGCAAGCAACAGGCCCTGCGCGGTCTCGAGCCCGATCGAGTCGATGTCGGTCACGAAGGCGAGCAGCGGCGAGACCTTCTGGCCGCCCTTGGTGATGCCGAACTCGGCCGCCTGCTTGATGGCGTTGACGGTGTCGCCGCCGGCGTTCGCGAGCCCGATCACCTTTGCTTTCGAGGCCTGGGCCTGGAGCAGGAACGACGAGAAATCCGACGTGTTGAGCGGATGGCGCACGCTGCCGAGCACCTTGCCGCCGGTCTTGGTCACGACGGCGCTGGTGTCCTTTTCCAGATCCTGGCCGAAGGCGTAGTCGGCGGTGAGGAAGTACCAGGTGTCGAGGCCCGACTCCACGGCCGCAAGGCCGGTCACATTGGCCTGGCCGTAGGTGTCGAACACATAGTGAATGGTGTAGGGACCGCAGGCCTCGTTGGTGAGGCGGATCGAGCCCGGGCCGTTGAACATGATGATCTTGTTGCGCGCTTTCGCGATCTCGCCGGCGGCAAGCGCGGTCGCGGACGCCGCGACGTCATAGATCATTTCGACGCCCTGATTGTCGAGCATGTCGCGGGCGATATTGGCGGAGAGATCGGCCTTGTTCTGATGGTCGGCAGCCAGCACCTGGATCTTGCGGCCGAGCACCTCACCGCCAAAGTCCTCCACGGCCATCTTGGCCGCGGTCTCGCTGCCGGGGCCGGTGATGTCGGCATACAGGCTCGACATGTCGAGGATGCCGCCGATCTTCAGTGGCGGCTTGTCCTGGGCCTGTGCGGCGCTTGCACTCAGCGCCAACGCAGCAGCAAAAATACCCGACACAACATGCTTCATCGAAAAAGACCTCCCTTATCGCGCCGTACTCTGATGGCGGCTTGGTTATTGTGTTGCCGCAATCATGCCGCATGCGCGACAGCGCAGCAAGCGCGCGGGACGATGCAGATGAGCGATCAACACGCGCTTTCCGCAAAGCGGAATGACGAGATGCGGAAGAGTGCCTCCGCCGTCATTGCGAGCGCAGCGAAGCAATCCAGGATCTTTCCTCTGAGGGACTCTGGATTGCTTCGCTGCGCTCGCAATGACGGAGTATGAACAAACAGTCTTCGCGCCCCACCGCGCTTGAGTTATAATTGGAGCGCAACGCAACCTCACCGGGCAACGTGACGCAACGGCTTCAGCTGATCGCAATCCTTCTCGTCGCGGGGCAGAGCGCATTCGCGAGCCCGTGCCAGTTCGAGTCCCAGGGCGAAGGCCGCGTCACCGCGATCGATGCGCGCAGTCTGCGGCTCGATGACGGCCGGGAAATCCGCTTGACCGGCATCGAGCCGACCGCGACCACGAAGCAGGCGCTGACCTCGCTGCTGGTCGGGCGCGACGTGATCCTGCGCAGCGCCGACGACACGCCTGACCGCTATGGCCGCCAGGGCGCGCTGGTCTTTGTCGGCGAGAGCGACATCTCCGTGCAGGCGACGCTCCTCGCTCAGGGCGACGCCATCGTCTCCGCCGAGATCGGCGATAAGGACTGCGCGGCCGCCCTGATGGCGTCGGAGGCCGAGGCGAGACGCCAAAAAAAGGGCAGCTGGGCTGACCCGTTGGCCATAAAAAACGCGGAAAGTCCGGACGATATTTTGGCGGGGATCGGGCGTTTTGTGGTGGTCGAGGGCAAAGTCCTGTCGGTCCGGCAAGCTGGGGCAATGACCTACCTCAACTTCGGACGAAACTGGACACGCGGCTTCGCCGTGACTATTTCAAAGCGCATGGTACCCGCGTTCGAAAGCGCCGGGATCGCTCTTAAGTCTCTGGAAAATAAGCGTATTCGTGTCCGGGGCTGGGCTGAGGGGAATACGGGGCCGCGTATCGATATACGCCTCGTAGGACAAATCGAGTTGCTGGGCGCAAACGAGCCGACAGGGGTAAGGCCCTAAAAAGGGCCAGGCACGGGTTAAGCGACGTGAATGGGGTGCTAGGACGGCACGGACAAAATGAACGCCGCCTGCGGGCAGCGCCTGCTGCGCTATGCCTCGTGCTGGGTTCAGCCCTTGCCGGCTGCGGCGATATGGGCCGCTTCCAGACCGCGGCGGCCCCGCCGACCGTCGCGATGCCCAAGCCGAAGCCGGCCGTCGCGCAGACCCCCGCCACCGAGAAGGAGCACGAGCGCATCCTGGCGAGCTATGGCGGCACCTATGACGACCCCAGGCTCGAATCCCTGGTCATCAAGACCGTCGACCGGCTGGTCGCGGCGTCCGACCGCCCCGACCAGGGTTACAGGGTCACGATCCTCAATTCCGGCGCGGTGAACGCCTTCGCGCTGCCGAACGGCCAGCTCTATGTCACGCGGGGCCTGCTTGCGCTCGCGAGCGACACGTCGGAATTGTCCTCCGTGCTCAGCCACGAGATGGCGCATGTGCTGTCCAAGCACGCGGCGATGCGCGAGGACCAGGCCCGCCAGGCCGCGATCGTCACCCGCGTCGTCACCGACATGAGCAACGATCCCGATCTCACCGCGCTCGCGCTCGCCAAGACCAAGCTGACCATGGCGAGCTTTTCGCGCAATCAGGAGTTCGAGGCCGACGGCGTCGGCGTCGGGATTTCCGCCAAGGCCCATTTCGACCCTTATGGTGCCGCACGCTTTCTCTCGGCGATGGAGCGCAATGCCGAGCTGAAGGTCGGCAAGACCTCGCTCGATCCGCGCGCGCAGGATTTCACCTCGTCGCATCCGGCGACGCCCGAGCGCGTGCAGAACGCGCAGACCATCGCGCGGCAATACGCAGCGCCAGAGGGCGGCGAGCGCGACCGCGAGACCTATCTCGCCGCGATCGACAACCTCGTCTACGGCGAAGACCCCAGCGAAGGTTTTGTCCGCGGCCGGCGCTTCCTGCATCCGAAGCTCGGCTTCACCTTCCAGGCGCCGGACAATTTTACGCTCGACAACACTGCGCAGGCCGTGATCGGCGTGCGCGACGGCGGCTCGCAGGCGATGCGGTTCGATGTCGTGCGGGTGCCGGCGGAACAGTCGCTCGGCGACTACCTGAATTCCGGCTGGATGGAGGGCGTCGAGAAGGCCTCCACCGAGGACATCACCATCAACGGTTTTCCGGCTGCGTCCGCCACCGCCAAGGGCGACCAGTGGCAGTTCAAGGTCTATGCGCTACGCTTCGGCAGCGACGTCTACCGCTTCATCTTCGCGGCACGGCAGAAGTCGACCGAGAGCGAGCGCAATGCGCGCGAGACCGTCGGTTCATTCCGCCGCCTGACGCTCGAGGAGATCCAGGCCGCGCGCCCGCTGCGCATCAAGGTCATCACCGTGCAGCCGGGCGACACCGTGGAATCGCTCTCCCACCGCATGGCCGGAGTCGATCACCCGGCCGAGCGTTTTCGCGTCCTCAACGGGCTCGATCGCAACGCGCAGGTGAAGGTGCGCGATCGTGTGAAGGTCGTGGCGGATTGACGTACGCTAAACTGCCGTAGGGTGTGCAAAGCGAAGCGTGCCCACCATTCCCGATCAGGATTATTGAAAGATGGTGGGCACGGCGCTTACGCGCCTTTGCCCACCCTACAAGCTCCGCCCGATCAGCGCCCCGCGTCCATATCGCCGGCCTCGCGCTGGCCGCTGAGCCAGAGCGCGAGCAAGGTCCAGAACGCGCCCGACAGCAGGTACGCTCCCGAGGCGATGACGCCGAGATTGGTCGCCAGCAACAGGGCGACCAGCGGTGCAAAGCCGGCGCCGAACAGCCAGGCCATGTCGGAGGTCAGCGCCGAAGCCGTGTAGCGATAGGCCTGCTTGAAGTTCGAGGCAATCGCACCCGACGACTGGCCGAACGACAGACCGAGCAGGATGAAGCCGATCACCATGTAGATGGTCTCGCCGAACGCGCCGGCATCGAGCAGCTGCGGGGCAAAGCCGCTGTAGATCGCGATCGCGATCGCCGATCCCATCAGCAGCGACTTGCGGCCGACGCGGTCGGCGATGACGCCGGAGAGCACGATCGCGCCGACGCCGAACACGGCGGCGACGATCTCGATGATCAGGAAGCGCACCGGGCTTTCGCGGGTGAACAGGAACACCCAGGACAGCGGAAACACCGTGACCATATGGAACAGAGCGAAGCTTGCCAGCGGCGCAAACGCACCGAGCATGATGTTCTGGCCTTCGCGCGCCACCGTCTCGGAGATGCGCGAGGGCTGCAATTCGCGGGTCTCGAACAGCGAGGCATATTCTTCCGTCGTCACCATGCGCAGGCGCGCGAACAGCGCCACGACGTTGATGGCAAAGGCGACGAAGAACGGATAGCGCCAGCCCCAATCGAAGAAGTCGTCGGCCGAGAGATTCCCGGCGAAATAGGCGAACAGCCCGCTCGCCACGATCAGACCGAGCGGCGCGCCAAGCTGCGGCACCATCGCGTACCAGCCGCGCTTCGAAGGCGGCGCGTTCAGCGCCAACAGCGAGGCCATGCCGTCCCAGGCGCCGCCCCAGGCCAGACCCTGTGCGATGCGCGCCAGCGCCAGCAGCCAGATCGCCGCAACGCCGATCTCGTGATAGCCGGGCAGGAACGCGATCGCGACGGTGGCGGTGCCGAGCAGGAACAGCGCCGAGATCAGCTTGGCCGTCTTGCCGTACCCGCGGTCGACCGTCATGAAAATGACGGTGCCGATCGGCCGGGCCATGAAGGCCAGCGCGAAGATCATGAAGGAATAGAGGGTGCCGGTCAGTTCGCTCGTGAACGGGAAGACCAGGCGCGGGAACACGATCACCGAGGCGATCGCGAAGACGAAGAAGTCGAAGAATTCCGAGGTGCGGCCGATGATGACGCCGATAGCGATCTCGCCGGGACTGGCCTGGTCGTGGCCGTGCTCGCCCGAGTGGTCTGCCATTGCGGGGGTCTGTGCCATCGCCATTCGCGCGCCCTTAACGTCCTGAAAACCAAAGCTGACCGCCCGGCGAGGCGCCAGGCAATCTAGCCTTGTCTGGCGCAACATCCCGCACTGCAACATTGGACAAATTGTCCAATGTCCGGATTGCTGCGCCGCAGCTACCCCTTGGCCCCGCAAAAGAAACTCATTCTCATAAGGCTCGGCCCTTGTCCCGTTTCAAGATTCTGGCGCTGCTACCCCTGGCGGTTGCGCTCAGCGGCTGCAACTACGTCGTGCTGGCGCCGGCCGGCGATATCGCAGCGCAGCAGCGCGACCTCGTCATCATCTCCACCGTCCTGATGCTCCTGATTGTCGTGCCCGTGATGGCGCTGACGGTGCTGTTCGCCTGGCGCTACCGCCAGTCCAACACCGAGGCCCGCTACGAGCCCGAATGGGACCACTCGACCAGCCTCGAGCTGGTGATCTGGTCGGCGCCGCTCTTGATCATCGTTTGCCTGGGCGCGCTGACCTGGATGGGCACGCATCTGCTCGACCCCTATCGCACGCTCGGCCGCATCCATGCCGACCGCGCCGTGGACCAGTCCAAGGCCCCGCTCGAGGTCGACGTTGTCGCGCTCGACTGGAAGTGGCTCTTTATCTATCCGGACTACGGCATCGCCACCGTCAACGATCTGGCAGCTCCGGTCGATCGTCCCATCAACTTCCGCATCACCGCGTCCTCGGTGATGAACTCGTTCTACATCCCCGCGCTGGCCGGCCAGATCTACGCGATGCCGGGCATGGAGACCAAGCTCCACGCCGTCGTGAACCACGCCGGCACCTATCGGGGCTTTTCGGCGAACTACAGCGGCGCCGGCTTCTCAGGCATGCACTTCAACTTCCAGGGCCTCGACGACAAGGGCTTTGACGCCTGGATCGCCAGCGCCAAGTCCGGCGGCGGCTCGCTCGGCCGCGCCGAATATCTCCAGCTCGAAAAACCCAGCCAGAACGAGCCGGTGCGGCGCTACGGCACCGTCGATTCCGATCTCTACCGCCTGATCCTCAACATGTGCGTCGAGACCGGCAAGATGTGCCAGAGCGAGATGATGGCAATCGACGCCAAGGGCGGCCTCGGCCATGAGGGCCTGAACAACACGCTGCCGCTGGCCTACGACAAGTACGCCCGCCGCGGCACGGCGCTTGGGCCGGAGCCGACCTTCGTCGCCGGCACCTGCACGCCCGATGCGCCGCAGGGCAGGACCACCGCCTCCATCACGGCGCCTCTCGACACCGCGCCGCTGCTCGGCGCCGGCCTGAAGCGGCCGAGTTTCACGCCGCTGAAGTCCTCGTCCTTCTTCCTCGGACAACGTCCGAAGTCAGATTCGTAAAGAGATCCCGCATGTCTCCTGATCTTCTCAAGCTCATCTTCGGCCGGCTCACCGTCGAATCGCTGCCGCTGCACGAGCCGATCGTCGTCGGCACCTTCGCCGTGGTGGCGACCGGCGGCCTCATCATGTTTGCCGGCCTGACTTATTTCCGCGTCTGGGGTTATCTCTGGAGCGAGTGGTTCACCAGCGTCGACCACAAGCGCATCGGCATCATGTACATGATCCTCGGGATCGTGATGCTGCTGCGCGGCTTCGCCGACGCGCTGATGATGCGGTTGCAGCAGGCGCTCGCCTTCGGCGGCTCGGAGGGCTATCTCAACTCCCATCACTACGACCAGGTCTTCACCGCCCACGGCGTGATCATGATCTTCTTCGTGGCGATGCCGCTGGTCACCGGCCTGATGAACTTCGTCGTGCCGCTCCAGATCGGTGCGCGCGACGTGTCGTTCCCGTTCCTGAACAATTTCAGCTTCTGGATGACGGTCGGCGGCGCGGTGCTGGTGATGGCCTCGCTGTTCATCGGCGAATTCGCCCGCACCGGGTGGCTCGCTTATCCGCCGCTGTCGAACATCGGCTACAGTCCGGATGTCGGCGTCGACTATTACATATGGGGGCTGCAGGTCGCGGGCGTCGGAACGACGCTGTCCGGCATCAACCTGATCTGCACCATCGTCAAGCTGCGGTGCCCGGGCATGACCATGATGCGGATGCCGGTGTTCACCTGGACCGCGCTCTGCACCAACGTGCTGATCGTCGCTTCCTTTCCGGTTCTGACCGTCGTGCTCGCGCTGCTTTCGCTCGACCGCTACGTCGGCACCAACTTCTTCACCAACGATTTCGGCGGCAGCCCGATGATGTATGTGAACCTGATCTGGATCTGGGGTCATCCCGAGGTCTACATCCTGGTTCTCCCCGCCTTCGGCATCTTCTCGGAAGTGACCTCGACCTTCTCGGGCAAGCGGTTGTTCGGCTACACCTCGATGGTTTACGCCACGGTGGTCATCACCATCCTGTCGTACCTGGTCTGGCTGCACCACTTCTTCACGATGGGGTCGGGCGCCAGCGTCAACTCCTTCTTCGGCATCACCACGATGATCATCTCGATCCCGACGGGCGCGAAGATGTTCAACTGGCTGTTCACGATGTATCGCGGCCGCATCCGCTTCGAGCTGCCAATGATGTGGACGATCGCGTTCATGCTGACCTTCGTGCTCGGCGGCATGACCGGCGTGCTGCTCGCAGTGCCGCCGGCCGATTTCGTCCTGCACAACAGCCTGTTCCTGATCGCTCACTTCCACAACGTGATCATCGGCGGCGTCGTATTCGGTGCGTTCGCCGGTATCGGCTACTGGTTCCCGAAGGCGTTCGGCTTCAAGCTCGATCCGTTCTGGGGCAAGCTGTCGTTCTGGTTCTGGGTCACGGGCTTCTACCTCGCCTTCATGCCGCTATATGTGCTCGGCCTGATGGGCGTGACCCGCCGGCTCCGCGTGTTCGACGACCCGAGCCTGCAGGTCTGGTTCATCGTCGCCGGCATTGGCGCCTTCCTGGTCTTCCTCGGCATCCTCTCGATGCTGATGCAGTTCGCAGTGAGCTTCCTCAGGCGCGAGCAGCTCAAGGACGTCACCGGCGATCCCTGGGATGCACGCACGCTGGAATGGGCGACCTCCTCGCCGCCGCCGGCCTACAACTTCGCTTTCACTCCCGTCGTTCACGACAATGACGCGTGGTGGGACATGAAGAAGCGCGGTTATCAGCGCCCGCTCACCGGGTTCAAGCCTATCCACATGCCCAGCAGCACCGGCACCGGCATCATTCTCGCCGGCTTTGCCACCGCGATGGGATTCGGTTTGATCTGGTACATCTGGTGGCTGGCGGCCGCGAGCTTCATCGCGATGCTCGCCGTCGGCATCGGTCACACCTTCAACTATCACCGCGATTTCGACATTCCGGCCGACGACGTCATCCGGGCCGAAGACGCGCGCACCAAACTGCTCGCCGGAGCCAAGTAAATGACTGTCGCTGTCAATCCCACGCAAACCGGCGAGCCGGTGTTCTACCTCGCCGACGAACACCCGCATCCGGAAGGCTACAGCACCTCGCTCGGCTTCTGGATCTATCTGATGAGCGACTGTCTCATCTTCGCGATCCTGTTCGCCACCTTCGGCGTGCTCGGCGGCAACTACGCCGCCGGTCCGGCGCCGAAGGATTTGTTCGAGCTGCCGCTGGTCGCGGTGAACACCTCGATGCTGTTGCTATCGTCGATCACGTATGGCTTCGCCATGCTGACGATGCAGCAGAACAAGATCGCCCAGACCCAGATCTGGCTGGCGATCACCGGCCTGTTCGGCGCCGCGTTCATCGGCATCGAGCTGTCCGAGTTCGCCCACATGATCCACGAAGGCGCGACGCCGCAGCGCAGCGCCTTCCTGTCCGCCTTCTTCACCCTGGTCGGGACGCACGGCCTGCACGTCAGCTGCGGCCTGATCTGGCTGGTGACCCTGATGGTGCAGGTCTGGAAGTTCGGCCTGATCGAGGCCAACCGCCGCCGCCTGATGTGCCTGTCGATGTTCTGGCACTTCCTGGACGTGGTCTGGATCGGTGTCTTCACCTTCGTCTATCTCCTGGGAGTTCTGCGATGAACACCGATACTCACGCCGCCCACGCGGACGATCATCACCATGGTGACGGCCATGCCAACGCGCACGGCTCGTTCTCGACCTACATGCTCGGCTTCGTGCTCTCGGTCGTACTCACCGCGATCCCCTTCTGGCTGGTGATGAGCGGCGCGCTTCCGAGCAAGCAGATCACCGCGCTCGTGATCATGGCCTTCGCGGTCGTGCAGATCGTCGTGCACATGATCTACTTCCTGCACATGAACACGACGTCCGAGAACGGCTGGAGTATGATGGCGCTGATCTTCACCATCGTCATGGTGGTGATCGCCCTGTCCGGTTCGCTGTGGGTGATGAACCATCTCAACAGCAACATGATGCCGATCCACCAGATGAACGGGATGAAATGAACGAAATCCGGACCGAGACGAGCAAGGCAAACGGGGCGCGCCGCGACGCTGCGCACCCGTCCTTGTGGCTCACGGTCCTCTCGCTCGCGGCCATTGCACTTCTGATCGCGCTCGGCGTCTGGCAGATCGAACGCCGCGCCTGGAAGCTGGCGCTGATCGACCGCGTCGAGCAGCGCGTTCATGCCCCGGCGCAGCCGATCCCCTCGCCAGCGGCATGGCCGACCGTCTCCGCCGCAAACGACGAATACAGGCACGTCAGCGTCAGCGGCCGTTTCATGCATGACCGTGAGACGCTGGTTCAGGCCGTTACCGAAGAAGGCCCGGGCTATTGGGTGTTGACACCGCTCAGGCGCGACGACGGCACGCTGGTACTGGTCAACCGCGGCTTCGCGCCGTCCGACCGGCGCGACGTCTCGACGCGCCGGGACGGCAATCCGCAAGGCGAGGTCGAGATCACCGGCTTCTTGCGCGTCACCGAGCCAAAAGGCGGATTCCTCAGGACCAACGTGCCTGAGCACAATCGCTGGTACTCGCGGGATGTCACCGCGATTGCGGCGGCACGCGGCCTCGACCATGTCGCGCCCTTCTTCGTCGATGCCGACGCTGGATCACAATCCGGCAGCGGCCCAATCGCCGGATTGACCGTGATCAGCTTTCCCAATAACCACCTGATCTACGCGCTGACGTGGTTTGCCCTGGCTTTCATGCTAGCCGGCAGACTTATCGTCACATTCGGCGGCGGGCTGTTCCGCCGCAGGAAGCCCTGGAGCGGCTTCGTCCACGAAGCGGCCGGCGGCTCCGATGCCGGCGCCCGCAGGACGGGATCAGATGCTGGAACGATCGTCGAGCCCACCTGACGACGGAAGAACGCAGGGCGCCGTCACGCTGCAATCGCAGGCGGACGCGCGCAGCGAGCTGATCGGCGCTGCGCCGACCGACGACGAGACCAACCGCAAGAACATGGCGTTGCTGATCCAGCTGCGCTGGACGGCAGTGGTCGGGCAGATCGTGACCATCGGCGGCGTGCATGTCTGGCTCGGCATTCCCCTGCCTCTCACCCGCATGGGCGCGGTGATCGGCGCACTGATATTTCTCAACGTCTCCAGCCTGGTGTGGGTGCGCCATCGCGCCGCGATCACCAACAACGAGCTGCTGGTCGCTCTGATGCTGGACGTCGCTGCGCTGACCGCGCAGCTCTATCTCAGCGGCGGCGCCACCAATCCCTTCACCTCGCTGTTCCTGCTCCAGGTGACGCTGGGCGCGGTGCTGCTCGATGGCCGCTCGACCTGGTCGCTGGTCGCGCTGACCTGCGCGAGCTTCGTCTGGCTGACCGTCGCCTATCGGCCGCTCGATCTGCCGCCGAACCCGCTGAGCGAGACCTACACGCTCACGGTTGCCGGCATGCTGCTGGGCTTCGTGCTCAACGCCGTGCTGCTGGTGGTGTTCGTCACCCGCATCAACAGGAATTTGCGCGAGCGCGACGCGCATCTGGCGGCGCTGCGCCAGCATGCCGCCGAGCAGGATCATATCGTGCGCATGGGCCTGCTCGCCTCCGGCGCGGCTCACGAGCTCGGGACGCCGCTCGCCTCGCTCTCGGTCATCCTCGGCGACTGGCGCCGCATGCCCGACCTCGCCGCCGATCAGGAGCTGGCCGAGGACCTCGCGGAGATGGAGACTTCGCTGCAACGTTGCAAGTCGATCGTGACAGGCATCCTGGTGTCGGCGGGCGAAGCCCGCGGCGAGGGATCGTCGCCGACGACGGTGGCGGCTTTCGTCACGGCGCTGGTGGAAGAGTGGCGCGACGCGCGCTCGGCGCGCACGCTGTATTTCGTCAACACCTTCGGCGAAGACGTCGCGATCGTCTCAGACGTCGCGCTGAAGCAGGTGATCTTCAACGTGCTCGACAACGCCTACGAGGTCTCGCGCGACTGGGTCGAGCTCGTTGCCGAGCGCGAGGGCGATAATCTCGTGCTGTCGATCAGCGATCGCGGCCCCGGCTTTGCGCCGGAGATGCTGGCACAGCTCGGAAAGCCCTATCAGTCGAGCAAGGGCCGCGCCGGCGGCGGGCTCGGCCTGTTCCTGGTGGTGAACGTGGTGCGCAAGTTAGGGGGCAGCGTGACCGCCGAGAACCACAGGAAGCGCGGCGCCACGGTCCGCCTCACGCTGCCGCTCGCCACGCTCGCGATCGGAGGCAGCTTTGACGCCTGACCGTTCGCTCATCGTCGTCGAGGACGATGCCGGCTTCGCCCGCACCCTGAAGCGTTCGTTCGAGCGCCGCGACTACGAGGTCGTGCTCGCCGCCTCGATCGAGGACGTGCGGAAAGTTCTGGAGGAGCGATCGTTCGGCTATGCCGTCGTCGACCTCAAGCTCGGCGGCGCCTCGGGACTGGCCTGCGTCGAGCTCTTGCACACGCACGATCCGGAGATGTTGATCGTGGTGCTGACGGGCTTTGCCAGCATCTCCACCGCCGTCGAGGCCATCAAGCTCGGTGCATGCCACTATCTGGCCAAGCCGTCGAACACCGACGACATCGAGGCCGCCTTCAACAAGGCCGCAGGCAATGCCGAGGTCGCGCTCGACGCCCGGCCGACCTCGATCAAGACGCTGGAATGGGAACGCATCCACCAGACCCTGATCGAGACCGATTTCAACATCTCGGAAGCGGCAAGACGGCTCGGGATGCACCGGCGGACGCTGGCGCGGAAGCTCGAGAAGCGGCCGGTGAAGTGAGGTTGGTTAACTTTGTAGGGTGGGTTAGCGAAGCGTAACCCACCACTTCTTTGCGGCAGCATCGTGGGTTACGCCTTCGGCTAACCCACCCTACGGACCGAGCAGGATCATCCGGCGCCCCAAACAAAAAGCCCGGCCAAACGGCCGGGCTTTTGATCTGTTGCGATCGACGCGCGAGCCGCTTACGCGGCCTCGTCGGCGACCGTGGCTCCGCCCTCGGTCTCGTCGCTATCGCCCTCGGCGTCGGCTTCGCCTTCGGCGGCTTCGGACTTGGCGCCGGTGCGACGCGGGCTCTTGGCGAGCTGGGCCTCGATCTCCTTGACCGCTTCGGTCTCGGTCGAGTGCTGCACCACCGCGATCTCGCGGGAGAGACGGTCGAGCGCGGCTTCATAGAGCTGGCGTTCGCTGTAGGACTGCTCGGGCTGCGATTCGGAGCGATAGAGGTCGCGCACGACTTCCGCGATCGCGACGATGTCGCCCGAGTTGATCTTCGCTTCGTATTCCTGGGCGCGGCGCGACCACATGGTGCGCTTGACGCGGGCACGGCCCTTGAGGGTCTCGAGCGCACGCTTCACCAGCGCGGGCTCGGACAGCTTGCGCATGCCGACATTGGCGACCTTGGCGGTCGGCACGCGCAGCGTCATCTTGTCCTTGATGAAGTTGATGACGAACAGCTCGAGCTTCGCGCCGGCAATCTCCTGCTCCTCGATGGCCAGGATCTGGCCGACGCCGTGGGCGGGATAGACGACGAATTCGTTGGCCTTGAAGCCCTGACGCTGGGTCACGACCTTCTTTTCCTCGACCTTCGGCGCAACAGCCGCGGGCTTCACGGCCGGCTTGGCGGCAGCGACGGGAGCCTTGGCAGGAGCAGCCGCAACAGGAGCCTTCGGCGCGGCGGGCTTGGCAGCGGGTGCCTTGGCAGCGGGTGCCTTGGTTACAGCGGGCTTGGCGGCAGGCTTGGCGGCAACAGGCTTGGCAACGGTCGCTTTCGCGGCCGGCTTGGCAGTCTTGTTAGGCATTGCGCTTCTTTTGTTCTTCGAGGACTTTGCAGCCGGCGCCTTCGTCGCGGTCCGACCCTTGGATGCGCTACGGCTGGCCGCGGCGACTTTCTTGGCGTCCTTATGGGAAGCCTTCGCTGAAGTACTCTTTTTACGCGTTTTCTGTGACACAGCCTGCGCGCGGAAACTGCCACGCCCCTGTTCGACATTTGGTTTCACGGGAACCCAACGGGGCCGACGGGGCTAACCAGGGTTCGGCTCAATGTGCCCAATATAGCACATTTCCCGCAAAAATCAATAATTTAGGGGTCTTAAGGGCTGGTTTTCGGCGGTAACGCCGCTAATAGGGTTAAGTTTGACCCGAATTAGTCGCCGGACCCGGGGTTCGCGGAGAAATACTTGTCGAACTTGCCCTCCATGCCGTCGAAATCCTTGGCGTCGGCAGGTGATTCTTTCTTCTGGGTGATGTTCGGCCAGCTCTTGGCGTAGTCGGCGTTGACCGTGAGCCACTTTTCCAGGCCCGGTTCCGTGTCCGGCTTGATGGCATCGGCGGGACATTCCGGCTCGCACACGCCGCAATCGATGCACTCGTCAGGATGGATGACGAGCATGTTCTCGCCCTCGTAGAAACAATCGACCGGGCAGACCTCGACGCAGTCGGTGTACTTGCACTTGATGCACGCTTCAGTGACGACGTAAGTCATCCAACGCTCCGAAAAGCTCTTTTAAAAGTCGCGGCTTGCGTAGCGCGGATGGCCCGGCGCCGCAAGCTCAGGAACGGCCGATCATGACGGCTTTATGCGCTTGATCGACCAAGAAATGAATTCAAAGCGCAATTAATTGCGCTGAGAATTCGGATGGCCTTCACCGAGCTCTTCGTAGAGCACACGGGCCGAGGCGGCATCGCCGCGGCGTTCGTTGAAGGCGGTGACTTTCAAGACGCGCACGGTACGATCGAGCGCGATGGTGAGCACGTCGCCGACCTTGATCGCATGCCCCGGCGATTTCTCGCGTGCACCGTTGACGCGAACATGGCCGGACTCGACAAGCTCGGCAGCGGAGGTGCGCGCCTTCACCACCCGCGCGTGCCATAGCCATTTGTCGATGCGCTGCCGCTCGGTCGTGACTCTGTTCCCTCTGACGCGTTTTCTTCACGCGAACCGCTCCGCATTTCGCTTGAAAACGCTACGCTACTCCTTACGCCCGGACAGCTGCTCCTTTAGCGCAGCGAGTTTTGCAAACGGCGAGTTCGGATCGACAGGACGATCGCGTTCGCGCGGATTGGCGCTCGATGCGTAGGGGCGCAGCGACGGTCCGCCCTGGCGGTCGCGGCCCTTGTCGCGGTCACGGCCGCGGTTGTCGCGACCCTTGTCGCGATCACCGCCACCAAACTTGCCCTTGTTGCGATCCTTGTTGTCGCGGTCCTTGTTGCCGCCATTCTTGCCCTCGAAGCGACGGTTCTTGTCGTCGCGGCCCTCGGGACGCGGCGCAGCTTCGGCGCCGCCTTCGCGCGGTTTGCGGAAGTCCCTGCCGCCATCTCGGCGATGACCGCCGCCATGGCGGTGACGCTCACCGCGCTTCTCGCCGTCGGCAGCAGGCGCGGCTTCGCCTTCGGCAGGTGCAGCGCCGGCTTCAGCAGCCGCCTGCGGACGCGGCTGGTGACGCTGGTTGCGATGGCGCTCGTGGCGCGGCTTGCGATCGTCGTGGCGGCCGGCGGGACGCCAGACCTCGATGAGCTCGGGCTCGGCGGGCGTGGCCGCAGCCTCCACAGGCGCAGCCGCATCTGCCGACGCAGCGGCTTCGGTTGAAGCAGTTTCTGCAGGCGCGGTTTCGGCGGGAGCGGTTTCGGCGGGGGCAACAGCTTCTTCCGCGGGTGGTGCGATGCCGGGAGCGTCTTCCGGCGTGACGGAAGCCTCAAGCGCCGGCTCTTCTTGCACGGGCTCGTCGTGCTGCTCCATGCCGGGCGCGTCTTCGACGGTCACAGGCTCGGCGGCGGCTTCGATCGCGGTGTCCGCGGGCGCCGCACCGTCTTCGGCCGGCGTTTCGGTTGCGGGTGTCTCTTCAGTGGAGGCTTCAGCAACAGGCATCTCGGCCACAGGCGTCTCGGCAACAGCCTTGGCGGGCTTCGCCGGCAGCGGCGGGCGCTTGTCCATGCGATAGCCGAGCGCACGCAGCACGGAGGCAAAATCTTCGCCGGCCGAACCGGTGAGCGAGGTCATCGCCTGCGTCACCACGAAGCTGCGGCCGTCGAACGCACCGGCGGGCTTTTCGCCGGACGCGTTCTCGCGCCAGGCCAGCGCCGGACGGATCAGATCGGCCAGGCGCTCCAGGATGTCGACGCGGACGGCGCGCTCGCCGGCCTGCTTGTAGCCGAGCACGCGATAGGCGTCGCGCGGCAGCTGCTTGTCGACCGGGAACGAGGTGCGGCCGGAGCTCGCCAGATGCTGCGCGCCCGACAGCGCGGAGGGATCGACATTGTCCTGCTTCAGCGCCCAGAGCAGCGCGGCCAGAGCACGCCCGGCCGGCTTGAGCAGGCCGGGGAAATAGAGGTGATAGGCGCCGAAGCGGACGCCATATTTGCGCAAGGTCGCGCGCGAGGGCTGGTCGAGGTCCTTCAGCTCGTTGGCGATCTTCGGGCGCTCCAGCACGCCGAGCGCCTCGACGAGCTGATAGGCGATGCCGCGGGCGATGCCGGTGACGTCCTCGGCCTTGCTGAGCTCGAACAGCGGCCCGAGCAGCTTTTCGATATGCGTCTTGAGCCAGAGCTCGAGCCGGGCCTGCACCTTGTCTCGGGGGGCGCCCGTGAGGCGTTCGTCGGAGATGATGCGGATGCGCGGATGCAGCGCGTCCTCTGCGGCAGACAGCCGCGCCACGGCATCGCCGGTCCAGCGGATGATGCCTTCCGAAGTCAGCACGAACTGCTCGTCCGGTGCGTTGCCCAGTTTTTCGGCGCGCGCGTTGATCTCGCCGGCGAGCACGGCCTGCGCTGCAGCCTGCAACGCTTTCGCATCGGAGCCGGCTTCCGCCGCATCCGGTGCAAAGGTGAAGCCATCGAGGCGGCCGATGACATGGCCTTCGACGATGACTTCGCCGGTCTTGCCGATTTCAGTATTCAAGCTCGTGTTCTCCCGCAGGCGGCGCATCAATACACTGGTCCGGCGATCAACGAAACGCTCAGTCAAGCGTTCATGGAGCGCATCCGATAATTTATTTTCGACCTCGCGGGCGATCCCCTGCCACCGTTCGGGGTCTTTCAGCCAGTCGGGACGGTTGGCGACGAAGGTCCAGGTGCGAATCTGCGCGATCCGGGCCGACAGCGTGTCGATATCGCCGTCGACGCGGTCGGCCTGGTCGATCTGGGTCCTGAACCAGGCGTCGGGGATGCAGCCCTTCCGCATCAGAAAGCCGTACAGCGTGGTGACCAGCTCGGCATGGGCGGCCGGCGACAGCTTTCGATAATCGGGGATTTGGCAGGCCTCCCACAGCCGTTCCACCGCATCCTTGCCATGCGTGACATCGCGCACCTCGGCGTCGCGGGCGGCGTGGTCGAGCACGCGCATGTCCTCGGCGATCGGCGCGCGCGTCAGCGCCTCATGGCCGGGGGCCAGGTTCAGCGAGACCTGGAGCGCGCCGAGGGAAGCGAAATCCAGCTTCGAATTGCGCCATTGCAAAACCTTCACGGGATCGAAGGTGTGGTTCTGCAGCGCATTGACGAGCTCGGGCTCGAACGGCGCGCAGCGGCCGGTGGTGCCAAAGGTGCCGTTGCGGGTGGCGCGGCCGGCGCGGCCGGCGATCTGGCCGAATTCGGACGGCGTCAGGCGGCGGAACTGATAGCCGTCGAACTTGCGGTCGGAGGCAAAGGCGACGTGGTCGACGTCGAGGTTGAGGCCCATGCCGACGGCGTCGGTGGCAACGAGGTAATCGACCTCGCCGTTCTGGAACATCGCGACCTGCGCATTGCGGGTGCGCGGCGACAGCGAGCCCAGCACCACGGCGGCGCCGCCATGCTGGCGGCGGATCAGCTCGGCGATGGCGTAAACCTCGTCGGCCGAGAAGGCGACGATGGCGGTGCGGCGCGGCTGCCGCGTGATCTTGCGGTCGCCGGCGAATTCGAGCTGCGACAGGCGCGGCCGCGTGATCATGGAGACGCCGGGCAGCAGCCGCTCGATGATCGGACGCATCGTGGCAGCGCCGAGCAGCAGCGTCTCGTCGCGGCCGCGGCGGTTGAGGATGCGATCGGTGAAGACGTGGCCGCGTTCCAGATCAGATGCGATCTGCACCTCGTCGACGGCGAGGAACGAGACGTCGAGATCCCGCGGCATCGCCTCGACGGTCGAGACCCAGTAGCGCGGCGATTTCGGCTTGATCTTTTCCTCGCCGGTCACAAGCGCGACGGCGTCGGGGCCGACCCTTGCTGCGATCTTGTTGTAGACCTCGCGCGCCAGCAGGCGCAGCGGCAGCCCGATCATGCCGGAGGGATGCGCGAGCATCCGCTCGATGGCGAGATGGGTCTTGCCGGTGTTGGTGGGACCAAGCACCGCAGTGACGCCGGCGCCGGGAAGCCGCTCGGAAGCGAAGGGGGAGGAGGAAAAAGGCATCTGGGGGATTAGGTAATGGCGATTGGGGCGAATGTCAGTGCTGTTTTGGGGCGGTGGCGCGAAGGGCCGGCCTCACACATCGCTGTCATCGCCCGGCTCGACCGGGCGATCCAGTATTCCAGAGGCGGCGCAGATCAAACCGAGAGGGCGCGGCGTACTGGATGCCCCGGTCAAGCCGGGGCATGACGGCGGAGAATGCGGCGCCCTTCCCCGAACCTCGCGCAACTGTCTCACTTTGCGACGCTTTTCCCGTTGGCTTTAAGCTTCGGAACGAGTTGAGAACGAATCGCGGCCGAATCGCTGACTCCCCCTGGAGTCCTGTTCCGTTCTCGCAAGATGTCGCGGGAGGCTTATCGGGTTCGCACTAGATGGAGTTTTGCCCCGCCGCACAAGCGACGTTTCGGTGGCGGAATCGTTAAAGCTGGGGACGGCGCGGAGTCGAATCAGAATCGGGGAGGAGTCAAATGGATTCCCGGCCCTCGACCCCCTCCAAAACAAAAGCGCGAAAACAACCCCATGCACAGTAGGCATGCCATTGAAATCGCTTGCGTTTATTTTCGCCGAAAAGGGAGATTCAGCACGGGACGCCCGGCCTACTGCGTCTTCGCGATCCTGGGCGGCTGGGCCGTGGTGATGAAGCTGGTTGCTTCCAGCATGGCCGGCCCGAGCGGGGTCGGCACTTTCAGCCAAAACGGCACCAGGATGCGCGTGCCCGCGATCGGCGCGAACGCGACCTCGATGTTGCGCTGGGCGGCGAGATATTTGATCACGGGACGGTCGGGGATGTAGCCGGCGATGGGCACGAAATACAGCGAGCAGACCACGACCTGGCCGTGATAGCCCTTCTCCGCCTTCACGCTCTCCATGCGCTTGAAATCGAGCTTGAGCTCGTAGCGCATGCGGCCGTCGAACACGGCGGCGCTGCCGTGGCAGGCGTCCGCCGACAGCACGTCGCCGCTGCCTGCTACGCGCACCAGCGAGGCCGTCATCGGATCCCAGACGCCGCGGCGATGCGCGTCGGTGACGACGATGCGGTCGGGATCGACCGGCGGCTCCGGCAGGATGGCAAAATCCTTCACATTGCCCTTGTCGAGCGTGATGCGGATCTCTTCGGTCTTCTTCGAGGTGGTGGTGGAGGCCTGGTAGCCGGTCGCGACCAGCGCGCCGTTGACCACGCGCCCTTGCGAGGCGCCGGTGCCGGATCCGCCCGCGAAGGATTTCAACAGCCCCGAGGTGCCGCCGGAGGCCGCGGCCGCGAACACGTCGTCCTGGATGTCGATGTTCCAGGCGCCTCGGCCTACGGGAATGCCCGACAGCGTCGCCTCGTATTGCGCCTCGAGCTTGCCCTGCGCCGCCGCGGGCTCCGCCGCCCACGCCAAGACCAGCCCGCCAAGGGCTGCCATGACCCAGCGGCCGGCAGAGCGCGGATGACTTGCGCGTGGATTCCTTGCGCGCCGCTTCGCTGAGCGCAGCTCATTTGGGCGCAGGCTTGGCGCAAGATGAGACGTTGTGAGCACGAAACAATCCAATCGGGGCGCGAACGGTTGTTACTTAAGCCAAATAGCGCGCCAAGCAATGTGTCCGGGCCACTCCGCGTCCGGAACTCCACTGGACTCTTCGGGCGCGAATACGCCCTTTATGTGATGGTAAGGCGCGATAATCATTGCCGTTTTGGTGATCGGGGCGGGTCAGAAGCGCGCACCTCACCCCGCCACCTCCACCGCCGTCATGCCCTGCTGTCATGCCCCGCCTTGTGCGCACTTGCGCACTGGGGCGGGGAATCCAGTACGCCGCGCCTCCTCTGGTCAGCCGCACCGTCTCGGCGTACTGGATCGCCCGGTCGAGCCGGGCGATGACAGCTACCTTGGAGCACGAAACCCGCCCCAAAACCTTGACGTCCCGCCGCTTCCCCCCTATACGTCCGCCCGCTCCCTGCAAGGACAGAGAATTTGCCCGTGGCGCCCCGAATGGCGGCCGCACATCGTTGGGAAAGATTGAGGATTTTGCCATGTCTCGCCGCTGCGAATTGACGGCCAAGGGCCCCCAGGTCGGCCACACGGTCAGCCACTCCAACATCAAGACCAAGCGCCGCTTCCTGCCGAACCTGGTCAACGTGACCTTCATCAGCGAAGCGCTGGGCCGCAACGTGCGCCTGCGCGTCTCCACCAACGCGATCAAGAGCGTCGACCACAATGGCGGCCTCGATCCCTTCCTGCTCAAGGCCAAGGCCGCCGTGCTGTCGCCGCGCGCCCTCGAGCTGAAGCGCGCCATCCAGAAGAAGGTCGGCCCCGCTCCCGCGCCGGCGAAGAAGGCGAGCTAAGAATTTTCGAATTGGGCGAGGGCTTGCGTCGGGTGGCGTAGGCTTCGCCGGATAGAGTTTGCATTGCGGCCGGATCGGAAGATCCGGCCGTTTTATTTTGTAGATCTGATCTCTCCGCCCCATAAACCTGTGTCTAATCGCCTCGCCCTAAAGTTATACCGCCAAATCACACTCGAAAAGGTTGTACTCGTCCTTATTGCCCATCGTCTATTTCATGAGCTGAGGATTGCGTCGATGTCAGCTTCATATTCAGAAGTGACCAAACGACTGCTGGCCGGCCAAAGTGTGGTTTGGGAAAAATTCGGCGATCAAAAAGCAGGGGCCATAAGGCTAGAAAAGCCTGAACAGCGCCGTCTATTCGAGTTCTTATTGAACGCTGACCCAGACAAGGTCGCAAACGGCGACGAAAGTCTTTTCACGGACCTGCTATCGGCGTGGGAGAACAACAAGTACGATCCCGCAAATGTAGCGGGAGCAGCGCCAACCTCATCTGGCCAGAAATCATGGCGTCTCACGCGGGTTGAGGCCTCTGGCTTCGGCGGCCTTACTATATTTGGCGGCAAACCTTTCGATCTATATGTCGGAGGGAACAACTGGTGCCTTGAAGGCCAAAACGGATCCGGCAAGACATCGCTCGTGAGCGCTATCCTGTGGGCACTGACGGGCTATCGCATTCGGGAGCACGAAGGACCCGTGCTCGAACAAGGCATGCGCGACGACGTTGAAGATGACGACGGCAAACGCCTCGGAACCTGGCCTCCCTTAGCGGCCTACCCCACCGAGATTGCGGACCTGCAGAAATCCGCACAAGTTTCGGTCCGCCTCACTTTCGCTTCCAACGACGGCAGCACCGCAACAGCCTTTCGTCGCATTGTTAGCCCCTCCCAAGGAGCTCCAACGTCAGAAGACCAAATCGACCCCGCAATCATTGATGCGCTTCGGCTTGCTGAGATCGGCATACTTATGCCCGCACGCATCACCAAGATCGGCTTCGGCAAAAGCAGTCTAACCCTCTACGAGGCCGTCAAGCAGCTTACAGGCCTCGACCGATTAGCGAATATCGCAGAAGGTTGCTCGGCATTCGGAGCCGCCAATCGAAAGTTTATGAAGTACGCAAAAGACAACCGCATTGATCTACATGAAAACCGCTTCTACGAGAACATAGAGAAGGCAAAACAACTCGCGAGCGAGTTCGATTTCGTGTTGCCTTCCCCGTTGACCCGTGATGAGGGAATAGATGGCCTCCTCCAAGAGCCGGCGCGCCTAGCGTCGGAAGCCGCTGGCAAATACCTTGAGACGCTGAAAAGCGAGATATCGCTAAACGTAAACGTCAATACTTCTCAAGGGCGCACCACTGTCAAGACAGCCGTTTCCAACGCTCGCGGCCTCGTCGCCCAGGGAACTAAAGCGATCCCCTTGTTTCGAGTCTGGAGAGCTTTAACGGTCGCCCTTACCGATCCTAACTTCTCCAAATTGGTCGATGCGATCCCTACGGCAACGGCCAATCTCGACCAAGCCCTTAGCTGGCATCAACGTCAGGCCGCGGACGACAAGCTGCGTTTGAAAGCCATAGCAGCTCAGAGTTTTGTGCCTCTGCAGTCGGGCGATGCCACTTGCCCTCTCTGCGCATCTCCATTGGATGACGAAAACAAGAGAGCGCTGGCGCGAGAACTCGAAGAATTGAAAACGAACTCAGACGCGGCCGAGCGCAAATTGAGCGACGCATGCCTGAGTATCCTAGAAACCACCGCCGCCTGCATACCGATGGAGGTAACCACTTCGCGTGACATCATCGATAAAATGAATCCAAGCGATTCATACTCGTCAGCCATGCGCGAGGCGTTTACATCCGATAATTCGTTCGCAAGCGTTCTCGTCGGTCTTTCAACATCGGTTACGTCGACGATCGACGAACAGCATAAAACTCTTCCCGGCTTCACTTACGAAGACTTCAAGGCCTCTAGCGGCGAACCCGAGGCTGCAATCAAATTGAGGCAAGAGCTCTATTTACTGGAACGGCTTATCGCTCTTGTCCGCTGGTGGGGGGCAAGCCGACCGAAGTTTTTGGAAGCCTGGAGTATCCTGATTGGCAAGCAGCTAGACGACGGTTCATTTCCAGAACAGAGCATAGAGGGAAAACTTCTCGAACTAGAGCAGGCGCTAGATCATGCACGCCCCCTAGATGATCTATCCAGAAACTTGACTAGTGCAGCCGAGGCCGCGGGAAACTGGATAACCATTCGGAGGGTCCAGCAAACCCGCGAAGCGATTCGCGACTCATTGGAGCCGCTCAAGAATTTGAGAGCCCTCGTTGCAACGGAAACAACAAGTTCAATTACCGCGCTCTCTGAGACAATAAATTCAATATGTGGGAGGGTCGTCCTGAGAGAGCGCTTAGCCTATCAGGAGACGACAATTAGCAGAAAGGAAGTAAGTGTAAGTGGCAGCTTTAGTCCTGGCATGCGGATTGACGCAGCCTTGGTTGCGAACACATCTTGGTTGCGGGCCATTCTGTGGTCTTTCATTCTGGCCTTGCGAGAGGAAACACTTCGAACACTGGGATGGAATCCACTTCCACTTGTAATCCTTGACGATCCACAGGCTACTTTCGACCCGCGCAATAAGCGAAGATGGGCACAAGAGCTTGTGCGCAGCGCTAACTTGGCTGAATCTGAGTTGCTCCACTCGCAGCTGATCGTAACGACGCACGAACGCAGCTTCTATCAAATGCTGGTCGACCACGAAAAATTCAAAGCGCAACAGGGATTAATCGGGGCCGTAAACAAGATTTCAGGGGTGGCTACCGTCGCCAATGGCGGCGAGCTTCGTCGAATTTACGACGATGCAAAGTCTAACAACGACGATGCAAAAGCGCGCGACTACATACGGAAGGTCCGCATCTATTGTGAGGACCTAATCAAGTTCATGCTTCGAGGCATCAGCAGTCAGGTACCCGACCTGACCCTCAACCAACTGAAGGAAGAACTCAAGAGACTACGCCAAGACCACGTCGCTCCGTTTGATCGAAGGCCGTTCGAAGCGCTCATCAATGCGCTGAATGAGAGTCACAAGGCTATTCAATACATAAACGAACCCCATCATAAGGACGATGAGAGCTTCGGCGTCGCAGAGGCTGATGTCGTTAGAGGGTATTGGGATAAAACATTGCTCGACAAAATACATACTGCATTCGGCGTATTCGATACGTTCGAGCGGTATACCGGTGAGCCCCGGACCTTCCCTTGGGCGAAGAATGTCTTAGAATTTCCAAAGGGCCACAAAGATCGCGTCAAACAATGCATCATGCGCCAGACCGGCGTCGCTGCCGCAGCAAAAACAGACGGACGCGTCGGAGACGGGATTATCACTGTTACCGAATGGACCACAGGTGAAGAAGTCAGGCTGCCCAACCACGACGTCTTCCAACTCGCCGCTGGGACGCTTGATCCCGTCGCAAGCATCGGCGATCTGATTATTGTAAGTAACTATGCAAAGGTGAACGCACGAAACCTTGTGGTCGCCGCATCCGGAAACAGTTTGTTAGCTCGCCGTCTAAATCGACCCGAGAACCACGCCGAAATTGCCGTTTTGACAGGGCAAGCCGTGGACCCATATTCCATTCCTGAACCTGTAATCGTGCCACCCGACACTGGCTTCCGAAAGATCGTGGGCACCCTATTTACGTCGCATCTTTTGCCGCTCCCGCCTGCCGATATCGAAAGGGAATTCCTGGAAATACCGGATCTAGACATCCTAAGCCGGACGCTGAAAGACTCGCGCCTCTTTAAAGTTGAAGGTCGCTCAGCTGAGCCCGTCGCGCTCGACGGACAATTTCTCATGACGAACAATAAGCCAGCCAAGGCAAGCGAGATAGCGACATTAGACGGAAGGCTCATTGTGGCCATCGACGAGGATGGCGCGCGCTACTTCAAGCGACTGCGGTGTCATGGCGCGCTAGTGGTCTTGGAAAGCCTAAATCCCGACGGACTGACACCCGCTGAATTACTCAGTTTGGATGGTTCGCATTCCTTGCCCAGATTAACGGAAGCACTCGAAGTTGTTGGCATCCTCTTCGAATTGCCAAACGACTAGTTCACGCCCCGGCTAGCATTCTTTGCGAGGCAGACCAAAATGGCCAACGATGAGCACAAGGTCATCTCATTTCAGGAAGCTCTTGCCTTATCAGAGAATATCACGCGCTCGATACTGATCGGCAACGGCTTCTCATACACCTATTTTAACTACGCTAACCTTCTTAAGAATGCGGGACTCGAGACGAATGAATGTTTGTTGAGCTTATTCGATGCTCTCAAAACAGTTGACTTTGAATATGTAATAAAAACCTTAGAAGCCGCTGCGCTTGTCGAGGAGAAATACAACAAAGCTGCGCGGGCCTACGCATTGCGCAAAGAAGCACAGAAGCTCCGACGCGCTTTGGTCCACGCGATACGCGCTGTACATCCGAACTTCCACACAGAGGTAGCAGGTCTCGTGCCTGCTTTTGAATTTATCGACCATTTCTCCAATCTGTTCACATTGAACTATGACTTCTTACTTCACTGGATTCGGCTACAGGATACAGGCTCATTCACTGACGGATTTGGTCTCGGCGAGAATGACGGGGAATTTCTGGGCCCTTTCAGCGAAGAAGCATGGTGCAATGTATACAACGTCCGCGGCGGGCTTCATTTATTCTCCGATGAGCATGGAGCCGTACACAAACGCCTTGGAGAACCAGCGATAATCGAGGCTATTGGCAAGACCATAGTCGCAGGCAAAAGGCTACCGCTCTACGTAGCTGAGGGAGCTTCCTCGCAAAAGCTCGCAAAGATATTCGGTTCTCCGTATTTGCGGCACTGCTACGAACAAATCAATCTATGCGAAGGTGCGTTTTTTGTTTTTGGCCATTCGGCAGATAGAAACGACGAGCACATCTACTTGCAGATTTTCCGAAGCGACATAGATCATCTATACTTCTGCGTCTATAATCCGACGCCCGCCGGGCTTGCACAATTAAATGCAGAACTCGTTCGCTACAGGGCGCTTTCAGAATCGAACGTGGGATTCACTTTTGTAGATTCGGCTTCTGCCAGTGTCTGGGGCGCGGTTCCATAAGGCCGCCCCTACCCCCGAAAATCAATGCTCCGCAGCACGATCCCCGGCGGCGTGCCTTCGAACTCCGTCGCCTGATATTTGCGTCCGGTGCAGGCTTCGATGCGCTCGCGCAGGCGCGTGAACTGCTCTTCGCGCTCGCTGGGCCTGGCGCGCGGGCCGCGCTCGAGGTCGTCCATGGCGGAGGTCGAGATCGCGCAGGGGATCTCCTTACTGCCGTCCTGCATCGAGAACTGGACGATGCCGCGGTCCTGGTCGTGGGCGATGAAGCGGCTGGTGGTGAGCGTCATGGGGTGTTCCTTTTGCGGCCGCGCGTCGTGCCGGGCTTGTGCGCGATGGCGCACGGGGACGCCGGTCGGCGTTATCGAAGCAGGCTGTTGCACAAGCTTGCACAACAACTGACTTCGGTGGTTATGGGTCCTGGCTTTCGCCAGGACGACGCCTGTGTTTGCGAGCGCTGCGTTATCGCGCCACGAGTTGGTCGCCTTCAGCCGTCGCCGTTGAGCCTTGCGAAATCGTCGAACAGCGCGGCGACCAGCGCCCGGTGGCGGGTGTCCTCGGCGGGGAGGCTCGCGGCATAGAGGTTGAGAAGATGGCGGGCCTTCACGGCGGCCTCGGGCCAGGACGTGGCGGGCACGGACATCATGCGGTTTTCGAGCTCGGCCTCGCGCTCGCGCAGCTCCCTGACCTGGGCCTCGACATCGGCCAGCGCGCGGCGCAGGTCGGTTGCCTTCTGGGCGGCCATGCCGCGGTGGCTGTCGAGATCGACCGGGATGTCAGTCATTTCAGGCACTCGCGTCGATACGTTGGGCATCCGCCAGGTCGACCGAACCGATCGACAGCATCTCCGTCGCACCGCGCACGCCTTCGGAGGGCACCGTGATCATGGTGGCGACGCGGCGATAGGACGCGAAGGACAGGCCCTCGATCATCTCCTCGTCGGTGACGACCTCATAGGCGCCGGCCGGCAATTCGCGCGCGACGCCGCGGATGTGGAATGGATGCTTGAAGGTGATGGTTTCTCGCCGCGAGCGGATGGTCATGCGCGCCTGCCTTTCGCAAAGAAGAGGCCCCAACCGACGCCAGCTGGTCGCGACCATGCGCTTGTTACCCGGCAATAGCCAGCTTTATGTCAGCGCGGGCCGGGACTTAAGGCGCAAGCGCGGTGCTCGCACGCGGCGTTTTAGTCCTCGCCATCGGCAGGGCGCAGGCGTACGCTCGACCACGTCAGCGCAGCTCACGCAATTGCCGCGCGTCGATGTTGCGCTGCATCTTTCGCGCCTCGTGTGCGCAGCGGCGATATTCAATGGCTCGGGCGGGCGCATCGCGTAGCCCTGCCAGCGACCATTGCAGCGCCGATCTCGCACGCGGACGAACTCGAAACCCAGGAGGAGACGACGTCATGGCCAAGGGACAGCAACGCAGCAACCGCGAGACCAAGAAGCCGAAGAAAGACAAGATCAAGACCAGCGCCGCAGCGCCCAGCCGCAAGGATGCGGCGTGGCAGCCGGAGATCGGGCAGAAGAAGAAGTAGCGGGGCGGCCTCTTTCACAACGGCGGGGCTCTCGCATAGGACGCCTCAGCGGCGCCTGAGCGAGCGCCTCGTCCTTCGAGACGACCGCTTCGCGGTCTCCTCAGGATGAGGCTTGCCTGCACTCATCTGCGTTGAAATGCCACCGCACACTCATCCCTCATCCTGAGGGCCCGCCGCAGGCGGGCGTCTCGAAGGATGGCCGCAGTCGAACTTCCGGCCATACATCTCCTTCTCCCCGCCGTTTTCCGCTATACTCGCCCGGGTAGCATCAGCGGGAGGGGTATCCTGTGGAGCACGAGCGCAACGCCGACCACACATCCGAGCCGAAAAATCTCGTCATCTGCTGTGACGGCACCGGCAACGAGATTTCCGAAAACATCTCCAACGTCCTGAAGCTGTATCGCTGCCTGCGCAAGACGGCCAAGACGCAGCCGCGGCAGATGGTGTTCTACGATCCCGGGGTCGGCACGGTGACGGAGCCCTCGACGTGGCATCGCTGGAAAGCCAACGTCAATCTGGTGCTGGGGCTCGCCACCGGCTACGGGCTCGATGACAACGTGCTCTCGGCCTATTGTTTCCTGGTCGAGCATTACGCACCGGGCGACAGGATCTATCTGTTCGGTTTTTCGCGCGGTGCCTACACGGTTCGCGTGCTGGCGGGGCTGATCCACAAGATCGGCCTGATCTCGCCGGAGCAGGCCAACCTCGCGGGCTCCGGCCTCGTCGCCTACAAGCAATATTCCGGCACCGGGCGCGGCAACGACATCGAGGATCTCAAGGACATCGCCGTCGACGATCAGGGACCGCTGCCGAAAGATCAATTCGACCTCGCCGCCCAGTTCGCGCGCATCACCTCGACGCGCTGGCCGACCATCCACTTCATCGGCGTCTGGGACACGGTGGCGAGCGTGATCGTGCCGCGGCGCGACGTCTTCTTCCTCGTCTTCAGCCTGGAGGAGCTCGCCTTCACGCTGCGCAATCCCAGCGTCAACATCTTCCGCCAGGCGATCGCGATCGACGAGCAGCGCCGCATGTTCCGCCTGAATACGTATGAGGAGCCGCAGGACTACTGGCGCAACCGCTATGTGCCCGATGAGAAGAAGGAGCCGCAGGACATCCTGCAGGTGTGGTTCGCCGGCGTGCATTGCGACGTCGGCGGTGGCTATCCGGAAGCCGAGAGCGGCGAGTCCAAATATCCGCTGCTCTGGATGATCGAGGAGGCGGCCAAGGCCGGGTTGAACTTCAACCCGCGCACGGTGAACCAGCTCGCCTGGGGCATCCAGCGCAAGAACTCGCCGTTCCAATACGTGCCGCCCGCCTTCACCGGCAAGACCGGCGAGCTGCATGATTCGATGACGGCGCCCTGGCGCGTCCTGGAGTATCTGCCGAAGAGCGCGACCTACAAGGAATGGCCGGAGCGGAAGGTGTTTATGGGGCTCTACATCCCCGATTGCGAACCGCGCCTCATTCCCGAAGGCGCGCATGTGCACGAGAGCGTGTTGAAGCGGATGGCGGTGGAGCCGGGCTATCGGCCGGTGAATTTGCCGAAGGACTATGTGACGGTGCCGATGCCGGTGCCGCCGGGTGTGGGCGCTGGAGGCGAGGCGGGGGAGATCGTGGTGGGGTGACTCCGCTCGCAATGACGGACGGGCTTTGATGGCAACCCACCCCGCTACCGCTCCTTTCTCCATTCGCCGATACTTTTCATTAAAATTCTCGCCCCCGCCTTAGCCGGATCGAATCATCTCCTTGGCATCATCGACAAACCACCCGCGCCATCCGCGGAAATTGGAGGAGAGTGCCAATGCATCCGCGACGACATGCCCGCGTCAAGCCCGCGGGCCTCGTGTCCCGGCAGGCCAAGATCATCACCGACCCGCGCGCGCCGGTGATCCCCTGCACGCTGATCGACTATTCGCCGGGCGGCGCCTGCGTCGATCTCGGCGGGCAGGTGAAGATTCCCGATCGGTTCGAGCTGCTGCATGTGAACACCAAGAAGCGCTGCCGCGTGGCATGGAAGCGCGGCACGAAGGTGGGCGTGGTGTTTTAGGCTCTCCCGTCGTCCCGGCGAAAGCCAGGACCCCCGCGCGAGCGCCCTTGCGCTCGTCGCGATACCCCAGGGAGCAGTTTGGCGAAGGCTCGTCGTTCGGTACGCCTACCGCCCACAATCGATAAATCACGCGGTATGGGTCCTGGCTTTCGCCAGGACGACCGCGGAGATTGTTGCGCGGCTATCTCATCTCACGACTTCCGCATCCGCGCCTTCGCCCCCGCGACGATCTGCATCGCCACGCCGGCGATCCAGCCGAACAAGGCGAACCAGCTCCACGCGATATGCGGTTCGAGGCGGAGCACGATGATGGCGACGGAGGCGAGCGCAGTGAATGTGGCGCAGAGCGTGCCGGCGGAGCTCAGCAGTTCCGCGGCGTCGATGTCGCCATGGGCCTCGTCGAAGGGCAGCTGCGGTGTGTCGATGCCAAGATAGAAGCCGACGAAGCCCAGCACCATCATCAGCAGCAGGAAGCCTTCCGTGGTGAGCGCGGGTATAGCGGATCCCACGTAAGCGCCGACAAACAGCCCGCACGCCGCGCCCGCCATCGCAAGCCCCACGCGCTCGATGACGTGGGCAGCTTTCCGGATACGAAACCGCATGGCAGGCCTCCGCGAGGCGTTGGACGCACGCGAGGTTAGGCCAGATTTGGCGGAGGTGGAAGGTGAGAGGGTTTACGGATGCGTGAGGTGGGATGGTTTAGGACCAAAGGACGCAAGCGCGGCGACCTTTGCGTGGGCGCATGCCTCCCCGACCGTCATTGCGAGCGCAGCGAAGCAATCCAGGCTCTTTCCGCGGACGCAGTCTGGATTGCTTCGTCGCAAGGGCTCCTCGCAATGACGAGTTTGCGGCGCGGTCGTCGCGCCACATTCGCCCCCCTCACCGCGCCCCGAAATTGGTCTTGCCGAACAGCGCCTTCTGCGTCGAGGGCTGCGAGCGCCAGTATTGCGGGGGTGCTTCGACTTCGCCGCCGAGCTCCGCTGCGGCGTGCCAGCCCCAGCGGGGATCGTAGAGCATGCCGCGGGCGAGCGCGACCATGTCGGCCCTGCCGGAGGCGACGATGTCTTCCGCCTGCTTCGGCTCTGTGATGAGGCCGACGGCGATGGTGGGCAAACCCGTCTCGCGCTTGATGCTGTCTGCAAACTGCACCTGATAGCCGGGGCCGAGCGCGATCTTCTGCAGCGGCGAGACACCGCCGGAGGAGGCATCGATCCAGTCGACGCCGCGCGCCTTCAGCGCCTTGGCGAACTCAATCGTCTGCGCCAGGTCCCAGCCGCCCTCGACCCAGTCGGTCGACGACACCCGCATCCCGATCGGCTTGTCGTGCGGGAATGCCGCGCGCACCGCGTCGTAGACTTCCAGCGGGAAGCGCATGCGGTTTTCGAGCGAGCCGCCATATTCGTCGGTGCGCCTGTTCGAGATCGGCGACAGGAATTGATGCAAGAGATAGCCGTGCGCGCCGTGCAGCTCGATCGCGTCGATGCCGATGCGATCGGCGCGCTTCGCCGACTCGACGAAGGCATCGCGAATGCGCTTGAGGCCCGCGGCGTCGAGCGCCAGCGGCGCGGCTTCGCCCTCCTTGTGCGGCAGCGCCGACGGCGCCACGGTCTGCCAGCCGCCCTGGTCCTGCGGGATCAGCTGGCCGCCGTCCCAGGGCCGCGCGCTGCTCGCTTTGCGGCCCGCATGCGCGAGCTGCATCGCCATGGCGGTCGAGGAATGTTTCCGCACCGAGGTGAGGATCTGCTTCAGCGCGGCCTCGGCGGCATCGCTGTAGAGCCCGAGGCAGCCCGGCGTGATGCGGCCGATCGCCTCGACATGGGTCGCCTCGATGCAGAACATCGCCGCGCCGGACAGGCTGAGATTGTTGATGTGGGTGAAGTGCCAGTCGGTGGGAACGCCGTCCTCGGCCGAATATTGGCACATCGGCGACACCACGATGCGGTTCTTCAAGGTCAGGCCGCGCAGCTTGATCGGGGAAAACAGGACGCTCATGCGGGGGAGTTCCGGGATGGGGCGGGGAGTTGGACAGAGTGTAGTGAGCGATGCGCCGATTGCCAGCCGCGCGGCGGGCATGGCGGCTCGTTCGGCCACGCATTGCACCGCAGTCGTCGTCCTGGCGAAAGCCAGGACCCATTACCCCAGTTAGCAGTGTTGCGCGGATTGATAACCACGAGCCTTCGCCAAACTTCTCCCTGAGGTAATGGGTCCTGGATCAGCGCTCGCTCTGCTCGCTTGTCCAGGACGACAAGAGATAGCCTCTACTCCACCAGCGCGAACTGCAGCAGCAGGGTGCGCTGGAGCATCGAGAAATTGTCGTCGGACACCAGCGTCAGCACGGTCTCGCCGTCAGGCGTGACGTGGGCGTCGATGCCTTCCATGTTGTCGATCTCGTGGCCGAGATCGGCCTTGAACAGCACGGGGCCGTCGACCAATGCGCCCGGCGCGATCGATTTCAGGGGGATCGCGCGGATGCGGATATCGACGCCGGTGAACCAGGAGAATTTGCGTTCGAGAATCAGGAGATCGCCCGAGGGCAGCAGCACCGCATCGCTGATGAGCTGCTGCTCGGTGCGGCGAATGCTGAACTGGCCGGGCGTCGGGCCGCCGAGCAAAAATCCGATCAGATTGCCGTCGGCGTCGAAGCCGCCCTCCGACAGCGCGATCAAGGTCCCCGCGAGCGGCTGCCCCTTTGGTATGTCCTTGGGGACAAACACCAGCGCCTCGAGCCCTTTATTATAGGGCAACTTTCGCACCGCCGGCGGCGTCGGCAGCACCTCGCCGCGGGCGCGTGTGCCGCCTTTCGAGAAATCGAACCGCATGATCTGGTTGACGCGCTCGAGCCCGACATAGACGAAGTCGCCGTCGCGCGCGAGCGATTCGGTGTCGTACCATAGCCGCTTCTCCGTGATCGGCCGCCCCTCCGCATTGAGCACCGGCGCAGCCTCGACGTCGTCGAGACCGGTCATGCTCCGCCCGGAATAGCGGATGCGACCGGTGAACCAGGTGCCCTGGTCGGAGATCGCGAGGAAGCGCTCGCCTTTGCTGTCGAGAAACCGGAAGCCGGACAGGCCGCCGAAGCCGCGATGCGGCGAGGTCAGCACCAGGCCGCCGCGATAGTCCAGCGAACCGAACCGCGTGCGCACGCGGTCGCGCGGCTCGAAATTGGGGATCGGCCGCGCGTTGACCTCAATGCCGACAGGCGCGGCGACGGCGTGCTCGATGAGCGCCGGCTTCGGCGCGGGCTGTGCCTGCGCCAGACGAGACAGTGCGAGAGTGGAAAATCCCGCCGCCGCGTGGCCGATAAAGCTGCGGCGGGATCGATGCTTGCTCACGAATGCAATTTGCGTCGCGGGCGGTTGGCCGGCTGCGTGGGCGCGGTGTTGGTCTCGCTGAAGAGTTCGGCGAGTTTTTCGGTGATGGCGCCGCCGAGCTCTTCGGCGTCCACGATCGTCACCGCGCGGCGGTAATAGCGCGTCACGTCATGGCCGATGCCGATCGCGATCAGCTCGACCGGCGAGCGGGTCTCGATCTCCTCGATGATGTGGCGCAGGTGCCGCTCGAGGTAGTTGCCGGGATTGACCGACAGCGTGGAATCGTCGACCGGCGCACCGTCGGAGATCATCATCAGGATCTTGCGCTGTTCGGGCCGGCCGAGCAGGCGCTTGTGCGCCCAGTCGAGCGCCTCGCCGTCGATGTTCTCCTTCAGCAGCCCCTCGCGCATCATCAGGCCGAGATTCTTCCGCGCACGGCGCCACGGGGCGTCTGCCGATTTGTAGATGATGTGGCGGAGATCGTTGAGACGGCCCGGACTGGCCGGCTTGCCGGCGGCAAGCCACGCCTCGCGCGATTGGCCACCCTTCCAGGCGCGCGTGGTGAAGCCGAGAATCTCGACCTTGACGCCGCAACGCTCCAGCGTGCGGGCGAGGATGTCGGCGCAAGTCGCCGCGACCGTGATCGGCCTGCCGCGCATCGAACCGGAATTGTCTAAGAGCAGCGTCACCACGGTGTCGCGGAACGTCGCCTCCTTCTCGTGCATGAAGGACAGCGGGTGATAGGGATCGGTCACCACGCGCGACAGCCGCGCGGGATCCAGAATGCCCTCTTCGAGATCGAACTCCCAGGCGCGGTTCTGCTGCGCCATCAGCCTGCGCTGGAGCCGGTTGGCGAGACGGGCGACGATGCCCTGCAGATGCGCGAGCTGCTTGTCGAGATAGGCGCGCAGGCGCTCCAGCTCGTCATGATCGCAGAGGTCTTCGGCGGCGATGATCTCGTCGAACTTCGGCGCGAAGGCGTGGTATTCCGGCCCGCGCGGCTCGTTCTTGCCGTGCGAATTCGGCCGCGTCGCCTCGCCCGGCGTCTCGTCGTCGCCGAGTTCGCCGTCGTCGAAGGTGTCGGAGGTCGAGGCCTGCGCGCTTTCCATCGCGCTCTCGCTCATCTCCTCGCTCGACGCCTGGGCCTGATCAGCGCTCATCTCCTGCGCGGCGTCGGAATCGGGCGAGCCCTCGGCGCCGGACTGATCGTTGTCGCCGTCCTGGTTCTCGTCGTTCTCGTCATTGTCTTCGCTGTCGGCGCTGCGCTCGTCGCCGATCTCGAGCGCCGTCAGGAGATCATGCACGGCATCGCCGAACCTGGTCTGGTCCTCGACCACGGTGTCGAGCCGGTCGAGCCGCCTGCCGATCTTATCTTCGAGAATGGGGCGCCAGAGATCGACCATCTTCTTGGCGGCGGTCGGCGGCGCCATGCCGGTCAGGCGTTCGCGCACCAGCATCGCCAGCGCGTCGGCGAGCGGCGCGTCGGCGCGATCGGTGATCTCGTCGAACTTGCCGCGATGGAAATGGTCGTCGAGCATCGCGGTGAGGTTTTTCGCAACGCCCGCCATGCGCCGCGCGCCGATCGCCTCGACCCGGGCCTGCTCCACCGCCTCGAACACGCCGCGCGCCTGTGGATTGCCTGGCATCAGCTTGCGATGCACCTTTGGATCATGACAGGCGAGCTTGAGCGCGATCGAATCGGCATGGCCGCGCACGATCGCGGCATCGCGCCTGGTCATCTTTCGCGCAGGCTCGGGCAGCCGCGCCTTGCCCGGCGCGAGCCCGGGACGCTCGGCGGCGAAGCTGACGTCGAGCTCGGGCGCCTTGGCGATCGCCTTGAGGCAAGAGGCCACCGAGCGCTTGAACGGCTCGGTCGGGGCTTCCTTGGTGTTGCGGAATTTGGAGTTGGAGGTGGTGCTCATCTCGCCCTTACCCGTCGTCCCGGCGAAGGCCGGGACCCATAATCACCGGCGATCATTGCGTCAGGAGAAATTATCGGCGGCGCTTCACTCGAGACATCACGCGGTATGGGTCCCGGCTTTCGCCGGGACGACACACCGAGAGAGATCAGCTGAGCGCCACGTTCACCGCCGATTCCGGCAGCTCCGCGTTGAAGCAGCGCTGGTAGAACTCGGCGACGAGAGGACGTTCGAGCTCGTCGCACTTGTTGAGGAAGGTGACCCGGAACGCAAAACCGATGTCGCTGAAGATGTCGGCGTTTTCGGCCCAGGTGATCACCGTGCGCGGGCTCATCACCGTCGACAGATCGCCATTGGCGAAAGCGTTGCGGGTGAGGTCGGCGAGGCGAACCATCTTGTTGACGATGTCGCGGCCCTCCGTGGTCCGATAGTGCTTGGCCTTGGCCAGCACGATCTCCACTTCCTCGTCATGGCTGAGATAGTTCAGCGTGGTGACGATCGACCAGCGGTCCATCTGGCCCTGGTTGATCTGCTGGGTGCCGTGATAGAGGCCCGAAGTGTCGCCGAGGCCGACGGTGTTGGCGGTCGAGAACATGCGGAATGCCGGATGCGGCTTGATCACCTTATTCTGGTCGAGCAGCGTCAGGCGGCCGGAGACTTCCAGCACGCGCTGGATCACGAACATCACGTCCGGGCGGCCGGCGTCGTATTCGTCGAACACCAGCGCAACGTTATGCTGGAGCGCCCAGGGCAGGATGCCGTCGCGGAATTCGGTGACCTGCTTGCCGTCGCGGACCACGATCGAGTCCTTGCCGACGAGGTCGATACGGCTGATGTGGCTGTCGAGGTTGACGCGCACGCAGGGCCAGTTCAGCCGCGCGGCGACCTGCTCGATATGGGTGGATTTGCCGGTGCCGTGATAGCCCGTGACCATGACGCGGCGGTTGTGGGCGAAGCCGGCGAGAATGGCGAGCGTGGTGGCGCGATCGAAGCGGTAATCGGAATCGACTTCGGGGACGTGAGGATCGACTTCGGAATAAGCGGGGACTTCGAGATCGCTGTCGATCCCGAACACCTGGCGCACCGACACCTTCATGTCGGGCAAACCGGAAACTTCCTCAACTTTGGACATCGCGGCGGTCGTCATCAATCCTCCGAGGTCCCGGGCGATCCCGAGACCAGTTATTGCACGTTGGCTGCGGCTGGGTGCTGTTGCGAACCTATCAGAGACAACGTGCGGGCAGAAGCCCGCCCCCCAATCAAAGTTCCGTTGTCTTTTCATTTAGATAGGCAAGGAACGCGATTTTTGGAAGGCTGCCCTGCGAATCACGCCTGAATTTCGTGCGGAGGCACGGTCCTGCCCACGCGGGTGGCACTTTTACCGCCGCTCGTTACTTATGTAGGGTCCGAACCCCAAGGCCGATCCCCAAGGCCAATCCACAAGGCCCAATCCACAAGGCCCAATCCACCACAGAGACGATGTGACGTCCTTTCTCGATCCCCTCATTTCATTCGTCTCGGCCCATGCGTGGCTGGCCTATCTGACCCTGTTCCTGGCGGCCCTGCTGGAGGCGGTTCCGGTGGTGGGGTCGGTCATCCCCGGCTCGACCATCATCCTGGCGCTGAGCGCGTTGGTTCCTGGCGGCGAGCTTAGGCTGCAATGGGTGTTGCTGGCGGCAGCGCTCGGCGCGGTGCTCGGCGATGGTTCGGCGTACTGGATCGGGCACCGGCAGCAACGGGAGATCCTCAACACCTGGCCGCTGACCAATTATCCGCGCGTGGTCGAGCAGAGCGAGAATTTCTTCCACCGCTTCGGCACCTGGGCGGTGTTCTTCGCCCGCTTCGTGCCGCCGATCCGTGCCTTCGTCCCGGTCACGGCGGGCGCGCTGGGCATGCCCCCGGCCCGCTTCTACGCCATCAACATCCCGGCGATCCTGGTCTGGGCGCCGGCGCATGTGCTGCCGGGCGTGCTGGCGGTGTCGGCCCTGCACGAATATGCCGGGCTGCACCACCATGGACATGTCGGCAAGCACATCTGGATCCTGACCGTGGTCGGAGTCGCGATCGTTCTGGGCCTGGCGGCCTGGATCTATCGCCGCCGTAACGGTGGCGGTGTGGCGATGGCGAAGCCGCCGGCTCGATAGCGTCAAGCGGCGCGCTGCTTGCGGTTGCGGACCTCGCCCTTGCCTCTCTACCCGTAACGCGTTACAGTGTAACGCGTTACGATGGGACCGTTTCCAATGACTGCACCCGCTGAAAGAATGAAAATGATGCGCCAGCGGAGGCGCGTCCGGGGATTGCGCGAACTGCGCCTCGTCGTCGCTGATGCTCGCTCGCGGTCAGTTCGACGACGGGTGGCGAAGCAGGTTGCCGGCCTCGACCCGGATCGCGAGCGCAGCACGCTGCAGTGGATCGAGTCGGTCTCCGAGTTCGACGCAGATGCAACGCGGTGACGTGGTGGCCGTCGCTGCAACGGGCGACTATGGCAAGCCCCGCCCGGCGGTCATCGTGCAGAGCGACGCTTTCCCCGAAACTCATGCCTCCGTGGTGATCTGCCAGTTGACTTCCGAACTGGCGGACGCCCCGGACTTTCGCGTGACCATCGAGCCAACCCGCGAGAATGGATTGCGACTGAGATCGCAGGCGATGGCCGACAAGCCGATCACCGTGAGACGCGAACGGATCGGACAGAAGATCGGGCATCTCGGCAGCCAGGACATGGCTCGGCTCGGGATTGCTTTGGCGTTCGTGTTGGGGCTTGCGGATTGATCAGGTACCCGTCCCTACCCTTCTTCCCGGCGCCGGCCCGACATACCTTGCCCTTGGCCTGATCAGCTTGCCGTGCTGTAGCTGCTCGCTCGCATGGGCGATCCAGCCGACGCTGCGGGCCATCGCAAACAAAGCGAGCTCGCTTCCGGCCGGCAGGCGCAGCGCGTGCACCAGGACGGCGAGCGCATAGTCGATGTTGACGAGCTCGCCGGTCGCCTCCGCGATGCGCTCGGGCACCTCCTTGGTGAATTTGCGCGGTGCGCCTGCGCGGGTCAAGGCATTCAGGAGCGACTGCGCGCGCCGATCGCCCCGCTTGTAGACACCGTGACCGAAGCCCGCAAAGCGTTCGCCGAGCGCGACGCGTTCGCGGACCATTGGCTCGACGTCACGATCGACCAGCGCCTTGACGAGCTGCGAGGCGAGCACGCCGGCACCGCCGTGCTTCGGTCCCTTCAGCGCGGCGAGGCCGGCGATGACGGAGTCATAAAGATTGAGGCCGGTCGAGGCCGCGCAGCGCGCGGTGAAGGTGGACGCGTTCAATTCATGCTCGGCGAGCAGAACCAGCGCGCGGCGGATCAGATCGGCCGCGTGCTTGTTGTCGGGAGCCCAGGCCCTCGCGATCTGCTGGTGCAGCGGCTCGGCGGACGGCTCCGTGTTGAGCATGGTCGCGACCAGAAGCCGGACGATGCGCCCTCCGACCATCGCACGTCCGTCATGCGCGCGGGTGAAGGCGCGAGGATCGGCGCTCGATGCGAGCGCCAGCACGGCGATGGCGCGGTCGATCGGCGCGGCGCGGCGCGCCGCCTGCGCGATCAGGCGCATCTCATCGGACACCGCGGGCTGATTATCCGGCGCAAAGGGATCGACGCCGGAGACGTCCCACAGAAGCGTCGCGGTGTGCTCCAGCGTGTCGTTCTCCGCGAGATCAACGCAATTGACGCCGCGATAGATCGCGCCGTCCTCGGTGATGGTGGAGATCTCCGTGTCCATGACAGGCAGATCGGCATCGAAGCTGCGCAGGCCGCGCGGCTCTGGCGACGGCACCCGGCGCTCCTTCAGGGCCCGGACGTCCTCGGCGCGATAGCGGTTCTTGCGCGAGTCCGGCGTCGGCTCGGAGCGGACCAGGCCGCGGCTGACATAGGCGTAGAGCGTGGCCGGCGAGATTGCGAGCTCGGCGGCGGCTTCCCGGGCGGAGAGGTAGAGACCTTCCGAATTTTTCATATTGATTTATGTAATCAAGATTGATCAATCTGTCGAGAGGCCCGACCTTTGGCTGGTGCAAAGGAGATTTGGGCCATGAACATCCACCTCACCAAAAGCCAGATCGGGCTGGACGGCGTTCCCGCGGCCGAAACCGTGCTGAGCCATGTCGATGGCGAACGCGGCGAGTTGATCATCGCCGGCGAGCATGTAGGCACCCTCGCCAGGCAGTCGAGCTTTGAAGGCGTCACCGCCCGGCTCTGGAACGGCGCCAGCATAACCACGCTGAACGAAGCCAATGTGCGCGCGAGCCTCGGCGCGGCACGCGAGCGCGCCTTCGCGCGGCTGGATGAGTTGCTGCCGGCAACGCGCGGCATGGGCGTCGTCGACGGGTTTCGCGCGGCGGTCGCGGGACTTCGCGCCGAGCACGGCCTCGCCCACGAGGCGACGATCGTCGGCGCATTCCCGGTGATTGCCGGCGCGCTCGTCCGCCGCGCCAGGGGTCTCGATCCCGTGGCGCCCGATCCGAATGTGAGCCATGCGGCCGATACGCTTCGCATGCTGCACGGGCGCGCGCCCGAACCACTCGAGGTCACGGCACTGGACGCCTATCTCGTCACCGCCAGCGATCACGGCATGAACGCCTCGACCTTCACCGCGCGCGTGGTGGCCTCAACGCAGGCTGACCTGTTTGCCGCCGTCACCGCCGGCTATTGCGCGCTGACGGGTCCGCTGCATGGCGGCGCGCCGGAGCCGGTGCTGGAAATGCTCGACGCGATCGGCTCGCGCGAGCGCATCCAGCCCTGGGTGGACGCAGCACTCGCCCGCGGCGAGCGGATGATGGGTTTTGGTCACCGCGTCTATCGCGTGCGCGATCCGCGCGCCGACGTGCTCAAGACCGCGATCGAGGCGCTGGCCTCGGACGGCGCCGACCTGCCGTTTGCCGGCGAGGTGGAGGCCTATATCCGTAGCGCGTTGCGCAAGAAGAATCCGGACCGGCCGCTGGAGACCAATGTGGAGTTCTTCACCGCGATCCTGCTCGATGCGCTGGCGATTCCGAGACAGGCCTTCACGCCGATCTTCGCGGTGGCGCGCGCCGCCGGCTGGACGGCGCATGCGCGCGAGCAGCAGCGGACGGGACGGCTGATCCGGCCGAGCTCGTCATATGTGGGGGCGATGCCGAAGGCGTAGGGAATGCGTAGCCCAGATGGAACGGCGTTCTTTCCCTCTCCCCTTGTGGGAGAGGGTGGCTCGCCGCGCAGCGGCGAGACGGGTGAGGGGTTCTCTCCCCGCACAATCCCTTGCATTGGAATTTGAGGAAGCAAGCCCTCATCCGGCGCTCTTCGCGCCACCTTCTCCCACAAGGGGAGAAGGGAAGACAGTGCGCGGCCTCAGGCTTCGCGCACCACGGTCTTCAGATAATTATACGCCTTGATGATCTCGATCAGGCGGTCCTCGGTGGAGCGGTCGCCGCCGTTGGCGTCGGGGTGGTGCTGCTTCACCAGCGCCTTGTACTTGGACTTGACGTCGGCGAGCGTGGACTCGGGGCCGAGGCCCATCACCTGGAGCGCCTTGCGCTCGGCATTCATGATCTTGCGCGTCTCGGCCTTGGGCGCGGCCTGCGGCCCGGCGCGCCAGCCGGTGCGACCGTTGAGCTCCTGGAACATGCTGAACGGATCGAAGGCGCCGTCGATCTCGGCCTCCGCGCCTTTCTTGACGCCGCCATTGGCGCCCATCTTCCAGGTCGGACGATGACCGGTCAGCGCATCTTTCTGATAGCGCGCGACAGCGTCGGCATTCATGCCGGAGAAGAAATTGTAGTTCTGGTTGTACTCGCGCACATGGTTCAGGCAGAAGTGCCAGTACTCACGCTGATTGTCGCGACCCTTGGGCGCACGATGCGCGCCCTTGTTCTGACACCCGGTCCATTCGCAATTGACCACGGCGTCGCGCGGCTTCACTTCCGGCTGCTTGCCTTTCGGCTTGATCCGGATGGAGTCGAAGAACTTTGATGAATCGATCGGCATGGCTGACTTTGACTACGCAATGCAAAAACCTTCAAGTCTTGACATTGCAATTAGCTGAAAACACATACCCGAAGCTTCGCCTCGGCGTTCTCGAGAACGGCCGCCAAGGGCGACCTACGGAATTGACGGAGTGCGGTCGCGCACCTTAATGGCACACCCATGGCTATGAGAGACACTATCAGCAACAAGTTGCAGGAAGCTTTCACGCCGGAAAGCCTCCAAGTCGTCGACGAGTCACATTTGCATGAGGGCCACGCCGGCCATCGGCCGAGCGGCGAGACGCACTTCCGCGTATATATCGTGTCTCAAGGCTTCAAAGGGAAGAGCCGGGTCGATCGCCACCGCATGATAAATTCGGCGCTGGCCGCGGAACTCTCAGGCAGCGTGCACGCGCTGGCGATCCACGCGCAAGCGCCGGGGGAAGGCGGGAGCTAGCTCGCCGATACGGCTGTCATGCCCGCGAAGGCGGGCATCCAGTACTCCGAGGCGGCGCGGCTAGAATCGAGCCGCTGCGGCGTACTGGATCGTCCGCTCCAGTGCGCAAGCGCGCACAAGGCGGACGATGACAGCTACCGCGTCAAAACGACGTCCCGGCCCGCCGCCGCTTGGCTTCCTCCAATTCCGTCTCGCGCGGCACCGGTGAAATACGGAGTGCGGTGATGCGGTTGCGTTCGCGGCGGAGGACGCGGAAGCGGAAGCCGTGGAAGGTGAAACTCTGGCCGCGATCGGGGATCGAGCGCGCCTCGTGAATGACGAGGCCGGCAACCGTCGTTGCCTCTTCGTCGGGCAGGTGCCAGTCCATGGCGCGGTTGAGGTCGCGGATCGGCACCGAGCCGTCGACGACGACCGAGCCGTCCGGCTGGGCGCGCACGCCCGCGACCACGACGTCATGCTCGTCGGAGATGTCGCCGACGATCTCTTCCAGAATGTCTTCCAGCGTCACGAGACCTTCAACTTCGCCATACTCGTCGACGACCAGGGCGAAATGGGTCTTGCGGCGGCGGAACGCCTTGAGCTGCTCGGAGACGGGCCGCATCTCCGGCACGAACCAGGGCGGCAGCGCGATGGTGGAGACGTCGATGCGCGAGGTCTCGCCGTCGGCCGCGCGGATCGCGCGCAGCAAATCCTTGGCGTGGAGCACGCCGATGATGTTTTCCGGCTTCTCGCGCCACAGCGGGATGCGGGTGTATTCGGCCGCCAGCACCTCGCGCACCAGATCCTCCGGCGACAGGTCGGCGTTGATCATCGTCATCTCGGTGCGATGGATCATAACGTCGGAAACCTGGAGCTCGCGCAGATCGAGCAGCCCGCCGAGCATGTCGCGGTCGTGCTTCTCGAACTTGCCTTCATGATGCAGCAGGTCGACCGCGCCGCGCAGGCGCTCGGTCGGCGACAGGATCGCCTGGTGTTCGCCGGCAAGGCCGAACAGGCGCATCAACAGCCGCACGATGACTTCCACGATCCGCAGCAGCGGTCCCAGCACGTACATCGTCAGCCGCATCGGGCGCGCGACCGCCAGCGCCATGCGGTCGGGCGCGTTGATCGCGATGGTCTTGGGCAGCACCTCGGCGAAGATCACGACCAGTGCGGTCATCAAGCCGGTGGCATAGAGCACGCCGACGTCGCCGAACCAGGCCGTGAAGATGCTGGTGGCCAGTGCGGATGCACTGATGTTGGCGATATTGTTGCCGAGCAGCAGGGCGCCGATCAGGCGCTCGCGCATGTCGAGCAGCTGCGAGACCACGTCGGCGTCGCGATTACCCTGCTTGGAGAGCCGCAGCATGCTGGCGCGCGAGGCGCCGGTCAGCGCGGTCTCGCTCGCGGCGAAGAAGCCGGAGACGAGCAGGCAGAGAATGACGATGGTGAATCCGAGCCAATCCATGAACCACTCTGGTTTCTTGTTTTGACGCGTTTTCTTGACGCGAACCGGTACCCATTTCGCTCGAAAACGCTTTAGCGCCGTTCAACCGCGTGTCACGCCTTGTGGGCGAGCTTCTCCTTGAGGAAGTCGCGCACCGGAGCCGGTTCGACGTTCTTCACGACGATTGCGCGCCCGACAGCCTCCAGCAGGATGAAGGTGAGCCTGCCGCGCACGACCTTCTTGTCCTGCGCCATCAGCGCCATCAGCGCGTCGGCATCGGCAAGCCCCTCCTGCGCGAATCCCGCGATGTCCTGCAAGCGCGTCGGCAAGCCGGCTTCGATGAGGTGGCGCTCGACCCGCGCGGCGTCCGCGTCGCCGATCATGCCGAGCTTCGCCGAAAACTGCGCCGCCAGCGTCATGCCGATCGAAACACCCTCGCCGTGAAACAGGCGATCGGAGAAACCGGTCGCGGCTTCCAGCGCATGACCGAACGTATGGCCGAGATTGAGCAGCGCGCGCTCGCCGGTCTCGCGCTCGTCGCGCGAGACCACGCCGGCCTTGGCGCGGCAGGAGGTCGCGATCGCATGCTCGCGCGCCGAGCCGCCTTTGGAGATGTCGGAATGATTCTTCTCGAGCCAGGCGAAGAAGGCCTCGTCGCCGAGCACGCCGTATTTGGCGACCTCGGCATAGCCGGCGCGGAATTGCCGCGGCGACAGCGTGTCGAGCACGGCGGTGTCGGCGATCACAAGCACCGGCTGGTGGAAGGCGCCAAGCAGATTCTTGCCCTGCGGCGAATTGATGCCAGTCTTGCCGCCGACGGAGGAATCGACCTGCGCCAGCAGCGAGGTCGGGACCTGCACGAAGTCGACGCCGCGGCGCAGGATCGCCGCCGCAAAGCCGGCGAGATCGCCGACCACGCCGCCGCCGAGCGCGATGACGAGATCGTTGCGCTCGATCTTCGCGGCGATCAGGGCCTCGCTGACCTTTTCGAGACCGGCATAGGTCTTGGAGATCTCGCCTTCCTCGACGACGATGCGCGATGTCGGAATGCCCGCGGCTGCGAGCGAAGCCTCGGCGGGTTCGAGCCAGTATTTCGCGACGGTGCGATCCGTCACGATCGCGGTGCGCACGCCGGGACGCAAACGCGCCACCCGTTCGCCGAGCGAGGCCAGCACGCCGCGGCCGATGACGATGTCATAGGCGCGATTCTCCAGCGCGACCTCGACATTGACGGGATCGGAATGTTTCAAAGGCGCGGTCATCGTGCGGCACTCGCGACGTCGGCTGGTGGCGGGGACGCCCGTTCGCCGCAAAGATGCGCACGCAGCGTCTCGATGGTCTCGTCGACGATTCTGTCGTGCGGCACGTCGCGCGAGGCGATGGTGAGGTCGGCGTGGCCGTAAACCGGCTCGCGCTCGGTGAGCAGGCGCGTCACGGTTCCTTCGGGATCGGCGGTCTGGAGCAGCGGACGGTCGGCGCGCCGGCGCACGCGGCGCATGATGACGTCATGATCGGCCTTGAGCCAGATCGAGATCGCCTTTGCCGCGATCCGGCCCCGCGTCTCCTCGCGCATGAAGGCGCCGCCGCCGGTCGCCAGCACGATGGGCCCGCCGTCGAGCAGACGCGCGATCACGCGGGCCTCGCCGTCACGGAAATGCGGCTCGCCGTGGCGCTCGAAGATTTCCGGTATGGTCATGCCGGCCGCGGCCTCGATCTCGGTGTCGGCATCGACGAAGGGCAGCTTGAGCCGGAGAGCCAGGCGGCGGCCGATGGTGGATTTGCCCACCCCCATCATGCCGACGAGCACGATCGAGCGCGTCCCCAGCGCCGACAGGATGTCGGCCTCGGGCGAGGCTTGGATCGGCAACGCGGCGTCGGGCATTTGTCTCGCTCGAATGGATCTCGCTCGATCTGCCGCCAAAGGCGGCATCCTTTGGCCACCTATACGACCCCAAAGGGGGCCTCGCCAGAGGACTCTTGCCACGAAACGGCGAACGTGTTGGATGATTTCATTGGTTAATTTGCCCGCCAAGCCCCTGACCGAGACCCTCTCCGAGATCCTGCCGATGCCCAGCCTGTTCCGCTTCCTGACGGTCGTCGCCGTGATCGCCGGCATCGTCTATGGCGTGGTCTTCGCGCTGGCGAACTTCGTCAATCCCAAGCCACGGGAAATGACGGTGACGATCCCGCCGGATAAGTTTCTCAAGAAATAGGGGCTAGCCTCCGGGGCATGCGTGCCAGATCTTCCGATAACAAGCCCTCAGATACAAAACTTACCGGCCTGTTCCTCGACATGCTCGCCGCGGAACAGGGCGCCGGCCCCAATACGCTCGACGCCTACCGCCGCGACCTCACCGACTTCTCCGAGTTTCTCGGCCGCGTCGGCCATGCATTCGCGGATGCGGAAACACAGACGCTGCGCGACTATCTCACCGATCTCGACACGCGCGGCTTCAAGTCCACCAGCGTCGCGCGGCGGCTGTCGGCGCTGCGGCATCTCTATCGCTTCCTCCTGAACGAACGCATCAGAACCGACGATCCCGCGGCGATCCTGTCCGGCCCCAAGCGCGGCCGCGGCCTGCCGAAGGTGCTGTCGATCGCGGATGTCGACCGCATGCTCCGCCGCGCCAAGGAATTGAGCGAGGCGGCGGATGCCTCGCCGTCGAAACGGCTGCGCGCCCTGAGACTCTATTGTCTACTCGAGGTCCTCTACGCCACCGGCCTGCGCGTCTCCGAGCTGGTGGCGCTGCCGCGCACGGCCGCGAAGCGCGACGCCCGCATGATCGTGGTGCGCGGCAAGGGCAACAAGGAACGGCTGGTGCCGCTCAACGAGGCCTCGCGCCAGGCGATGGCCGATTATCTCGCGGCGACAGAGGCGGCCAAGGACAACAAGGCAGACAAGAAGAACAGCGTGGCGGCCTCGAAATGGTTGTTCCCCTCGTTCGGCGAGAGCGGACATCTGACGCGGCAGCATTTTGCCCGCGACTTGAAGGAGCTCGCGGTCGCTTCAGGGCTGCAGGCCCGGCTGGTCTCCCCCCACGTGCTGCGCCACGCCTTCGCCAGCCACCTGCTGCACAACGGGGCCGATTTGCGCATCGTGCAGACGCTGCTCGGCCATACCGACATCTCGACCACCCAGATCTACACCCACGTGGTCGAGGAGCGGCTGAAGAGCCTGGTCCGCGACCTGCACCCGCTGGCGGAGAAGTAGTTGCTGCCCTAGCTGCAGTAGCCCGGATGAGCGAAGCGACATCCGGGATTGACGATTGGGGCGACCTGCCCCGGATCTCGCTTCGCTCATCCGGGCTACGGTACGGGTCGGAGCCCGAAACCGCCTTGACTTCGGCCACATCTCCGCAGAAAGAGCCGGGGCCTCACGATGATTTGGCCTGCGCTCGTTGCGAGCACACAAGCCAACTCATTGACGAACCTACATTTCTTTCCACGACATCGAATCCGCTTCGCCGCCTCGCCCCGTTCTCCCTATATTGAGTTGATGCCAGACCAGATGCGCAGCTATCTCGATTTCGAAAAGCCCGTCGCCGAGCTCGATTCCAAGCTCGACGAATTGCGGACGCTTGCGGCCTCCGGCAGCGACATCGCCGAGGAGATCGGGCGGATCGAGGACAAGGCGGCGCAGGCGATGGCCGACCTCTATCTGAACCTGACGCCGTGGCAGAAGACGCTGGTCGCGCGACATCCGCAGCGGCCGCATTTCAACGACTTCATCAAGGGCCTGATCACCGAGTTCACCCCGCTCGCCGGCGACCGCAAGTTCGGCGAGGACGAGGCGCTGGTGGCCGGCTTCGGCCGCTTCCGCGGCGAGGCCATCTGCGTGATGGGCCAGGAAAAGGGCGATTCCACCGAGAGCCGCATCAAGCATAATTTCGGCATGGCGCGGCCCGAGGGCTATCGCAAATGCGTGCGGCTGATGGAGATGGCGGAGCGGTTCGGCCTGCCGGTGCTGTCGCTCGCCGATTCCGCCGGCGCCTATCCCGGCATCGGCGCGGAAGAGCGCGGCCAGGCCGAGGCGATCGCGCGTTCGACCGATGCCTGCATGGCGCTGACCGTGCCGAACGTCGCCATCATCACCGGCGAGGGCATGTCGGGCGGCGCCATCGCGATCACCACCGCCAACAAGGTCCTGATGCTGGAGCACGCGATCTACAGCGTGATCTCGCCCGAGGCGGCGTCCTCGATCCTCTGGCGCGACGGCTCCAAGGCGCAGGAAGCCGCTAACAACATGAAGATCACCGCCCAGGACATGCTCCGCTTCGGCGTGATCGACAGCATCCTGAAGGAGCCGGTCGGCGGCGCCCATCGCGACCCCGCCGCCATGATCGCCACCACGGGCGACGCCATCGCCAAGGCCTTTGACGAGCTCCGGGGCCTCGACGGCGACGCCATCCGCAAGCATCGGCGGCAGAAATTCCTCGATATCGGCCGGAAACTGGGCTGATTCGGGCGGTTTGGGACCGCAGCGGCGGTGCGCTCCCTCCCCCGCTTGCGGGGGAGGGTCGGGGAGAGGGTATTTCCTCTCGCGATACTCCCGATGCGGCACGAGCCCTCTCCCGGCCTCCCCCGCAAGCGGGGAGGTGAAGAGCCCCCGGTAACCCCGCGTTAACCCTTTTTTTGCCCAAATCAGCGATCTCTGTACCGGTTTGGCCGCGAGGCCCAAGTTACGGCCCAGTTTAAGTCTTCGTTGACCACGCCTTTGGGCCAACGGGCTCGTGATCCCCGTTCGGGTTGCGACCACATGACCCAGAGGTTAGAATTTTAATCAATGGCTTCAGGGCATAAGCGCTGGAGCGTGATTGCGAAAAAGCCCGTCGCGACGGGTCCGGGTCTCCGGTCGGATCATGCTTCAAGATTGGGGTTTGCGCGCGATGCACTGGACGGTGTGGGGTCCATCTTGATTTCTCGTTCGCTTGCTCGCGCGTTTCTGGTCTCGGTGGCGCTTGCCGCCAGCTTCGTGCTGGCCGGTTGCGACACCGACCAGGTTTCGCTTGCGACCAATGCCAAGGCCAACCAGCCGGTGCCGCCAAAGCTTCTCGCCGCGATGGTCGAGAAGGACATGGATCTGCAATCGCCGATCCTGGTGCGCCTGTTCAAGCAGGAGGCCGAGCTTGAGGTCTGGAAGCAGACCCGCAACGGCCAGTTCGCGCTGCTCAAGACCTATCCGATCTGTCGCTGGTCCGGCGACCTCGGGCCGAAGGTGCGCGAAGGCGACCGCCAGGCGCCGGAAGGATTCTACTCGATCAATCCGGGCCAGATGAATCCGCAGTCGGCGTACTATTTGTCGTTCAACACGGGCTATCCGAACGCGTTCGACAAGGCTTTGGGCCGCAGCGGCTCGCAGCTGATGGTGCATGGCGATTGTTCCTCGCGCGGCTGCTACGCGATGACGGACGAGCAGATCGCCGAGATCTATTCGCTCGGGCGCGAGTCCTTCTTCGGCGGCCAGAAGGCGTTCCAGCTGCAGGCCTATCCGTTCAAGATGACGCCGGTGAACATGGCCAAGCACCGGAACAATCCGAACATGCCGTTCTGGAAGATGATCAAGGAAGGCTATGATCATTTCGAGGTGACGCGGCAGGAGCCGAAGGTCGATTTCTGCGAAAAGAAGTACGTGTTCGACGCGGCGAAGCCGCCCGACGCCAAGCGTGATCCGGTGTTCGACGCGTCCGCAAAGTGCCCGGCCTATGTGATCCCCGAGGAGATCGCCAGCGCCGTGCGCGAGAAGGATGCACGCGAACAGGCCGAGTACAACAAGCTGGTCTCGCGCGGCACGCCCGTTGCGCGCATGAACACCGGCATCGACGGCGGCATGAACAAGATCTTTGCCGCGAAGATTCCGGAGGGCTCGACCGGCCTGTCGGAAGGCGCCGAAGGCACCACGCTCCAGATGCTGGCGATGGCGAAGGCGCCGGGCACGATTCCTGGACACGTCAATCCGCCGAAGCCGAATCTCGATGCGGCCGCGCCCTCGCCGCAGGAAGAGCCGGTCGTCGCCGTCAGCGCGCCCGCCGCCAACACGCGTGTCGCCACCGCTGCTCCGGCGGAGAAATCCGGCTTCTTCTCCAACCTCGGCCGCAAGATGGGCATCGGCAACGCCGACGCCACGGCGACCACGCCACCGCCGCAGGCCACGGCATCCGTCGCCCCGGCCGCGACGACCACGACGCCACCGACCGCGGCGTCCCGACTGAAGGCCGCAGTGACCCGGTTCGTGCCGGGACACGACAAGTCCAAGGATGCAGGGAAGGATGCGCCGAAGCCAGCCGTTGCCGTCGCCAAGCCCGCCGAACCAGCGAAGCCCGACACCCGCCTCGCGGCGACCCGCCCGACGCTGAAGCCGTCGGTGTCCGATGGCGCGGGTGAAGCGACCCAGATCATGGGCGCCGCGCCGGTGGTCCAGTCGAACTCGTTCGACAGCCGGTTCGGGGCGGTGAAGTAAGCGGGCGGGAACCTCTCGCCCTTTCCCGATTTTTACCGAGCTGACGGCGGTCCCGAATGATCAGGGCATATCATTCCATGCTGGTCTCCAAATGGGGTAACAGCCTCGCAGTCCGCCTGCCTAAGGCACTCGTTGAGGCTTTGAACCTCTCCCCCGGTGACGAGCTCAATGTCGTAGAGACTTCGACAGGCCAGATCGCAGTAGAGAAGGTCGACAGACGAGCGGAATTTCTCAGGCAAGCCGACCAGTTCCGGATTCCCCTGCCCGAGGGTTACAAATCGACCGGGACGAAGCGAACGAGAGATAAGCCCGTTCTTCGACAGCAACATCCTGGTCTATGCCTTTTCGGCCGACATCCGGCGCGAGCGCGCGCTGACCACAATTGCCGGCGGCGGCGTCATCTCACTGCCGACACGCACGCTACGGCGCTTGCGCTTGCGCGCGACCATACGCTTGCCTTTTACGATGCTCTGATCGTAGCGGCCGCAATCGAGGCTGGCTGCGAGACCCTGTATAGCGAGGACATGCAGCACGGACGCAGCATCGGCGGGCTGTCCATCGTCAATCCATTTTTCGGAAGCACTTCACCGTCACCCTGAGGTGTCCGCTTCTTCAGCTACCCTCGAAGGCCGACGGCCCGCTTGGCCGCGCGGCCGTGCATCCTTCGAGGCTCGCTGCGCGAGCGCCTCCAGCGACAATGGCTTCGCCATTGCGCGGGGATGACCGGACTGGCAGGGGCGCCCTACGGCGCCAGATACCGCAGCAGCTCCGGATTGCCCCTCACCTCGCCTGCCTCGCCTTGCAGCGCGACTCGTCCGCGGTCGAGCACGTAGGCGTAGTCCGCGACGCGAAGCGCGAGGTCGAGGTGCTGCTCGACGATGATCACGGCGATGGTTTTCGCGAGCTCGATCAGGCGCTCGGTAATTTCCTCGATCACGCCGATCCAGACGCCCTCGGTCGGCTCGTCGAGCAGAAGCAGTTTTGGATCGCCCAGCATGGCACGGCCGATGGCGAGCATCTTGCGCTCGCCGCCGGACAGCGTGCCGGCGGGCTGGTCGAGGCGCTGGCCGAGTTTTGGGAAGATGGTCAGCACGTGGTCGACCGCGTCGGCCTTCCTGCTCGCGAGCGAGCCGACCGCGAGATTGTCGCGCACCGACAGACGCGCGAACACCGAATGCTCCTGCGGCACGTAGCCGATGCCGGCGCGGACGCGCTCCTGGGTCGCGCGGCGGCTGATGTCGCGGCCATCGAAGGCGACCTCGCCCTTCCACGCCGGCAACTCGCCGACGATGGTCTTCATCAACGTGGTCTTGCCGGCGCCGTTGCGGCCGAGCACGGCGACACCGCCGCGCCAGGGAATGCCGAGGTTGACGTCGAACAGGACCTGGCTGCGGCCATAGCCGGCGTCGAGATGCTTGATGTCCAAAAATTCAGGCACGGCGCAAATAGATCTCCTGGACGGCCTTGTTGGCCTGGATCTCCGACACCGTGCCGGACGCCAGCACCTTGCCCTGGTCGAGCACGGTGAGACGATCGCAGATGTCGCGGATGAAATCGAGGTCGTGCTCGACGATGACAAGCGAGCAATGCTTTTTGATCGGCTGCAGCAATTCGCCGGTGACGCGGCGCTCCTCCAGGCTCATGCCGCCGGTCGGCTCGTCCAGCAGCAGGAGTTTCGGCTTGCCGGCCAGCGCCATCGCGATCTCCAGCCATTGCTGCTGACCGTGCGACAGCGCCGCGGCCGCATCGAAAGCGCGGTCGGCGAGGCGGAACTGCGTCAGCATGGTCATGACCTGATCGTGCAGGAGCCCGCGCGTGCGCGAGAACACGAGATCGAACAGCGAGGATTGCGCCTGCAGCGCGAGCAGGATGTTGTCGTAGAGCGTCAGCGTCGGCAGCACGGATGTGATCTGGAATTTCAGGCTCATGCCGGCGCGGGCACGCTCGGTCGGCGTGAACGCGGTGATGTCGGTGTTGATGAAACTCACCTTGCCCTGCGTCGGCACCTCGGCGCCGGCGATGCACTTCATCAGCGTGCTCTTGCCGGAGCCGTTCGGTCCGATCAGGCCGTGAAACTCGTTCTCGCCGACAGTGAGCTCGGCGCCGTCGAGCGCGGTGAGCTTCCCGAAGATCTTCTTGACGCCGGTGGCTTCAAGGAGCGGCATCGCGCTTCTCCTTCCCGGTCTTCCTGGACTTGCCACCAAAGCTGCCGACCCGCTCGCGCTCGCCGAGCACAAAACTGATCAGACCGAGCGGCCGGAACAGGATCACGAGCAACAGCAGCACGCCAAGGATGATCGGCCAGACCTCGCGGTAATTGTCCGAGAGCCAGAAGCTGACGCCCTCGACGATGACGGCGCCGATGACGGCGCCGATCAGCGTGCCGGAACCGCCGAACAGGACGTAGAGCACGACTTGCGTCGAGACCACGACGCCGACCATGTTGGGCCAGACGAAACCTTCGTGGAAGGCGTAAAGGCTGCCGGCAAGACCCGCCACCGCGCCGCCGATCGCGAAGATGATCGCCTTCAAGTGCTGCGCCTTGTAGCCGAAGAAGGCGATGCGCTGCTCGTTCTCGCGCAAGCCCGCGAGCGCCAACCCGAACTGCGAGCGCACCAGAAAACGGCAGAGGAGATAGACCACGACAAGAAGGCCAAGCACGAGATAGTAGAACGGCGGCCCTTCCGAGAATTCGTAACTGCCGAGCGTCATCGACGAAATCGACGGGATGCCGTTCTGGCCACCGAGATAGTACCAGCCGCGCGCCAGCCGATCGGCCGCGTAGGAGCCGGTCAGCGTGCCCAGCGAGACGAAGATCACGCTGGAAGGATGTCGTCCCAGCAGCAGGAAGCCGCCGAGCAGCAGCGCGAAGGTGAGGCCGATCAGCGTACCCGCAGGCAGCACCAGGAAGATGTTGGTGATGTCGAGATCGCGCGCGAGCAATGCGACGCCATAGCCGGCCGAACCGAAGAACAGCGCCTGGCCAAAGCTCATGATGCCGGCATAGCCCCACACCAGGTCGAACGACAGCGCGAACAGCGCGAGGATGATCACCCGCGTCGCGAATACCGTGAGGTAGTCCTGCAGCACCAGCGGGGCGAGCAGCGCCGCGGCGAGCACGACGCCCTCCACGATCGGCAGGATTTTCCGCACCGAACCGGCTTGCCCTGCTGATCCGTGTTCAACCATGGCAACGTTCGGCTCCCCGCCGATCTCGGCGGGGACTGCCTGCTTCACTGCGCCTATCGCTTTCGGCATTCGACCCTAGCATTCCTTGGGATCGACGAGCCCGTCGCTGCGTCCGACGATCTCGTAATTCCCGCCCTTGGCGACCGCGGTGTACATCTTCATCTTGCAGTGCCGCTTGCCCGGAACCATCTCGGCAGGTCCACCCGGGCCCTCGGCGATCTTGGCGTGGTCGAGCGTCGCGGCGACCGACTCGCGGTCGATCTTGCCGGCTTCCTTGACGGCTGCTTCCCACAGCTTCAGGCCGCGATAGGTGCCGGTGGCGGCGCTGCCGGCGGCGAACAGGAAGTTGCCCGGGAAATCCTTCTCGTAGGCCGTCTGGATTTTCGCGTCGAACGGGTTCTCCTTGGTCAGCACCTTGAAATAATCGAGGCAGCTGGCGAGACCCTCGATCTCGGCCGCCTGATTGATGTTGAGCGTGTTCTCGTCATAGTAGACGCAGGCCAGCCGTCCGCCGTTCTTGAGGAAGCCGGCCTCATAGAGCTGCTTGAAGAACGGGCCGACGCCGGGCGGGATGACGGTGTTGAAGACGACGTCGACCTTGTTGGAGATGATGCGGTTGACGGTCGAGGAGAAGTCGACCTGGTCGAGCGGATAATATTCCTCGAACACGACCTCGCCGCCATTGGCCTCGATCACCTTGCGGGCGTAGACGTTGAGCGTGTGCGGCCAGACGTAGTTGGCGCTCGGCAGCGCGAATTTCTTGCCGCCGTTCTTGATCAGCCAGGGAATGAACTCGTCGCACTGCTGCGCGGGCGTCGGCCCAGTGCAGAACAGATAGGGCGTGCACTCCTTGCCTTCGTACAGCTGGGGATAGATGTAGAGCGTCTTGCCGCGCGCGACGATCGGATCCTTGATCGCATTGCGCATCGACGAGGTGATGCCGCCGAGCACCATATCGACCTTGTCGCGCTGGATCAGCTTGCGAACATTGCCGACCGCGACGGATTCGTTCGAGGCGGTGTCCTCGATATAGAGCTCGAGCGGACGGCCGAGCAGACCGCCACCGGCGTTGATCTCCTTGATCACCATCTTGGCGACGTTGGCGTCGGCATTGCCGGCGTAGGCGATCGGTCCGGTGAGGTCGGTGGCGATGCCGACTTTGATCGGGGCTTCGGCCGCATTGGCCCAGGGCGCGGGGATCACCCAACTGCCGACGCCGGTTGCGACCGCGCCGGAGGCAAAGGCGAAATTCGAGAGGAAGCGGCGGCGGGAGAGCTGAGTGCGATCGGACATGTGACTAAACCCCTTTTCCAGCGATGAGGCCCTGCGGCCGGAATTTGATGAAAACGATGGCGAGTACGAAGACGAGAACATCGGCCACGACGGGCGCCATTACCCAAGGGAGCGCGGCACTGAGCGTGCCGATGACGCCGGCGCCCGCGACCGGCCCGATGAAGGAGCCGACGCCGCCGACCATGACCGCGACAAAGCCCTGGATCAGGAAGCGCAGGCCGAGATCGGCGAACAGGCTGAACACCGGCACGATCAGCGCGCCGGCAAGGCCGGCAAGCGCCGCGCCGAAGGCGAAGGTGGCGCCGTAGATCAGCGGCGTGGAAATTCCGGAGGCGCGGGCCAGCGAGGGATTTTCCAGCGTAGCGCGCACGCGCAGGCCGAAGCTGGTGCGCGCCAGCAACAGATAGCAGCCGCCCATCACCAGCGCTGTGATGACGATGATGGTGAAGCGCCAGGCCGAGATGTGCATGGCGCCGATATCGATCGAGCCGCCGATCGGCTCCGGCACGGTGAGATAGAAGCCGCCGATCAGGCCGCGCACGGATTCGCGGATGATCAGGCCGAGCGCATAGGTGCCGAGCATGGCGACGATGGGCGCTGCGTAGAAGCGTCGGATGATCAGCGCCTCCAGCACGAAGCCGAGCGCGCCGACGACGAAGGGCGCGGCGACCATGCCGGCCCAGATCGGCAGGCCCTTGGCGTAGGCGAGATAAGTGATGTAGGCCCCGAGCAGGACGAACTCGCCCTGCGCGAAGTTGAAGATGCCCATCATGCTGGCGATGATCCCGAGCCCCAGCACGATCAGGACGATGATCGCGCCAAAGCTCAGGATCTCGAAAGCCGCGACGAACGCGTTAGCCATGCGCCAGAGCCTTTCCCGTTCCGACGGGATCGGAACGGGGCTCCGGCTTGTTGTCTTGACGCGTCCGAAAACGCTTCCCTGTTCCGTTGGCCCGCATCAATGCCTCGCTCACATCTTCTTCCAGTCGCCGATCTGCTCGAAGGCGTGGGCGGCACGGTAGATGGTGGATTCCTCGAACATGCGGCCGACCAGCATCAGGCCGACGGGCAGGCCATCGACCATGCCGCAGGGCAGCGACATCGCCGGATGATGAGTGATGTCGAACGGCGCGGTGTTGGAGATCATCTCCAGCGCACGCGCGACATAGTCCTCGCGGCTGGCCGTGGCTTCCGGCAGCTTCGTCGCCTTCATCGGCGTGGTCGGCAGCAGCAGCAAATCGTAGTCTTTGAAGGCCTTGTCGTAGGCCGCGGTCAGGCGTCGGGAGATGTTGAGCGCCTTGCCGTAATAGCGCGGACCGAAAGTGTTGTTGATGTAGGTGCCGAGCAGCAGGAACAGCTTTGTGGTCTCGGACAGGGAATCCGCCTGCCGGCGCCAGCCGCGATGGAAGTCCATCAACGTGGTCGAATAGAGGTCGGAGCGGGACAGACCATAGCCGTCGCCATACATCATGGTCTGCGTCATGCCCTCGGTGCCGATCGGCGTCCAGATCGCGGGGCCCATGAGATGCATCGGAATCGATACGGTCTCGACCGTGGCACCGAGATCCCTAAAACGCTTTGCGGCCTCCCGCACGCTCTCGTTCACGGCGGCTTCGGCATTCGCCTGCTCAAAGCCTTCCTTGAGGATCCCAATCTTCATGCCCTTGACGCCCTGGCCGAGCGCCTTGGTGTACTCCTCGACCTTGGGCGCCTTGATGCGGGGATCGTAGCCGTCGTCGCCGGCCAGCACTTCGAGCAGCAGCGCGTTGTCGGCGACGGTCGCCGTCATCGGGCCGGTGTGATCGACGAACACCTCGATCGGCATGATGCCGGTGTAGGGCACGAGGCCCCAGGTCGGCTTCATGCCATAAGTGCCGCAGAACGAGGACGGCATGCGGATCGAACCACCCTGGTCGCCGCCGATCGCCATGTCGACCTCGCCGAGCGCGACGACGACGCCGCTGCCGGACGACGAGCCGCCGGCCGAATAGCCCATCTTGTGCGGATTGTGGACGGCGCCGACCGCATTGGTGTGGCTGCCGCCGGACATGCAGAAGGATTCGCAATGAACTTTGCCGGCGACCTCGGCGCCGGCATCGAGCATGCGGGTGACGATGGTGGCGTCGAAATCGGGGACGTAACCTTCGAGCGTTGCCGAGCCGTTCATCATGGGAACGCCGGCGAGCATGATGTTGTCTTTCAGGGCGACCGTCTTGCCCTTGAGCTTGCCGCTCGCCGCACCCTTCACCGTCGACTTGCGATACCAGGCGTTGCGCGGGTTTTCTTCCGGCGAGGGCCGATAGCCCGGGGTGCGCGGATATTTGACCTCCGGCACCTCGTCCGGCATGGCGCCGACGAGATTGTAGGCCTCGATCGAGCCCTGCATCAGGCCGCGGAACGAGGCGACATCGTCGTCGGTCAGCGAAAGGCCGCACTGGTCGGCGACACTGCGCAATTGGGCTGGCGTGGGAAGGACAACTGTCACGGCGCTCTCCTCAAGGCTTCTTGATCCCTGGAATTGGAATCCCTGGCATTGGAGCCTCATGGGCGCGCGTGCACGGCGCGGGCCCATCGGCTCCACCTCGATATTACAGACGGAAATATTTTCCTTTTCAAGTATTATTTTGGATTCGGGCGTTTGCGGATGGCCGCGCCGGCATCAGATCGGTTTGATCAGCTTGAAATCGAGGCCATCCGCCCCGGCGAGATACATTTGCATCCGGGTATGACCCTTCCTGACGGTGACGGGGCCGCGCGCGCCGCCATAGACGATGTTGCGGCCGGCCGCGAGCATGGGCGCCATCGCCAACGTGCCCGCCTTGTTTGCTACGGCCTCAAGGAAGCGCAGTCCCTCATAGCTGGATTGACCGAGCGACCCGATCGGGGGGCCGTTCGGTCCGAACATCGCGCGATAGCGGCTCTGGAAGTCGTCGTTGGCCCGCGATCCGATGCCGGGGAAATAGCCGGAGGCGCAGAACAGATTCTCGCTGTTGTCGGCGCCGATTCCGAGCAGCACGGTCTCGTCCATCGCCCCGGCCAGCCGCAGCGTCGTGGCGCCGAGACCGCATTCGCCGAACGCGCGATTGAACGTGATGCTGTCGGTGCCGATCAACGAGATCAGGACGACATCCGGCCTCGCGGCACGGATGCGCTCCAGATGCGGCTCATGGTTGTCTTCGCCGAGGGGAACGAACTCTTCGCCGACGACATGGCCGCCGGCCTCCTTGATGTAGCGCTTCACCGCGCGGTGCGACTGCCAGGGCCAGACATAGTCGCTGCCGATCAGGTACCAGCGCGCCGCCTTCTTGACGTCGGCAAGCCAGTGGATCGAGGGCCGGCTCTGCCAGCGCGGCGTCTCGCCGATCGCCATGACACCCGGCGTCTGCTCGCCGCCTTCGTAGACAGGCGTGTAGATGTAGGGGATGCGGTGGCGGGTGGTGACCTTGCGCAGCGCCACACGCACCGCGCTGGTATGTAAGCCGACGATGAGATCGATCTCATCGGACGCGATCGCCTGCTCGGCGCGGCTCAGAATCTCGTCGAGCGGGCCGCCGGCGTCGTAAATCGAAAGCTCGATCTCGCGCCCGAGAATGCCGCCGCGCTTGTTGATCTCGGCTACCGCGAGCTGCGCGCTGCTTGTCGCGCACGGGCCCCAAACGCCGGGCGAGCCGGTGCAGCAGATGAAGCCGCCGACGCGGAGCTTGTTGTGTGCGCCGCGGCGCTTCATGAAATGCGCGTCAACCGGCGACCGGTCGAAATCCGCTGCCGCGGGCGACAGATTCCTGAACAGCAAGGACGGCGGTAACGCCGGACCGCCGTGAGCCGGGAAGTTTACCGTCGCGCGCACGCCAACTCCTGTCTGATACCAGACTTGAAAGCTCATTCAGCAGGCGGCCGCGGCACCCGCCCTATTGTTGGGCAATATCCTATTTTGAAAATATTGAATATTCAAGAATTGAAGTGCATATAGATGCAGCATCGATTGCAAGACATTCACTCATTTGGGTCAAGACAAAGTCTTAGCCGTGGCAAAACCAAACACCCCGATCACCGAACACCTCGCCTACCTGCTCGCGCAAGCCAACCGGGAGATCAACCGGCAGCTCGAACTGCGGTTGAGCAAGGAAGGCGTGCCCGTCGAGCAGTGGCGGATCCTGAAAGTGCTGTCGGATGGCAACGGCCATTCGATGGGCGAACTCGCGGATGCCGTGCTGCTCAACCATCCGACGCTGACGAAGATGATCGATCGCATGGTCTCGGACACGCTGGTCTACCGCGTGCAGGACCCGAACGATCGCCGCAAGGTCCTGATGTTCATCTCCGATCGCGGCAAGGTGCTGAGCAAGAAGCTCAACTCGCTCGCGGTCGACCAGGAAGAGCACATCCTGGAGAGCTACGGCGACAAATCGACGAGCGAATTGAAGCGGCTGCTGGAGAGCTTGATCGATAGTTCGAATTGAGAATTCGTCGTCCTGGCTTTCGCCAGGACGACGATGGAGATGGAGCTGCGCGCCACATACTCGCTGTCATCGCCCGATTTAATCGGGCGATCCAGTATTCCAGAGACGGATGTGATTTGAACCGAGAAGCCGCGGTGTACTGGGTCGCCCGGTTAAAGCGGGCGACGACAGTGGGGTGTGAGGCGCCGACGTCGCACCTCACACCTCATCGCTAAGCATACCGCCCGTGGCAGTGCTTGTACTTCTTGCCTGAGCCGCACGGACAATCCTCGTTGCGTCCGATCTTGCCCCAGCTTGCCGGGTTCTTGGGATCGCGCAACGCGGCGTCGGTGGCCTGCGCTCCGAGCGTGACGCTGGCGAGCGCCATTTCGTCCTCGCCGGTGTTCGGGTCGAATTTGTGCGCTTCCATCTGAGGCAGCACCGGGGCTTCCTGCTCCGGCGGCACGATCTCGACCCGCATCAGCTGCGCCGTGACGGCCTCGCGCAGATGCGCGCTCATCTCCTGGAAGAGGTTGAACGCTTCGGTCTTGTACTCCTGCAGCGGATCGCGCTGGCCGTAGCCGCGCAGGCCGATGACCTGGCGCAGATGGTCGAGCATGATCAGGTGCTCGCGCCAGAGATGGTCGAGCGTCTGCAGCAGAATGGTCTTCTCGACGTAACGCATCACGTCGGGACCCCATTGCCCGACCTTGGCGGCCATGTGCTCGTCGGCGCGGGTCTCGATGCGCGTGAGCAGCTCCTCGTCGGCGATGCCCTCTTCCTTGGCCCAGTCCTCGACCGGCAGGTCGAGATCGAGCACGCGCTTGAGCTCTTCCTTCAGGCCCGCGACGTCCCACTGCTCGGCATAGGCGTGCTCGGGCACGTGCTTGGCGACGAGGTCGTCGATGAAGGCGTGGCGCATGTCGGCGACGGTCTCGGCGACGCTGTCGTCCTTCATCAGGTCGACGCGCTGGTCGAAGATCACCTTGCGCTGGTCGTTCTGGACGTTGTCGAACTTGAGCAAATTCTTGCGGATGTCGAAGTTGCGCGCCTCGACCTTCTGCTGCGCCTTTTCGAGCGCCTTGTTGATCCAGGGATGGATGATGGCCTCGCCCTCTTGCAGGCCGAGACGCTGCAGCATGCTGTCGAGGCGATCCGAGCCGAAGATGCGCATCAGATCGTCTTCCAGCGACAGGAAGAATTTCGAGCGGCCCGGGTCGCCCTGACGGCCGGAACGACCGCGGAGCTGGTTGTCGATGCGGCGGGATTCGTGGCGTTCGGAGCCCATGATGTAGAGGCCGCCGGGCTTCTTCACCGTCTTGGCGGGCTTCGAACCCTTCGCCGGCTCGATCTCGACCTCTTCTTCGGCCTTCAGCACGATGTCGCGGAAGTGCTCGATGTCGGCCTTGATCTGCTCGATCTTCAAGGCCTTCTCGGCCTCGTCCTCGATCGAAGCGGCCTCCTGCTGGATGCGCATTTCCAGCGAGCCGCCGAGCTTGATGTCGGTGCCGCGGCCGGCCATGTTGGTCGCGATCGTGATCGCGCCGGGGACGCCGGCTTCCGCGACGATGTAGGCTTCCTGCTCGTGGAAGCGCGCGTTCAGCACCGCGAACAGCTTTGCCGGCTTGCCGGCGCGGGCCGCGGCGTACAGCTTCTGCATCGAATTTTCGCTGCCGAAATCGATCTGCCGATAGCCGTGCTTCTTGAGATATTCGGCGATCACTTCCGATTTTTCGATCGAGGCGGTGCCGACCAGCACCGGCTGCAGCCGCGCGTTGGCGCGTTCGATCTCGGCCAGGATCGCGGCGTATTTCTCGTTCTGGGTGCGATAGACCTCGTCGTCCTCGTCGAGACGGGCGACCGGCAAATTGGTCGGGATTTCCACGACCTCGAGCTTGTAGATGTCGAACAATTCGTCGGCTTCGGTCAGCGCCGTGCCGGTCATGCCGGCGAGCTTTTCGTACATCCGGAAATAGTTCTGGAAGGTGATCGAGGCCAGCGTCTGGTTTTCCGGCTGGACCTGCACGTGCTCCTTGGCTTCCAGCGCCTGATGCAGGCCTTCCGAATAGCGGCGGCCCTGCATCATGCGACCGGTGAACTCGTCGATGATGACGACCTCGTCGTCGCGGACGATGTAGTCCTTGTCGCGCGTGAACAGGGTGTGGGCGCGCAGCGCCTGGTTGATGTGGTGCACGACGGAGACGTTCTCGACGTCGTAGAGCGACTCGCCCTTGAGCTGGCCGGCATCGCGCAGCAGCGTCTCGATCTTCTCCATGCCGGCTTCGGTCAGCGTCACTGTGCGCTGCTTCTCGTCGACGTCGTAGTCGGACTTGTCGAGCTTGGGCAGGAAGCCGTCGATGGTGTTGTAGAAGTCGGAGCGGTCGTCGAGCGGACCGGAAATGATCAGCGGCGTGCGCGCTTCGTCGATCAGGATGGAGTCGACTTCGTCGACGATGGCGTAGAAGTGCGGCCGCTGGACCATGTCCTCGAGCCGGTACTTCATGTTGTCGCGCAGATAGTCGAAGCCGTATTCGTTGTTGGTGCCGTAGGTGATGTCGCAGGCATAGGCCGTCTTGCGCTCGGAATCGTCGAGGCCGTGCACGATCACGCCGGTGGTCAGGCCGAGGAAGCCGTAGATCTGGCCCATCCAGGCGGAGTCGCGGCGGGCGAGGTAGTCGTTGACGGTGACGACGTGGACGCCCTTGCCGGCGAGCGCGTTGAGGTAGACCGCGAGCGTTGCGACCAGGGTCTTGCCTTCGCCGGTCTTCATCTCAGCGATGTCGCCCTCGTGCAGCACCATGCCGCCGATCAGCTGGACATCGAAATGGCGCTGGCCGAGCGTGCGCTTGGCGGCTTCACGGACCGTGGCGAAAGCGGGGACCAGAAGGTCGTCCAGGGTCTTGCCCTCGGCGAGCTGCTGCCTGAACTCGACGGTGCGGGCCTTGAGGGCTTCGTCGGAGAGTTTCGAAACCTCTGGCTCCAGCGCGTTGATCGCGTTGACGCGGGACTGATATCCCTTCACCCGCCGGTCGTTGGCGGAGCCGAAAAACTTGCGGGCGAGCGCGCCGATCATGCTTAGTTCCTGTGTTCGCGATTCAACCGCGTTCGCGTTGCAGCCAAGAGGTTGTCACCCGCCTGCCTATCAACTCACCGTGACGCCTGCTGGGCGCCGGAGCCCGGACTGCGGGGGGTCCATCCGCCATATGGGTGGGAGTTGGGCAAGTCTGGGTTCAACGGCCAAAAACGCAGCAAAATAAACGCCATCGCATGGACGCGACCGGGCAGAGATATGGCCCGGTCAGGGCCTTGTCAACGGCGGGTGCATTGCGGCTAATTCATCATTTTGACAGACTTTTCGCGTTGCCAAGGCCCCCTGAATTGGGCGAGTGTCCGCCCCGCTCGAGCAGCCCCCTGCTTCAACAAAAGGATTTTCCATGACCACCTCGTTCCCGGTAACCAAAACCGGCCTGCGCTTCGGCCTCGCCACCGCCCTCGTGGGCTGCCTTGCGCTGGCGCTGATCGCGGGTCCCGGCCGGGCTGCCGACGATCCGGTGCTGGCGAAGGTCAATGGCGCGGAAATCAAGAAGAGCGACGTCGCCATGGCCGAAGAGGAACTCGGGCCGAGCCTTGCCCAGATGGACCCGGCGACCAAGGACGAGAACGTCCTGTCCTTCCTGATCGACATGAAGATTGTCGGCAAGGCCGCCGAAGACAAGAAGCTCGCCGACGGCGAGGAGTTCAAGAAGCGGCTCGCGTTCGCCCGCAACCGCCTGCTGATGGACAGTCTGCTCGCCGGCGAGGGCAAGGCCGCCACCACCCCGGATGCCATGAAGAAGGTCTATGAGGAGGCCTCCAAGCAGATCACCGGCGAGCAGGAAGTGCACGCCCGCCACATCCTGGTCGAGACCGAGGACGAGGCCAAGGCGGTGAAGGCCGAGCTCGACAAGGGCGCCGATTTCGCCGAGCTCGCCAAGAAGAAGTCCAAGGATCCGGGTTCGGCCGACGGCGGCGACCTCGGCTTCTTCACCAAGGAGCAGATGGTACCGGAATTCTCGGCGGTCGCCTTCGCGCTCGAGCCGGGCAAGATCTCCGACCCCGTGAAGTCGCAGTTCGGCTGGCACGTCATCAAGGTCGAGGAAAAGCGCAGCCGCAAGGCGCCTGATTTCGAGCAGGTCAAGGCGCAGATCGAGCAGTATGTCACCCGCAAGGCCCAGGCCGATTACGTCGCCAAGCTGCGCGCGGAAGCCAAGGTCGAGCGGCTGGACCAGCCGGCGGATGCGGCCAAGGACGCCAAGCCGGCTGATGCGGCCAAGCCTGCCGATGCCAAGCCTACCGATGCGAAGCCGTCCGACAGCAAGATGGCGCCGCCTGCGAAGAAGTAAGAATTCGCTGTCACTTCGGTGACGTGAAGAGTATCTAAGCCTTTGTGATGCCCGGCCCCCGCGCCGGGCATCTGCACATCCAGATCCCATCAAGGCGCCCGCGATGTCCTCCTCCGTCTCTCCCCTCGCCCCGAAACACGTTCCCGACATGCCCACCATTGCGGGGGTCCGTCTCGCGACGGCCGAGGCCGGCATCCGCTACAAGAACCGCACCGACGTTCTGCTCGCAGTGATGGACAAGGGCACCGCGGTCGCCGGCGTCTTCACCAAGTCGAAATGCCCCTCCGCACCGGTGGAATGGTGCCGCGCCAAGCTGAAGGGCGGCAAGGCGCGCGCGCTGGTGGTCAATTCCGGCAACGCCAATGCCTTTACCGGCAAGACCGGTCGCAGCTCCACCGCGCTGACCGCGAAGATCGCGGCCGAGGCCGTCGGATGCACCGAGGGCGAGATCTTCCTGGCCTCGACCGGCGTGATCGGCGAGCCGCTGGATGCGACCAAGTTCGACGGCGTGCTCGGGCGGCTCGCGGAAACCGCCGAGGCCGGCGATTATCTCGCCGCCGCCAAGGCGATCATGACCACCGACACCTTCCCGAAGGTCGCGACCGCAACCGTGAAGCTCGGCAAGGCCAAGGTCACCATCAACGGCATGGCCAAAGGTGCCGGCATGATCGCCCCCGATATGGCGACGATGCTGTCCTTCATCTTCACCGACGCACCGATCGCGCCTGCCGCGCTGCAGGCGCTGCTCAAGAGCGGCGTCGAGGACACCTTCAACGCGGTCACGATCGACGGCGACACCTCGACCTCGGACACGCTGCTGGCCTTTGCCACCGGTGCTGCTGCAGAACATGGTGCGCCGAAGATCAGCCGGGCCAGCGACCCGCGCCTGAAAGCCTTCGTCAAGGCCTTCAACCAGGTGCTCGCCAATCTTTCAGAACAGGTGGCCCGCGACGGCGAAGGCGCCCGCAAGCTGGTCGAGATCACCGTCGAGGGCGCCAAGACCAAGGCCTCGGCGCGCAAGATCGCGATGTCGATCGCGAACTCGCCGCTGGTGAAGACCGCAATCGCCGGAGAGGACGCCAATTGGGGCCGCGTGGTGATGGCGGTCGGCAAGGCCGGCGAGCCGGCCGACCGCGACAAGCTCTCGATCTCCTTCAACGGCATCCGGGTCGCCAAGAGCGGCGCGCGCGATCCGTCCTATGACGAGGCGCAGGTGTCGGAAGCGATGAAGGCGCCGGAGATCGCGATCAAGGTCTCGCTCGGCCTCGGCAAGGGCCGCGACCGCGTGCTGACCTGCGACCTCACCAAGGAGTATGTCGCGATCAACGGCGATTACAGGTCGTAAGCGTCCCGACGGGCGGCTATTTCGTGATGTGAGCAGTGATCAGCGCCTGATTGAACATGGCATTCAGGGCGGCCGTGATGTCCGCCGGGGTATTCGCCGTATAGAAGTAGCCCGGCGTCGCGCAGCCCTGCAGGCTCGCCGGAATGAGCGGTATGTTCCAATTGGCGTAATCGTCCTCGTCATTGGCAAAAGACGCGTTCACCGGATCGATCACCTGGTAAGGAATGTAGAGCACCGAGATGATGATACCCTTGTCCTTCAGGGGTTTGCAGACGGTCGCCGGATTGATGACCGTGGCATGGTTACTGCCCGACCAGCCTCCATTCGGAACGCCTTTGACTTGCGGGTCTTGTGCGCCGTCGGTGACGAGGAATACATAGGGTCGCGCGTTGCTCGAGGCGCTGCCGTCGCCGGCGCTGACGATCAAGCTGTTGAGCGAACTCAACGCGTTGTCGATATGGGTGCCGCCCGATCCGAGAGCCGTATTCATGTTGGTGTCGAGCAACGAAGCGAGGTTGGCGGCTGCGTAGTTGATTGTCGACGGATTCGTCGAAGAACCGTTGATGCTGGACGTCAGCGGAAAATAGTTCTTATCGAGGTACTGAATGAACGGATAGATACCAATCCGGAATTGATTAGCGACCTTCATGCTGCTGTTGGCGGTGATAAACAGCTGGTTCACGGCGTAGCCGACCGCATCCAGCCGGAGCTGAATGCAGCTGTCGGTTCCGGCGGTGGGGCAGTTCGCAACGGTCGGAAGGGTCGAATACAGTGAGCCCGGTAGACCGGACACGACTGAGGATGACAGCTTCTTGCCCTTTGGATATGTCGAATTCACAGTCGTCGTCGAAAGCAGACCGGCATAGCCGCTTTGACTGACGCGCGAGATCGCATAGCCCAGACAGTAATTGTTGGTAGGATATCCCTGCGTTCCGCTATCGGTGCACGCACTGTTCTGGGGCGCGAAATGGCAGGCCAAGGTGCAGCCTGTGGGGTATTGCCTGAAGTTGTCCGGGTTGATCGATTGCATTCGGACGGCCTCGGCCGAGGTCGACGGCAGGCCCATGGATCCGGAGACGTCGAGCGTGAGATAGAAATCGAGATAGGGCGGCAGCGACGCGGAGGCATTCGAGGTGCCGGAGACGCTGAGCTTTTGGTAGCCGAGAATCTTCAGGAAGGTGACGGGGACGTCGGCACTGAACTGGACGCTGGCGGCCACGGCGATCCCAGTCTTCGTCACCGTGCTGTTGCGAGACAAGTTGGGCGGTGCCGTGACATTTTTCATGTTGGCGTCGAACACGTTATTGGCGTCGTTCACGCCCTCCGTGACGGAGCCATTGCCCGTCATGGCTGCGGCAGCGATAAAGCCGGGGGCCTTCTGTGAGACGGCGGCGACAGCGGCGCCATCGGCAGCAGCTTGCAGCTTTGCCTTCATCCTGGTCGCCATCGAATAGTCGACGGCGCAACCGATGAACGTGATCAGGGGGACGCAGCAGATTGCGAAGATCACCGCGACATTGCCGCGGCGATCGCGGAGAAACCGACGGAAGATGGGACGAAACTCAACGCGCATGGATCTGGCCCGGAATGGTTTCAGCGTTTCCACTCTAGGAACCGTGGATTAAATATGACTTATGGAGACCTCGGAAACACGGGCCGTCACAGGGTTAACGAACCGTTGCGGATGATCCTTCAGCAAGCGGAATTCCAGGGATGGCTGATCTCAAACTGACGCTCGTGGTGGCTTGCGCGCTGGTCGACGCCGACAAGCGCGTCCTGATCGCGCAGCGCCCCGAGGGCAAGACGCTGGCCGGCCTCTGGGAATTTCCCGGCGGCAAGTGTGAGCCCGGCGAGCGGCCGGAACAGAGCCTGATCCGCGAACTCCACGAGGAGCTCGGCATCAGCGTCGCGGAGCCCTGCCTGGCGCCGCTGACATTCGCGAGCTACGGCTACGAGACCTTTCACCTCCTGATGCCGCTCTACATCTGCCGGCGCTGGGAAGGACAGGTCACGCCGCGCGAGGGCCAGACCCTGGCCTGGATCCGCGCCAACAAGCTGCGCGACTATCCCATGCCGCCCGCCGACATTCCGCTGATCCCGCATTTGATCGATCTGCTGATGTGAGCTCAGACCTCATCCTGAGGAGACCGCGCAGCGGTCGTCTCGAAGGATGGCTGCGGATGAGAGCCGGGCCTGCATGGTTCGAGACGGCGCTGACGCGCCTCCTCACCATGAGGATTACTCCTTCCCCGCCTTCTTCACTGCTTCCGCCAGGCTCGCCTTCGCCGATCCCGGCTTGAGCGGCTGCTGCTGGCTCGCATGCGGGGCCCAGCCGGAGAGCCAGATGATGTCGAATGTCGCACGGACGCGGCCGTCGGCATCGGCAAAGCGCTCCGCGTAAATTTCGGCCACCCGCAGCAGCGTCGATCGCCGGCTCGGCGTACGGCGCCGCTCGATCAGCACATTGGCGGCGCCCATCCGCCTGATATCCTGCATCAGCGCGAACGCGTTGGCGTAGCGCACCACGACGCGGTCGACATCGGTGACCGGCAGCGCAAATCCTGCCCGCTGCAACAGCGCGCCAACGTCGCGCAGGTCGGCGAACGGCGCCACACGCGGAGAAACACCACCCTCGCATTCGGCCTCGGCGGCGGCAAAAGCCTGGCGCAGCTCGGTCAGGCTGTCGCCGCCGATCATCGCCGCCAGCAACAGCCCGTCCGGCCTCAGCGCGCGACGGATTTGCGCAAGCACCCCCGGCAGATCGTTGACGAATTGCAGCGCCAGCGCCGAGACCACGAGATCGAGGCTCTCCGGCGCAAGGGGCAGCTTCTCCGCACCGGACGTATCGAGCTCAATGCGTTCGATCGAGGGCAGTCGCGCGCGCAGCACCGCGAGACCCTCGCCAGGAGTCCAGAGATCGACCGCCGTGTGAAACTCCCGCATCACCGCCGCCAGCCGGTCGGACATGTCCTCGGCGACCCGATCCAGCAGGAAGCTCTCGGCACCTTGCGCCTGCGCGCGGCGCTGTCGCGCGTGCAGCAAAGCACGATCGAACAAAGCGGGCGGGGTTTGCGGGTCTTGAGCCATGCCGCTGGTTACGCCGATCATGCTGGTTCTGGCAATCCACTGCGCCTGGCGCTAGCCTTGCCTCATCAGAGACCGACACCGGCCCCTCGTGTTCCAAACTAGCAATGCGCATCAGGTCCGGGGCGCGCCGGAGCATCAAACGATGATCACCTGTTACCTGCGATACGAGATCCCCCCGGACAAGCTCGCTGAATTCGAAGCTTATGGCAGGATGTGGCTGGAACTGGTGCCAAGATTCGGCGGCATCCACCACGGGTACTTCCTGCCATCGGAAGGCGCGAGCGACGCCGCCCTCGCAATGTTCAGCTTCCCGAGCTTCGCGGCGTACGAACAATATCGGAAGGACAGCGCCGAAGATCCGGACGTCCAGAAAGCGATCGAATTCGCAAGGCAAACGCGCTGCTTCCGCCGTTATGAGCGATCGTTCTTCCGGCCCGTGCTGCCGAAAGAGCCGTAGGCCGGGCGCGGACGAGAACAGCCCATTGGCTTGAGCGTGGCGCAGGACGGCGCTAGCCTTGCCCAATGGGCGCCGAGGCATCACCACCACGCTCCATTTCCAGCCATCTGCGCGGCGCGCTCGAGGCCTGCCGCGGGGTATTGGCCCATCTGCCACGGCTCGCGCTCGACATCGCGCTGCCGACGCTGTGCGTGTCCTGCCGCGAGCCGGTCGATGGCGAGGGCGTGTGCGCTTCGTGCTGGGCGCGGCTGTCGTTCATCGAACGGCCCTACTGCCCACGGCTCGGCATTCCCTTCGTCTATGACCCCGGCCCCGACATGCTATCGATGGAGGCCATTGCGAGCCCGCCGGCCTACCAACGGGCGCGCGCTGCGGTGCGCTATGACGACGTCGCGCGCACCCTGGTGCATGCGCTGAAATACCAGGACCGCACTGATCTCGCGCCGGCCATGGGGCGCTGGATGGCGCGGGCGGGCGGCGAGTTGCTCGCCGGCGCCGACATGCTGGTGCCGGTGCCCCTGCATTGGCGGCGGGCCTGGCGCCGCCGCTACAACCAATCCGGCGCCCTGGCACGCATCATCGAGCGGCAGAGCGGGGTGAAAGTGAAAGCTGAGGTGCTGCGCCGGGTACGCGCCACCGAGCAGCAGATCGGCCTGTCGCGGGCCCAGCGCGCCACCAATGTGCAGGGCGCATTCCAGGTATCCCCGGACCGTCAGGCGGACGTCCAGGGTCGGCGCATTGTCCTCGTCGACGACGTCCTGACGTCCGGGGCGACGCTGGATGCCTGTGCGCGGGCCCTGCTGCGGGCCAAAGCGGCGCAAGTGGACGTGCTGGTGTTTGCCCGGGTTGTCGAGACCCGGTGAAGTCCCATATAATTCAATGAATTCATGACATGAAAGCGCCAGGCAAGATGACCGCTGCTGTCGAGATCTACACGAGGCCGGGCTGCGGCTATTGTTCCGCCGCCAAGTCGCTGCTGACCCGCAAGAAGGCGACGTTCACGGAGTTCGACATCGCCAAGAACCCGTCCTGGCGCCAGGAGATGTACGATCGCTCCGGCGAGGGCTCGACCTTCCCTCAGATCTGGATCGGCGGAACCCATGTCGGGGGCTGCGACGAACTCTACGCGCTCGATCGCGAAGGCAAGCTCGACGGCATGCTCGAAAGCGTCAAGGCGGAGTCATGAGCGACAGCAGGACCTTCACGGCGGCGATGGTGCAGATGCGCACCGGACTGATGCCCGAGCCGAGCCTCGCGCAGGCCACCAGGCTGATCCGCCAGGCTGCGGCCAATGGCGCCGACTACGTGCAGACGCCCGAAGTCAGCAACATGATGCAGCTCAACCGCAAGGCACTGTTCGAGCACCTCCAGAGCCAAGACGACGACAACTCGCTGAGGGCGTACCGGGCGCTCGCGGCCGAACTGAAGATCCACATCCATGTCGGCTCGCTGGCTCTGCGCTTTTCGGACGAAAAAGCGGTCAACCGCTCCTTCCTGATCGGGCCCGAGGGCAATGTGCTCGCGAGCTACGACAAGATCCACATGTTCGATATCGAGCTGCCTGACGGCGAGAGCTATCGCGAATCCGCCAATTACCAGCCGGGCGAGACGGCCGTGATCTCCGACCTGCCCTGGGGCCGCGTTGGCCTGACGATCTGTTATGACGTGCGCTTCCCCGCGCTCTACCGCGCGCTGGCCGAGAGCGGCGCGTACTTCATCACGGTACCCTCGGCGTTCACCCGCAAAACCGGCGAGGCGCATTGGCACGTGCTGTTGCGTGCGCGCGCGATCGAGACCGGCTGCTTCATCTTCGCTGCGGCGCAGGCAGGCCTGCATGAGAACAAGCGGGAGACCTATGGCCATTCGCTGATCATCGATCCCTGGGGCGAGATCCTCGCCGAAGGCGATGTCGAGCCCGGCATCATCATGGCACAAATCGATCCGGCCAAGGTCGAGACCGCGCGCCGCGCGATCCCCTCGCTCCAGCACGGCCGCCGCTTCGGCGTCGCCGACCCCAAGGCCGGGCCGGACCACCTGCATCTGGCGCGGGGATCGGCATGATCCGCTACGCGCTCCGCTGCGACCGGAGCCACGACTTCGAGAGTTGGTTCCAGAGCTCGGCCGCGTACGATTCTCAGGTGAAGCGCAAGCTCGTGACTTGTCCGATCTGCGGCTCGGCCAAGGTCGACAAGGCGATCATGGCGCCGCGCATCGTCGGCAAGAAGGGCCGCGGACGCGCCACGCCGCCGCCTGAGCCCACCGCCACGACGACCGCGCCCGAGGCTGCGCAATCCGCACCGACCTCGCTGTTGATGGCGCAGGAGCGCGAGCTGCGCGCCAAGCTCAAAGAGCTGCGCGATCACATCGTGAAGAACGCCGACAATGTCGGTGAGCGATTCGCCAATGAAGCCCGCGCGATGCATTACGGCGACAAGGAGCACCGTCCGATCTACGGCGAAGCCTCGCCCGACGAGGCCAAGTCGCTGATCGACGAAGGCATCGAGGTGTCGCCGCTGCCGACGCTGCCGGAAGATCGGAATTAGACTCCCACCAGCACCGCCACGCCGAGCACGATCAGCGCGATGCCGATAATTTCGCGCGGCGCGATCGGCTGCTTGAACGAGTAATAGGCCACGCCTTGCGCGAACAGCACCTCGATCAAGGCCAGCGTGCGGACATTGGCGGCGGCGGTCAGCGCGAACGCCAGGAACCAGAACTGCGAGGCGAAGGCGCCGGTGAAGCCGGCCAGCATTGAGGGCCGCCACATTGAGAGGATGCCCTGAAGCACGTTCGGCGCGCGCCAGAGCAGATAGATCGTCAGGATCAACGTCTGCACGAACAGGCCGAGCACCAGCGTGAACGATGCCGCCGTCACGAACGAGACATCAGGCACGTTGATGATGGCGCCGCGGAAGCCGACCGCTGACAACGCGAACGCCGCCGCCGCGACGAGACCGGTGATGGTCGGCTTCAATTCGGCAAAACTCTTCTCGCCACCGGGCCGTAGCGCGGTGATGACGACGCCGATTGTCGCGATCACGATCGCCAGCACCTTGAGCCATGTCAGATGATCGCCGAGGAAGACGAAGCCGAAGATGGCGGTCTGGATCGCCTCGGTTTTCAGATAGGCCGTCGTCACCACGAAGGAGCGGTCGTTCATGGCGAGCAGCATCAGGCCGGTCGCGACGATCTGGCTGAGCGCGCCGAGCAGCAGCCACGGCCAGAACACACCGGGCGGCATGCCGAGATGATCGCCGGTGGCAACCAGCACCACTGCCAGGAACAGGAGCGAGAACGGAAAGCCGAACAGGAAGCGGATATTGGTCGCACCCCAGGTCCCCAGCGGCTTTGTCAGTGACCGCTGCATCGCATTGCGCGCGACCTGGCCGAGCGCGGCAATGACGGTGAAGGGAATCCAGAGGCTGGCGATGGTGAACATGGGGAAATGAGTGGGAGGGCCAATGATTGCGGCCAACCTGCCGCTAGCTGTTCAATGGGTCAACCACACGAACGTCATGGGAGCGATGCTATCGCCAAATTCATCGTCGTCCTGGACAAGCGAAGCGCAGATCCAGGACCCATTACCCCTGGGAGTGGTTTGGCGAAGACTCGAGATTATCTGTCTCGCGCCACAACTTCTCCCAGGGGTAATGGGTCCTGGCTTTCGCCAGGACGACGCCGAATGTTTGGAAGCAGCAACGCCTCACACCATGCCTTCCGCCACCACCATGTAGTTCACGTCCATGTCTGACGAGAGGGTCCATTTGTCGGCGAAGGGTGAGTAGACGACGCCGGTCTGCTCGGTGATGACCAGGCGGTTGTCGAGCAGGTATTTCGTCAGTTCGTCGGGGGTGACGAATTTGTTCCACTCGTGGGTGCCGCGCGGCAGCCATCGCAGCACATATTCGGCGCCGACGATGGCGAGCGCAAAACTCTTCCAGTTCCTGTTCAGCGTCGAGACCACCATCAACCCGTTCGGCTTCAGCATCGCGGCGCAGCGCTTCAGGAAAACGCCGACGTCGACGACGTGCTCGACCACCTCCATCGCCAGCACGATGTCAAAGCGCTCGCGCGGATCGATCTCCTCAACCGTGGTGCAGCGATAGTCGATCGCGAGATGCGCCTTGTCGGCATGCAGCTTCGCGGCCGCGATGTTGCTGACCGACGGATCGACGCCGATGACCTGCGCACCCAGGCGCGACAGCGGCTCGCAGAGCAGGCCGGCGCCGCAGCCGATATCGAGCACGCGCAGACCGCCGAGGCAGTTGAGGCTGCGCAAATTGCGCTCGAACTTGCGGCAGGCGGCATCGCGGATGTAGCCGAGCCGCAGCGGGTTGATCCGGTGCAGCGGCGCCATCTTGCCCTTGGGGTCCCACCACTCGGCCGAAAGTTTTGAGAATTTCGCGATCTCGGCGGCGTCGACGGTCGAGCCCGGCGGGGTGGTCGCTGTTGCGGAAGTATTTTGCTGCATGCTCATGGGTTGCGCGCGGTCCTACCGCGTGGTGATCGAACTGCGGAAGGCGAGCGGCGAGGCGATGGTCCGGATGGTTTCGCGCCCCTCCCCCACGCCATTGATCGTGACGTCGCCATAGTTGAGAATACGTCCAAGAATGGTCTGATTCACATCGACGCTCTCGACCTTGTCCAGCGCCATCTCGAAGGTACGGCGCTTGATGAAGCCGGTCTTGTGCACGATCCGCAAATTGGTCACGTCGGTCTCGGTGGTAAAGCGATGGAACCAGCCCTTCACGGTCCAGTACAGCGCCGCCAGAGCCACCAGGCCGGCCGCGACGAGACAGAGCAGGACGAGCCCCTCGACGATGGTTTGCCGGGACAGGACGAACAGGACCAGCGCCACGATCCAGGCCAGGATCGCCGGAAAATAGAAGATCCAGTGCGCATTGGTCGAATACAGCACCCGCTCGCCCGGTTGCAGGATCTCGTCGATGTAACGCGCCATGACCTCGAATAACCCATTGCCCGGATTGGCCCGCGCAGGAACCCGCTTGCCCCCGGCCCCGCCCCTCTGTATACGCGCGGTCGGTATCGCAGGCACCCGTCCAACGCGGGTCACCATACTTATCCTTATGAGGGAATGCACGCGTCGTCATGAGCCGCCTCGTGATGAAATTCGGCGGCACATCCGTCGCCAACATCGAACGTATCCGCAACGTCGCACGCCATGTGAAGCGTGAGGTCGACGCCGGCCATGAAGTGGCCGTGGTCGTCTCGGCGATGTCCGGTAAAACCAACGAGTTGGTGGCCTGGTGCACCGAGGCCTCGCCGATGCACGATGCGCGCGAATACGACGCCGTGGTCGCCTCGGGCGAACAGGTGACGTCCGGCCTGCTGGCCATCGTGCTTCAGGGCATGGGTATCCAGGCCCGCTCCTGGCAGGGCTGGCAGATCCCGATCACGACCAGCGACGCCCATGCTTCGGCCCGGATCGAGGGCATCGACGGCGGCGAGATCATCAAGCGCTTCAGGGAGCGCAAGGAAGTCGCCGTGATCGCCGGCTTCCAGGGCATCAACCCCGAGACCAACCGCATCACCACGCTTGGCCGCGGCGGCTCCGACACCTCGGCCGTGGCGATCGCCGCCGCCGTCAAGGCGGACCGCTGCGACATCTACACCGACGTCGACGGTGTCTACACAACCGATCCGCGAATCGTGCCGAAGGCGCGCCGGCTCGACAAGATCGCGTTCGAAGACATGCTGGAGCTGGCCTCCCAGGGCGCCAAGGTGCTCCAGGTCCGCTCGGTGGAACTCGGCATGGTCCACAACATGCCGATTTTCGTCCGCTCGAGCTTCGACAAGCCCGAGGATATCGACCCGCATGCCAACCAGCCGCCCGGCACGCTGATCTGCAGCGAGGAGGAGATCATGGAAAGCCACGTCGTCACCGGCATCGCCTTTTCGAAGGACGAGGCCCAGATCTCGGTACGCCAGATCGAGGACAAGCCCGGCGTGGCGGCGTCGATCTTCGGCCCGCTCGCGGAGGCCAACATCAACGTCGACATGATCGTGCAGAACGTCTCCGAAGACGGCAAGACCACCGACCTCACCTTCACGGTCCCGGCCGCCGACTATACCAGGGCCAAGGAGACGATCACCGCGGCCAAAAGCCAGATCAATTATGCCCGGCTCGACACCGCGACCGACGTTGCCAAGATCTCGGTGATCGGCAGCGGAATGCGCAGCCATGCCGGCGTCGCCGCCCAGGCGTTCTCGGCCCTCGCAGGACGGAATATCAACATCCGGGCCATTACAACCTCCGAGATCAAATTCTCGGTTCTGATCGACACCGCCTATACCGAGCTTGCGGTGCGCACGCTGCACACGCTCTACGGTCTCGATCAGGCTTAGGCTAATTTTCTCTTAGCGGTCGCAGCAAACGCTGAGGTCTCCACACTTTCGCGTTTGGCAGGCGTTTTGCTTGGCAAAACAAGCCCCAATTCGCTATACGGCGAACAGGGTGGGCTGCCAGAAACTGTGCCCCAGTTGAGGCGGTGCTGATTCGGCCCAGGCAACCGCCGGGGCCGGCGCCGGACGAGCAAATTTGTTGTTTTTCTGGATTTCTGGGCGAGCCGCCGCGGGCCCTTTCGGCCCCGGCAGACGAAGGAGATTGACGGTTCATGCGGAGCGCGTCGGGAGGTCCCCGCGTCTTGTTGAGACGGCTCCGCGAAACCATGGCGGAGCAGGTCTCGGCCCAGGAGCGGCTCGACAAGATCGTGGTACTGATCGCGGCCAACATGGTGGCCGAGGTGTGCTCGGTCTATGTGCTGCGCGTCGACAACACGCTCGAGCTCTATGCCACCGAAGGCCTCAACCGCGAGGCGGTGCACCACACCGTGCTCAGCGCCCATGAGGGCCTTGTCGGCTTGGTCGCCAGCGAGGCAACCCCTCTCAACTTGAACGACGCGCAGAGCCATCCGGCCTTCTCGTTCCGCCCGGAGACCGGCGAAGAAATCTACCACTCCTTCCTCGGCGTGCCGATCCTGCGCGCCGGCAACACGCTCGGCGTGCTGGTGGTGCAGAACCGCGCCAAGCGCAACTATGTCGAGGAGGAGCTCGAGGCGCTTCAGACCACGGCGATGGTGCTGGCGGAGCTGATCGCCTCAGGCGAGCTGTCCGCGCTGGCCCAGCCGGGCCATGAGCCCGCCGCGCGCCATTCGGCGCAGAAGGTCGGCGCCATCCTGTCGGAAGGCATCGCGCTCGGCCACGTCGTGCTGCACGAGCCGCGCGTCGTCATCAAGGACTACATCGCCGAGGACCTGCCGAAGGAGATCAAGCGGCTCGACACCGCGCTCGCCAAGCTGCGCGCCGATCTCGATCGCATGCTGGAGCGCGGCGACGTCGCGGAAGGCGGCGAGCATCGCGAGGTGCTGGAAGCCTACCGCATGTTCGCCAACGACCAGGGCTGGTCGCACAAGCTGCACGAGGCGGTCGCCACCGGCCTGACGGCGGAAGCCGCCGTCGAGCGTGTGCAATCCGACACCCGCGCGCGCATGCTGCGCTCGACCGATCCCTATTTGCGCGACCGGCTGCATGATCTCGAGGATCTCGGCTATCGCCTGATGCGGCAACTGGTCGGCCAGGATCACGCGCCGTCACGCGAACAATTGCCCGACAATGCCATCGTCATCGCGCGCGCGATGGGCCCGGCGGCGCTGCTCGACTACGACCGCAAGCGCCTGCGCGGCATCATATTGGAAGAAGGCACCGCCAATTCCCACGTCTCGATCGTGGCGCGCGCGCTTGGCATTCCCGCGGTCGGCGAAGTCCCGAACGCGCCCGGTATCGCCGATCCCGGCGACGCCGTCATCGTCGACGGCACCTCCGGCATGATCTATGTGCGCCCATCGCAGGAGGTCGAAGCGGCCTTCGCGGAGCGCGTGCGCTTCCGCGCCCGCCGCCAGGCGCAGTATCTGGCGCTGCGCGACCTGCCCTGCGTCACCAAAGACGGCCAGAAGGTCGAGCTGATGATCAATGCGGGTCTCGCGATCGACCTGCCGCATATCGAAGACACCGGCAGCGCCGGCATCGGCCTGTTCCGCACCGAGCTGCAATTCATGGTCGGCCAGAGCCTGCCGCGCACCAGCGACCAGCTCGCGCTCTATCGCACCGTGCTGGATGCCGCCGGCACCAAGCCCGTCACCTTCCGCACCCTCGACATCGGCGGCGACAAGGCGCTGCCTTATATGGAAGCGGTGATCGAGGAGAATCCCGCGCTCGGATGGCGCGCGATCCGGCTCGGGCTCGACCGTCCCGGCCTGTTGCGCGGCCAGATCCGTGCCCTGCTGCGCGCCGGCGGCGGCCGCGCGTTGCGGATCATGTTCCCGATGATCTCCGAGGTGGGTGAATTCGATTCGGCGAAGGCGCTAGTCGAACGTGAGCTGACCTATCTGCGCCAGCACGGCCACACGCTGCCTGAAAGAATCGACATCGGCACCATGGTCGAGGTGCCGGCGCTGCTCTATCAGCTCGACGAGCTCCTGAAGAAGGTCGACTTCATCTCGGTCGGCTCCAACGATCTGTTCCAGTTCCTGTTCGCGGTCGACCGCGGCAACGCAAAGGTCTCCGAGCGCTTCGACACCATGTCGGCGCCCATCCTGCGCGCGCTTCGCGACATTGCGCGCAAGTCGCAAGAGGCGAAGAAATCGCTGTCGCTCTGCGGCGAGATGGCCTCGAAGCCGATCGGCGCACTGGCCCTGATCGCGATGGGCTATCGCTCGCTGTCGCTCTCGGCTACCGCGCTCGGCCCGGTCAAGGCGATGGTGATCGATCTCGACGCCAAGAAGGCCGAAGCGATGCTCGGCCCGTTGCTGGACGCGCCCGCCGGCAGCGTCTCGATCCGGCAGAAGCTGACGGAATTTGCCGAGGCTGAAGGCCTGGCGTTGTAGCGGGCCTTGTCGCCCCTTCCTGCCGCCTCGCCCTTTCCCGCATTTTGAGACTTAACCGATGTCGTCACTCCCCGAAGCCAAACTGGACGTCCTGCTTGCGCATCACGCCTCGCTCGAAGCCGAATCGCTCGGTCAGCTCGCCTCCGAACGCTACGTACAGATCACGCGTGAGCTCGCCGAGCTCACGCCATTGATCGAAGCGGTCAAAACCTATCGTTCGGCCGTCAAGGAGCTCGCCGACACCGAGGCGCTGATCGCCGATCCCGCGACCGATGCCGAGATGCGCGCCATGGCGGAAGCCGAGCGCGACGAGCTGACGCCGAAGATCGAGGATCTGGTCCAGAAAATCCGCGTCGCGCTGCTGCCGAAGGACGCCATGGACGACCGCAACGTGGTGCTGGAAATCCGCGCCGGCACCGGCGGCGACGAGGCTTCGCTGTTCGCCGGAGATTTGTTCCGGATGTACGAGCGCTTCGCGGCCCTGCAGGGCTGGAAGGTCGAGGTGATCTCGGCGAGCGAAGGCAGCGTCGGCGGCTACAAGGAAATCATCGCCGAGGTGCAGGGCCGCGGCGCGTTCTCGAAGCTGAAGTTCGAGTCCGGCGTGCACCGGGTGCAGCGCGTGCCGGACACCGAGACGCAGGGGCGCATCCACACATCCGCCGCCACGGTCGCCGTAATGCCCGAGGTCGAGGAGGTCGATGTCGAGATCCGGAACGATGATTTGCGTATCGAGACCATGCGCGCCGGGGGCGCCGGCGGCCAGCACGTCAACAAGACCGAATCGGCGATCCGCATCACCCACATCCCGACCGGCATCGTGGTGATGATGCAGGACAGCCGCTCGCAGCACAAGAATCGCGCTTCTGCCATGAACATCCTGCGTTCGCGCATCTACGACGCCGAGCAGCAACGCCTCGACGCGGCGCGCTCGGCCGAGCGCAAGGAGAAGGTCGGCTCCGGCGACCGCAGCGAGCGCATCCGCACCTATAATTTCCCGCAAGGACGCGTCACCGATCACCGCATCAATTTGACGCTCTACAAGCTGCCGCAGGTGATGGCGGGCGAAGCGCTGGGCGAACTGACCGACGCGCTGACCACCGAGCATCAGGCCGCACAGCTCGCCGCGCAGGGCGCGGCGGCGTGAGGATCTGACGTCGCGTCAGGCCCCGCTGGAGGCGCGGAACGACTTCAGGAGCCGACTCAATGCCGGGCTCGCGGCGCGGCGGAGCTCTTCGAGATTCTTGCGCGAGAGCGCCTGGAGCTTCTGCTCACCCTTTTTCGTCAGCTTGAGATGAACGCGTCTGGCGTCTTCAGGGTCGGCAATGCGGCTGACCAGCCCAAGCTTCGCGAGGCGGTTGATCAGTTCCACGGCGGAGTGATGCCGGATCAGCAGAAACCGCGCGACATCACCGACGCTCGCGGGACCCGGACGCACGAAGCCCTTGATCCCAAGCAGCGCCTGATGTTGCGTCGGCGTCAATCCCTGCTGTGCTGCGGCTGCCTCGCTGAACGCCAGAAAGCTTCGGATCTGGTAGCGGAACTGCGCCAGCCCAGCATAGTCGGAGTCGCGCATCGTGCCGCGGCGTGAAGCCCGCGCAGGTATCGCCGCCGTCGACCGTTGCGCCTTCTTCGCCTGAACCATGCCGTGCCCCTCCGTTCTTGCCACTCGGCAACGCGGGCAGCCCAGCCAAAAGTAGCAAGCAGCAGCGCCGGGACCAACCAGCGGGAACTCCGGATACACAGCTATCCGTCGATCTATTCGAAGCTGGACAGCAGGATCTTCACCAGGATGACCTGGAACGCGATCGGGATGCGGACGCTTTTCCGCCGGATCGAGCGCTGCAGCGCGCCGGCAATCTCGGCGCTGGTCAAGGCACCCGCGGATGCATTGCCAATCAACTCCGCCCACATCTGCGACAGCGAGCCTCCGGGCGGGATCACCGGCTTGATCGTCACGCCACAGCCCTGCGCCCAGTCGATGATTTCCCTCATCGTGTGAGGACCACAATTGCGCGCGGTCGCGAGGCGTTCGGCCGTCAGCGCAAGCAGCAACTCGCGCGAGGGCGACCAATTCCCCTTCGGCGGCTGCTCGGCAGTGAGCTCGACCGCGAGCTCCTTGAGGACGTTCTGGGCGCGCACGCTCAGCTTCTGCATCGGACCGGGTGCGCGCTTCGCCTGAACGGGACCGACGGCGGGCCCGCGCCGGCCGGCCGTCCAATTACGCGGATCCGGCATGCGCGACGCATCGCCGGATTGCGGTGTCGCCCGCTGCCCGTTCGCCTCTTCCACCGGCCACGCCGCCTCCTGCCACCCCGCACCTTGCGGCCATGACCGTCGCTTCCGGGTACCCGCCACTGTCGTCTGCCGCGCCATTTTTCTCGCCGAACCCGCCAGCCTCGTACTCACAAAGGCTAATATATATCGTGATACGATATGTTTTCACGAGATAATTTTCGACGTTCGACCAAAGACGAAATTGACAGAAGGCGTTCACAAGCAATGCTTGCGCCCAGGAGCTACACGCGGATGTGACGTGCCCGGCGCGGGCAGGCCCTCGAGGCCGTCCGCCGCCGGACAGGTCGTGCTTTGCCTGCAAACAACAACGATGTTCGGAGGAAACGATCATGACTGACAATCTCGTCCGCCGCGGCCTCTCGCGCCGTGGCCTGCTTCAGACCACCGCGGGCCTCATCGGCGGCGCGGTACTGCCGGGAATGCCGGCGTTTGCCGAGGACAAGCCGGCGATCGGCTCCTACCCCGCGGGGGTTTCGGGCTCCACCGCCTTCATCGGCATCTCGGTGCCGCGCACCGGCACCTATGCTGTGCAGGGTGAAGACGAGCTCAAGGGCTACCAGCTCGCGATCGAGCACATCAATGAAGGCCATAAGCTGATCAAGAAGATCTCGCCCAAGACCAGCAAGGGCGTACTCGGCAGGGAGCTCAAGTTCGGCGTCGCCGATTCCGCGGCCAAGCCGAACGAGGCGGTGCAGGCGCAGCAGCGCTTCATCAGCGAGAACAAGGCGATCATGATCACCGGCGGCACGTCGAGCGCCGTTGCGGTGGCGCTGAACAAGCTCGCCCAGCGCGAACATGTGATTTTCGTATGCGGCATTTCCGGCTCGAACGACACCACTGGCAAGGATTGCGTCCGCTACGGCTTTCGCCAGAACTTCTACGGCCAGACTGCGGCTGCAGCGATCGGCCCGGTGATGGTACGTGAGTTCGGCAAGGGCAAGAAGGCGGCGTATCTGACGCCCGACTACACCTACGGCCACACCGTTACCAAGTCGATGCAGGACTTCCTCGCGACGGCCAGCTGGACCACCGTGACCAACCAGGTCGCCCCGCTCGGCGCCCCCGACTACTCCTCGTACCTGCTGAACGTCGCGAATTCCGGCGCCGACGTGCTCATCAACGTCAACTGGGGCCACGACGCCGTGCTGTCGACCCAGCAAGCCAAGCAGTTCGGCGTGCTCGACAAGATGAAGCTGGTCGTCCCCTACCAGGTGCCTTTCATTGCGCGCGAGACCGGCGGCCTGATGCAGGGCGTCTACGCCGCCACCGACTATTGGTGGACCATCGAAGACAAATTCCCGCTGGCCAAGATGTTCAACGAAGCCTTCGAGAAGAAGTACGGCTACAAGCCCGAATGGGGCGCGGAGAACGCCTATGTCAGCTTCGCGCATTGGGCGCACATGTGCGAGCAGGCCGGCAGCTTCAGTCCGCCCGACGTGATCAAGGCCTACGAGAAAGGCGAGACGATCCCCTCTCTCGTCGGCGACGTGCATTACCGTCCCGAGGACCATCAGTGCGTTCGCCCGGTGATCATCGTCAAGGGCAAGCAGCAAAAGGACATGAAGAACAAGGAAGACTGGTACGATGTCGTCGAGATTGTCCCGGGTGAGGGCCTGATGCAGAAGCCCGACGCCTTCGGCTGCCATCTCGGCGACTACAGCTGAGACCTCGCTAATTCCTGTGACGCCGCGGACTGCACTCCGGTCCTGCGGCGTCACCCTTTTTGGACGCGCACCCTCGCGCGCCACAATAGCGATTGTCGCATGATAAGTTGGCCCAACCTCGTTTCACAGCTTTTCAACGGGCTCGCGCTCGGCGCCCTGCTCGCGCTGATCAGCTCCGGCCTGACCATCATTTACGGCACGCTCGGCGTGCTCAACCTCGCGCACGGCGCGATGTTCATGATCGGCGGCTATGCCGGCTTCGTCGCTTATCAGTACACGGAATCGTTCATCCTTGCGGTGATCGCGGGCTCGCTGTTCGTGATGCTGCTCGGCGTTCTCATGGAACGCGTCATCATCCGCCATTTCTATCATCGTCCGCACGAGGATCAGCTGCTCGTGACCTTCGGGCTCGGCATCTGTTTCGTCGAGCTCGTGCGCCTGATCTTCTCGAGCCAGTCGCAGCTGGTGCCGCCACCGGCGCTATTCCAGGGCATCACCAATCTCGGCTTCATGTTCTATCCGACCTACCGCCTGGCCGTCGTCGGCATCGTCGCGGTCGCGCTCGGCGCACTGTTCATCGTCCTCTACCGGACCCGGCTGGGCATGATTGTGCGCGCCGGCATCGAGGATTCGGTGATGGTCGATTCGCTCGGCATCAACGTCTACCGCGTCTTCATGGTGGTGTTCGGCATCGGCGCGATGGCCGCCGGCTTTGCCGGCATCGTCAACGCGCCGGTGGTGTCGCTGACACCGGGCATCGGTGACGACATCCTGGTCCAGACCTTCGTGGTGGTCGTGATCGGCGGCGTCGGCTCGTTCCCCGGCGCGATTCTCGGCGGCCTGATCGCCGGCGAGATCATCAGCGTCACCTCCATGTTCAACCCCGGCTACGCCTATGTGATGCTGTTTGCGGCGATGACGCTCGTACTCGTGGTACGACCGCATGGCCTGCTCGGCGTCCAGGGCCGCGAGTAAGCGATCACCTGATGCTCAAGCAACGCCCGTTTCTGATCGAAGCCCTGACTGCGATCGGCCTGATCGCAGCCCCCTTCGTGCTGCCTCATCTCGGCTTCGCGCCGAACACCGTGAACAGGATCCTGGTCTGGGGCCTGTTCGGGCTCGGCTTCGACATCCTGTTCGGTTTCACCGGCCTGCTCTCGTTCGGCCAGTCCGCCTTCTACGGCACCGGCGGCTTCGTCGCCGCCTACCTGCTGACGCGCGCGGGCTTCGGCAACGTGCTGGGTGCGCTGGTCATCGGCATGATCGCGGCCGCCGCGACCGGCTATCTGATCGGCCTGATCGCGTTGCGCCGCACCGGCATCTACTTCGCGATGATCACCGTGGCGATCGCGGAAGTGTTCTTCTTCGTCGAGTTCAATCCGCTTTCCGATTTCACCGGCGGCGAAAACGGCCTGCCCGGCGTGCCGACGCCGAGCTTCGATCTCGGCTTGACCACCATCCACTTCACCGATGGCTGGTCGCTCTATCAGTTCATCGCACTGTGCTACTTCGTCGGCGTCGTCATCGCCCTCAGGATCGTGCGCTCGCCGGTCGGCGCGATTCTGAGTGCGATCCGCGACAATCCGCTGCGCGCCACGGCCGTCGGCCACAACATCCATGGCTACAAGCTGACCGCCTTCGTGATCGCAGCCGCTTATGCGGGCTTCGCCGGCGGCCTGCTCGGCGTGCTCCAGGCTTTCATGCCGCCCGACGCCTTCACCTTCGACACCTCGGGCCAGCTCGTGATGCAGACGGCCATCGGCGGCAGGGGAACGTTGTTCGGACCGCTGGTCGGCGCAACCGTTTGGCTCTTCCTTCAGGACTTCCTCCAGTCGGCGCTGAGCCTCGGCGCGGCCTGGAAGCTGGTGCTCGGCGTCGTGTTCGTGCTGCTGGTCTGCTTCCTGCGCGGCGGCATCATCGGCGGTCTTGCCGATCTCTACCGCCTCGTCTCGGGAAAGCGAAAGCAGACGGACGCGGAGATGGAGCAAGAGGCCGCTGACGCCGCGGCCGCGCTGCAACCCCCACCGGCTCCGATGCAGGCCAAGGAAGTCGAGCATCCCGCCTATTCCGGGCCGATCCTGAAGGCCACCGGCCTGACCAAACGCTATGGCGGCCTCGTCGCCAACAGCGACATCGATTTCAGCGTCAATCAGGGCGAGCTGCGCGGGATTATCGGCCCCAACGGCGCCGGCAAATCGACCTTCTTCAAAATGCTGACCTGCGAGATCGCGCCGAGCTCCGGCCAGATCGTGTTCGAGGGGCGCGACATCACGGGATTAAAGATCACCGAGGTCTGCCAGCTCGGCCTCACCAAGAGCTACCAGGTCAACCAGCTCTTCACCGGGTTGACGGTGCGGCAGAACCTGACGATCGCCGCGCTGGCCGAGCTGCGTGGAAAATTCCGGCTCGACCTGTTCCGCAAGCTCTCCAGCGTCAAAGGCTTGACGGAGCAGGTGGAGCACACGCTTGCCCTCGTCAATTTGAGCCGCCGGGCCGACACGCCGGTATCCGAGCTCGCCTATGGCGAGAAGCGCAGACTGGAAATCGGGCTCGCGCTCGCCACCTCGCCGCGCCTGCTGCTGCTCGACGAACCGCTTGCGGGCATGAGCCCACGCGAGCGCGTCGAGACTGTCAAGCTGCTCAAATCGATCGCGCGCGGGCGCACCATGATCATCATCGACCACGACATGGATTCGCTGTTCGAGCTGGTCGAGCGCGTGACGGTGCTCCAGGAAGGCAAGGTGCTGCTCGACGGCACGCCGGAGGAAATCAAGGCCAACGCTGCCGTGCAGGAAGCCTATCTCGGCGGAGTTCACGGAGAGATCGCCGCATGAGCCTGATCGAGGTCAACGGCCTGAACAGCTATTACGGGGACTCCCACATCCTGTTCGACGTCGCCATGCGCGTCGAGCGTCATGAGGTGGTGGCGCTGCTCGGCCGCAACGGCGCCGGCAAGAGCACGACGCTGAAGAGCCTGATGGGCGTCGTGACGCCGCGTAGCGGCAGCGTGAGGTTTGACGGTATCGATATCGCCGGCCGCAGGAGCCACAAAATCGCACAGGCCGGCATGCAGCTCGTGCACGAGGAACGCCGCATCTTCGGCAGCCTGTCGGTGGAAGAGAATATCCTGCTCGCCGGCATCACTGCGCCGAAACGCTGGCCGCTCGACCGCATTTACGAGATGTTTCCGCGGCTAAAGGAGCGGCGCAGCAACCGCGGCACCGAGCTGTCCGGCGGCGAACAGCAGATGCTCGCTATCGCGCGGGCGCTGGTGCGCGATCCCAAGATCGTGCTGCTGGACGAGCCGTTCGAGGGGCTCGCACCCGTCATCGTCCACGATCTCGTCAAGGCCTGCCGCGAGCTCGCGGCCGCCGGCCAGACCATCGTGCTGGTCGAGCAGAATTTGGCGGCGACGCTGGCGCTGGCGACGCGGATCTACATCATCAACAACGGACACATCGTGCACGAGGGGCCGGCGCGGGAGCTCAAGGCCCAGCCGGAGCTGCTCCAGCGCTATCTTGGCGTCTAGAGTGCGGCGATCATTCGCCTGGCGTGAGCGGCGAGCACCGTCATGTCCTCCTTGCGCGTCTGCGCCGGCAGCAGCGCGATTCCGGCCCTGACCGGCATGACGTGCATGTGCAGGTGAAAGACCACCTGGCCGCTGGCTGGCTCGCTGAACTGCTGAAGGATGATGCCCTCGGCGTCGAACGCCTTCATCGCGGCAATCGCGATTCGCTTGGCGGTTCGGGCGACCGCGGCGAGGTCGTCATCCGCGATGTCGAGGATGCCGCGGGCCGGCGCCCGGGGAACGACCAGCGTGTGCCCGGGCGAACGCGGCATGATATCGAGGAAGGCGAGGCTGTGGTCGTCCCGGAAAACCTCGAAGCAGGGGACCTCGCCGCGCAGGATCTTTGCGAAGACGTTCTGATCGTCGTAGGGCGTCATGGACCTTCCTTCATTGCGAGGCGGGATCTGACGCGCTCCTTTCCGTTGACGCAAGCAAGCCAGCCGATCTATCCACGATGCCAGGCAGGATGGTTCCATTGGCGACAGATTTCGATCCCGGACATAGCATCGAGAGTGCGCGGCGCGCGCTTGCGGCACGGCTGCAATCGGCCGGCATCGAGCAGCCCGCCCTTGATGCGCGCCTGCTCGTCGGGGCTGCTCTGAGGCTTGATCTGACCGGCATGGTCACTCAGGCGGCCCGGCAACTCACACCTGAAGAGGCTGCGCGGCTGGAAGCGTATGCGCAACGCCGGCTCGCGCATGAGCCGGTCGCCCGCATTCTCGGCGCTCGGGAATTCTGGGGCCTGCCGTTCCAGCTGTCCGAGGCTACCCTGGTGCCGCGGCCGGACACCGAGACCGTCGTCGAGCTGGCACTCGAAATCTTTCGCGAGCGGCAAGCCTCCCATCAGATACGCATCGCCGATATCGGCACCGGATCCGGCGCCATCCTGCTCGCGCTGCTGCACGAAATTCCCGGCGCCTTCGGCGTCGGCACCGATCTCAGTCAGACCGCGCTCAAGACCGCAAGAGACAACGCCGCGGCTCTGGGCCTCGGCGACCGCGCCAGCTTCGTCGCCTGCTCCTACGCAGCGGCGCTCCGCGGCCCGTTCGACCTGGTCGTGTCGAACCCGCCCTACATCCCGTCGGCGGAAATTCCGAAACTGAGCATTGAGGTGCGCGAGCACGATCCGCATCTGGCGCTCGACGGCGGCAATGACGGTTACGACGCCTATCGCGCCCTGATCCCGCAGGCGAGCGAACGTCTCGCCCCCGGCGGGGCACTGATCGTCGAGGCCGGACAGGGCCAGGCCCGAAATATTGAAACCTTGATGATTGCTGCCGCGTTAGTCGTGGACAGGCCGCCCAAGGCCGATCTGGCGGGCATTCCCCGGGCGGTTTCGGCCCGGAAAATGCCCCCATAAAAGCCGGATTGGGCTGCAAAAAACCTCTTGGAATATCCCTTGGGAACGACTACCTTCCGATCAACACATCGGTGCCGGCCCCGTAGACCTACGGGCGAAAGCCGGGCTCTCGGGCGAGAGCTTACTGATAATGGTTCCAAGCCGCAGGTCCTGTTGAGCGCGATGGCCATTTGAGCTGCGCTGCTTACCGACCGCAACGTGAACGAAAGCCTGATATTGCGCTTGAAGACTTACGCAACAAAGCAGGGCTTGTTTCGGCAGGCGATATGAATGGGTTCGCTGGCGATGGATGCTGGCGGTGGGGAACGCGTCTTTTGTTGAACGCGACGGTCGACGAACATCGGCAGGGATCAATCCGCTCTTGCGTGCGGTTGCGCGCAAGCGATGTGAACCGCTGTCATCAGGTCACTCTCGGCAATCAGTAATGCGTGCAACCTTTAGGGCTGGAATTAAAGGCAGGACATGAGAAACGGTCAGAACAAGCAGCGGATGCGCAACCGCAACAACAATAATAGCAATAACAACAATAATAACCGGCGCGGCCAGAACCCGATGACCCGGGTCTACGAGTCCAACGGACCCGACATCAAGATCCGCGGCACGGCTTCGCATATTGCTGAAAAGTATCTCCAGCTTGCGCGCGACGCGCGCTCCTCCGGAGACCCCGTTGCGGCCGAGAACTACTACCAGCATGCCGAGCATTATTTTCGCCTGATCGCGACGGCTCAGGAACAGTTCCGGCAGAACCAGCAGCCACGCGGCGACGAGCCCATCAGCAACAGCAGCGGCGACGACGGCGAGGACGATGGCGAGAATTTCTCGAACTTCGGCCAGGAGCCGGGTTTTGTCCCACAGCCGCCCCCGCCGCCCTTCACGCGCGACCGTGACGGCCAGCGCGATCATCAACCGCGTGATCATCAGCCCCGCGACAACCACTATCAGCGCGACAACCAGCAGCCGCGCGAGCATCGCGAACGCGACCATCGTCCGCAGCCGCAATATCAGCCCCAGCCGCAACCGCTGCCGCTGAACCAGCCCCAGCCCGTCGTCACCGAGGCCGTCAGCGTCGATCGTCTGCCCTCCTTCATCACCGGCCCGCAGCCGCAGGTGAGCGGTGGCGCGCCCGGCCAGGCCGGCTTCGAGGGTGGTGGTGGCGAGCGCTTTCCGCGACGACGCCGCCGGCCGAATGGCCCGCGCCCCGAGCGCGAAGCCGCGCCGGCCGCCTCGAGCGACGAAGTGGCTCCCGGCGAGTAAGCCGCATTCACACGTTATCTTGCGCCAGATACCCTGACCTGAATCGTCCCGGCATGTCCGGGACGATTGTTTTTAGCCGCGCGTCGCCGTCGTCGAGGACGGCACCAGCACCGGCTTCGCCAGCGAGGGAATCAGCCGCGCCCGCTCGCGCTTGGCGGGGATCGCGCGGTAGACCTGCTTGGTCGCCTCGACGATGTGCACGCCGGCGAAAGGCAGCGACAGCGCCGCGCCGGCCCGCTCCCACATCTGTGCGGATTTCAGCACCCAGCCGCCGGCATAAGGCGGCATGAACAGCGCCTCGCCCCAGGCGGTCGGCGTGAACCAGGTCTGGCGCAACAGGTCGGTGATCTGCGAGCGCGAATAGGGCCGACCGTGACCGAACGGCGTGCTGTCGGTGCGGGTCCAGACCCCGCGCCGGTTCGGGATGACCGCAATCACACGACCGGACGGCGACAGCACGCGCCACGCCTCGCGCAGCAGCGCGGCCGGATCGTCCGACATTTCCAGTGCGTGGACCAGCAGGATGCGATCCACCGCGGCGTCGGGAAGCGGCAGCGAGAACTCATCCACCAGCGAGGCGAGCGCCGGCCGTCCCGTCGGCCATTTCAGGACGCCCTGGGCCGACGGCATGAAGGCGAGGCAACGCTCCGCGTCCTCGCGGAACAACCCAAGATAGGGCGTGGGATAGCCGAAGCCGAGCACCCGCTGGCCGTCGACGCGCGGCCAGCGCTCCCGAATGCCGCGATTGATCATTTGCCGCGCCACAATCCCGAGGCGACGGGAGTAGAACTCGCGGAGGTCGACGACATCAATGGTCATGATCGCAATGTAACATGCACGAGGCGGCCCCCGCGCGCGGAATATTGCATTGCCTGCGCAACGTTAACGCCATATTTGTCTGACGGAGCTGAGCGCGATCGGAGATGACATGGCCGCCGAAATTCGTACTTTCACCTGTTTAAACGACAATTTCGGTTATCTGATCCACGATGTGGACACCAAGGCGACGGCGTCGATCGACGCGCCGGAGGCCGGCCCGATCCTGAAGGCGCTCGAGCGCGAGGGCTGGCAGCTCACCGATATCCTGATCACCCATCATCATGGCGATCATGTCGGCGGGGTCACCGAACTCAAACAGAAATACAATTGCCGCGTCGTCGCGCCGCATGACAAGACGACCAAAATCGCAGACGTCGACCTGCGCGTCGCCAATGCCGAAATCGTCAAGGTCGGCAGCTTGCTCGGGCGCGTACTGGAGACGCCCGGCCACACGCTCGACCACATCTCCTATGTGTTCGACACCGAGAAAGCGTTGTTCGCCGCCGACACGCTGTTCTCGATCGGCTGCGGCCGCGTGTTCGAGGGCACATATCCCATGATGTGGGATTCGCTTCTGAAGTTGCGTGCCCTGCCCGACGACTTCAAACTTTATTGCGGCCATGAATACACGGCGTCCAACGTCAAGTTCGCGCTGACCGTCGACCCCGACAACGCGGCGCTGCAGGCGCGCGCGGCGGAGGTGGCGAGGCTGCGGGCCGAGAACAAGCCGACCATTCCCTCGCTGCTTGGCGACGAAAAGCGGACAAACGTGTTCCTGCGCGCCGATGAACCCTCGATCGCAGCCAAGCTGCACATGAAGGGCGCGGATGCCACCGCGGTGTTCGGCGAGCTGCGCGAGCGCAAGAACAAGTCTTGAAGACCAAATCTTGAAAGCAAATCCTGACGGGAATCGATGCCGACCGCAGCCGAGATCATCGCGCGCCTCGAACTCCGCCCGCATCCCGAGGGCGGACATTACCGCGAGACGTTTCGCGACCAGACCACGGACGCCAACGGCCGCTCGCGCTCGACCCTGATCTATTTTCTGTTGGCGCGTGGCGAGCGCTCGCACTGGCATCGCATCGATGCTGTCGAGAGCTGGCACTATTACGCCGGCAGCCCGCTGACGCTGCGTATCGCCCATGACGGCTGCTCTCAGCACGAGGTACGGCTCGGTACGGACCTGTTGAACGGCGAGCGGCCACAGGCGATCGTGCCCGCGGATGCGTGGCAGACGGCGGAGACCACCGGCGAGTGGACCCTGGTCGGCTGCACCGTGGCGCCCGCCTTCGAGTTCGCAAAATTCGAGCTCGCGCCGAAGGGCTGGGAGCCCTGAATCTTAATCTGGAATCGGGTGGGTTCGGTTCGCGTCACGCCTTAGGACAGCGCTTCCAGCGAACAGGAGCGCACGATGCACGGAACACTCGGCCCCACCGCCGTCCAGATCGACCCGGCCATTTTGTATTTCGGCACGCCCGTCGTCCTCATCGGCTCAACCAATGAAGACGGCACTTCCAATCTCGCGCCGATGTCGTCGGCATGGTGGGTCGGGTGGCGCTGCATGCTGGGACTGGCCCGGAATTCCAAGACCACCGAGAACATGATTCGCACCGGCGAATGCGTGCTCAATCTGCCGTCCGCCGATCTCGTCGCCGCGGTCGATCGCCTCGCACGGACCACGGGATCGGATCCGGTGCCGCCCGGCAAACTTTATCGGGGCTATCGGCACGAGAAGGACAAGTTCGGTCGTGGCGGACTAACCGTGCTGCCGGGCGAAACAGTCGCCGCACCGCGTGCGGCCGAGTGTCCCGTGCAGATGGAAGCCAAGGTCGCCCATGTCCATGAGATGGCACAGGACGACGCGGTTTGGCGCGGCAATCTCGCTGCAATCGAGGTCCGCATCACCCGCGTGCACGCGCATCCAGAGATCATGATGGATGGCGCCACCAATCGCATCGACCCGGACAAATGGCGGCCGCTGATCCTCAGCTTCCAGGAGTTCTACGGCCTAATGCCGCAACGCTTGCAGCGCTCCGAACTCGGACAGATTCCGGAGGCGATGTATCGGCCGCCGGGTTGGCAGCCGGCGCTTTAGCGGCGCCCTCACCGTTTCCTCGACACCATGTCCTTGGCCGCGATCAAGCCGCCGCCGGCGATCAGGATCGCGGCGATAGCGATGTTGGCGCTCGCCTTCGCAAAGCCAGCGGCGATGAGGAAGCCGGTCGAGAGTAGCGGCGTCGCGTAGGATGCGGCGCCGAGCACGCGGATGTCGCCGCGCTTCATGCCGATGTCCCAGGCGTAGAACGCAGCACCGACCGGACCGATGCCGAGCGCGATGACGGAGAGCCATTGCAGCGTCGTGTCCGGCCATACCGTGGCTTCAAGCAGGCCATGCATCAGCGCGGCAAGCAACGCCGTGGCGAGGCAGAATCCCGCGACCGCATCGGTCGGCACCGCCTTCAATCGCCGCGACAACACCGAATAGATCGCCCACACGAAGGCTGCGATGAAGGCCGCGGCCAGACCCGGCAATTGTCCCTGCGTGAAGCCCGAGGTGTTCCCGGCGAACAGCAGCACGGTGCCGACGAGACCGAGCACGGCGCCGACGACGTGATGCACGGCCAGCCGCTCGCCCGGCAGAAACGACGAGAACAGCACGATCAGAAGCGGCCACAGATAATTCAGCAAGCCGGCTTCAGCCGGCGGCGCGAAGCGCAGCGCGAGGAAATAAAGCGCGTGATAGCCAAACAGTCCGCCGACACCGACGATCCACACGGCCAGCGGCTGACGCAGGCTTTTGGCCGCCGAGCCGCGGCCGATCCAGGTGAGCAGGCCGACGAGACCGCCGATCGCGAACGTCATCGCGGCCAGCTGGAACGCCGGGATCTTTCCGGTCGCCACCGTCATCACCGACAGTAGCGACCACATCAGGATCGCGGTCAATCCGATCAGCGTCGCAGTGCGGGGAGTCATCGGCCACATACTCTCGTCATGGCGGGCTTGTCCCGGCCATCCACGTTCTTTCGTGGCGACGGATGTTGTAAGGCCGTGGATGCCCGGGACAAGCCCGGGCATGCCGAAGTTACCGATATGATCGAACGTGATGCCTGCGCATCACACCATGTATTGGCCGCCGTTGACGGTCAGCGTCGAGCCGGTGATGGCGCCGGCCTCGTCGGCGGCAAGGAACACGACCGCGCGCGCGATTTCCTCGGGCTCACCGAGACGGCCGATCGGGATCAGCGGCAAGATGGCCTTTTCCAGCACGTCCTTCGGCACCGCCTGCACCATCTCGGTGTTGATGTAGCCGGGGCAGATCGCATTCACGGTGATACCGCCCTTGGCGTTCTCGATCGCCAGCGCCTTGGTGAAGCCGATCTCGCCCGCCTTCGCCGCCGAATAATTCACCTGACCGAACTGACCCTTCTGCCCGTTGATCGAGGAGATGTTGATGATGCGGCCGAACTTGCGTCCGCGCATGCCCTCGATGACCTGGCGCGACATGTTGAACAGCGAGCCGAGATTGGTGCCGATCACGGCGTTCCATTGCTCGAGGCTCATCTTGTGGAAGGCGCCGTCCTTGGTAATGCCGGCATTGTTGACGAGCACGTCGATTGGGCCAACCTCGGCCTCGACCTTCTTCACGCCCTCGGCGCAGGCATCGAAACTGCTGACGTCCCATTTGTAGACGGCGATGCCGGTCTCGGCCTTGAACTTCTCCGCCGCCGCGTCGTTGCCGGCATAGCTCGCCGCAACCTTGTAGCCGGCCGCCTTCAGCGCCTTGCCGATGGCAGCTCCGATGCCCCGCGTACCACCCGTCACCAATGCAACACGTGCCATATCGTATTTCCTTCCCTTGGACTCTTCGGACGTTTCTGTGTGATCGTTTTTAACGGTGGATTATGCGGTTGGTTTGACGGACATCAAGAACAAAACGCCCGGCATCGAGCCGGGCGTTTCTCTTTAGTCGAGGCTTGTACGGTTGCGAAGAATATTTGATTTGCAACCGCTGCTTTTTTAATCGCGTGCAACGCACTCAGTCACGTGTGCAACGCACGCGCAAATGACGCGTCAACTATCTCAGTCGCGCGCCACACACATCGCGATACCCATGCCGCCGCCGATGCACAGCGTGGCGAGGCCCTTCTTCGAATCCCGCTTCTGCATTTCGTGGAGCAGCGTCACCAGCACGCGGGCGCCGGAGGCACCGACCGGATGGCCGATCGCAATCGCGCCGCCGTTGACATTGACCTTCGAGGTATCCCAGCCGAGATCCTTGTTGACGGCACAAGCCTGCGCCGCGAAGGCTTCGTTGGCTTCGATCAGGTCGAGATCGCCGACATTCCAGCCGGCCTTCTTCAGCGCGGCGCGCGAGGCCGGGATCGGGCCCGAGCCCATGATCTTCGGATCGACGCCCGCCTGCGCCCAGGACACGATGCGCGCGAGCGGCGTCTTGCCTTCCTTGGCGGCCTGTTTGGCGGTCATCAGCACCACGACGGCGGCGCCGTCATTGATGCCGGAGGCCGAACCCGCGGTGACCGTGCCGTCCTTCTCGAAGGCGGGACGGAGCTTCGCCATCGCGTCGACCGTTGCGCCATGGCGCGGATATTCGTCGGCGCTGACGACGACATCGCCCTTGCGTCCCTTGATGGTGACGGGAACGATTTCGTCGTTGAATCTACCGGCCTTCTGCGCGGCCTCGGCCTTCTGCTGCGAGGCGACCGCGAACTCGTCCTGCTGGGCGCGGGTGATCTGCCACTGCCGCGCGACGTTCTCGGCGGTGTTGCCCATGTGATAGCCGTTGAAGGCGTCCCACAGGCCGTCCTTGATCATGGTGTCGATGAATTCGACCGCGCCCATCTTGACGCCGCCGCGCAGATACTGGGCGTGCGGAGCCATGCTCATGGATTCCTGGCCGCCGGCCACCACGATCTCGGAATCGCCGTTGAGCAGCGCCTGATAGCCGAGCGCAACAGTGCGCAGGCCCGAACCGCAGAGCTGGTTGACGCCCCAGGCCGGGCTCTCGACCGGAATGCCGGCATTGATCGAAGCCTGGCGAGCCGGGTTCTGGCCTTGGGCGGCGGTCAGGATCTGGCCCATGATGACTTCGGAGACCCGGCCGGGCTCGATGCCGCCGCGCTCCAGCGCGGCCTTGATGGCGATGGCCCCGAGATCATGGGCGGGAAGGGTTGCGAACGCTCCGTTGAAGCTTCCGACCGGGGTGCGGGCGGCGCTGACGATGACGACATCGTCTGACATGGGCATCTCCTGGGTTGAATGGGGGCAGAGGGGGCTGGGGAAACGGCTCGCCAGTCTCGGACGGCATCCTGTTAACGTCGTTGAGGCATGTCAATCGGCCGGCGGCCGAATTCATCCCGCAGCGCATTCAAAATAGCGTTCTTGGCGCTTTCGCAAGCACGTTTTTGCTGCCCGATTAACCGTGGCGCACAAAACGGTAGCGTGACCCCTTTGAAAATGCTTATTTTGTTGCGTTGCGTACTCTTCCCGCCCTGCGGCATAGCCCGACAGGTTCCCGTTCTCCGCGCTTGCAAGTGAGAGCCCATGGCGAAATCAGACCAACCCACCACCATCAAGAAATACGCGAACCGCCGGCTCTATAACACCGGAACGAGCACTTACGTGACGCTGGAAGACCTCGCCTCCATGGTCAAGGACGGCGAAGATTTCCTGGTCTACGACGCCAAGACCGGCGACGACATCACCCGCTCCGTGCTTGCCCAGATCATCTTCGAACAGGAGAACAAGGCCGGCCAGAACCTGCTCCCGACCACCTTCCTGCGCCAGCTGATCCGCTTCTACGGCGACAGCATGCAGATGGTGGTGCCGAAATATCTGGAGCAGGCCATCGCCTCGCTCACTCAGGAGCAGGAGAAGTTCCGCAAACAGATCGCCACCTCCCTGTCCGGAACCCCGTTTGCGCCGCTGGAGGAACAGGTCCGCCGCAACATGGAGCTGTTCCAGCAGACCTTCTCGATGTTCAAGCCTTTCGCGCCCGGCGCAGCCCGCCCCGCGGGCTCCGCGGAGCCGGCCCCCGAGGCGACTGCCGAAGCGCCGAAGGACAGCAACATCGACGATCTGCGCCAGCAGATGAAGGACATGCAGGAACGCCTCGAGCGGATGTCGAAGAAGGACGAGTAGATCGTCCCTCTGCGCCGGCTCCCGGCAAGCCGGAGGACGCGCATGTCCGACCGAAGCACCCATTGGGACAATGTTTACGCCACCAGGGGCGAAGCCGAGGTCAGCTGGTTTCAGAGCAGTCCGGCGACTTCGCTTGCAATGATCCGGGCGGCCAATCCGGACCGCGCGGCCGCCATCCTCGACATCGGCGGCGGCGCATCGCGACTTGTCGATGCTCTCCTGCTGGACGGATATCGCGACGTCGCCGTGCTGGATCTCTCTGCCAATGCGCTTGACGCTGCAAAGAAGCGGATCGGCGCAGCCGCTTCGACGGTCGACTGGATCGTTGCCGACGCCACGACATGGCGCCCGGCAAAGACCTACGATCTATGGCACGATCGGGCGGCGTTTCACTTCCTGACCGACTCCCGCGACAGGACCGCATACATCGAGCGGCTGCGGTCGGCGGTTGCGCCCGGCGGCCACGTCATCATTGCGACGTTTGCACTCGACGGCCCCGAGAAATGCAGCGGCCTGCCGGTGCAGCGTCATGACAGCGCGAGTCTTGCGGCGGAGCTCGGGCCGGGATTCGAGCTGGTCGAAACGCGCAACGAGGCGCACCAGACGCCGTGGAATTCGATGCAGGCGTTTCAGTTCAGCCGGTTCAAGCGACGCAGCTAGGACAGTGCTATTCAAGCCGCCAGCTTCACCGCATGGGCAAAGTCCCAATAGAGCTTGCGCGCCCGCGTATAGAGCGGGCCCGGCTTCAGCTCGCGGTCGTCGATGCGGATCACCGGCGCGACTTTTGCGAAATTGCCGGTGGAAAAGATCTCGTCGGCGGCGAGGAAGTCGGCATAGCGCAGCGTCTTCTCGACCACGGTGACGCCGTCGGCGCGAAGCAGGCTGATGACGCGCTGGCGGGTGACGCCGTTGAGGAAAGTGCCGTTCGGCACCGGTGTGTAGACCACGCCGTCCTTGGCCATGAACACGTTGGAATTGCCGAACTCCGCGACGTTGCCGAGCATGTCGAGCATCAGCGCGTTCTGGAAGCCGCGCGACGCGGCCTCGGCAAGCGCGCGCGAATTGTTCGGATAGAGACAGGCGGCCTTGGCCTCGACCGGCGCGCACTCGGCGGTGGGCCTGCGGAACGGCGACAGCGTGATCGCGTTGCCGACGGGTTTCGGCATTGGCGCCTCGTAGATGCATAGGCACCAATCAGTGGTCTCGGGATCGAACAGCACGCCGCCGCCCGAGCCGTTCTGCGCCCAATACATCGGACGGACGTAGAGCTCGGCATTCGGCGCGAAGCGCGCGATGCCCTCATTTGCGAGTGTCATCCAGGTTCCGGTATCGACCACCGGCTTCAGCCCAAAGTTGATGGCGGACTGATTGGCGCGGGCAACGTGGCGGTCGAGATCGGGCGCGACGCCTTCGAACACCCGCGCGCCGTCGAACACGACCGAGCCGAGCCAGGCCGCATGCGTGCGCGGACCCATGATCGGCACATTGCCGTCATGCCATTTGCCCTCGAAGAAGGTCCAGCTTGGCGAATATGCAATGGGCTTTTTGATCTCGGCCATGACCGGCCTCTCCCTTGGCGTGGTGCCGCATTATAGCGCCACTATTGGGCGCAATTTCTAAATGATTCCCTGCGGGAAGATGGTGAGTTACCCTCCCGGACGGGGAAAGGAAGCACCATGCCGCTCGATCCGCTCGCAAAGCGTTTGTTGACCATGATGGCTGCGGCTGCGCCGCAGGCACGGAGCCGGCCCAGCGTGGAGGCACGGCGGCAATCATTGGCAAAGCTGATGCAGTTTGCGCGCGCCGATGCGCCTGACGTGACGACGTCCGACGGCATGCTGCCTGGTCCCGGCGGCACGCTGCCCTATCGCCTCTATTCACCGGCAGGCGCCGATGATCGCGCGCCCGGCTTCGTGTTCTTTCACGGCGGCGGGCTCGTTGCCGGCAGCATTGCCACGCATGACCGCATCGCGGCGGCGCTGGCACATGCGACCGGCTGCCGCCTCGTCTCGGTCGATTACCGGCTGGCGCCCGAGCACAAATTCCCCGCCGCCGTGGACGATGCGGTTGCTGCCACCGAATGGGTGGCGCGCGAGGCCGCATCGCTCGGCATCGACGCCGGACGTCTGGTGCTCGGCGGCGATTCCGCCGGTGCAACGCTCGCCGCGATCGTGTGTCAGGAGGCGGCGCAGACAGCTGGCCTTTCCATCGTCGCGCAATGCCTGATCTGCCCGGTGCTGGATTTCGAGGAGGCCTCGCCGTCGCGGCAGGCGTTCGCCGAGGGGCACCTGATCGACCGCGTCACGATCGAAGCCGATCTCGCCGATTATCTGCCCGAGGACCTTGATGCTGCCGATCCGCGCATCTCGCCCTTGCGCGCGACACGGCTTGCGGGCCTGCCGACCGCCATCATCCACACCGCCGAGTTCGACCCGATGCGCGACGAGGGCAATGCCTATGCCCGCAAGCTGCTCGCTGCGGGCGTCACGGTCGAGCACGTCTGCCACGAGGGCATGGTCCATAATTTCCACGCCATGGGCGCAATTCTGCCGCAGGCGCAGCTCGTGCTATCGCAGATCGGTGAGCAGGTCAGGCGGGCGGTGGGGACGTGAAGCACCTCCTCTTGCCGTCTCCCGCAACGGGAGAGGAAAGAGAATGCCTCACGCTCTCGCCTCGATGACGGAACGCGCCGCCGCGACGTAGTTTGGCCAATGCGCATCCGCATAACGCTCGGCCTGTCGCGCGCAGGTGACGTCGGGCGCATGCGCAGCCGCGATCATGCGCGCAAAGCGCTCTTCGGCGACCGTCACGTCGTCGGACGCGGCCGAGGGCGCGGCTCCTGCGGCGGTCGGCGCAACGGCGAGTCCCGCCAGTCCGGCGAGCAGGATGCGGCGTGACGTGTCCATGGCTGTCGTTCCCTCTTCATTGCACTTCGATCGTGACCGGCGATGCGTCGCCATGGCGGCGGCAGGGTACCGTGACGCCTCCGTCCAGTCCAGCAGCTGAGCCAGCGTGGTCAGTCTGGCACCGGCACGTCGAACGTGTTGAGCGTCACCGACACCATGCAGTAAATGCCGACGAGATAGGACAGTTCGGCCGCGCCGTGCTCGCCGAATTCCTTGACGGCGGCCCGATAAGTCAGTTCCGGCAGCACGCCGCCGCTGACCAATGCGGACGCCACATCGTAGGCGACCGCCTCCTGCTTGGTGAGATCGACCGGCCGCTGTCCGGCGACGATGGTCGCGAGCTTCTCGTCGGAGAGGCCGCGCTGCTCGGCGACCAGCACATGCGCATAGAGCTCGTAGCCGGAGCGGAAATGCGAGCCGGTGACGAGGATCGCGACCTCACGCACCGGCGCCGGCAGCAGCGGGTTCGCCGCGATCGCCTTGACCAGCTCCCACACTGGCTTGCCGAAGCGCGGCTCGCGGATCCATGGATTCCAGGGCCCGAGCAGCGCGCCATCGTCGCGCATGTTCACAAAGCCCTTGAAGTGATCCTTGATGCCGGCTCGCATGTCGTCGTAGAGCGGCTTCTGTTCGGCACTCAGGTCTTTCGGATCGAGAATGGGAAGGCGCACGGCAGGTCTCCTCGTTGAGAAGCCGCGAAACTCGCCCGCACGCGCGCGCAAGGCAAGTGAAGTTGCCGTGACATCCGGTTCGGGGCGAGCGACCCGATGGCGTCGGTTACGATGCCTCCGGCCGCACCAGCGGCTCGCCCAGCGTATGCATCAGCCGGTTGGCCCAGCCGAAGATCGCGGCCGACAGCACCAGGTCGAGCTGCTCAAGCTCGCTGAGCCCGGCCTCGCCAAGTGCGCGCGCATCGTCTGCGCTCGCTTCGATCGGAGTCGTCGAGAGTTTTGTAGCGAAATTGAACAGGGCCTGCTCGCGTGCCTCCAGCGTGGCATCGCGCTCGTCGGTAAAGATCTCCTCGACGACCTCTTTGCGCCCGGAGTAATTGATGAAGCGTGAGGCGTGCACGGCGGCGCAATAGATGCAGCGGTTGACGACCGAGGCACTCAGCGCGCCGAGCTCGCGCTCCGCCGGGGACAGTCCGTCCTTGCCATACATAATGAGGTTGAACAGCGGCGAGCGCACCGCGAGCGACTCCGGGTCATGCGCCAGCGTCAGCACGTAAGGCGAGACGCCCTTGTTGGAGGGGGTGACCTTCATCGCCGCGAGCTGCTCGGGCGTCGCCGAGGCGAGCTCGACCGGCGTGACATAAGGCGACCAGGTCGGGATCGTGGTAGTGAAGTTGTGGACGACCTCGCTCATCAGGCTTCGACCTCTTTCAGGAGCCTGAGGCCGGCAAGGACCCGCAGCTGGTAGTTCACGAAGGCGCCAAGCTCGGACAGCCGCACGATATCGGCCTCGCTGACGCCGGCCGCCTTCAGCGCCGCGATGTCCTGTCGCGTCGACTCGCGCGGCGAAAGCGTCAGCAGATCGGCGTGGCGGGCCATGGCATCGTGCAGGGGATCGCCACACACACCTCCGGGCCGGGCGAGCACGGCGAAGTCAAGATCGCTCGAATGCGCCAGATAGGAGTCGTAGTGCGCGGTCAGCGCCTCGTCGCCGACATGCCGGCACATCCGCGCCGCGAGTGCCGCCCGCAAGCCGTGGCTCAGACCGCCGGGCTCGCGCGGCAGCAGCACCGCGTCATGGGCTGCTTCGCTGAGGCGCAAAATCTCGGTGCGGGCGTTCAGAGCGTGGCCGAGCCGCGACGCCGCGGGCACCCCGACAATGGTTTCGATCAGCGTGGTCAAGCACTGCTCCGCAAGCTCTGTGGATTGGCGACGTCCTCGACGGCGAGCGCCGGCGGCTGCGCCGTATCGAGAAACGCCGACAGGGCGGCCTCGATCGGCATCGGATCAAAGCCTCGAGCTTTCAGCCACGCGGGATCATAATAGGTCTGCCGGTAGCGCTCGCCGGAATCGCAGATCAGCGTGACCAGCGATCCGGTTTGGCCGGCGCTGCTCATCTCCGAGGCAATGCGGCACAGCGCCAGGAAATTGGTGCCGGTCGAGCCGCCGACTGGCCGGCGGAGCCGGCGCGACAGCACGTTCATCGCTGCGATCGTTGCGACATCCGGGATCTTCATCATGCGATCGACGACGCCCGGCACGAAGGAGGGTTCGCAGCGCGGCCGACCGACGCCTTCGATCAGCGAAGGCCGCTCGCAGACATGGGAGCGGTCCTGCGAGCGGAAGCAGTCGAAGAAGGCGGAATGCTCGACATCGGCAACGCAGAGCCGCGTCGGGTACTGGCGATAGCGCAGATAGCGTCCGAGCGTGGCCGAGGTGCCACCGGTGCCAGCGCCCATCACGATCCAGTCCGGCAACGGACGCGTCTCACCCTTCAATTGCGTGAAGATCGATTCGGCGATGTTGTTGTTGCCGCGCCAGTCGGTGGCGCGCTCGGCGAAAGTGAACTGGTCCATATAGTGGCCGTTCAGGCGCACGGCGAGCGCCGCCGCTTCCGCATAGAGTGCACGGCCGTCATCGATCAGATGGCAGTTGCCGCCATAATGCTCGATCGCGGCGATCTTCTCCGCCGAGGTCGTGCGCGGCATCACGGCGTAGAAGGGCACGCCGATCATCTGTGCGAAATAGGCTTCCGACACCGCGGTCGATCCCGACGAGGCTTCGACGACGGGCGTGCCTTCGCGGATGTGGCCGTTGCAGAGCGCGTAAAGGAAGAGCGAGCGCGCGAGCCGGTGCTTCAGGCTGCCGGTCGGATGCGTGGACTCGTCCTTCAGATAGATGTCGATGCCTGATAGCGCCGGCACGATCAGCCGGATTAGATGCGTGTCGGCCGTGCGGCACTGGTCGGCTTCGATCGCCGCCACGGCCTCATCGACCCAGCCGCGCCGATAAGCCGGTCCGGCCGGATTGTGGTGGCGCAAGGGGTTTGGCTCCATCGACATGACCTCAACTTCTCATAATACCTATTGCACATCAAGAAATATTGTTCATTCTATATTCGCATAATTCGGGACAACCAGACCATGAACCAGGACGTTATCGACATTCGCCTTCTCGAGGCCTTCGTCGCCGTGATGTCTGCCGGCAGCATCACCGGTGCGGCGCGGTTGCTCGGCCGTTCGCAGCCGGTCACGACGCGTCAGATCCAGGATCTCGAGGCCGACGTCGGCTATCTCCTGTTCACCCGGAATGGCCCGCGCATCAGCCCGACACCGAAAGGCATCCTGTTTCATGCTGAGGTCGAGCGGCTTCTGATGGGCCTGAAGCACATCCGCCAGCGTGCCAACGCGATCGGCGCGGGTGCGCTTCCCGTGCTCAGCCTGGCGGCGATCCCGGCGCTGGCGGCCGGCTTCGTCCCGGCTGCGCTCGCAGCGCTCGAACGCGAGTTGCTACCAAGCCAGATCCACGTGCAGGCGCTCTCGGCCGAGAATGTGGTTCAATCGGTGCTGTCGCAGTCGGTCGATTTCGGTCTTGCGAGCCTGCCGATCCAGCATCCCGGACTCGACGTGCAGTGGGTCTGCGAGGTGCCGTGCGTTGCGTGCCTCGCGATGGATCACCCGCTGGCGAAGAAGAAGGTCATTCGCCTGAAGGATCTTGGTGGCGTCCGGCTGCTGACGATGGCCAACCCCTACCGGCTTCGCCGCCGCGTGGAGGAGGCGCTGGAGCGTGAAGGTGTCGTGCCCGCTGAGGTCATCGACACCAACGCTTCACTGACGGCGATTGCCATGGCCAAGCAGTCGCTCGGCATCGCCGTGGTCGAGCCGGTGCTGACTTCCAGCCTGCCGGTTGAAGGCGTCGTCACCCGGCCGTTGGATGTGTCCATTTCGTTCCTGTTCGCCGCGATTGCGCCGACCGGGCGCGAGCTGACGCCGACGGTTGCCGCGCTCAACGGCGCTCTGCGCGCCGCGGTCGCGCTGATGCCTGGCGCAAGGCTCCATAGCGGCGCCACCGCGCTAGCCGAGGCCGGCGACGAAACCACTAAATTCGAGAAAGCTTCCTCATGACGATGACACCTGGTGCGGCGGGCCTCGGGGCACTTGAAGCGCGCCTGAAGCAGGATCTGGCCTGGCTCGAACTGCCGGCCAAGTCGTGGGTGCCCCGCCGCGTCGTCGATGGCGGGGGCGTCGTCGACGTCGTCATCGTCGGTGCCGGCATGGCCGGCCTCGTCGCCTCCGCCATGCTCAAGCGTTTCGGCGTCGACAACCAGCTCGTGCTCGACCGCGCGTGCGCAGGCGAGGAAGGTCCCTGGGTCACGTTCGCGCGGATGCGGACGCTGCGCTCGCCCAAGGAATTGACCGGCCCCGCGATGGGCATGCCGGCGCTGACCTTCCGCGCCTTCTACGAGGCGCAATATGGCGAGCCAGCCTGGCAGGCGCTCGACCGCGCGCCGCGCACGGTATGGATGGATTACTTGATATGGTACCGCAAAGTGCTGGGCCTGCCAGTCCGCAACGGGGTCTCGGTTGAGCGTATCCACGCGCGCCCCGATGAATTGTTCGCGCTCGAAATCAGCGAAGGTGGCACGTCGCGACACATTCTCGCGCGGCATGTCGTCCTGGCGACGGGGCGCGACGGCCTCGGCGGCGCTTACGTGCCGCCGCTCGCCGACGGCATCGACCGGCGCTTCTGGGCCCATTCCTCCGACCCGATCGACTTCGAAAAGATTCGCGGCAGGCGCGTGGCCGTCGTCGGCGCGGGCGCATCCGCGATGGACAACGCGGCGATGGCGCTGGAGGCGGGCGCCGCGCGCCTCGACCTCTTCATCCGGCGCGCAGACATCCCGCGCGTCAACAAATTCACCGGCATCGGCAGCCAGGGGGTCGTGCACGGCTTTGCCGGCCTGACGGACGACTGGAAATGGCGCTTCCTCGATCACACGCTGAAAGCTCAGACGCCGCCGCCGCGGCAGAGCGTGCTGCGCGTCTCCGCCTATCCGCAGGCGCATTTCCATCTCGCAAGCCCGATCGATGATCTCGTCGTCAAAGAGGATCATCTCATGGTGACGACACCGAAGGGCCGCTATGCGACCGACTTCATCATCTTCGGCACCGGCTTCAAGGTCGACCTAGCGTTGCGCGACGAGCTTGCCGCGTTCGCGCCGCATATCCGCTTCTGGAGCGACCGCTTCCCGACGCCTGACGGCATGAACAATGCGGAGCTGGAAAACTCGCCCGACCTCGGCGACAGCTTTCAGTTCCTGGAGAAGCAGTCAGGCGCCTGCCCGATGCTGGCACGGCTGCACTGTTTCAACTATCCGGCGACGCTGAGCCACGGAAAGCTTTCCGGCGATATTCCCGCGATCAGCGAGGGCGCCGACCGGCTCGCGCGCGGCATCGTCCGCCGCCTCTTCGTCGAGGATCGCGAGATTCATTTCGCCAACCTCAAGGCCTTCGCAACGCCGGAACTCGCCGGCGACGAATGGCAGGATGCCGACGCCACCCATCAACCCGCCGAATAGGCACAACCGGACAGGCAAGCGAGAGATGCAGACGAACAGGAAGGCCATCGTGGCCGCGGTCGCCGGCAACGCAATGGAGTGGTACGACTTCACCGTGTTCGCGCTGATGACACCGGTCATCAAGAACCTGTTCTTTCCGGTCGACCCCAAAATTCCGGGCAGTGAGATCAACGCGCTGCTGCTGACGACCGCGCTGTTCGGCACCGGTTTCTTCATGCGGCCGATCGGCGGCCTCGTGCTCGGCTATTTCGGCGATCGCAAGGGGCGGAAGGCGGCGATGACGCTCGGCATGGGCATCATGGCGCTGTCGGTCGCGCTGTTGGCATTGACGCCGACCTACGCGACAGCCGGCATTGGGGCACCCCTGATCGTGCTGCTGGCGCGGCTGTTACAGGGCTTTTCGGTCGGCGGCGAGTTCGGTACCTCGACCGCCTATCTGATCGAAGCGGCGCCTCCCGGCCGCACCGGCTTCTATGGCTCGTGGCAAATCGCCGGCCAGCTCATGGCCAACGTGCTCGGCGCAGTGCTGGGCGCCGCCCTGACGCTGACCTTCACGCAGGAGCAGCTTGCCGCCGGCGCCTGGCGTATCCCCTTCTTCGTCGGCCTCGTGATCGTTCCGATCCTGCTTTATATGCGCGCCAGCGTCATCGAGCCCGAAGCGTCCCGGCGCAGCATGGCGACGGTGCACAAGGAAGATTTCATCGCCGCGCTGAAGAATCCCGGCCGCAATTTCCTGATCGGCATGGGCATGGTGGTGGCAAGCGCCGTGTCGTTCTACGTCACCTTCGGCTACACCGTGACCTACGCCAAGGAGGTGCTGAAGCTGCCGCTGATGCAGAGCTTCCTGGTTCAGATGATCGCGGCGATCGTGATGGTGATCGTCGTTCCCGTTGCCGGCGCCGTCTCCGACCGCTACCCGCGCAGGCCGCTGCTGCTGGTCTCGCTCATTGGCTATTTCGTCTCGCTGTATCCGCTCTATAGCTGGGTGATCTCCGAGCCGTCGATCGCAAGGCTCCTGGTCGCCCAGGTCGTCATCGGCTTCTTCAGCGCCTTCTTCCTCGGCGTCTACTGCACCACGCTGGTCGAGCTGTTCCCGATCCGCGTCCGCTCGACCGCGCTTGCCATCGTCAACAATGTCGCGGTGCTGGTATTCGGCGGCTTTGCCCAGTTCTTCGTGACATGGCTGATCGCGCTCACCGGCTCCCCGCTGGCGCCGATCTTCTATGTGATGATCGGCGTCGGCCTCGGGCTGATCGCGGTGATCGCGATGCGACCGGAGGACGCCGGACGGGAGCAGGTCGCGGACGGCATCGTCGAACAGGCGTTGTGAGGCCGTTCAAAACTCCAGCGGTGCGTTGTCGACGACTTCCTTCATCACGAAGAAGGTGCGGGTCTGGCGCACGCCGGGCAGCGCGATCAGCTGCTCGCCATGGATACGGTTGAAGTCCTCCATGTCGCCGACGCGGATCTTGAGGAAATAGTCGAAGTCGCCGGCGACGAGGTGGCAGTCGAGCACGAATTTCAGCCTGGTGATCGCCTGCTCGAAGATCGCAAAGCTCTCCGGCGTCGAACGGTCGAGCACGACGCCGACCATCACCAGCGTGCCCTTTGCCACCTTCTTCGGCGCGACCATGGCGCGGACGGCGGCGATGAAGCCGTGCTCGAACAGGCGTTGGGTGCGGCGATGACAGGTGGCGGGACTGATGGCGACGGTTTCGGCCAGCTCGGCGTTGCTGAGCCGGCCGTTATTTTGCAGCAATCGCAACATCTTAAGGTCGATACGGTCGAGGCGGGCGGACATGGAAGAAGCTTCCGTGGCGAGCGTCTATTCCGGAAGGAATAGTACATATTGGCGCCCTTATCGCAAGATCGAGCGCAATAAACGCGCAATATTTGAAAGCACCTTTTTGCGGCGCGATGTTAGTGTTTTCGCAGACATTTAACGCCAATCGGGATGACCTGACGATGCTCGAAAAATTCGCGCGCTATCCGCTGACCTTTGGTCCGACGCCCATCGAGAAGCTGGAGCGGCTCTCGAAGCATCTCGGCGGCAATGTCGAGGTCTACGCCAAGCGCGAGGACTGCAATTCCGGGCTCGCCTATGGCGGCAACAAGCTGCGCAAGCTCGAATACATCATCCCCGACGCGATCGCCTCGAACGCCGACACGCTGGTCTCGATCGGCGGCGTGCAGTCCAACCACACCCGCATGATCGCGGCGGTCGCTGCCAAGATCGGCATGAAGTGCCGCCTGGTGCAGGAAGCCTGGGTGCCGCACGAGGACGCCGTCTATGACCGCGTCGGCAACATCATGCTGTCGCGCATCATGGGCGCCGACGTGCGCCTGGTGGACGACGGCTTCGACATCGGCATCCGCAAGAGCTGGGAGGAAGCGATCGAGGAGGTGAAGGCGGCGGGCGGCAAGCCCTACGCGATTCCCGCCGGCGCCTCCGTGCACAAATTCGGCGGGCTCGGCTATGTCGGCTTCGCCGAAGAAGTGCGCAAGCAGGAAGCCGAGCTCGGCTTCAAGTTCGACTACATCGTGGTCTGCACCGTCACCGGCTCCACCCATGCCGGCATGCTGGTCGGCTTCGCCGCCGATGGCCGCGCGCGAAAGGTGATCGGCATCGACGCCTCATTCACACCGGCGCAGACCAAGGCGCAGGTGCTCTCGATCGCGCAGAACACGGCCAAGCTCGTCGAGCTCGGCAAGGATCTCGTCGCCGACGACGTCGTGCTGATCGAGGATTACGCTTATCCCGCCTACGGCGTGCCGTCGGAAGAGACCAAGGAGGCGATCCGCCTCACCGCGCGTCTCGAAGCCATGATCACCGATCCCGTCTACGAGGGCAAGTCGATGCAGGGCCTGATCGACCTTACGCAGAAGGGCTATTTCGAGAAGGGCGCGAAGATCCTCTACGCCCATCTCGGCGGTGCACCGGCGCTGAACGGCTACGGGTATGCGTTCCGGAACGGGTGAGGTATAAGGGAGGCGGGACGACTCTCGCCTCTCTATCTTCGTAGCCCGGATGGAGCGAAGCGCAATCCGGGGCTTGTCCAATACGGACAAACTGCCCTGGATTTCGCTTCGCTCCATCCGGGCTACAAGTCAGGATACGCTACCGCGTCCTGACGATCTGCAGCAGCTCGTCGCCGTAATGCTCGAGCTTCTTGTCGCCGATGCCGGGCACATTGCGCAGCTCGTCCAGCGTGGTCGGCCATGCGCGAACGATGCCGTCGATGGTGGCGTCGTGCAGCACGACGTAGGCCGGCACGCCACGTGCGCGGGCAATCTCCGAGCGCCACGCTCGTAGCCGCGCGCGCAATTCAGGATCGACATCGCCCTGCGGCGCATCGGCCGCCGGCGCAAGATCACCGCGGCGCGACTTGGCGCGGCTTGAACGGATCCGGGCGCCGGGCGCTTCTTCGCGCAGCCACACTTCCGTTTCGCCCCGTAGCACGCCGCGCGACGAATCCGTCAGCTTAAGCGCGCCGAACGCTTCGCTGTCACTCAGCAAATGTCCCATCGCCACGAGCTGCCGCAGCACTGTGCGCCACTGCTTTTCGTTGAGCTCGCGTCCGATGCCGAACACCGTGAGCTTGTCGTGGCCGAACTGCGTCACCTTCTCGGTGAGCCGTCCGATCAGCACGTCGATGAGGTGCATCGCGCCAAAGCGCTGCCCGGTGCGATAGGCACAGGATAGCAGTTTTTGCGCCAGCACCTTGCCGTCGCGCATTTTCGGCGGCGTCAGGCAATTGTCGCAATTGCCGCAGCCCTCGCCCATCACGATCTCGCCGAAATAGGCGAGCAGCCGGCGGCGGCGGCAGTGCGGCGTTTCAGCAAGACCAACGAGCGCATCGAGCTTGCCGATCGAGACCCGCTTGAATTCGTCGGAGCCGCTCGACTCGTCGATCATGCGGCGCTGCTGCACGATGTCCGAGAGACCGTAGGCCATCCAGGCCGCCGACGGCTTGCCGTCACGGCCGGCGCGTCCTGTCTCCTGGTAATAGGCCTCGATGCTCTTGGGCAGATCGAGATGCGCGACGAAGCGCACGTCGGGCTTGTCGATGCCCATGCCGAAAGCGATGGTCGCGACGATGACGATGCCGTCCTCGTTGAGGAAGCGGTCCTGGTTACGCGAGCGCACGCTGCTGTCGAGCCCGGCGTGATAAGGCAACGCGGCAATGCCGGCGTCGTCGAGCGCGGCGGCGACCTCCTCGACCCGTTTGCGGGACAGGCAATAGACGACGCCCGCATCTCCCGCGTGACGCTCCCGGATGAAATCCTTGAGCTGCGACACCGCGTTGCGCTTGTCGACGATCTCGTAACGGATGTTGGGACGATCGAAGCTGGAGACGAAGTGCGGACTGTCTGCAAGCGCAAGCCGCTCGACGATCTCCTTGCGGGTCAACTCGTCGGCAGTCGCGGTCAGCGCGATGCGGGGAACGTCGGGAAAACGCTCGGCGATGACCGACAGGCCGACATATTCGGGGCGGAAATCATGGCCCCATTGCGAGACGCAATGCGCCTCGTCGATAGCGAACAGCGCCACCTTCGCCCGCGCCAGCAGCGCCAGGCAGCGCGGCGTCAGCAGCCGTTCCGGCGCGACATAGAGCAGGTCGAGATCACCCGCGATCAGGCGCCGCTCGATGTCGGACGCTTCCTGCGGGGTCAGCGACGAGTTCAGCGCGGCGGCGTTGACTCCTGCTTCGAGCATGGCGGCGACCTGATCGCGCATCAGCGCAATCAAGGGCGACACCACGACACCGCAGCCTTCGCGCAGCAGTGCCGGCAATTGATAGCACAGCGACTTGCCGCCGCCGGTCGGCATCAACACCAGGCAATTGCCGCCGTCCGTGACGTGCCGGATGATCTCACCCTGCGCGCCGCGGAACCCGGGCAGGCCGAACACCGAACGCAGCACCGACAACGCATCGCGGCCCTGGGCCGGCGCGGACAGCGGAGCGGTGGAAGGAGAGGACATGGGCATGTCGGGGTGAGGCCGTGAGATTCGTCCCAAGGCCAGTCGCATGACCGCGCAGGCGTGGCAAGACCGTTTGCTCCGCCGGACGCCGCCTTCCCCCACCCTTTGTGGGAAGAAAACTTTCTTACGCCCCGATCCTTCGCAGCGCTTCCGCGACCGTGACGATCGGCATGTCGCGTTTCCCGGCGGCCTGCAGCGCATGGCGCATCAGGTGCGGCGTGCAGCCATATGGGCTCGGCGCGTCGGCGACGTCATGACCGTAGAAGATCAACCAACCGCCGCTCTCGACCGCCTCGTCGAAATAGCGATCGACACCCGTCGTATTGATCTCGCGATCGACCAGGGGCGAGGCGCGCAGGAACTGGAGGTCGATGACGTCGCGATTGACGCCGGGAAGGATGCCGCGCGCCGAGCGGAAGGTCTTGGCGAGCTGCGGCTTGCGCCACACCGACGCGATGCCATAGGGGTAAGCGAAATTTTCCAGCGTGATCGAGGAATCAATGCCGCGAAAATGGCTGCGGTTTCGCTCGATCTCCCGGGCCATGGCGGTCTCGTCGAGACCGACCGCGCTCTGGTGCGAGAAGGTGTGGCAGGCAATCTCGTGTCCGGCCCGGTGAAGCCGCACGATGGCGTCGTTCGACAGGCCGTGCCAGTGGTCCGAGGGACGATCGACCAGGCTGCCGGCGAGATAGAAGGTACCGCGACCGCCATGCTGCTCCAGAAGCCCGGCGCCCTCGCCTGCGGCGCTATCGGGGGCATCGTCGAAGGTGAAGCTCACCATGGGCGCATGCGCGGGCAGCCGATGCGGCGCGGCGCGGAAATGCCGGGCCAGCCGATTGCTCACGCGTCCCTGGAGTGCCGACCACACGACTCGCATTTCCTGTCTGCCCCGTCCCTCACTGAAGCATTCGTACGCTGCTCGAGGCAAGCTTCACACTTCGTTAGTCCTAACGTCGAGCTCGTCGTCCCGACCTAACGCGCAAGCACCGACGCATCGGTCCCCGCGCCGAGATATTGCAGCCAGTTCCGGAACAATGCCGCCGCGGCGCTGCCCGCGGCGATATCGGCACGCAAATTCAGCGCCGGCAGTTCGTTGCTGAGCGCGGGGTGGCGCTGGTGCTTGGCCTGCTTCTCGAAGCGGACCAGCTTCTCTTCCGTCGCAGCGTCAAAATAGCTCACGGGCAAATGCGGATAATGGTCGCGCTCACGCGCAAGGTAACGGCCGATGTCGCGCAGATATTCACGCTGAAGCGACAGCGCGTCATATTCCGGATGGCCCTGGAAGAACACGAAGCGGCTGGCATATTGCCGGACGAAGATGTCGACGCCGGCCTTTGCCGAACGCGTCAGCACCTGGTAGCCGGCCTGCGCGAGGTCGCTCTCGGCGATCTCGTTGAGGCGCGAATGCGAGACCTTGAGCGGCGCAGGCGCGGCCCGCGTCAGCGGATCGCCGGTCACGGCCTCGCAGTCGAAAATGCCGTGACATTTGGCGGCGAGCGGCCGCCGTTCGATGCGGTCGAGATGCAGCACCGCGGCATGCGCAGCGAGGCACGACCAGATCGTCGAGCGCGTGTTGACCTTGGCCCAGTCGATCAGCTCGGTGAGATCGCGCCAATACGGTTCCTGGTCGAGCTCGGGCGCGACCGGCTCGGCGCCGGTCACGATCAGGCCGTCGAACTTGTGGCGCCTGAGTTCGGTGAGTTCGGAATATTCGCTCTCGACATGCCACTTCGCTTCCGGCGAGCGCTTGACCGAAGGCAGCGAGAAGCAGTGAAACCGGATGCGGCGCGGACCTGCTGCGGATTGCAGCAGCTTCATGAACTGCCGCTCGGTGGCCTTCAGCGCCGGATCCGGCATGTTGTTGATCAACCCGATGGTGAGCTCGGTGCCACCGTGCTCGCGCGCGAGATCGCCCGCCCCCGGCACCAGCGCCGGGCTCGATATGGCTTGATCCCTGTCGATCAGGATCGTCATCGGCGCCGCCGCCTACTCCGCGGCCTGGAGGCGCGCGGATGGGCAGGCCTTTTCCAGGGCCTGGTCGAGGTCCTCGATGATGTCCTGGCAATGCTCGATGCCGATCGACAAGCGGATCGTTTCCGGCAAAACGCCGGCGACCCGCTGCTGCTCGGCAGACATCTGCCGGTGCGTCGTCGAGGCCGGATGGCAGGCCAGCGACTTGGCATCGCCGATATTGACGAGGCGCGTGATCAGCTTCAACGCATCGTAGAAGGACTTGCCGGCTTCCATGCCGCCCTTGATGCCGAAGGTGAACAGCGACGAGGCGTTGCCGTCGAGATATTTCTGGACCAGCGGATAATAAGGACTGTCCGGGAAACCGGTGTAATTGACCCAGGCCACGCGCGGATCCTTGCGCAGGAATTCGGCGACCTTGCGGGCATTCTCGCAGTGGCGCTCCATGCGCAGCGCGACGGTCTCGATGCCCTGGAGCAGCAGGAAGGCGTTGAACGGCGACAGCACCGAACCCATGGTGCGCTGATAGATGCTGCGCGCGCGCTCAATGTACGCCGTCTTGCCGAAGCGCTCGGCATAGACGAGGCCGTGATAGGAGGCGTCCGGCTTGTTGTAGCCGGGGAAGCGATCGACGTGCTTGGCCCAGGGGAAATTTCCGGAATCGACGATGGCGCCGCCGAGCGTGGTACCGTGGCCACCCAGGAACTTCGTCAGCGAATGCACGGCGATGTCGGCGCCGTAATCGAACGGCTTGAGCAGGATGGGGGTTGCAACGGTATTGTCGACGATCAGCGGCACGCCATGGGCATGGGCGATCTTCGCCAGCGCTTCGATGTCGCAGACATTGCCGGCGGGATTGCCGATGGTTTCGGCGAACACCGCGCGGGTGTTCTCGTCGATCAGCTTTTCGATCGCCTCGGGCTTGTCGCTCTCGGCGAAGCGGCCGGTGATGCCCTGCCGCGGCAGGATGTGCGAGAGCAGCGTATGCGTGGTGCCGTAGAGCTGCGGCACGGAAACGATGTTGCCGCCGTGATCGGCGACGTTGACGAAGGCGAAATGCAGCGCGGCCTGCCCGGTCGCGACCGCAAGCGCGCCGACGCCGCCCTCGAGCTCGGCGATACGTTTCTCCAGCACCGCGCTGGTCGGATTGGCGATGCGGCTGTAGCGATAGCCTTCGGTCTCGAGATTGAAGAGCGCCGCGCCGTGATCGGCGCTGTCGAAGGCGTAGGCCGCGGTCTGGTAGATCGGCACGGCAACAGCGTGCGTGGTGGCTTCGGGCTCGTAGCCGGCGTGAATAGCGATCGTCTCGTTGCGCATCGTGCCACCTCCGCGTGGAGCGGGCCGCACTTATTGGCCTGTATGAGGCATGTGCGTTGTCCGCCGTCCCTCTGTTAGAGGCGGGTGGTAAAGCGGACAATAATTCGTCTAGAGATCGAGGAAGTAACCCTAACGGTTATTGGGGAATTGGCTAAAATTCGAGTCAAATTGGATGAATGAAGTTTTGCGGTTTGCGGCAGCGACCACGCTGCACTCCCTTCTCCCCTTGTGGGCCTGTTGCGCTATTGGCTTTTGAGGCTGAAGACGTCGAGAGAGAAGGTCTGGGTCGCGACAGGCTCCGGCCAAGACTGTGATTGTCGCCCTCGGCGGGCGGCTCAGGCCGCGATCGCGGCCCATTTCCTCATGTTGAATGCGATGGAGGCGAGCAGGATTTGTCCGCTTGCCTTCATGAGACCGACGTAACGGATGTAGGTCAGCCGCATCCGGCGTTTGAGGGTAGCGAAGGTGGTCTCCACCGTCGCCCGTCGTCGAGAGATGAGTAGGTTGTAGCGTTTGAGCCTCGGTGGCAACTCTGGGTGATGGCGGTTGGGACGCCGGGCGATGCGGGGCTTTTTGCCTTCCGCCTTCAGCCGGGCTCGTCTGGCATGGGTATCGTAAGCCGCATCGGCCCACACCACGGCTTCATCGCCACGGATCAACTCATCAGCCGGCGTGGTGTCGTTGACATTGGCGGGCGTCGTCAGCACCGCGCGGATCAAGCCGGATCCTTCATCAA